>JAQWPM010000012.1:0-600000 GCA_029245345.1 Longimicrobiales bacterium
GAGCAGCAGCTTCCTCTGCAGGAGCGTCCTCAGCTTCGGCCTCGGGAGCAGCAGCTTCCTCTGCAGGAGCGTCCTCAGCTTCGGCCTCGGGAGCAGCAGCTTCCTCTGCAGGAGCTTCCTCAGCTTCGGCCTCTGGAGCAGCAGCTTCCTCTGCAGGAGCTTCCTCAGCTTCGGCGTCTGCAGCAGCCTCTGCAGCCGCAGTCTCTGCAGCAGCTTCAGCAGCAGCAGCTTCAGCAGCCGCAGCTTCGGCAGCAGCAGCCTCGGCAGCAGCTTCAGCAGCGGCAGCAGCACCGGCCTTTACCTCGGCAGCTTGGCGGGCAGCGAGTTGTTCGGCACGTTTGGCCTCACGCTCTTCTTTCCCGACCTCGCCCAGAGCGACCGTGGCGTCTCCGCCAGCACGCGCCTTGGAGATCAGCGACTTCACCGTCGTGGAAGGCTGTGCACCCTCTCCGATCCAGTGATCGACGCGCCCCAGATCTATGACCAGACGAGCGGGGTGTGAAAGCGGCTTGTAGTAGCCGAGCGTCTCGACAAATCGGCCATCACGCGGGGAAGCGCTATCGGCGACGACAACCCGGTAGTGGGCCTTCTTTTTCCGGCCCATACGCCGGAGACGAATCTTTACGGACATGTTCTCAATGGTCTGACGGTACGTCCGCCCGCCGCAAAGACGCGAGGGGCGAGTCCAGACAGCTGTTTACCATGCGCTGGACAGAGGGATACGATAAAAGAGTCGGTAGTGACTGTACAGCGATGAGGGTCGATCCAAGTGAAGGGTCCATTCGCCACGGCTACCGCTGCCCAAGCCACGTTCGTAGCTTCGGCCCGATCACCCCCCCCCGAGTCGGGAGCCGAACGTAGCCGCCGAGCCAGAAACACAGTTCCCTGTCGTCGTTGTCGGTGCCGGAGCGGCAGGCCTAATGGCCGCCCTATTCGCGGCGCGGGCCGGCGCCCCTGTCGTGCTGATTGAGGGGAGCAAGGACGGCGGCAGGAAGATCCTGATCAGCGGCGGTGGCAGGTGCAACATCCTGCCCTCCGTAGTTCATCCTGAGCGGTACACCACCGAATCGTCACCGAATACTCTGAAGAAATTGCTACGCGCCTGGCCGCTCTCTGAGCAACGAAGCTTCTTCGAGGCGGAGCTTGAGATGCCGCTCGAACTCGAGGAGGAGTCGGGAAAGTTGTTTCCCGCCAGCCATCAAGCGCGGGACGTCCGCGACGGGTTGGTCCGGCGCGTACGGGAGGCCGGCGTGCAGATCTGGTTCGACACCCGTGTGACCCAAGTCCAACCCCATGGAGGCGCTTGGCTAGTGGAAATGGGCGACGCCCCACCGCTAAACGCCCAGGCGGTGATTCTGGCGACCGGGGGCCTTTCGGTGCCAGCCACTGGCAGCGACGGGTTCGGACTCGGACTCGCGCGCCGGCTGGGCCATGTGGTTCACTCAACGTACCCGGCCCTGACGCCCCTTACCGCCACACCCCATCCCCACGTGGACCTCTCCGGCATTTCGCTGACCGCGACGCTCTCGGCCCCAGGAACAAAGCCGGCCTTCTCAACTCGAGGTGGCTTCCTCTTCACGCATCGGGGTTGGAGCGGCCCCACCGTACTCGACGCGTCCCACCTGGCCATCCGAGGGCGAACCGACGGCGAACGCCAAGAGATCACGGTCCAGTGGACCGCAGATGATGCGGAGACCTGGAATGCCCGGCTCTTGGGAGGCCACTCCGCCGTGAGGTCGCTGGTCGCCGACGCCATTCCGAAGCGACTCGCCGACGCATTGCTGGTTGAGTGCGGCGTGCCGCTGGACGCCCGGACGTCCCAGCTAAAGCGCGATGAACGCCAGCGGCTCGTCGCAGCACTCTCGAGGTATCCACTCCCCTGGACGGGCGACGAGGGATACAAGAAAGCGGAGGTCACCGGTGGTGGCGTGGCACTGTCCGAAGTGGACCCTCGAACGCTCGAGAGTCGTCGCGCCCCAGGCCTCTACCTTTGTGGGGAGATCCTAGACGCTTTCGGACCTATTGGTGGCCACAATTTCTTGTGGGCCTGGTCGACTGGGCGAGCAGCGGGGAACGCGGCCGCCGAACACAGTCAGGCTAGCTGACCGCTGGCTAACGCGGCCGTCCCGCCCGGAAGGCAGCCGGTAGCGGCTTCGCGACAATCTGCGTGAGAATTGCCAACGCATCGAGCGCAGTCACAGTGCCGTCATAGGACTCCGGCTCACCGTCTTGGTTCAGATCGAGATCGGGCGCCACATCGCAGGCGGACGCGTCTGACCCGACGGGCAGCAATCCACCAACGACCGCCGTGAGGCACATCAGTGCATCCAATGAAGTCAGACTGCCATCACCACTCGCATCACCCCACATGCCCACTCCAGTAGACAAGAGCGCGTCGTATACCGACATGCCGATGGAGAGATCAGTTTCACCCGTACTCAGCAGTGACGAGACGTGGAGATCAATCCGAGTCGTGTCTCCCGGTGCTTGCAGGATGACCATCTCGAGTTCGGCGGCTCTGGTGCTATCCGTATTCTCGGCCCCGTCAGGATTGGTCGCCACGAACGAGACGGTACCTTGGCTCACCGATGCGAGGTCGGGCGTGAAGACCCCGGCCCAATCCGCACCCGTGATCTCTACGAAGGCCACCTTTGTAGTGTCCCACGACAGGCCGGCGTCGAACCAACCCGCCGCTTGCCCCGAGCCCGAGACATCAAGCCACACCGGCACCTTGATCGTGTCCCCACTGAAGACGTGCTGATCCTCTACCCAGGCCGTGGACGGTGTCGCTGCCGGAGCGACACCACGGTGGTCGCTAACCGCGAACTGGAAGATCCTACCCTGTCCGCCGGAACCACTTGACGCGACGTAGACCACTCCGACTGGCTGGAGGTCGAGCAGAAGATGATTCGAAGGACCGACCTCTCCGTGAGAAACGCGAGCTCGATGGCGTCGCCTCCGTGGCCCACGAAGCCGTGTAGGCACGGGATTGATCAGCTTTGCGCAATAGGCTTGACGTAGCTTACATTTCCCAAGGTTCTGAGCCACTTTCAGCGACAGGCAGTCGAGATTTGACGAGCTGCAGCCGTCCACAGCATGAGCGTCCACCCACAGTGGGCGAAATCGCCCGCGTGCGGGTGTCGGCGTTCGTCATCGTCCTGATGGCTGTGCTCACGGGTTGCGAGCCAACCGTGACCGGGCCGGAGCCAGTCACGCCGCCCAACGCGCTGGGTAATCCGGTAGCGGGGCACATCGGGTTCGTGCAGAGTTGTGCGCAGTGTCACTCAAGTCACGACGGTTACGATCTCGCGGCCTTCGGTTTCTCGAGTTTCGATGTGTTCCGGCGCAGCCTGAGTCATGTAGACAGTGCGACGAGCCTAGACATCACGGCGTACATCGAGACCTTGAAGCCCGTTGTTTCGTTCGGGAGCCCTCCGTTTCAGCCTGGTGGGGGGGTTGGGGAAGGCGATCAGAAGTATTGGAGCGACGCGCTCGGAACGTCCGGGTGGCCCACCGGCCTGACGGCCGATGTATTGCGGGCCATCAACCCGAGATCTCTCCAAGTCCCGCTCGCGATGCCCGAGTGGTCACTGGAAGATTCCGCCGAAGACTGGATGCCGGACGTCCGGCTTCCTAGGGAGGTGCTGGATTACTCGGGAGGTGCCATACGGACCAGGCTAGCTGCCTACTACTCCGACCCGACCGAATCCAATCTCCTCCGTGTCCTAGAACCGTTCAAGGCCGCGACCGAAGGGCCCGAGTTGTTGTGTTGGCAACTGGACCCGGACCCTTGTTTCGACGCACGCCGCTGGATGGCAAGTCTCGGTGCGCAGCACTACCTGCGCCTCGGCGCGCCTGAGGCGGTGCCCGTCGAGGTGGCGCAGGCCTGGTGGGACGTGGGCACGTCGGCGATCGCGCTCAGTGGTGTAACGACAGACCAGGAAAACTACGCGGGTTTTGACCGTGTGATCGCGTCGATCTACATCATCGGTGCCCGCTGGATGTACCTGGCCTATTCGTATCATCCAGAGGCGTTCAACGAACCCAGTGGGTACATGAGCACGTTTATTCAGGCGCAGGAGCTACCGCGCGTGGCCGTGTTCGTGGCGCTGAGGCGCATGGTCGGGAATGGACCCGCCCATCAGGAGCACGCGGATCAATTCCTTCAGGACGGCTTTCTCGCCGTCAGAAGTGCGATGCTGGCCGACTCGGTGGAGGGCGGGTATGAAAACACGGTGGGACCGGGCGTCACGGAGTTCGTGTTCGATTACTACGTCGACCGTCTGGAGGCTGGGAGCCCCGCCGGTCTCGACTCGAGGGCTGCCCTTGAGATGGTCACATTGACCTGGAATGAGGGCGAGCGGTGGTTGGCTGAGGATTCAGCCATCCGAGCCCGTGTCATAGCCCTTCGCGAGCGGGTGGTTGAACTCCTGCAGTAGTCTCAGCGGAATTCGCATACATCATCGGCTGGACTCAGCGCCCGAACGGCATCCCGGGGAGACCCCCGCCCATTCCGGGCATCCCGCCGCCCCCGCCACCCATCATGCCCTTCATCTGCTTCATGAATTTCCGCATCTCCTTGAACTGCTTCATGAGGCGATTCACTTCGGCGACGGGGCGACCACTGCCCTTCGCGATCCTGGCGCGGCGTGAACCGTTCAAGATCGCCGGCTTCCTGCGCTCATCGGGCGTCATCGACAAGATGATCGCTTCCACGTGTTTCATACGCTTGGGGTCCATGTTCGCAGCCGGGATCTTCATGCGTCCCGCCCCTGGAATCAGCTTCAGCAGCTGATCGAGTGGGCCCATCTTCTGTACCTGGCGCATGGCCACGAGGAAATCTTCGAGCGTGAAGCGCCCTTCCCCGAGCACCTTCTTCTGGAGCTTCTCCTGCTCCTCCATATCCATGGTGACCTGAGCACGCTCGACCAGCCCGATCACATCACCCATCTGGAGGATGCGACCCGCGAGTCGCTGAGGGTCCGCCGCGTCGAGGTCATCCACGCCCTCGCCGACACCCACGTACCTGATCGGCTTCCCGGTCACGCCCCTGATGGACAGAGCGGCACCGCCACGCGCGTCACCGTCCATCTTCGTCATGACAACACCGGTGATCCCCAAAGCCTCGTCGAAGCCCTGGGCGATCTTCACTGCCTCCTGCCCCGTCATCGCGTCTGCAACGAGCAGGATCTCGTGGGGCTGCACCGCATCACGAATGCGCCCCAACTCGCCCATGAGCGCCTCCTCGATCTGGAGACGACCCGCGGTATCCACGATGAGGACCGAGTGATTGTCGGCCACCGCCTTTTCTTTGGCAGCCGAAGCCGCAGCGACCGGATCGCCCTCGAAGTCACCCGCGACCACCGGCGTGCCGATCTGTTCCCCCAGCATCTTCAACTGCTCGATGGCCCCTGGGCGCTGAAGGTCGCAGGCCGCCAGCAGAGGCGTCCGGCCCTCGCGTCCGAAGCGGCGAGCCAGCTTGGCCGCCGAAATAGTTTTTCCGGAGCCCTGCAGCCCGACCATGAGAATGACAGTGGGCGGCTTGGAGGGATGCTCGATGACAGTCGGCCCATCACCAAACAGATAGGCCAATTCGTCATGGACGATCTTGACGATCTGCTGACCTGGAGACACCGCCTTGAGGACCGCTTCGCCGAGGGCCTTCTCTTGTACCCGGCCTAAGAACTCGCGCGTGACCTGGAAATTCACGTCGGCCTCGAGCAGGACCCTCCGTACCTCCCGGAGGCCCTCTTTGATCATGGCCTCGTTGAGAACGCCACGCTGCCGGAGCTTCTTGAGCGCTCCGTCTAGTTTTGAGCTGAGTTCGTCGAACATGATCCCTCTACGGCGTCGCTAGCGTGCGGGTTCCGTCAATCGACGGGAATAATCTGGTTGCGCTTCGTACCCACAGAGATCCACTCAACCTTAGCGAGGGTCAGTTCCTCGAGCCGATCCAGATATGCCCGCGCGTTCGTAGGGAGGTCTTCAAGGCGACGTACGTGCCCCGTAGGCGCTTCCCAACCGGGCAACGTCTCGTAGACCGGCTCGACAGAGGAAAGTGACCAGGTGTCTGCAGGGAACGTGTCCGTGACACTCCCGTCCGGCATCCGATACGCGGTCGCGACCTGGAGCTCGGGCAGCGTATCCAACACATCGAGCTTCGTAACCGCGATGCCAGTCAGTCCGTTGACCTGAGCAGCATGCCGAGACAGGACCGAATCAAACCAACCGCAACGTCTCGGCCGACCGGTCGTGGCACCGAACTCTCCGCCGAGCATACGAACATGCTCGTCCATCTCAGGCTCGAACGCACTGGGGAGTGGGCCTTCACCGACTCGCGTCGTATATGCCTTCACCACGCCAACCACCGAATCGATGGCTGTGGGCCCAATTCCGGTGCCCGTCGCGGCTCCCGCAGCGGTCGTGTTCGACGACGTAACGAAGGGGTATGTGCCGTGATCCAGGTCGAGAGCGGTCCCTTGAGCGCCTTCGAGAAGCACACGCTTCCCGGCACGGAGCGCCGCAGAAATTTCCGGGCCGGTGTCCGTCGAAAGCGAAAGCAGTCGCTCACCGAGGCTCATAGCCTCTTCCATGGCGGCATCCAGCTCCCCTGTCCCGACACCGAGCTGATCCAAACGGCGACATACGCGCTCTTTGGCCGAATCAACCAGCTTCGCCAAGCGCTCGGGGTTCCCGAGGTCGATCACGCGTACACCGCGACGTCCGGCCTTGTCCTCGTAGGCCGGTCCAATTCCGCGGCCTGTCGTGCCGATTTTCGTGGTCGCCGCCCCCTCAGCCGCCTTGTCAAGCATGCGGTGGTAGGGAAGTAGCAGCTGTGCCCGCTGGCTCACACCCACGCGACCTGTGAGATCGATCCCGCGCTTCACCAGCGCATCGTATTCATCGAAGAACTGCCGGATATCGAGCACGACGCCGTTGCCTAGAAGGCAGCGTTTTCCGTCGTGCAAAATCCCCGAAGGGATCTGATGAAGGATGAACTCAGACTCGCCGACGTGAACTGTGTGACCGGCATTCGCCCCGCCTTGGTAGCGAGCGACGATGTCGACACCCTCCGACAGGACATCGACAATCTTCCCTTTCCCCTCATCTCCCCACTGGCAACCGACGATGACGGTGCACTTACCCTGAGCAGGCATGATCTCCAGCGCGTTTTGAAAGCCTGAACAACGCGGGGTCTGGGGCACGAGAAAACGGGCCCTCCCCGCGCGGGGGATGGCCCGTTTGACCGGTGTATCCTTTGGGAAAAGCTAGGCGGGGCTTCGGGGGGTGTCAACGAACCCCTGCTTCGATGTGGCTGTTCGTTTTGCGTTTGTGGTTCGTTGGCACCTCCACTCAGTGGAGGCACACCGCCAGCCACGAAGAAAGGCTACAACCCCCGTGCCCAGAAGGAACGGGAGGGGCCACCGTGTCTCGGAGTTCCCAGCGACGGCTCGAGGCTATGCCTCGGAGCGAAGTGAGCGAGAAACGAAGATGACTCGACGCAGTGACAAGACGCCCGGACAAAACCAGCCCGAACGAAGCGCCCTCGCCGGGAACTCCGAAACGCGGTGGTCCCGTCCTAGACTACAACGCCTTCCAGTAGGCCGGCTGCGTCCAGGATGCCTCGGATCTCTTCGATTCGTGCGTCGGACGCTGGTGCCAGCGGAGGGCGGGGTGCGCCGCCGTTGAAGCCAAGGATGTCCATGCCTGCCTTCACTCCGGGAACTCCCATGCCGCCGACGATCTGATTATGGACCGGGACGATGCGTTCTTGGAGTTGGCCGGCTTCCGCGGTCCGTCCATCCTTGAATGCGACCGAGATGTGCGCGGCGGCACTGGAAGCCATCAGGCCCACGGCGACGATTCCGCCGACCGCACCGGTTTCGAGGGCGCCATAGAGAATGGCCCCCGACCCTACCATGACCTGGAAATCGTCAGCACATGCTTCGACGAGTTCCCCGACGAGTTCGAGCTTACCGCGCGAGTCCTTGATGCCCACGATGTTGTCGACGCGCGACAGTTCGGCAACCAGTCCGGTCGGGAACTCCAACGTGCTGAGACGTAGGGGCACCTGGTAGATCAGCACCGGTAACGGGGATCCCGCGGCAACCGCCCGGTAGTGCCGGTCCAGCACCTCGGGTGTCATGGCACCTTTGAAGTACGCGGGCGGACTCACCAAGACCGCATCGGCTCCAGCGGCAGCAGCCTGCTCACAATTGCGAATGGTGTGTCGGGTG
This sequence comes from Longimicrobiales bacterium, assembly GCA_029245345.1. Classification (NCBI taxonomy): domain Bacteria; kingdom Pseudomonadati; phylum Gemmatimonadota; class Longimicrobiia; order Longimicrobiales; species Longimicrobiales bacterium. The sequence continues at coordinate 8,238 of JAQWPM010000012.1, forward strand.
GACTCTCCACCGGTACCTACGATGATGATCCTGTCCGCAGGGACGACCTCGCGAGCAGCTTCGATGAGGTCCTTACACTCAGCTTCATCCAGGAAGACGGACTCCCCGGTCGAACCAGCGATCAAGATTCCGCTGATCGGGTCCTCGAACCAACGCCTGAGATTGGCGCGGAACGCGACGACATCGATGTCGCCGGTGACAGGGTCAAACGGTGTAGTAACCGGCAGAAAAGTACCGCTGAGGTCGATCATATTTTGGTCCTAGCCTCCGAAAATCTGGGTTATTTCGTCTTGCATGTTCCCATCTCCGGCCTTCTCGCCACCCGCCGGGTCGTTGAACATGTTCATCTTCAAATCAAAGTCCGCCGAGTTGCTTGCGGCAGCCATGGCGAGTTGGAAGTCCACCACTCCGCTCTTCACGAGATCCATGAGATGCTGGTCGAAGGTCTGGGAGCCATAATGATCCTTCCCATCTGCGATCAGATTCGAGATGTCGTCCATGCGGACCGGGTCCCGAATGCAGTCCCGGATCGTAGCCGTCACGGGCATGATCTCCATAGCGGCCACCCGCCCGCCATCCTTCTTCTGCACGAGGCGCTGACTAAGGACCGCCTGAAGCGACTCTGCGAGTCGAATCCGGATCATGTCCTGCTCTTCCGGCGGGAAGACCGCGATGATACGCGAAATCGTCTGCGTGGCGTTCTTTGTGTGCAGCGTGGACACCACCAAGTGACCCGTCTCAGCCGCCTTTAGGGCAATCTCAATCGTGGTCTTGTCTCGCATCTCACCAATGAGAATCACATCGGGGTCCTGGCGCAGCACCGCACGCAGGCCCGAGACAAAGGACTCGGTGTCGGTGCCGATGCCCCGCTGCGAAATGGAAGACTTGTTGTCGCGGTGCAGGAACTCGATAGGGTTCTCGAGCGTGACGATGTGAAGCGCCTTGTTCTTGTTCATCCAGTCGATCATGGCCGCCATCGTCGAACTCTTGCCCGATCCCGTGACACCGGTCACCAGAATCAGACCTCGTTCGTGGTTCGCGATCTTGTCGACCATCGGCGGCAAGCCTAAGTCGCTCGTCGACGGAATCTCGATTGGGATGGAGCGCATGACGATCATGGGCGAGCCGCGTTGCTTCATGATGTTCACACGAAACCGGCCCACGCCTGGAATGCCCCACGAACAGTCGTAGTCCAGCATCTTATCAAAGTTCTGTCGATCCTCTTCGTGAGGGATCAACTTGAGCGCGATACCCGTCACTTGCTCCACGGACAACCGCTGCTGCGTGAGCGGCTGAAGTTCACCGTGGATACGCGCGCGAATGAAGTCACCCGTCTTGATATGGATGTCGCTCGCGCCGCGCTCAATGGCGGCTTTGAACAATTCCTGCATGGATGATCCTCCGAAGCGTCTCAGCGATTCACCGATAATAGCTACCCGGACGCAGCCTCGCGAAAGGCCGCGCCCTGGTCGCTACAGGGCATCGCGCCAGTGCAGTCCCATCTTTGACTTCACCTCATCGATCGTAGCGCGGGCAATCGTACGCGCCCGCTCTGCGCCATCATCCAGGATCTGGCGCACCTCACTCGGATTCGCGTTGTAGTAGGCGGCCTTTTCACGATACGGGCCAAAGGCCTCCGCGATGTTGTCCGCCAGGATACGCTTGCAGTCCACACAACCGATCGTACCTCCTCGGCACCGTGTTTCGATGTCGGTGCGGGCGTCTTCACTCGCGAAGAACTGATGCAGGCTGAAGACGTTGCACACCTCAGGCCGCCCAGGGTCGTCCCTGCGAACCCGCTGCGGATCCGTGACCGCAGTGCGCACCCGGGCCCACACATCTTCCGGTTCAGACAACATCGGCACGGTGTTGTTGAGCGACTTGCTCATCTTGGCGTTGCCGTCGAGCCCCATGATCCGCCCAACATTTTTCTCAATGAGCGGCTCAGTGATCGGGAAGGTCTCTCCGTACGCCGCATTGAATTTCCGAGCGATCTCCCGAGTGAGTTCAAGGTGCTGACGTTGGTCTTCACCCACGGGCACTCCCTCGCCCTTGTACAAGAGGATGTCCGCGGCCTGCAAAATCGGATAGTTGAGAATCCCAGCAGGGATCGACTCAAAATGCTGCGACTTGTCCTTGTACTGAGTCATCCGTTCGAGGTCACCCACGGGCGTGACCGCGTTGAACAGCCAAGCGAGGCTCGTGTGCTCCTGGACATCCGACTGTACGAAGATGATGGCCTTTTCGGGATCGAGGCCCACGGCGAGGTACGACACGGCGAGATCGAAGACGTTCTTCGGCATCTCAGCAGGATCTCCGCCCGCTGTGATGGCGTGCTCGTCCACGATACACCAAAGACAGTCGTACTCGTCTTGCATCTTCACCCAACGGCGAAGCGCCCCTAGATAGTTACCCAGGTGTGCTTCTCCGGACGGCTGCATGCCGCTGAAGACGCGCTTCTTTCGGCCGGTCGTGGTGTTTTCGTTCATGGGATCGGAACGAGGAGAGGTTGAGTGCGTACGTTGGTACAGGGCGGAGGATGTCTCCCCTCCGCCGGCACGCTAACTTAGCGGGTGCCTTTCAGATCGGGGACCCTGATCGCCGTCGCACCCTATGGCTCGCACCATGAATCTTCGAATCTTGAGAATCGTCAGCTTCGCACTTCTGGTGCTCGCCCTGGCTCCTGCCGCCGCATCCGCGCAGAACGTGCGCGGTTTTGTTTTTGGCGAAGATTCCGGAGCTCCTCTGGGTGGGGTCCTGATCCGTCTGCTCAGCCGGACCCTCGAGCCGATCGATACCACACGCACCGACATCCTGGGGCGCTTCTCCTTTCAGGCCAACGGGCCCGAGCGTTATGTGGTCGTCGCTGAAAAGACCGGCTTCGGTGCGGCACCCGAGATCATCGAAGTCGGCCCCATCCAGCTGGCACAGGTCGGCGTGACGATCTCTATGGCTTCGATGGGCATCGCGGACGTTGAGGAGACTCTCGGCGACGAGCGAATCGCCCATATTCGGGGGCAAGTGGTCGTTGCGAGTACGGGCGACGGAGTCGAGAACGCCGAGATCACAGACATGGCCACAGGCCGACAGGTCCTAACGCGGTACGACGGGCGTTTCGTGTTGGGTGACGTACGCCCCGGTCCGATCCGTATCCGGGCAGACCATCTGGGATACACAGCGCGGGAGTGGGCTATAGACACCCAGCCCGGGACCTCGTACGACGCATGGATCCCGGTGGAGGAAGAGGCCATTCCCCTGGACGGTATCGAAGTCACGGTGCGCTCCCGTGCTGTAGCCAGAAAGCTGCAACCAGTGTTTGAGCGTATGGAACGTGGCCTCGGCGGCATCTATCTCACAGCCACCGACTTCAAACGCCGCGGTTACGGCCCGGTCGCTCAGATGCTGCAAGGGTTACCCAGTACCTCAGTGACCGGCGCGGGCTTCCGCTACCAGATGCGCTTTCGGCGAGGAATGCAGCAGGGCAACGCAGGGTGCGCCCCTGAGATCTGGCTGGACGGAATACGGGTTGTACGCTCGGGCGATGACGTGAGCGAGTTCATGGCGTTGAACACCGTAGAGGTCGAGGTCATCGAACTCTTCCCAAGCGCGAGTAGCATTCCGCTGGAGTACTCGACATCTGCGTTCTGCATGGTCGGGCTGTGGACCAAGCGTGGGGGCTGACGCCGGGCTGGACTCTCTGCTCAACACGGCCCGGGAGGCGGCTGAGGCTGCAGTAGCAATTCACAGAAGAGACGCGGGTCGGGTCCTCTTGGCTGGCGCCACGATCAAGGCCAGGGCCGACTACGTCTCCCAGACCGACATCGACGCTCAAGAAGTAGCACTCGCTGTGATTCAGAGGAATCACCCGGATCACTTGATCCTCGCGGAGGAGAGTGACGAGTCGGTCGAGGAGCAGCTCGCGCGCTGGGATGGGCGCCCACTGTGGATTGTGGATCCTTTAGATGGAACAGCCAACTTCCTTCACGCCCACCCACACTACTGTGCTTCTGTGGCGGTAGCCGTGGACGGTGATCCTGTGGCTGGAGCGGTCGCGAGTGGATCCAGTGGGGAGCGGTGGTGGGCCGCAAAGGGGCACGGCGCCTTCAAAGGCGGGCGGAGAATTTCGGTCTCGTCAGAACGGCCACTGAGTTCTGCGATGGTCGGGACCGGATTTCCGTTCAAGATCCTCGAAGTCCTCCCTGAGTACCTAGGTGAGCTTGGTCGGGTGCTCCCTGCTGCTTCGGGCGTAAGGCGGGCTGGAGCCGCAGCGCTGGACCTCTGCTACCTCGCACAGGGGTCACTCGACGCGTTCTGGGAGAAGATCCTCATGCCGTGGGATTTCGCGGCCGGGCTCGTGCTCGTCCGAGAGGCCGGCGGGGTGCTCGCCCGTCCCGACGGAAGCCCGTTGGACATCGCTACGGGACCTGTAACAGGCGCGAACTCCGCACATCTACTCCAGGAATTGCAAGCGATTCTCGACGGCTGAAACCCGCCTCGGCCCTCCGGCAGCGGGTCTTCAGCGACTGATTCGCCATCTCCTCACCGAGAGCTTGTTGATCTCGCTCGCAGCAGCCGGGCTCGGCATCGCGTTCGCGTACAAATTGAACTGGGCGATGGTTTGGATCTCCGCGGGCACCGAGGAGAGCTTCAACATGGCTGAACTAAACGGGCGGGTACTGGCGTTCACATTACTCGTCTCACTCGCCGCCCCGCTCGTCTTCGGCCTGTTCCCGGCCCTGCGTGCGTCTTCGGCGGAGCCACAAGCCCCACTCCGAGATGGGCGCTCGGCAGACAGAGATCGGTCCGGCAAGCGAGCCCGGGGCTTCTTGGTCACGGCACAAGTGTCCATGGCGCTCACCCTAATGATCGTGCGGGCTGGTGGCTCCGTTCGGCCGCAGTCGGCTCCTTGGAAACCTGGTGTTCGGGATCAGCCCCACCCATCCCGTGACATTCATCGGAGTGCCCTTGGTTTTGGCAGCGGTCGGGACGCTCGCCAACATTCTCCCAACTCGGCGAGCAACTCGCTTGGACCCTGCCAACACACGCTCCGGGCCGACTGGCGGAGATCCCGGAAGCGCACAGAACGCGCTGGTAGGATGGAGGGCGGCCGGATACTTTGTCGGCCGCCCTCTTCGTTTGCACCCGAACTTCGGAGAACGAACATGAAACGCTCAGACACCTTACTGACGCTCCTACTCGCTTTGGCCACCTCGGCCTTCGTCCCCGCACATCTCTCCGCATCCCCATTCGTGTGGCAGGAAGAAGAACAAGCGGATGAGGAGGACGAGGGCGAAGGAACGTCATACAGCGACGTCATCACCGACGAAGCCGTATCCAGCCAAGGCCTATTCGACACACACATGATTGGCACTGATCTCTTCTACGAGATCCCTCTCGACATGATGGGCCGTGAGATGGTGCTCCTCACCCGGATCGCGCGTACCCCCTCTGGTGCGGGATACGGCGGATCGAAGGCCAACACCTCCACGGTGCGCTGGGAACGTGAAGGCGATCGCGTCCTCCTACGTCTGGTGAGTTACCAGAACTTCGCAGACGACACGACAGCGATCGCAGGTGCCGTGAGAAATTCGAATTTTGAACCCATCATCATGGCGTTCGACGTCGAGACGATGCCTGAGGACTCGATGGCGGTCGTGGTTGAAGTGACAGACCTGTTCACGGAGGACATCGCGCTTCTAGGCCTCCAGAAGTCCCGTCGAACGGCATACAGCGTGCGCCGCGTCGACGCGGATCGGACCTACGTGATGCGCGCCTCGGCGTTCCCTAGGAACGTCGAAGTGAGACGCGTGCTCACGTACGATGCAACGGAGCCGCCTTCGAACTCTGCCAGCAACACACTCTCAATGGAGATGCATCATTCGATGCTCCTCCTCCCTGAGAATCCGATGGAGCCGCGCATGTGCGACGAACGCGTCGGCTACTTCAGCACGAGTCAGACAGATTACGGGCTCGACACTCAGCGAGCGGTCGAGACGTGTTACGTAACGCGTTGGCGCCTGGAGCCGAGCGACCCGGCCGCGTTCGCGCGGGGCGAGTTGGTCGATCCGGTCCAGCCCATCGTATACCACATCGACCCGGCGACGCCGCCCAAATGGGTGCCTTACCTCAAGCAGGGCGTCGAGGACTGGCAGGCTGCCTTCGAGGCAGCGGGCTTCAGCAATGCGATCATCGCGGTGGATGCACCGGACGATCCGAATTGGGACCCAGAGGACGCTCGCTACTCGGTCATCCGTTACCTGGCCTCCGACGTCCAGAACGCTTCGGGCCCACACGTACACGATCCGCGATCGGGTGAGATCCTGGAAAGCGATATCCAGTGGTACCACAACGTCATGAACCTGGTGCGCAACTGGTACTTCATTCAGACCGCGGCGGCGAACGAGGAAGCCCGTGGCGTGACGTTCTCGGACGAAGTCATGGGTGAACTGATCCGCTTCGTCTCAGCCCATGAGGTCGGACACACGATCGGGCTGCAGCACAACATGCAGGCTTCGTCCGCCTACCCGGTTGAGCAGCTCCGGACACGCTTCGTGTGTGAAATGGGCGTCGCGCCATCCATCATGGACTACGCTCGCTTCAACTACGTCGCGCAGCCTGGGGACGACACGTGCTTTATGCCACTGGTCGGGCCGTATGACAAATTCGCGATCGAGTGGGGCTACCGACCGCACGCTGGTGAAGACCGGAACACGGAAAAGGCCATCCTTCGGGACTTCGTCGCGGACATGCAGGAAGACCGCACGTACCTCTTCTCCAGCTCGACGGGGAGTGATCCGTCAGCACTCTCGGAAGCGATTGGCGACGACGCGATGCGTGCGTCCGACTATGGCGTTGAGAACCTCAAGCGCGTCACGGACAACCTACGCGACTGGACCCGTGAAGACGGAGAGGACTACACGCAGCTGCAGGAGCTGTACAACAACGTGGTCAGCCAGTGGAACCGATATACCGGCCACGTCGTGAACAACCTTGGGGGCGTCGTTCGTACCCGCAAACGGCAGGATCAGGACGGCGTACCGTACGAAATGGTACCGCGAGACATGCAGTCTCGGGCCATGGAGTACATGAACCGTCAGGTCTTCGCGACCCCCGTTTGGCTGCTGAACGCCGACATCTTGGACCGTTTCCAAGGCAGTGGCGCGACGGACTTGGTACGGGCCCGCCAGTCGTCTGCACTGAACCAGGTGCTGAACGTGGCTCGTATGAAGAGGCTGATCGAGCAGGAGGCGTTTAATGGGAACGACGCGTATGGGCTCGGGCAGATGCTCGACGACCTACGTGGCGGTGTATGGGCCGAAGCTCAGAGTGGGGGCGAGACCGACACCTACCGCCGAAACCTCCAACGTGCATATCTGGATCGCATGGGGGTCCTGATGGAAGACGAGGACGCCCTTCAGACCGACATCGCCCCGTTCGTTCGGGGACAGCTAGGTGCGCTGCGGGGTGAACTCGCCACCGGCGCAGATGGGATGTCGCACCGTGCGACACTCCTGCACTTCCACGATGCGATCCAACGCATCGACGCGATCCTAGATCCGAACGGTTAGCGACAACATCTAGATGAAAAGCGGCGGGGTCCGGGCTGACGCCCGGACCCCGCTTTCAATTCCACCGGCGGCGCGAGCTAGTTCTTCGCGATCTCGATCTTCCGGCCCTGAGCTTCCTCGGACTTAGGGAGCGTCACGGTGAGGAGACCGTTCTCGAAGTGCGCGCCAATTCCCTCGGTCTGAACGGACCGCGGAAGCTGGAAGCGGCGCTTGAATGCACCATACCGGCGTTCGCGCACGTGATGGCGAATTTCCTCCTCGCCCTCGGTCCTGATCTCGACCTTTTCTCCAGAAACCGTGAGAACGCTGTTTTCGAGATCGATGGACAGGTCGGACTCATTTACTCCGGGCAACTCGATGGTAAGGGACAGCTCATTCTTACCCTCCGCGATGTTGACCGGTGGGACGAAGCCCGACCGGTCCGCGGGTGTTTCCTCAAAGAAAGGCGACAGGCGATTCGATGCCTCTTCGATGCTACGTCGGGCAGAAGGACGAGCGTTCCGGAGGGTGTATTGGGTGATGGCCACGATGGGCTCCTTTTTGAGGTGGGCACCAGCCTAGCCGACGCCCGAGTTGGATTGACTTCCCGCGGGAGCCAAGTGCAACGGCCGTGCCAAAGGAAAGCCACCAAGAACCTGCCAAAGTGAACTGCATCAATAGGTTACGTCGCCCTCGGCCTGCCGGATCGGCACATCACCTGTGACGGACCTGCCGAACAGGCAACATCCAAGACACCGAGCCCCTAGGGCTGGTCACCGAGTTCGGAGAGCGCCATGCGAGCCGCCCCTGCAGGCGGATCGAGTTCGCGGCTCGCCAAATCCACAGCCAGCTGTTGGACGGCGCCATTGAGGCGTCTGTGGAGCGGTCCTCCTTTCCACACGAGTCCACCCCAGACACAAAGCGTGGGTCGACTCTGCCACGGGCCTGATCTCTCGACGCCCACGGTAATGTGGCCGACCAACTCTTCAACAGCCTCCGAGAGAATTCGCTCGGCTACCCCATCCCCGGCGTCAGCGACTTCCGTGACAGCGGGGGCCAGTGCGGCAATGTCTGACTTCGAAGCCGACGCCGCCCACGCGATCAGGTCGCCGGGTTCCTGCCCGCTGGAGTGCACAAGAGCCTTCCCGGTCAGCTCTGTTTCAGGCCCGCGCCCATCCGCGGCGGCAGCCACGCTCCGCAGAGCTTCACGACCAATCCAATAGCCGCTGCCTTCGTCGCCCATGTCTTGCCCCCACCCGCCGACACGAATCATGTGCGCGCCTGGGCTTCTCGCCCACAGAATGGAGCCGGTCCCTGCGATAAGCAGGATGCCTGGCTCGGCGAGCGGGAACGCGTCCGAGAAGGCCGCTTCCACATCTGTGCCGACAAAGACTCGCTCGGCGAGACTGGCCTCCATCAGAGACGCTCGCACAGCAGCCTGGACGTCATCTCGGCCCGCACCGGAGAGTCCAGCCCAGAGCACGTCGACCGGAAGGGTGACATCCGCATCTTCGAGTGCCCGAGCCACTACGGATACCACTGCAGCGGACACCGCTCCCGGATCGTCCAGGGTCGCAACGGCACCCGGACCTTCTGCTCGAGCCATCTCATGGCCCGTCTCGTCCAGAACCACAGCGCGCGTGCTGGTGCCCCCACCATCCACGCCCACCACGATCCGCATCACACAGACCGTTTGGGAAACGCGAAGCCCGCGAGCCACCCGACGATCAGGGTGATCGTAGCACCGGTGGGTACGTACCACGGCCACGCCATCGCGCCTCGAAGAAGCGTCACCGACCCGATCCCGACCGCGACCCCAATGATCGCCGCTGTCTGCCCTGGCTTGGTGGTAAGGACACCCAGGGCGAAGACTCCTAACAGGCCACCGTAGACGAGCGCGGCGACTCCTAAAGCCACCTCAACAGCTGAGGTGCCCTGGGACAGCGGGATAAACAGCGTCGCACCTCCAATCAGAAGCGCCGCCCACACCAGCGTGAAGATCTTCCCAGCCTTGAGAATCCGAGCCTCGTCGTCGCGAGCTCCAGCCAGCGGAGCCCAGTAGTCGTAGGCCGTCGCGGACGCGAGAGAATTGATAGATGACGACAGGGACGACATAGCCGCCGCGAAAACCCCGGCGATCAGGAGTCCAGTCAGTCCCGGCGGAAGCTGCTGGACGATGAACGTCGCGAAGATCTCGTCCGTGGAATCGAACGCGGCACCCTCGTAGAAGGCCCACAGGCCGATTCCCACCATCAAGAAGAGCAGGAACTGGAAGATCACCACCACTCCGCTACCGATGAGTGCCTTCTGGGCCGATCGCTGGTCTCTGCAAGTGAGCAGACGTTGGACAATGAGTTGATCGGTTCCGTGCGAGGCCATCGTGAACACCGCGCCTCCAAGAACACCCGCCCAGATCGTATATGCAGTTGTGAGGGTCCAGGAGAAGTCGATCACCTGGAGCTTGCCCGCCAGATCGGCATCGGCTAATGCGCTACCCCATCCGCCAGGCACGAGCGCCTGAATGGCGACGAGCGTGACTAGTGCACCAAGCAGGTACAATCCCATCTGTACGGCATCGACCCAAACCACCGCCTTGATGCCCCCGAAGTACGTGTAAATCACCGTCAACACTCCGATCACAGCAATCGACACCGGATACGGCCAGCCTGTGATCAGTGCGAGCGGGATCGCCGTGGCGAACAACCGCACCGAATCGGCCAGTAACCGCGTGACCATAAAGATGGCCGAGGTGAAGCGCCGTGCCCCGAGTCCGAACCGATCTTCCAAGAGGGCGTAAGCCGTCGAGAGTTCCCCCCGGTAGTAGGCGGGCAGAAAAAGTGCGGATACCGCGACACGACCCGCCAGGTACCCGAGCGTCAGTTGCAGAAAGACAAGACTCCCGGCATACGACACACCCGGCACACTCAAGAACGTCAGCGTACTCGTTTCCGTGGCCACCACGGAAAGCATGACTGCGACCCACGGGAGCGACCGGCTCCCTAGGAAGTAGTCGGTTCCGCCGGATTGGCCGCGCCCGAGCCATGCACCCCAAGCGGTGGTAGCGAGCAGGTAGACGATTAGGACGAAGAAATCGAGTGTGGTGAAGCCGGTCATGATGCACCCTCGCCTAGTGAAGCCGTAGCAACCTGCGGGGTCTCAGTGGGGACACCGTCGCGCAGGGCGACGTAGGCTTCCATCGCATAGTACGCGGGAAGTCCAAGCGCCCTCAGGAGCTCCGCTGTCCCGCGGTTACGATCCACAACCCGCTGCCAAAACTCTCTCGGATCGGGCCCCGGGAACGGAGCCGAGTCCTTTTGCGATTCGTGCTTGAAGATCGCCTGGATCTTCTTTCTAAGCTCCTCTTCAGAGAGCGGAACCAGCACAGTCGCTTCATTGACGTTCCACTCTTGCCAGGCCCCACGATAAAGCCAGAGTTCGGGCGGATCGCCTTCGAACAGGGCGAGCGCCGCCTCAACCGCTTCGAGACACATGCGATGGGTCCCGTGGGGATCGGACAGGTCTCCCGCAGCGAAGATGATGGAGGGACGCTTCTCATTCAGAAGTTCGAGGACAATGTCCACGTCGGCGGAAGAGATGGGGTCCTTCTTCACCTTCCCCGTCTGATAGAACGGAAGGTTCAAGAACCGCCCACTCGAGGCCGACAGCCCAGATGCTTCCAGACCTGCGATGGCCTCGGTTTCCCGAATGATCCGCTTCAGGGCCTGGACGTCATCGATGTCGACATCCGCCGGGTCTTTCCCGGCGAGGTTCTGGTGAATGCCGTCGGACAGCTCGTTCACAACGCCCGGTTCACCGAGGCCGACGGCTTTAGACGCTCTTTGCGAGAAATCGAGGTAGCGCCGGACCTCGTGGTCGAACACCGCAATGTTACCGGAGGTCTGATAGGCCACGGTGACCCGGTTTTCGTTCTCTGCGAGCTTCCGGAGCATGCCTCCCATCGAGATAACGTCGAGCCACCACGGAAGTGAGCGACCGCCTAGGAAGTGCTCACTCAGCGAGGACCCTGCTCGCCGCGACATCGCGACCCCAATGGCGCCGGCGAACGCGAAGCAGAGGGCGATTATGGCCCAATCGAGGAACGTCACGGAGTACGCTTTCTCACAGGCTGGTCAGTGATAGCGAGCAGAGCCGCGTCTGCGACAGCGCGCCTCAGCGGTACATGTTTCGAATTCTCACGGCTCGGGTGGACCCGGTTGGTGAGCAGGATCACCCACACGTCCAGTTCGGGATCCATCCAGATGGACGTCCCGGTATACCCGGTGTGACCGAACGCACTCGAGGTCACGTAGTCACCCCCAGACGATCGCTCGCCGGGTGTGTCCCAGCCCAATCCTCGGGTGGACGTCTCGTCGAACCGGGTGGTGAACATCGAAAGCACCCCTGGATCGACGATCTGCTGAGCGATCCCTCGGCCTAGTGGGCACGGCACTCCGGCATCATCACCGGGCTGACAGGCTGGTGACTCTCCGCCGTTGAGCATCATCTGGGCGAAGACGGACAGGTCCACGGCAGTGCTGAACAGCCCGGCATGGCCAGCCACACCACCCATAGCGTCCGCATTCTCGTCGTGTACTCGGCCCCACACGAGCTCGTCACGCCAGAGCGTGTCTACCTCGGTCGCGGCGATACGCGGCTTCAAGGAAGCGTCCGGCCGGTATCGAGTTTCGGCCATTCCCAGCGGATCCCACAGTCGCTCTTGGAGGAGCGCATCGAGCGTCTGGCCCGATACTTCTTCGATGACCCACGCCAACGTCATGATGCCGATATCCGAGTAGATGGTCTCGAGACCCGGATCCATGTCGAGCGGCTCGTCCGCTGCTGCGTTCTTGTAGGCCTCGAGTCCTTCGTGGTCGAAGAACCACCGACGGAAAGGCGGCAGGCCCGTCCGGTGAATCAGCAGTTGCCGCACGGTGATCTGGTTCTTTCGTTCGTCCCCTCTGGACCACCATGGCAGATACTGAACCACGGGCGCATCGAGATCGAGGGCCCCGTCACCAACGAGCATCATGGCTGCAGTCGTCGTCCCCACAACCTTCGAGACAGACGCCATGTCCCAGATCGAGGTTGTGGTGGTCGGACGCCCACTCCCGTATGCGAGTTCGCCGTACGCGTCGAGCTTCACGAGTCGTCCGTGCCGGCCGATCGCCACAGTCGCGCCAGAGAAGGCAGAGTCGTCGAGTCCGGCCCTGATGATGGAATCGACTCTCGCGAGTCCTTCGGAAGACATCCCGACGGAAGCCGGATCGGCTACCGTCTGATCTTGGCCGGAGATCCCACCTTCACCCGTGCGTGCAACGATTCCCGCCGCAACAAGCGGGTCATCCACCACGCGAGTCACGACCCGGGTCGTCACCTTGTCTCGATTCAACCCGTGACCCAGATCGAAGAGCGGAGGGATCTGGATCGGCAGGCGACCGGTGATGGCCTCCTCACCAAAGAGCGCCGCAACCGCTGCGCGTTGGGATACTTCCCGGTCGCCCCAGGCTACCATGTAGCTGGACACGTCGGGAAGCGCGCGAACCAAATACGGGCTAGCGAACGACAACAGGACGGTGGGTCTCTGCCGTGCGCTGGAGTTCACCAATCTGCTAAAGCGCTCTGGGAGCGCATCCGCTCCGGAGCCGGCTCGTGTGTGGAGATAAACGCTGACGATCACGCGGTCGGCACCTTCCACCGCAGCCGCGGCCGCCTCGTAAGCGGCCTCATCGCTGCGCTCGTCGATGCGGACCTCACGAGCGCTCGGAACCCGAGAGAGCAACCCAGCCGCAAATGCGCGGTTGGCCCACAGCCAGGTCGACGGAGCGTACCGCACATGGACCGTACGGACGGGGTCTTCAGCTCGCATCGGCACGAGGCCCGCGTCATCCTGTACCAACGTCATGGAGCGCGCAGCAGCGGTGTCGGCGAAGGCGAGGTGTGCACCCGAGCCCACGACATCGTCTACGGCATCCAACGACACGAAGCGATTCCGATGCAGCCCGAGTTTGGCCTTCATCTCGAGAAGCCGGCGTGCCGAGTTCTCGAGTCGACGGCGGTTGATACGACCCGCATTGACCGCCGCCACCACGGCGTTGATCGCGGCTGACACATCCTTGGGCGACAGAATGACATCCGAGCCGGCTTCAACAGCGCGGACCGATGCCTCACCGATGCCATACGCATCCGTGATCGCACCCATGGTCATGGCGTCCGTGAACAAGACGCCATCGAACGCCAGATCCGCCCGCAGCAATCCCGTCATGATGTCAGGCGAAAGCGTGGCCGGAGGACCGTCGACCCCGAGGATCTCAGGCAGCGCCACGTGTGCCGTCATAATCGCGTCCACACCCGCTTGGATCGCATGATCGAAGGGAACGAGCTCGACCGCATCCAGGCGTGCCCGGTCAGCCGGGATGACTGGCAGATCGACGTGTGAGTCGACCGAGGTGTCGCCATGCCCAGGGAAGTGTTTCCCCGTCGTGAAGGCCCCTCCCTCCTTCGCTCCCCGGATGAACGCAGCACCCATACGTGCCACGAGCTGGGGATCGGCCCCGTACGAGCGACTCGCGATGACCGGATTGTCGGGGTTGTTGTTCACGTCCAAGACCGGAGAGAACAGCAGGTGGACGCCGGTCGCCCGAGCCTCGACGGCTGTAATGCGGCCGTACTCGAAGGCGAAGCGCTCGTCGTTGACCGCCCCAAAGGCCATAGTCGGCGGAAACGACGTCCCTCCGCCCTGCGGCAGCATGGATGGGAGGGCATAGGACCCGTTGATGCGCATCCCCGGCCCACCGTTCTCGAAGTCCGCCGTAATCAACAGGGGGATCTCGGCCCGCTCCTGGAGGGCGTTGAGCTTCGCGACGTAAGCGTGGGGTGTTCCAATGGAAGGCGACACGCCGCCGATCTTGTCCGTGACCACCCATGTCTCGAGGGGTTCGAAGTCCGGGCTGCTCGGCGACACGTAGCCGCCGGGAATCCACTCGATCACGAGCTGCCCGACGAGTTCCTCCAACGAGAGGCTCGCGAGGGTCTCGTCGACCCACTCCTGGGCGTCGTCGTCCAAGTCATTGATACGACCAAAGGGCTTCGGCACGACCGTACCCGTCTGACCGGAGCACCCGGCGACAACCAAAACGACTGTGAGCGCGAGGGCACGCACCGGGTTAGTTGCGACCACTGGTGTTTTCCTTGCTCGGAATCGTCAATCCATCTCCGATCTCGTAGAGCGGTGGGATACGCGTCGGTATTCGACCTTCAATATCGAATTCACCAAATAGTGCACCCGCAGCGGCCCTTTGGCTGGCCTCGGACCCACTCCAGGCAAGCATATACGCGCGGACGTCCGGGAAGGTGGTGACGAGGTAAGGGTTACCGAACGAGACCACCACATGAGGGATTCCCGCTTCGTCGAGGTCCTCGATAAAGCCAATCAATTCTTCAGGGAGCGCCATCGAGCCCTGATAAGAGACAGCAGTCACATAGGTGCTGACGACCACTAGTGCCTGCTGGCGAGCCTGGCGCATGAGGCCTTCGTACACCCCAACGTTCGAGTCTCGGGTGATGCTCGCGTTCGTCAGCCGAGGATAAGTCGAACGCAACCGTCGGTTGAAGTAGCGGCCCGCCAATACGTCCGACTCGCGTCGGTAGGAAACGGACATCACCCGCGCCGTTCGGGTTCCCCGAAGCGGAAGTAGATTCCCGCCGTTCTTGAGAACCGTGATGGACGCCTCAGCGACTCTTCCGGCTGCTTCGACATGCTCCGGTATGCCGACACTTTCGAAGACACCCTCAATGGGCACCGTGCGCTCCTCGTGAAGTCCCATTCCGGCCTTGGTCTCGAGCAGTCTCCGCACGGAATCGTCCAGACGGGCCTCGGAAATGCGCCCCGACTCGACAGCTGCCACGATCCCGTCCACCGCACGCTTTGGCGAGGGCGGCATAAGGATGACGTCGGCCCCGGCCTCAAAGGCTCGCACAGCGGCTTCTTCAGCACTGTGCTGACGCGCGATGGCACTCATGTCCATGGCATCTGTGAAAAGGAGGCCGTCGAAGTGCATGTCTTCCCGCAACAAATCGGTGAGAATTGCGGCAGACAACGTCGCCGGATCCCTGAGGCCATTGTTCAGCGAGGGCACCGAGATGTGAGCGGTCATCACCGCACCCATACCCGCATCGATCGCAGCTTGGAACGGGAATAACTCGACCGAATCCATTCGAGCGCGATCGTGAGTGATCAGGGGGAGGGCCATGTGGGAATCCACATCTGTGTCACCGTGTCCGGGAAAGTGCTTCCCTGTAGCGATGCCTCCGTTCTCCTGCACTCCGCGCACGAACGCTGCACCGAGTGCGGCAACCTGTGCTGGATCCTCTCCAAACGAGCGGACGTTTATCACGGGGTTGTCTGGGTTGTTGTTGACGTCCAGAACGGGAGCGAACGGCACGTGGATGCCCACTGCTCGTGCTTCCACCGCCGTCACACGGCCCATGACGTAGGCAAGCTCGGTATCTCCCGCTGCGCCCAGCGCCATGAGGGAAGGAAAGTCGGTGGCCCCACCGAGTTCGATCGTCCCCGGCATCTGCACGGCCCCTCGCATGCGGAAGCCCGCACCCGTCTCGAGGTCGGCCCCTACGAGGAGTGGGTATTTCGAGTGCACCTGGAAATCGTTCAGCTTCGCGGCCACCTCGGTGGGCGAGCCGACGGACATGATCACACCCCCGATCCCTTCTTCCTCGATGTAGTCGAGCACCCGGTCGTGGCTAGAAGAGCCCTCCGGAGCGAAGTCGCCGAGCACCCACGGCATGATCAACTGCCCAGCCTTCTCGCGGACGGTCATCTCCCTAAGCGTGCGCTCTACCCAAGCGGCTCCGGTATCCAGATCTCGAGCCAGAGGCTCCGGATGGATCATCGGCTCCACAGGTGGACCAGAGGGACTTTGTTCGAGGCCTAAGGAGTCCTGAACCTCTGGTGATTCGGCCGGAACGGGCGGGCTCGCGGCCGGTTCTGGCGTCACCATGGGGGTCGGTGACCCACAGGAGACGAGGCCCAGGGCCAAGATCCACACCTTATGCGATCTAGGCGTGAACGGGTCGGGACGGGCTTGGATTGACAGCATCGCGTAGAGGCGACTCGAGTAGGTGGAATTCGCTTGCGTTGACGGCATCGGACGCGACCCCGAAGCTTGCCCTATGAAAAAGACAAATCGTGGGCGCGCGCAGCGCCGAGTCTGGGACGGTCGAGAAGGTACCGGCTACCCGAAAACGTCACAATCCTGCTTCACTTTCCTGCTGTGTCTTACCCTAGGAGCGTGCGGCGTTCCGGGTGGAGACGCCGCGGAAAGCACAGGACAGGACGCTGCCATTGGTGTCCGCTCCGGCATCGAGGTCCTGATCAGCGATTCGTTGCATCTCGTCCGTGGGAAACGGGTCGGGCTGCTCACGAATCATACGGGCGTCTATTTTCGAGACTTCGAGCAGGAAGCTGGAGCCCCGCGGGAGTTCGGAAGCATGATCGACGCACTCCACGAGTCACCAGATATGGATCTCGTGGCCCTCTACGGTCCGGAGCACGGCATCCGCGGTGAGGAACGAGCGGGAGCTCACATCGAGAGCGGGGTCGACGACAAGACCGGACTCACGATCCACTCACTGTATGGACAGACACGCCGTCCCACGCCTGAGATGCTGGAAGGTGTGGACGTTCTGGTCTTCGACATGCAGGACATCGGCGCTCGATACTACACCTACGTCTCCACCATGGCCTACGCGATGGAAGCGGCTGGTGAGAACGGTGTCCCTTTTGTGGTTCTCGACCGCCCGAACCCCATCCGAGGGGACGCGGTGCAGGGCAATGTGCTGGATCCGGAATACTCGACGTTCGTCGGGCTGTACCCCGTCCCAATGAGACACGGCATGACCGCGGGTGAACTCGCTCGCATGTTCGTCGGCGAATTCGGCATCGACGTGGATCTCACGGTCGTGCCCATGGAGGGCTGGCGGCGCTCCATGACCTTCGAAGAGACTGGACTGCCTTGGGTGGCCCCGTCCCCGAACATCCCGACCCAAGAAAGCGCGCTGGCCTATCCGGGCACGTGTCTCTTTGAAGGCACGCCTCTGTCGGTCGGGCGCGGAACCGAGCGAGCCTTTCAATGGATCGGCGCACCGTGGCTGGACGGCCCCGCCCTCGCTGAGGCCCTGAACGGGTATAACCTGGAAGGGGTCAGCTTCGAGGCAGTCACATTTACGCCCTCCAACGCCGGCGACAGGAAGTTCGAAGGCCAGGAAGTGTCGGGCGTCCGCTTGGTCCCATCCGCAACGAACTACGATGCCTCGAAGGCTGCGGTCGCCATGCTGATCGAGGCACGAGCGATGTCCGGCGACGATTGGTCGTGGAGCGTGGGACACTTCGACCGGCTTGCTGGAACAGATCAGTTGCGGATTGGGCTGGACGCTGAAGAGAGCTTCACCGCATTGGTCTCCACGTGGGACGCTCAGACGTCCGCATTCGAAGTATTGCGTGCCCCCTACCTGATCTACAATTGATGAAGACTCTCGCGCTGTTCGGAGCTGTTTTCCTCGCTGCCTGCGGGGGTAGCACCGGTGCCGCACCTGCATCGACGGCGTCCGCAGCAAGTCCTAGCCCTGAGCCACATGCCACGACTGCCGGCACGACCACCGCCGCCGCATTGATCGATCTGTACTCCGGAACAAGGGTCCCAGGACTCGAAGATCGACGCTTCAACCATGACACGTATTGGAACGCGGTGGCCCCATTCCTGGGGGGCAACGTGTCGTCTCGGGTCGCAGGAGAGAGCTCCGAGGGCCGGGAGATCCGCCATCTGACGTTCGGCTCGGGCCCGACGACGGTCCTGCTGTGGTCACAAATGCACGGCAACGAAAGCACCGCGTCGATGTCACTCGCAGACATCGTACGGTTCTTCCATGAGCGCGGTGATCACCCGCTGGTTCGACGTATCGCCCAAGGCGCGACGATCCACATGGTCCCCATGCTCAACCCGGATGGCGCGGAGCGTTTCCAGCGAAGGAACGCACAAGGGATCGATGTGAACCGCGACGCTCGTCGACTCCAGACGCCCGAGGGACGGACGCTCAAGGCGGTAAACGACGCCCTCCAACCCGACTTCGGATTCAATCTGCACGACCAGGGGGCGGCGGTTCGCGTGGGCACAACGGACCGAGGAGTCGCGATCGCGCTGCTGGCCCCCGCGTTCAACGAAGCCCGCGACGTCGACGCGAAACGACGTCGTGCAATGCAGGTCGCCTCGTTGATCATCGAGGCGATGGACCCACTGGTCGGCGGTCAGATCGCGAAATACGACGACACGTTCAATCCGCGTGCCTTCGGCGATCTCATGGGCCAGTGGGGTGCGAGCACAGTGTTGATCGAGTCAGGCGGGTACACGGACGACCCCCAGAAGCAGCATCTCCGGAAGACGAACTTCGTAGGCATCCTGAGTGCGCTCGATGCCATCGCTACCGGCCGGTACGCCGACTACAGCCCAGACGACTATGAAGAGCTCGCCTACAACGGTCGACGAGTGCCCGATCTACTCATCGTCGGGGGCACGATCGCGGTGCCCGGAGTACCGCCCCTCGCCGCAGACATTCTGCTCAACTACGACCGGCCGCTCATGTTCGAGGCAGGTGTGATCTCAGACATTGGTGACATGGGCCTCACAGAGGCTCAGGACACTTTAGACGTCTCGGGCCTGTTCCTGATTCCAACTCGCGAAGCACTCGACGAGGATGGCGGCCTGAATACCGGAGCGCCGGCTTACTTCATCGTCGCAGAAGACCCCGAGGGCCGACGGGTCCGGTTCAGGTTCGAGGGAGAACCGCCCCGCAGGGAAGACTGACGCCAATGACCCGGGGGCCTCAAGGCTAGTCCGCCTTGAGTACCTCGATCGGACCCGCCGCCGTCGCTTGGATCGCGGGTCGAATGCAGGCAACTAACACTCCCGTGCCAAGAAGCACAGCCACACCCACGAACGTGAGCGGAGCGCCCGGTTCCACGCCATACGAGGAAGCTACCCAGTAGGCGTGAGGTACCCATCACGGCACTGAGCCCAATCAGAAGTCCGGCACCCGATATGCGCATCCCTTCAGGACGAGCAGGAGTGGCCGCCATTGCGCGCACGGCGAGGTGCCTCAGGCGGGTCAGCCGCTCGGCCTCACTACTCGGTCCCGACCGCCGCACCCTTCGTCTCCTCGACATAGGCTCGGAACAGGTCCGACAGGTGTCGAGCCACTGGACCAACGGTGCCGTCGCCCACCGGCCGGCCGTCCACTTGGACACACGGTTTCACTTCGCCGGTCGTACCGGTGTAGAAGACCTCGGACGCTCGACGCAGTTCTTCGAGCTGAATCGGGCGTTCCTCATGCGCGATCCCATGCTTGGCAGCGAGTTCAAGGACCACGGCTCGTGTGATGCCGGGTAGGATGTGGTTGGTCTTAGGGTGGGTGACCGTCACGCCATCGATGACCGCCCACACGTTCATGTGGGCACCCTCGATAGCCACTCCATCTCGCACGAGGATCGCATCATCAGCACCCTGGTCGATCGCTTCCTGGAAAGCCATCGCGTTGGGCAGCAGGCCGATCGTCTTCACGTCCACACGGCTCCAGCGACGATCCGGCACAGTTGCCGCGGTGAAGCCTTCGGTCCAACGCTCATCCGTGGGGCGGTCCCAGGTCTTCGCATAGGCGTAGACCGTCGGCTGGACGGGGTCCTTCGGGAAGTAATGAGTGCGCGGCGCAGCGCCGCGCGTGATCTGCAGATAAACCAAAGATGTCGGCGCGTCGGCAAGTCCGTTCTCTGCGATTAACCGACGATGCATCGCTTCCAAGCCATCAACAGGATAGTCGATGCGTATCCAGGCGAGACCCTTTTCCAACCGCTCCAGGTGTCTGTCGAGCCCGAACGGGGAACCGTGGTAGAACGGGGTGACCTCGTACAAACCGTCGGCGAGGAGAAATCCGCGGTCGTCGGGAGAGATCTTGGCTTCCTCTTTGGGAAGGAACTCGCCGTTCAGGAAGACAGTGCTCATTGCTGGACCTGTGCAGTAAAAAGAAGTGCCGCGCGATGACTCGGGCCGTTGTCGCCCAAAGATGACGAGCCCCGGTAAAAACAAAAGGGGGAGCGTTCCGAAGAACGCTCCCCCTCATTTTTCGCGTGAACGACCCGATGGAATCAGGTGTCTACGTTGTTCTCTCCGAGCGACTCGAATTCCGAGAGCAACTCAGCCTCTGGAATCGATGCAGCCTCCTCCTCGGAAACCTCCTCGACCTGCGCTTCCTGGACTGCCGGAGCAGCCTGGGCCGCGGCGGGTGCGTCACCCGCTTCCAGTTGCCTGACCTCTTCCGAGCCTTCACCGATAAGACCCATCTGGCTCTTGAGCGCGAGGAGCTTGTCCTCGAGGTCCGCACCGCCAGCGTCCCCGCCGGCTTCGAGCTTGAGGAAGTCCTGTTCGAGCGAGTCGCCACCGAGCGCCTCTGTAACCTCGGAGTGCGCGATGACCTTGCGCTCCTCGTCCTCGATCTTGTCCGCCATGCGGTTGAACGCCTCGAACGCAGACGTGTCTGAAAGACCAGACATGGTCTCATGAATACGGCGCTGGGCCTGCGCTCTCTTCTGCTTGGCGATCAGGAGGTTCCGCTTGCGCTTGGCCTCCTCGATCTTGTCGTTGAGCTGACGGAGCGAACCCTTGAGCTTCTCCGTCTCACCCGCCTGCGCCTGCCATGTCTGCTGAATGACGCGCGCGCGTTCGGCGTGCTCTTGCTGGCGGATCAGCGCCTGCTTAGCCAGATCGTCACGTCCCTCCTTAACCGCGAGCATCGCCCGATGCTCCCAATCCCGGGACTGCTTCACCTCATCGTCCAACTGCGCCTTGAGCTTGCGCTCGTCAGCAATGGCCGCCGCAACTTCGCGCTTGGCTTTCGCCAGCTGGTCCCGCATGTCGATGATGATCTGGTTCAACATCTTCTCAGGATCTTCAGCCCGAGAGATGAGATCATTGATGTTCGACTTAATCATCGTCGAGAATTTTGTGAAAATGCTCATCGATTAACCCTCCGCCCCTTCGGCCGCGCTGCTGTCAGCGGCAGCGACGCCAGCCAGCGCACGAACGCGTTCCATATGACCTGTTGCAGCCAACTCGATGGATTCCATCGATGCACGCAATTCATGGAAGTCGAGCGTTTCGAGCTCGAGCGTATCGCTCAAGATCAACTCGCCTTCTTCGATGCCGTAAGCGCCATGCACGACGTCCGTCGCATTGAGCTCCAGTAGCGTCCGATAGAGCTCCATCTCGGACGCGAGCGTCTCGGGAAGATCCATGAGCTTCATGCGGATCAGCAAGAGTGCGTCGGCGTGATGGACGACTACGGGGAGTCCACTGTTATGGCCCCGTACAAGGTACATACCCTCGTCGACCTCCTCATACTCGATGTCCATACGAATCAAGAAGCTCTCAAGATCCTCTCGGGTTACCATGACCGTCTCCGTTCTCTGAGTCTCCGCGGGGCGGAATGTCGATTCCGTATCTAGGACCGAACCCTACGGCCCCGCGCGAATCCCGGTTTCTTACCGGGCGATTGTCCTGCTACCCCAAGCCACCGGGACCATTAAAGGTAAAGCGTCTTCTGCTGCGTTGCAGTACTTACCCGCGCTGGACGGGCAGCGTGCCCCCCACAAGCAGCCTAGGACTCCAACAATGGCGCCAAATGCTGGCCTGTGTAGGACTCTTTCACCTTAGCCACTTCCTCAGGCGTTCCTTCCACGACGATACGGCCACCACCCGCTCCACCTTCAGGGCCGAGATCGATGACCCAGTCAGCGGTCTTTACTACGTGTAGGTTGTGCTCGATCACGACAACTGTATTTCCGAGGTCGACCAACCGATGCAGGACGTCGAGCAGAACGCGAACGTCCTCGAAATGCAATCCGGTGGTGGGTTCGTCAAGGATGTACAACGTCTGGCCTGTGGCCTTCTTCGAAAGCTCGGTCGCCAATTTCACGCGTTGCGCCTCACCACCCGACAGCGTTGTGGCGGACTGACCGAGGTGCACATACCCAAGTCCGACGTCGTGAAGCGTCTGGAGCTTGATCTTGATCTTAGGGACCGGCTCGAAGAAATCGAGAGCGTCCTCGACCGTCAGGTCGAGCACGTCCGCGATGTTCTTACCCTTGTAGTAGACATCCAAGGTCTCGCGATTGTATCGACGACCGCGACAGACATCACAGGGCACGTACACGTCCGGTAAGAAGTGCATCTCGATCTTCACGAGGCCGTCGCCCGAACACGCCTCACAACGGCCGCCCTTCACATTGAAGGAGAAGCGCCCCGGCCCGTAGCCTCGCATCTGGGACTCGGGCAAATTCGCGAAGAGCTCGCGAATCGGCGTAAAGAGCCCGGTGTACGTCGCCGGATTCGAACGCGGCGTGCGACCAATGGGCGACTGATCGACATCGATGACCTTGTCGATGAGTTCGAGCCCGTGGATCGCGTCGTGGCCGGCTGACACGAGCTTACTGCGATAGAAGAGGCGCGCGAGGGCATGGTAGAGCGTCTCGTTCACCAGTGTGGATTTTCCGGATCCGCTGACTCCGGTCACGCAGATGAACGCCCCCAAGGGGAAGCCGACGTCGATCTTCTGCAGGTTATTTCCCCGTGCTCCGCGCACGGTGAGTATGCGTTCCGGCGAGGGAGGCCGGCGCTCCTTCGGGACGGCGATTTCGCGATCCCCCCGGAGGTACGCGGCGGTGAGGGAACGCTCTGACTCCATGAGCTCCTCATAGTTCCCACTCGCGACGACCTCTCCCCCATGGCGACCTGCGCCGGGCCCGAGATCCACGATGTAATCCGCCATTCGGATCGTGTCCTCATCATGTTCGACGACAACGACGGTGTTTCCGAGATCACGAAGGTGCTGCAGCGTGGCAAGCAGCCGGGCGTTGTCACGCTGGTGCAGTCCGATAGAAGGCTCGTCCAAGATGTAGAGCACGCCGACCAGCTGGCTTCCGATCTGAGTCGCGAGTCGAATTCGCTGTGCCTCTCCACCCGACAAGGACCCGGCAGAGCGGCCAAGCGTGAGGTATTCCAGACCCACATCCCGAAGGAAACGAAGGCGCTCACCGACCTCTTTGAGGATGGGTCCAGCGATCTCCGCTGGAAGCGGCCGAATGGGGTTCTTCTTCCTCGACTTCTTGGGCTTCTCGCCACGGGCTTGTACTGGCAATCCATCGATGAAGGCAGCCGCGCCCCCGATGGACATCTCGACGACATCTCCCAACGATTTTCCGCCGATCGTCACGGCACGGGACGATGCCTTCAAGCGGGTCCCCGAACAGGTTCCACACGAGAGTGTCGACATGTAGTCGTCCAGCTGGTTCCTGACGACTTCCGACTGTGTCTCGCGATAACGCCGCTCCACGTTCTCCAGCACACCTTCCCACTTGTCCTGGTAATGCCCATCGAACTCGCCCGCACCCGACTTGTACGGGAACCGGATCTTCATGTCGCCGGAGCCGTGGAGCACCGCGTGGCGGACATCGTCTTCGAGTTGGCCCCAAGGCGTGTTCGGGTCGAACTCGTACGCCTCAGCCAGACCGGGGATCACGGAGCGCCGCAGGTGGCCGGACGGGTCACCCCAGGGAAGGATGACGCCTTCCAGGATGGACACGGACGGGTCCGCTGTCAGGAGGTTGGGATTGACCTCTTTTCTGGTTCCTAACCCGCCACAGTCTTCACAAGCGCCATAAGGAGAATTGAACGAGAACTGACGCGGCTCAAGCTCCGGCAGACTCGTCCCACACGTATCGCACGCATAGTATTCGCTGAACACGTGTTCGACCGGATCACTCTTCTTGACGTGCTCGATGACCTCCATGATCCCGTCGCCCGTACGAAGCGCCGTCTCCACGGAGTCCGCCAAACGCTCCCGATCCTTTTCGCGCACCACGAGCCGGTCAACAACAACTGAAATGTCATGGTTCTCGTACCGGTTCAACTGCGGAGGTTCAGTGAGGTCATACGTCTTGCCGTCGACTCTGACTCTGACGAAACCCTCCTTCCGCGCCTTCTCGAACATGATGACGAATTCACCCTTCCGCCCCCTAACCAGGGGAGCGAGAACCTCTATTCGATTCCCCTCCTCCAAGGCCAGAAGCTGATCCACAATCTGCGTGGCAGATTGCCGGATGACCGGGTCACCGCAAGTGGGACAGTGGGGTGTACCGGCCCGAGCCCAAAGAAGCCGGAGGTAGTCATAGATCTCCGTGACCGTGCCAACGGTTGAGCGCGGGTTTCGGCTGACCGTCTTCTGCTCAATAGAGATGGCCGGCGACAGACCTTCGATCGAGTCGACGTCGGGTTTCTCCATGAGCCCCAGGAACTGACGCGCATAAGCGGACAGGGACTCCACGTACCGGCGTTGGCCCTCGGCGTAAATCGTGTCGAACGCCAGGGATGACTTCCCTGAGCCTGAAAGACCGGTAATTACGACCAGTTTTTCACGAGGCAGCTCGACGTCGATGTTCCGCAGATTGTGCTCGCGGGCACCGCGGACAATGAGTTTCTCGGACGCGGCGGTGGCCGACTTGGAAGTTTTTGCCATAGCAGGGGAAGTTAACGGCCGGGGGTGGGCGGGTTCAATCCGCTTGTGTAGAGCGACGGCGTCCCCCATCTGGCGCGGGGGTCAAGGCGAGCGGCTCTCCACACCCGCTCCGCGCGGGTCACTTCGAAAAACACCAGCTCCTCTGCTGGTGATGCCGGCGGAATGGGGCGCGGAGGAGCGATCCTGGGCCTTAGCGTCAGGCCTCGGCTAGTATCCCCACTCTCGGAAAATGAAGACTCCGAGGATCTGGGACGGCGCGATACCCAACCCGCTCAGCCCGATGCTACCACTCCTCAGGAATCGATCCTCAAAGAACCCTTCGACGGTGTAGTCGTCGTTCAGAGCCCACTCTAGTCGAGCACCTCCGAAGGGGCTCCCGCCGCTCTGCCGAGCCTGCAGCGGACGGAAGACCAAGACGATAAAGGCGTCCTGCCCCACGTACTGTCCGATCTCGATCTGTGAGTTCGTGATCCCGGAGGCGAATCCAACGTTGCCAGCCTGAGTGATCGACAAATAGTCCACACCGATTCCCTGCGAGAGGGCGGCACCAAGCTGACTCGCCACGGCGCCGGACACGAGGGTCGTAATGGCACCGGTGGCCGCGCCGGCCACTGACCCAGCTGCTCCCGCCAAGAAGCTCTGCTGACCCGTAGCCAACTCGGAACTCGACCGGCCGAAAATCAGGTAGCTGATGAGGTCGGACTCAGCCACGCCCGCCTCTTCCGTGGCAAGCGTAACTCTCGGAAGTGTGAGCGTTCCCTCCACGGTCGCGTTTACCTCGAGCGCCTCCACGAACCGGCGTCGAATCCTACTCATCGCTTGGATGTCGAGCACGGGATTTACACCGGGGATCCCCGCAAAACCAACGGTTCCACCGGTCACGTCGAAGGTGCGTCCGAGCACAGAATACGATCCCCGAAGAGCTTCCAGCTCCCCAACGAGGACGATGTCTCTCTGGATGCGATCGTACCGCACAAACAGATCACCACCCATCTCAATGGACATTTCCTCTGACCGCATCCACGTATCGCGCGGGACCGAGAGATCGACTTCCACAGTGAGACTCTGTAGAAAGGGGTTCTGGATATCCCGAATGAGTGATTGGGTCTCGAAAACAGTCGTGTCTGCTCCAAACAGCCTCGGATCGGACAAGTCGACAACTTCCGCGTTCCGCGCGAACTCGTTCACGAAGAGTGTGCCCGCATCCACTTGCAGGGCCCCGGTCACCCGAGGTCTCCCGAAGGGGCCCCTGAGCAAGAGGTCGCCGCTGATCCTGCCCTCCATGTCGAGTCGATTGACCGCTTGGAAGTTGGAAAAGGCAAACGAGAGATCGAGTCCAGGATTGCGGAGTGGAACCAGCGTGACTGTTCCGCTCACCGTGGACTGTCCGGTTGCCGAGGAACTGAGATCGACGGTCACCGTGCGATCCGGATTCAGCGTCAGCGCACCAGTCACGTCAGCGTGGCGCACGCCGAGCGCGTCAATGGACCAGGCTCCTCCGGCGAGCGTCATCTCGCCATCGGGCCGAGGGGCGTCGAGCGTGCCTCTCACGGTCACCGAACCATCGACGATCCCCACTACATCCTCGAGGACCTGGAAGTACGCCAACGCCAGGGAAGCATCCAACGAGTCGGCGCGCACGGCCAGGTCCATCACCCTTGGAGGCGTGCGGTCCAAGACCTCGCTCAACGCGAGATCCAACGGCACGCGCCCGCTCACGGCGAAGACCTCGTGATCGCCCGACCAGGCACTCGTCGCCACCTGCGCCTCCTGGCCAGCGTATGTCAGTTCACCGGCCAACCGTGACAGTTGGACATCCTGAAGCACCGGGTCCTCGATGGCCCACTGAGCCGAGATCGCGGGATCCTCAGCGACCCCATCTACAGACAACGTGAAGTCGGCGTGTCCACCGCCGGTCCAGTCGTCCATTTCCAGCATGCGGGCGACCCGCCCGAGGTGAAGGCCCTCTACGACCAGGTCGAAATCCGACGTTCCACTGCGAGACAGACTCCCCGCAGCGGTCAAGCGCATGGGGTCATCGCCGGGTCGTGTGATTTCCAGATCATCCACAACTAGGGATGTTCGATCCCACCTCAGCTCCGTGGGGCGAGCCAGCGAGTACACGAGGGAGTCGACGCTCGCCGTTACCTCATCGAGGGCAAGTCCCCCACCAAGCGAATCGAAAGCGAATCGCCCACGTCCTTGGATCTCCTCACCAGGGCCACGAACCACATCCAAAAACGCCGCTCCAGCTCTCGAGATCATGTCTCCATCAAAATGGGCAGACGTGAACGATCGACCTTCCCACTCCACGCCATGCATATCGAGGACGACGTCCCACGCGCCGTCCAACGCAGGCAGGTCCCGGGCCGTCATCCGGAGGTGCGCACTGTCGGCTTGGTTGTGACCGTAGATGGCTTGGCGGACGTCCATGGTGAGTTCTACGTTGAGCGCGTCCACCGAGCCCACGAGTCGCACACTACCGTTCGCCACACCGTGCATACGCACGTCGATCGTGTCTGGCAAAGCATCGACTTCTACGCCGTCCCATGCCAAGAGGGTGGTCTCGATCGCGGTTAGCGTGTCCTTGGCGATCACGGTGTCCCCCAGCAACAAAGGCCGGAGTCCGGCGAGCGATTCGGTCGAGAAATCGAGGTGCGCCTCGCCGTCCAGCGGAGCTGCCATACCCAAGCGGCCGTTCCCTGTGAGGCGGACGCCTCCCAGAAGAGCGTCCAGGCTATCCACAGTCAGGATTCCCGCCGACGCTCTCATGTGCGCGGTGACAGTATCCACGTGCAATCCGCCGATTCGCGCCCGTGTCGACGTCAGCGTCGCCGCGGCGTCCATCGAATCCAGGCGGACCCCCCTCCCTTCCATGGACAGTCCCCCAGACCAAAACGACGGTGCAGGAAGCCGACCGGTGATCGTAGAGAGCGAGATCTCCTCCGCGGTGGCGTCGAACCGGTAGAAGGAGCCTGGCCGACGCATGTCGAACACGCCGTCGAAGAGTACACGCCCGTCTGCGGCGTCGAGGGCGGCCCTGATGCTCACGTCCCTGAGCCGTCCTTCCGCACGCCATGTCCCGGTAAGCGTCCCACCCAGGTCGACGTCCGGGCTCATCGCAGAGAACATGCCCAACGAAAGGGGAGCCAAATCCCCTTGTACGTCGAGAATCCACTCACCTGTATCGGTCCGGCGCACCGCCCCGCGAGCGATAGCACGCGATTCCATAAGGCCATCCGTTCGATGCGTGGCATCCGCCACGAAACGGAGCGCATCGTCCACTCTTCCCGAGATGTCCAGATTGAGCGTGCCAGTGCCTTCCATGAGGATAGCCGGGAAGAACGCCTCGACCAGCTCGTAGTTCACCGGGTTCATCCGAGCCTCGAATCCCGAGGCTCCTGGGTTCACTCCACTAAACAACGTGCCACTGAAGTCGGCGGTGGTGGCCGCACCCCCATATCCGCTCGGGACCAGTGTCAGCCGTCCCGTCGCCACCGTTCTGGCGAGCGTCCCGTTGATGCGAACCTCCCCGCTCAACCAGCCATTGAGGGGGGCTTCTCTTGGAACCCACGGCTCGATGCGATCGATATTGACTGGGCTGGCGGTGAGGTCCAGGTCCTCGAACACGAGTTCACGCCCGAATCGGGCCGTGCCCGTGGCAGTGAGCGTGCTCTCTTCCACCTGCATCTCGAAGTCCTGGAAGCGGACTTCGACGTCGCCGTCGACACGCACGCTCGCCGCGCCCCTGAATGAGCCCGCCGGAATGCGCGGGTCGATCCACGCGAAGTCAGTGAGATCTCCCGCTCCATCCGTTTCGGCCGCCGACTCGAAAATCCACACGTCACCGCCCTCCCGCGGCCCCACCGAGAGGTCGCCACGAAGAAGTGACCCAGGAAGTCTGAACGCCCCCGATTCCACTCTGATGCCACCCCGCCCGAAGGTGAGTTCCCCGAACGCCTCATCGACCCGGAGTGGTTCGGCGAGAATCGCAGCATCCATTGAAAGGGAAGCGAGCCTGGCTCGGAGGTATTCGTCACCCCCGCTCAAATCGAGCTCGGCGTCCTCTAAATCGAAGTCGATCGCCTCGAACGCGAGCCGGTCTAGCCGGCCCTCACCGTCAGGCGACTCGACCGTGGTCCCTCTCCCGTCTTCGCTCGCCGGGTGCAAAATCTGAACCACACCCTCACGGACCCCGATGCGCCCAAAACGGATAGGCTCTGTCGGGCCACCAGAAACACTATCGACTCCGTCGGAGTCGACTCTGGGCCGAAGCAGGCGAGTGATGTTCACTCTCTCCTCCGAGGCGAGTCGCGAGATCTCCAGGTCGAGTCCCCACACCACGAGTGAAGACACCTCGGGGGCACCCGCGAAGAGCGCGACAGGGGAATACCGGAGTTGAATGGAGTCCGCAGTGAGGAGTCGTCGATGGTTCTCGGCCGTAAGTGTCACGTTCGTCAGCGTTGCGCCCGTAAGGAGCGTGCCGCTCCGCACACCCTGCACTTCGAGTGTGCCGAGCAGTGCGTCCTCCGCACGGCTGAGGACCCCGTCCAGTAGCATTCGTTGGCCTCGCCCGCTCTGCACCATCACTGTCGCGAACAGCAAAACGCTCAACACACCAGCACCAGCCCAACGCATCACCCGCCGTGCGGCCTCACGCTTGCGACCCCGGCGTCGCAGCACGGGGTCGCCGCTTTCCGAGCCGGCTTCGGGCTGCGAGATCTCCGGCGCACCCGCCACCGGTTCCTCGTGCTCCGAACCCACTAGAAGGCCTGTCCGATGGAGATGTGGAGTTGAAAACGCCTGAGCGACCAGGAGGAGGAGTGCCCGAAGAGCACCGTCGGAGTGAGCAGCGCGATGTTCTTCGTCCTTACATAAGGCGCAAAAACCCCGTTGATGCTGAGCTTCGCTTCTTCGTTGTCCACGCTCGGGTCGAACGGCCTGATCTGTGACGTCACTACGGAGAGCGCCTGCCCGCCGCGAAAACGATACGCCACGTCGACCCGGATTGGGCCGATGGGGCTCAGGTAACGCACGCCGGCGCCCGGAGTGATTTCGAGATCGGCAAGCGCCGCACGCTCTTTGACGGCCCAGACCTGCCCTACATCGGCAAAAACCACGCCTTCGAATGAGCTTGAGATCCCGAAGCGGATGTCGAGATTGGCTTCCAGAAGTCGCGTCCCGCCCGTGGGGCGCGGGATGAAGCCGGCGTCTCCAAGCGGTGTGGCATCACACGACAGGTCCATGACCTGGGCTGGTGTGCATGCGGCGGTAACACTCGTGCTGCTCACAGTCATGAGACGCACCGGATCCAACACTTGAAGGACGCGAGGTCCCAGTCTGCTCTGTGCGAACCCTCTAACGGAGTTCGCACCCCCTGCATAAAAGCGCTTTTCGGGCTGTACGATGTCGACTGCGTCCCCTCCACGCACCAATTCGCTGAAGGGGCCCGCGCCTACCCACCCACCCCGAATCCGCGCTGCGACAACTCCCGATCCAAACGCGTTATAGGTCGCGGCCTCGGCTAAGAACCGATCGTAGCGGAAGTTGGATCCGGTCCAGCCCGCCGCGTGCTCCAGGTCCAACGCGAGTGAATACCCTCGGGTGGGGTTCAGCGGATTGTTCGCGAGATTGCGCGAGAAGCTGATCCCAATGGGAGCGATCATGTTTACGTCGTCGAGGATGTCGATGTCCTCGGGCGTGCACACCAAGAAGCCCGTGCAGAACAAGAGCTCCGCAGCTTCGAGCCGAGACAGCTCAGGCCGATAGGAGATCGTAAGCGACGTCTGCGGACCAATCGCACGAGTCAACGCCACCTGCAGGCCCACAGCTTGGCGGACAAAGACGTCCGGCAGACTCTGTCTCTCACCAAAGACCGAGGCGACAAATGAATTGCGCGTCGAAAAGATCCAGGGCTGCGCAAAGTCTATCGAGGCCAGCCAGTTCAACTCGCCGAATTCTTCCTTGCCCGCCTGTGGGCAAAGGATGTCCCTGAACTGCGGCGTGAGAAGGTTCGACACGCGCGCACGGGCCTGAAGGATCCGGCCACCTCCCCTGAAGTTCCGAGCCGTCCAGCGGGTCTCCAGATCGAAACACTCTGCGTTACTCAGGCCAGCGCCATATCGGACCCGGTACTCATCACCCTCGGTGACATCCACTCGAACCGGAATCACCGAGTCTGTGGCGTTCGCGAAGTCAGGCTGGACCGTCGCACTGCGCATGATGTCGAGGCCGAAGAGCCGCGACTGACTCTCGAACAGTTCGGCACCGCGATATAGATCTCCTTCACGGAACTCGAGCGTGTTGCGGATCGTGGCGTCGCTCAGAGACTCGTTGCCGAAAATCTCGACTGGCCCGTAGTACGCGCGCGTTCCCACCTCGACGGAGTATGTCACTTCCGCACCGTACGGGTCGTCGGCCGGAATCCTGAAGCGACGGAATACCTCTACCCGAGCATATCCTCTGTTCGCGAGCCGATTCTGAAGCGAATCCCGAGTCGCCTCAAGGGCGATCTGGCTCAAGCGGTCACCAGGCAGAAGAGGCAGGGTCGCGGTGATCTCGGGGTCATTGAAGCCCTCGACACCCTCTACGGAAATGCTTCTTACCAAGACTGGTTGTCCTTCGACCACGAGAAACGACACCTCTGCCGTTCCCTCCTCATGCATGGTTCGGGCCGTATCTACCGTCGCTTCTCGGAATCCGCGGATCTGGTACCACACCTGAAGACGCAGCCGGTCCAGCGGAATCTGCCGCTCCTGCAAGTAGAACTCTTGCAGGGCAAAGTCCGCTCCGGCCCAGCAAAAGGGGGAAAAGATCGCCGAACGGCACTCGGTCTCTCGGGTGACGATGGCCCGCGCCAGGGAATCTCTGGGGAACGACTCGTTCCCTTCGAAACGGACGGAAACCACTTCTGTACGACCGATTTGTGCAGAACCGGTGGCGGGACAAACGGCGGCCGCCACCAATACCCCCAGGCAAACGAGCACGGGGCTGAACCGGGACACGATCAGTCGTCCCCGAATCGGGGTAGGTCCACCCGCTCGGCGATCTCCGTTCGTACGGGCTCACGAGCGAGTAACATCCGAGCGAAGTAGAACGTCACTACGCCCACTCCAGCCGCGATCGCCGAGGACACAGCAGCTGCACGTACGTTCTCAGAACGGGTCGGCCGGTTCCTCAGGTAGCGCACGCTTAGTCCTCCTGGGGGAACGCCCCGGGGTACGCGGTCTTCATCGGCGTACCCGGACGCGGAACAGAAACCGTCTCACCTGGCTCGAACGCGCTCCCATGGGACTCGAAGAAATGAGGCGTTACTTCGATCGTGTCCTCGAGCACCTTCACGATGTTGCAGCTGTTCTTGCGGTGTTCGGGTCCACGCCCCCGGCGAGAGGTGGTCGTACCGGTGTGGATCAGCGGAACGCCCGCCCGGTCACCCGGGATCACATCGCGCGACGAGGCAATCAAGGTCTGATGGATGTGCCCGCTCAGCACGACATCCACCTGCATGTCTTCGATCTCCTGGAGGATCTTCCGCCCGCCAGGTAGGGGTGCGCCCCCCTCGCCATCTGGCGGAGACACAAAATGATGGTGAACCACCAAGACCCGCGGCCCCCCAGGAGGGACTTCATCGAACGCTTTTCGCGCGAAGGCGAGTTGATGCCTCTGAATTCGCCCATTTACGATCGCGCGGTACGGGCTGGCCGAGTTCAATCCGACGATCATCGACCCAGCGACCCGCACGACGGAATCCACATCCCGTGGGATGTGATGCCGCCAGCGCCAGAACGGCGTGACCGCCCGCTCCCAGATACGATAGAGCGGCACGTCGTGGTTCCCAGGTGTCACCACGAGGGGAACCCTAGGCAGTCGCTCTAGGAAATCCCAGGCGGCCTTGAATTCGCGAGGCTTCGCACGCTGCGTAAGGTCGCCCGAAACCACAATCAGATCCGGCATCACTTCGAAGGCGAGACTACGGAAAGCATCTCCCGCTCTCGGGCGAAATGGCTTCCCGAACTGCAAGTCGGAGGCGTGAAGAATGGTCAGCACAGCGCGTCCTAGGCTGCGGCCTCAGCGGGCCGGCCCAGCTTCGTCATACCGTAGATGCCCACCCCGATGATTCCCAGCGAGATGATCTGAGCCAAGGTAAGGACTCCGAAGAACCGATCGTCCTTGGCCCGCAAGAACTCGACCAGGAATCGTTCCGCGCCCGCGAAACCCAACCAGAGCATGAACAGCCATCCCGCGTTGTGCTTATGGCGCCGAATCTTCCACAAAAAGAAGAACACCGCCGTGCTGATCCCGACCTCGTACAACTGGGTCGGATGTACCGGCAGTACCTGTCCGTATTTCTCGACTAAAGCCGGATCGACGGAGATCCCAAGCGCCTCGATGTTCGAGACGGTGGTCGCCGGGTAACCCTTTGGGAAGGCGATACCGACCCAAGAATCAGTCGGAACACCCCAATCATCACCTACGAGGAAGCAACCCATCCGGCCCACGCCGTAGGCCATCGCCAGCCCTGGAGCGACCACATCTGCCATGGTTGGTAGAGGCAGCTTCTGCCTGCGGATCTCCCACACGACCAACGCCGTGGCAAGTATGAATCCGCCGTACCACACCAATCCACCACGCGACAGAATCAGCGCCGCTGGATCTGTCGCCAGTCGAGGGTAATTCAGCAGGATGTAGTAGATCTTGGCACCCAAGATTCCGCCGACGACACCCATAAAGACGAGGTCCCAAGCCTTGTCGGGATCTTCGCCAATGCGGGCCATTTCGGCACGGATCAGATATCCGCCCGTGAGGAACGAAAAGAGCATGAACACCCCGAATGAGGTGACCGCCT
The DNA here is from genome assembly GCA_029245345.1 of Longimicrobiales bacterium. Classification (NCBI taxonomy): domain Bacteria; kingdom Pseudomonadati; phylum Gemmatimonadota; class Longimicrobiia; order Longimicrobiales; species Longimicrobiales bacterium. The sequence continues at coordinate 42,261 of JAQWPM010000012.1, forward strand.
CTCCGCCCATGAAGGGAACCCAGGCCGGAAATTCGAAAATGATGGGATACATGAGCCTAACTTCGCGTGAGGAGGGAGTTATCGAAACAGGTAAACCGGGACATTCGGGTCAACAAATGCCCCCCTACCGAAGGCCAGGGAATTCGAGTCCAGCGGAGGCGGACGCATCGAAGCCGCTCACGTCACCCCTGTCATAACGAAAGCGAGCGGCCCGCGCGATCATTGCTCCATTGTCCAACGACAACCGCGGGGACGCGTGGAACAACCGGCCATGCGCCCCGAGGCGTTCCGAAAGCGCTTCTCGAAGCCGGAGATTCGCAGCAACACCTCCTCCAATCAGTACCCGGTCGCACTGGGTCGCGTGGACGGCTCGCATTGTCTTAGAAGCGAGGACGTCGACCGCAGCTTCCTGAAAGGCAGCGGCAATGTTCGGGCGTTCGGCCCCGACACTCTGCTCATGCCCCACACGACGCGTCAAATCCACCACCGCCGTCTTGAGCCCACTGAACGAAAAGTCGAAATACGCCGCTTCATTCAGGCTTTGGTTTCTGCGGAGCATGGGGCGAGGAAGGACGTGTTTCTTGGGGTCACCAAGCACCGCCACACGCTGAATCTCAGGGCCGCCCGGATACGAGAGACCCAAGAGTTTGGCGACCTTATCGAAGGCCTCGCCAGCCGCATCATCCCTGGTCTCGCCAAGCAGTCGATAGTCACCCCATTCGGGAACATGCAACAACATGGTGTGGCCGCCTGACACCAGCAGCCCGACGAAGGGGGGCTGGGCCTCGGGGTCCTCGAGAGACGGGGCGAATAGGTGCCCCTCCATGTGGTGCACTGGCACGAACGGGCGCCCGAGCGCGAAGGCAGCTGATTTGGCCCAGCACACACCCACGAGTAGCGCGCCAATGAGCCCCGGCCCCGCCGTCGCGCCGATGAGGTCCACCTGCTCAAGTGTTACGCCAGCCTGAGCCAAAGCCTCGTCGACCACCACGTCGATCTTCCTCAGATGCGCACGGGCCGCGATCTCAGGGATCACCCCGCCGAAAACGGCATGTTCGTCCTGCGAGAGAATCACATGCCCCAGCACGCGATTGTCACCGTCGATCACTGCAGCCGAGGTCTCGTCACACGAAGTCTCGAGACCCAGAACGAGGGGGCCGCGGGCTGTGCTCACCAGCCGCTAGCGTCCCCTCCGCCCGCTAGGTCGGCAGCCCTCCGTACCGTCACGACGTCCGTCGACGGAACTGCGGTGACGAGATCAGGCACGCCATCGATTTGAAGCGGCACACGGCGCTCTTCTCCCGGAGCCATGCCCGTAAGCAACTCCCCCTGCACCCATACACGTAGAAGCTCCGGCTGGATTCCGGTGACCAGCGTTCTCGCCCCCGTAACCCTGAGCTGGACCGACAGCGGGTCCACCACGACTTCAGTGCCTATCCGTTCGGTGTCTACGAAGACGGTAAGTCCGGACAACACGCGCTCGACCACTGACTCGAGTCGGACCCCTACGGTGGCCGTAGTCGGCACCAACATGACCCCAAACAAGCCCGTCGTGTCCAGAGCGACGTTGAAGACCCCGGACGCCTGAACGGCGGTGAGGTCGAAGGGGCTCAAATGCACAGAATCCAGACCTTCGATCCGGCTCCGCGGACCCCGGATTCGTACCTCACGTGGGTTGAGCCCGAGCGGGCTCGCCAAAGCCATGTTGGACGGCACAGCCCCGCGCGTGCGCAGCGCAATGGGGAGCGTACGCGTCATCGCTCGCTCTAGAGAGACGCGGATGTTCACCGGAGAAAGCGATTCAACGGACAGGCCGCGACCTTCACCCAAACCAACCCATTCTCGCCGAAGTGAGACGAGCGTGTCCGCGGAGTTGATCCCTTCGAGTGGGACCCGAACCGTGGTGCCTTCACGTGCGAGTCGAATGATCTCTCTAGCGGGTCCGCCTAGGCGTAGTTCAACCTGAGCAGGACTGGGAGGTGCAGCCAAAGTCCAAGCTGTATCTGCGACGGAGACGATGATGGGGATCGACGAGAATGTCTCTTGGTTTCTCGGCTCCGTTTGGACCAAGCCCCAGAGAAACACGGACAGACCGAGCGCAGCCAGCTTGAGTCGCCAATTGTGCAGAAGCACCCTGCCCGGCCGCGAAGCCATGTGCTACTGCCCGAGGAGGCGGAGGACGAGCGCGTGATTCACGGGCGAATCCCAATGGGTTCCACCCGCGACCTTCTTGTAGATGATGCCGTCTTTTCCGATCAAAAAGGTCTCTGGCACGCCCGTTGTCTGATAGACCCGCTGAACGTCACCAGCCGGGTTATGGAGAATGCGAAAGGTGAGACCCAAGTCCTGAGCGAAAGCGTCGAGGTCGCCACCCGGTCGGCCGAACGAATCGGCTTGCCCGAATGGGGCATCGATGCTGATGGCGAGTATCTCGAAGTCTTCGTTGTCGAGTTCTTCGTAGAGACGTTGCATCGAGGGCATTTCTTCGAGGCACGGACCACACCAAGTGGCCCAAATGTTCACCAGGACGACTTTGTCCGCGTAGTCCGAAATGGCGACATCCGTACCGTCCATCGCCCGCGCCACGAACTCGGGTGCGACCTCGCCCGTGATTACGGGTTGATAGCTCTCACGTCCGGCCCACGCCACGATGACAACCGTGACGGCTCCGAGGATGGTCCATAGATAGGGAGAGCGAGCAAAACTGCGCTTCATGTCGAGGCTCGAAAAGCGTTGCGAGACAACGGATCGGGACGTCTACTGACGTCACGATTGCTACGACGCCGTGCGGTCATTGTTCCCTCTGTCTCGCCCGGCGTCCCACCGACAATCGGACCTCAGCCCCACGCTCCAGCTCAGTGTCCACGGCAGGCTCCTGCTCTACCACGATGCCCTGGTCACGCCCGAAGCGGAAGACCTCGGCTGTCTCGGCCACAACGAGGCCGAGTGAGTCCAAAATCTGCACCGCCTCATGTTCTTCTAGGCCTAGCACGAGAGGCATGAGAACGAGGGGCGGTCCCGTACTCACGACCATACGAACATCAGATGGAAGCGCTAGGATCGAATCGGCGGGGGGGATCGTTTCAATAATCCGGCCTCGAGGCACTTCGGCCTGAGCGGTATCGAGCAAAACCCTGAAGCCGCTGCTTTCCAGGACAATGCGCGCACCGGCCTCGTCGAGCTGTGTCACGTCAGGGATCGAACGGAGCTGAGGGCCCAAAGAAATCGTGACCCGAATTTCAGTCTCCGGGCGTGCGATCTGCCCAGCCAGGGGAGCCTGGCCCACGATCAACGCTGCAGGGACCGACGGATGGAGCAACGAGTCGATGACTCCAAGTTGCAGACCCGCATCAGCAAACCGCTCTCGCGCACTCGCTAGGCCCATGCCGCGGACGTCGGGAACCTCGAAGAGGTCGCCCAACGGTTCAGGCGCAGGGAAGACCCATTGTGTCGCAGCGATGTACCCGCCGCCCCAACCGAAAAGCGCGAGAGCCGCGACAAGGAGCCACGGCATGGACCGCTTGGTGCTTGGGTCCTTCTTCTTCGCCAGCTGCTTCTTGGGCGCCGCCGCCTTTTTCGGCGACTTCCCCTTGCTCTTTCCACCACGTCGACGCGCAAGCGACCCGCCGAGTCTCATTCGGATCTCCTCAGACGCGCTGCGAACGATCCATCGAAGCCGGCCTCATGCGGGAGTACCGACAGGTAACCGTGCTCGTCGATGAAGTTGGACGAGACCGATCCAGAGTTTTCGATCGTGAAGTCGGGGTGCGCGTTCAGGAACGCTTCGATTCGCTCCCCGTTCTCTTCAGGCTCCAACGTGCACGTCGAGTACACCAACAATCCGCCCCTCCCCACAGTCGTGGCGCCTGCCTCGAGCATTCGGTCTTGAACGGCCGTGAGCTCCGTCACCGACTCCGGGCGTAAACGCCACCGTGCATCTGGATGTCGTGCCAAGGTGCCCGTACCTGTACACGGAACGTCGAGAAGAACGACGTCAGCGTCCACCAAGGGCGGGTGAGCAGCATCCGCAACCACACAGCTGACTCGGCGGCCTGTTCGATCTGCGTTCTCTCGCACCATACGTATGCGTGACTCCGAGCGATCTGCGGCGACGGTATAGGAAGCCCCGACAGAGGCAGCGAGCGCCTTTCCGCCTGGGGCAGCACAAAGGTCTGCAACCTTCGTGCCCGGATCGATATCCATGTACCGAACAACCAGTTGAGCCGCAGGGTCCTGAACGATGGAGCCCGGCAGGACAGACAGGGCCTCAGAGGGCGGAGTACTCCATGCGAGCCGGACGGCGCTAGGAACGTCCTGAACCGATCGTGCCGTGATACCTGCCTGGGCCAGGAGCTCGACCGCAGCGTCCTGGGATTGGTCTAGAGAATTCAAGAAGGTCGTCGGCCGGCCGTTGTTAGTATCCACGAGCGAGCGGACCTCTTCCGGACTCCAGCGTGCCAACCATCGATCGATGAGCCACCGCGGGTGGGAGCCCCACGTCGAGAGATAGTCGGCAGGGTCGGTCGTCCAATCAGGGAACTGGTCGTCCCCATCGCCATCCTCCGACACACGCCTCAGGACGGCGTTGACCAACCCCGCGGCGCCCTTCCCCTTCAGCTCTCGGGCTCGGTCCACCGACCCGGACACGGCCGCATAATCAGGGACAGAACCCATGTAGAGGATCTGGTATGCGCCGAGGCGCAGCACCTCGAGCACGTCCTGCTGCAGGGATGCCAGTCCCTTGTGTATATGCTTGGCCAGTAGGTGGTCGAGTCGTCCCCGCATACGCGTCGTACCGTACGCCAAGTCATGTGCGAATGCCCGCTCGCGCGGATCGAGGCCCACCAGCGCAGCCCCTAAGGCGATATCGAGCCGGCGTCCGCGTTCGACTTGAACGCGGATGACGTAGGCGGCATCTCGCCCTGTCGTGATGTCCCCGCTCGTCACGAACGGAAGGACTCTGAGGAGGGTCGTAGCACGACTAGTCGAGCATCCCGGTGGTCGGGGAAGAGGGCACAGCGATCTCGCGTGACGGCATGCGGCCGGCCAGAAACGCCAAACGGCCCGCGAGAACCGCGTGTTTCATCGCGTGTGACATCCGAACCGGATCATCCGCTGCCGCCAACGCCGTGTTCATGAGGATACCATCCACGCCCTGCTCCATGGTGACGCACGCGTCGGAAGCCGTGCCGACACCCGCATCCACGATCACGGGCACCTCGAGACGTCGTTTGATCTCACGGATGAAGTACGGGTTCACTACACCGAGTCCGCTTCCGATCGGGCTTGCCAGAGGCATCACTGCAGCGCATCCCGCGTCTTCGAGACGAAGCGCCGTGATAAGATCGTCGTTGGTGTAGGCCATGACCTTGAACCCTTCGTCGGCGAGGGTCTTCGCCGCCTCGAGCGTGGCATGCACGTCGGGAAGCAGCGTCGCCTCATCCCCGATCACCTCGAGCTTCACGAATTCGTTGAAACCCGCGGCTCGGGCGAGACGCGCATATCGGATCGCGTCCTCGGCAGTGTAGCAGCCCGCGGTGTTCGCCAGCAAGAAGAACTCATCGGGACTCAGATGATGGAGGATGGCTTTCTCTTTCGTGCGGTCGAGATCCACGCGCCGCACCGCGACGGTGACCATCTCGGCCCCACTGGCTCGGATCGCATCGAGCATGATCTCGTTGGTCGTGTACTTCCCCGTCCCGACAATGAGTCGCGATTGGAAGTCCACACCGCCGATCTGGAACGAGCCGTCTAACGCTCTCGCCGTTTGGTACGTGTCTTTGGGATCAGTCATCTTTTTTTGAAGGCTGTTGAAGAAGTACAGCGGGTCTCGTTCCACGCGCCGAGGGTGTCAAGTTCGAGGCGGTGCGACGACGCGATGCTTCGCATCGGGGAGAAGCACCAACGACCAATGTGACCCCTCGCCGCTGTAACCCGAAGGGCGCACGGGGGTTGCGGGCTCATGCGTCGTCTCTCCTCCTCACCGTAGCTATGGCTACGCTTCGTCCTCGTTCCTACCATGATCTCCGCAAGACCCCTGCGCGAGACCCGCTGCACTTCTTCAACAGCCTTCACACTCAGCCACCGCCCACGAAGTGGACGAGTTCGATCACATCACCTTCCTGGATGCCGAATTCACCGTACCGATCACGCTCAAGGATCTTCTTGTTCAACTCCACAACGATCATTCCGGGGTGGAGCTCGAGCGACTCGAGAAGGGTGTGAACCGTGTGCCCTCCATCGATGCCGCGTTCCTTGCCGTTCAACCGCACCTGGATCTTGTCACTCACAGCAAGACACCTCCTGTCGGCGCGAACCGAAGGGCGTCGAGTAACCGCCCCACTGCTCCCGCTGGATCCTCGTTAGCCCAGACGCTCCGTACAACCGCGACTCCGTGGCCCCCGGCATCAATGATCTCTTCGACCTGTTCAGGTCCCACACCACCGATCCCGATGACCGGCTGGCCATTGGCCTCTCCTGCAGATCGAGAAACCAACTCGACTCCCACAGCTTCGGTGTCAGGGTGACTCGGTGTACGAAAGAGCGCACCCACGAACACGAAATCTGCGCCCTCGGCCACAGCTCCACCCACCTCGGCTGAACTGTGGCAGGACGACCCGATCATCGCGTCGGCCCCTAGCAGCTCACGAGCCTGGCGAACGCCGAGACAGCGCCGCCCCAGATGGACCCCGTGCGCCCCCGTTGCCATAGCGATATCCACACGGTCGTTGATCAACAGGCGGGCGCCGACCTCGTCGGCCACCGCCACAAGATGTGAGGCCACATCGAACACCACTCGCCCGTCGCTTCGCGGTCCACGCACATGAAGAGCGATCTCAGCTCCACCTGCCGTAATGACCTCACGGGCCAAGCGGAGAAAATCACCTCGGGCCAGAATCTCGTCGTCCGTCACGACGTGTAGGCGCGGCACCCTCACTCGAAGCACTGCCCGGGCGTCACAGTGCGTCCGATCACCCAATCCCGAACGCTCATGCGACGCCTGCCCGGCGGCTGCACTTCAGTAACCAGCACGCCCCCGTCCAGCGTCTCGATCACGACGCCGTTCTCGGCATCAGCGACGACAACCTCGCCCGGCACGGGCGGGTCCTTCGCCGGAGGTGGTCCCCCATTGCCCCCAGGTCCCGGTTCGCCTGGAGGATCAATGACATGATTCGGTACAACCTTGGACCTGAAGAGCTTGATCGGCAAACCGGCCAACTCGGACCACGCACCCGGCACGGAGTCCATTCCACGAATGTGCTGCGAGACCTCCACAGCGGTCCGCCGCCAATCGATACGCGCCACCTGACGACTCACCTTGGGGGCGAACGTGGCCAAGTCGTCATCTTGCGGCTCACCCTTGATGTCCGCGGCCGTCATCAGAGTCAAAGCCTCGATGAGAGCGGCAGCGCCCAACTCGGACAAACGTACTGTCAGCTCCGAGGCGTTCTCGTCTTCGAAGATCGGTTCTTCGACCGTGTGCAGGATCGGGCCGGCATCCATGGCCTCGACCATACGCATGACGGTCACTCCGGTTTTGGAGTGGCCACGCGCGATCGCCCAGTTGATCGGCGCCGCGCCGCGGAGCTCTGGCAGGAGCGACGCGTGGACGTTGATCGATCCAAGGGCGGGGACATCGAGCACCTCTCGCTTCAGAATGTGCCCATAGGCCACTACAACCGAGATATCGGGCTGGAGCGCTGCAATTTCGGCGAGAAAGTCGTCCCCACGCGGACGATCCGGCGTGAGGACCGTAACGCCCTGCTCGATCGCGACCTGCTTGATCGCGGAAGGCTTCAGTCGGCGGCCACGCCCCGCTGGCCTGTCAGGCTGAGTGACAACACCGACGATCTCGTGGCCTTCTTCGTCCAAGGCGCGCAGTGAAGGGACGGCGAAGTCGGGCGTCCCCCAGAAGAGGACTCTCACTCTTCCGCCTGGAGCTTCTTCCACTTCTTCATGAGCATGCGTCGCTTCAGAGCACTGACACGATCAATGAAGAGAACACCGTCTAGGTGATCGATCTCATGCTGGAGGGCACGCGCGAAGAGTTCTTCTGCCTCTACTGTCATGGGCTCCCCTTCGGGTGTGAAGCCCTTGATGATGACGGAGTAGGGTCGGCGTACAAGCTCTTCCATCCCAGGAATGCTCAAGCAGCCTTCCGTTGACTTCTCCGTATCATCGCTGGACCAAACGACTCTAGGATTCACCATGGCGAGCCTCGCATCCGGCTCATCTTCGAGCCGCAGGTCGATCACGATCAGGCGTTTTGAAATTCCGATCTGGGGAGCCGCGAGACCAATGCCTTCCGCGTGGTACATCGTCTCGAACATGTCGCGGACGAGTGACCCGAGGCCCTTGTCGAAGTCCTCGATTTCTTCTGCCTCTGCACGGAGGACCGGATCACCAAGGAGAACGATTTCGCGCAACGCCATTCCTACTCGTCCTTCGCGTCCTTCGTGCCAGCCCTCGGGTCGATCACGGCGGCGATCCGCCCCCGATCGACCGTCAGCCGGGTGTTATCACCCGTCTTCACGGTAAGACGAGACTCTTCGACGTGGACGACCTTCCCGATGATCCCACCGTTCGTGATGATCTCATCACCATTGGAGAGGTTCTTCAACATGTCATCGTGGCGCTTGCGTTCCTTCGCCTGCGGCCGGATGAGCAAGAAGTAGAAAATCGCGAAAACCAGGCCCATTTGGACCATAAGAACCATGCCTCCGCTCGCGCCATCACGAGGAACGGCGAGCAGAGCATAAAGGGGCAGCGTCAAAGTCGATCTCCCAGCGTAGTTATATCTATTTCGAATCCTCTTTACCGGCTCGCCTGTAGCGCTCGAGCCATTCCTGGCTCCACGCCTTAAACGTGCCCTTAGCGATTCGTCGCCTGGCTTCTTCGCCGAGCCGCACCACGAAACGCAAATTGTGAATCGATACAAGGCGCATCGCGAGCCATTCGGATGCCACGACGAGGTGCCTCAAATAGGCGCGGTCGTAGCGCGAACAGGTATAGCAGTCGCATCCAGGATCGATCGGGCGCGTATCCGCTCGGAAGCGCGCCGCCTTCAAGTTGACCTGGCCTTCTTCGCTCGTCCAGGCAGTACCGTGACGCGCGTTCCTAGTGGGGGCCACGCAGTCGAATAAGTCACAACCACGGGCTACGGCTTCTAGGAGGTCGTCCGGGTATCCCACCCCCATGAGATAACGCGGCCGGTCCTCCGGCAGTTCCTCGTGGAGGAGTTCCAAAGTGCGCCACATATCCGGCTTCGCCTCACCCACGCTAAGGCCGCCGATTCCGAAGCCTGGCCAGTCACCGATGTCTTGGAATTGGCGGGCATGCTCACGTCGGAGATCGTCGTAGACGTTGCCCTGGAGCACTGGGAAAAGCGACTGATGCGGCACGTCACCTTCGGACTCCAGGCTCTGGAATCGGTCGCGGCATCTGCGTAGCCAGTTGAGCGTGCGCCCGTTCGCGGCTTCCGCGGTGGCTCGATCGGACCCACCCGGCGGGCACTCGTCGAACGCCATGATGATGTCCGCACCCAATGTGCGCTGAATCTCCATGACGGATTCGGGGGTGAAAACATGCTTTGAGCCGTCGATGTGGCTCTGGAAGTTCACGCCATCTTCGTGAATATCTCTGATGTCAGCTAACGAAAAGACCTGATAACCACCCGAGTCAGTCAGAATCGGACCGTCCCACCGCATGAAGTCGTGGATACCTCCGAGTTCGTGTACGAGCTCGTGCCCCGGACGCAGATACAGATGGTACGTGTTGGCGAGCACAACCTGAGCGCCAAGGTCCTCCACCTCCTCAGAGATGAGCCCCTTTACGGTCCCGAGCGTTCCGACCGGCATGAACGCCGGGGTGAGGACGTCGCCATGTGGCGTCGAGAACGTGCCACTTCGGGCAGCGCCTTCAGTGGCGTCGAGTGTGTGCTGGAACATGGGGAGGGAATGTAACCAGCGCCCATGCCGTTCCAACCTTCAGCCCCCCTTCACCGTCTCAGTCTCCAAAGGATTGCTTTGCGGCACATACTATCTTTTTGCGTCACCTGCTCTTCGGACTCGCGCCTGCAGCCCGCATGTCACGCACCACACCAGCAGACGTGCTGCGCAAGAGATCGCTCATCGGCGGAGGGCAGATTCGCACGCAGGGTGGGCGACATGCTCGTGATCGTCCACGTGGGGACGGCCTGAGCCTTGGTCGTCGGAGCCGCGCTTTTCACGCGCAGCTTCACGACACTGGTTGGCGTGCCTCTGGGGTTGGAAGCCGAAGACGTCTTCACGTTTGAGGTCCACTTGCCGCCGTCGCGCCATGAGGACGGAACGTCACGGGATGCGTTCCACACGCTCTTCCAGGAACGGGTAGGATCACTGGCCAGCGCAGAGGCGATCGGGGCGACGCCCTGGCTGCCGGTGAAAGATCGCTATCACAGCTGGGGATCCGGAGGGTTCAGACGACCCAAGGAACAGGGACTTCTTTCCCACGGGTGTGAGGATCTTCGCGGGCGTCGGCCTGATTTCCGCTTGGCTCCCTGCCCGGCGGGCGACCGGAGTGGACACCGTGCAGAGGCCTACCACGAAGTACAATCCACCGAGCGGAAGGCTGCCTCGAACGAAAAGGGCCCAGCCACATGAAGTGGCCGGGCCCTTCCTTCGAATGCCTCTCGTCAGATCACGAAACGGGGCGTTCCGGCTTTCTCGGCATCATCTCGTCGCGCATGGCGAGCGCGTACACCGTCGCAGCAACAACAACCGCCGCCTGCTGAAGGTCCGCGATGACGAGGTGGTCGAACGTATCGAGTTCGGTGTGGTGCGTGTTGATGCCGTACTCGATGGGATCCTGAATGAAGTTGAAGCCCGGGATGTTCGCCCGGTCGAACGACTGGTGATCCGTCCCGCCCGTGTCCCCGTGGCGAACCGCCACGACCCCAAGGTCGCGGAAGGGCCACAGGATCTGCTCGAACACCGGGATGGCTGCCTCATTCGACTGGTCCCAGATCCCGCGCAGGCGTCCAGTCCCGTTATCGACGTTCACATAAGCGGAGATCTTGTCATGGAGTTCCTCGTGGTTCGCGACGTAGGCACGGGAGCCGAGGAGGCCCTGCTCTTCACCACTCCACAGTCCGATTCGGATCGTGCGGCGCGGCTGCACGTCGATCGCCTTCAAGATGCGCATGGCTTCCATCATGATGGTAGAGCCGGCCGCGTTATCCGTCGCACCACCGCCCATGTGCCACGAGTCGAGGTGCGCACCGAGCATGACATACTCGTCGGCTTTGTCCGTGCCCGGGATCTCGGCGAGAGAGTTGTACTGGTTCAGGTCGTCTTCGTAGAACTGATTCTCGACCATGATCTCTAGCTCAACCGGATATCCGTTCGTGACGTTACGGAAAATCTGGTTGTACTGCTCTTTGGACAGCGCGACGTGCGGAAGCCCCTCAGGGGCCCCACTCTCGCGGCTCCCGGCCGACCCGCCACGGATGACACCGTCGTCACGCGAGGAGATGCGAAGCACCCCTGCCGCGCCCTCGGACGCCGCCATTTCAAAGATGGCTTGCTGAACAGCACGCTGCGCCCTCATGCGGGCGAAGAGAGCCGCGTTCCCACCCCGGCCACCGCGGCCAGTCTGGGGAGCCGGCTCCAAAAGGGATTCGAGCGAGGACCTCCGTGGCGTGTGCTCGAACTCGGGCTCGAAGTCTTGCAGTGCCTCTACCAAGAGGAACTTGCCACCGAGCTGTCCTTCGTACTTCGTGGTGGCGTCTTCGACACTCTCCGCCTGGATGACCACGGCTTCACCGCGCACCAAACCGTCCGTGCTACCCGTCCACGCCATCGGCTGCCCGTGTAGCGGCTGCGATACAGGCGTGAGGATCCGTCCCGCATATCCCATGTTCTTCCAACCGCGTCCAAACTCTCCCCATGGCTCGACCACTGCGTTGGCGAGGCCCCACTCGTTGAACTTCTCGACGGTCCAAGCGTTGGCCTCGGCCATGCCTGGCGAACCGGTAAGCCGTGCCCCGATGACCTCAGTGAGGTGGCGGGCCAGGGCTTCGATCTGTGACCGTTCGAGTCCCTCTTCACGGATCTGGGCGACGACATCGAGATCGACGGCCTCCTGAGCGACCTGCGCGGCGGTCGGCGCGGGAGCCAGCAGTGCACCGAGCGCGAACACGGACGCAATCTTCGAATGCAAACGCATACTTCTACCTGGACTGCGGGTGGATGATGAATAGGAATCTGGAAATCTACTGACTCCGGCGGAGCCGGAAAGTCGGACAACTACAGAGTTAGGGAAGAAGCGCCATGGCGTCGCCGTACGAATAGAAGCGATACCCTTCCGCAATCGCTTCATGGTAGGCCGACATCGTTCGGTCGTAACCCGCGAAAGCGGACACGAGCATGAGCAGCGTCGACCTTGGCAAGTGGAAATTGGTCAACAATCCGTCTACCACACGGGGCCCGGCCGGCGGGCGGAGAAACAGGTTCGTGGTACCCGAACCAGCTACCACTTCCCCGGCCTCGTTCACGGCCGACTCGAGTGTACGCACAGCTGTGGTGCCGACGGCCCAGACGCGCCCACCAGCCCGCTTGGCGTCGTTCACAATCGATGCGGCCTCAGATGTCACCGCATATCGCTCATGGTGCATCTCGTGCTCAGCGGGATCGTTCGTCTCGACGGGTCGGAACGTCCCGATGCCAACGTGGAGGATGACTTCCGCGCGCATCACACCTCGTTCGGTAAGCGAGTCGAGCAACTCAGGAGTGAAATGCAGGCCGGCCGTGGGCGCCGCCACTGACCCGGCGGTACGCGCATAGACGGTCTGGTAGCGCTCCCGATCCAGTGGTTCCTCTTCACGGCCCATGTAAGGCGGCAGCGGCATGTGACCGTGCCGGTCGAGCGCCTCGTCCACAGTGAGGTCGGTCACGAGCCTCACGGTTCTGCCTCCGCCCGGCGCGCCACCAAGGATTTCTACCGAGAGATCCTCCCCAATGATGACTTCACGACCCGGCTTGAGTTTTCCTCCGGGTCGAACCAACGCCTCCCAAACGAGTGGGTCATCGGAGTCGGGTGCCGGGCGCATCAGAAAGACCTCGGCGCGCGCCCCAGTAGGCTTGTGCCCGACGAGTCTCGCCGGGAGCACCTTGCTCTCGTTGACGACCAAGACATCTCCGGGGTGGAAGAGCTCCACGATGTCCGCGAACCCAAGGTGACGGGATGGTGCTGAACCCGTCCTGGGGAGCACAAACAGTCGACTGCCGTCGCGCCGCGGCGCCGGATAGCGCGCGATCAGTTCGTCCGGGATCTCGTACTCGTAGTCGGAGACGAGCGAGCCGTCTGGGCTCCTCAAGACTCCTCTACGAAGAGCGTGCCTTGGGGTCCTTTCTTAGCGTCCGCAATCGTGTACCCCAGACGCTGGAACGCGCGTGGCGTAGCCACCCGTCCCTGGGCTGTGCGCATCAAGAAGCCTTCCATGATCAAGAAGGGCTCGTAGACCTCTTCCAGTGTGGTCGCATCCTCGCCCATCGCAACTGCGAGCGAATTCAGCCCCACCGGCCCTCCTTCGAATTTTTCGATGAGGGTCCTCAGCACACGGGTGTCCATCTCGTCCAACCCGAACTCATCCACGTCGAGAAGAGTCAACGCATCTCCAGCGACCGACTCGTCGATCCGGCCATCCGCCCTTACTTGAGCAAAGTCACGGACGCGGCGCAGCAGCCGGTTCGCGACACGCGGCGTGCCTCTAGAGCGACGAGCGATTTCCACCGCTCCCTCGGTCGTGACCTCCACGCCCAAGATCTCGGCACTTCGGCGAATGATGATCACGAGTTCTTCGGGCGGGTAAAAATTAAGCCGCTGGACGATGCCGAAACGTGCACGCATCGGGGCCGTGAGAAGCCCAAACCGCGTGGTAGCACCCACCAATGTGAACTTCTCGATCTTCATGATCATCGTATCCGCCTTCGGACCGTCGGAAAGACGGATGTCGACTTGCCAGTCCTCCATAGCCGGATAGAGGAACTCCTCGATCACGGGCCGCAGACGATGGATCTCGTCGATGAACAGGATGTCGCCCTCACGCTGATTCGTGAGAATGCCAACCAGGTCCGCGGGCTTTTCGAGCACGGGACCCGAGGTGGTCTTGATGTTCACACCCATCTCGCGAGCCAGGAGCGAAGCGAGCGTCGTCTTGCCGAGTCCAGGAGGACCGTGAAACAGCAAATGATCGAGGGCTTCGCCACGGAACTTCGCCGCCTCGATGGCGATGGACAGCGCCTCGCGGACCTTCTCCTGCCCCACGAACTCACTGAGACGCGTCGGGCGAAGCTTGGGACCGGCCTCGACGTCTTCTTCTAGCGTCTCGGGCGTTGTGACGTGGGTGTGTTCGTTCATGCCGGAGAATCTAACTCATCAGAAGCGGCTGGCGCTTCGCCCGGATCCGACTCTTGGTCGCGTCCATCTGCAGGCAACGGGAGAGTGTTGGAATTGGGCGACATCGGACCCGCCGGGGTGGGAGACTCGTCCGGGCGGGAGGGGCTTCGACGGCCCCGAGCTTGGCCCGAGCTTGCACCGTGTTCGATACGACGAGCCCACCCGGTCTCTCGAGCGCGGAAAGCAGCGCATCGATGATCTCCGGGCGTACCTCCTTCGACCCGTGCGCGAGACGCCCCGGCCTCCCATCGAGCGCCTCCAGCAACGAACCGTGGCCCATCCCCTCCAACGCATCGCCAGCGTCGTCCGCCAGCTTGCGTTTTCGCTGGCCTTGGCGGCGCTCGAGAAGCCGGATTCGGCGAAGCTGTCGTTCCATTTCACTCTCGTCGTCCGGAATGGCCACTTCGTCGAGCACGGCCCGGAGGAGTTCGAACATACGGACCAGGCGCTCCGGGTCGGTAATACGAGCGGGCGCATGATCGTGGAGAAGATCAACCTCGTCAGGGTCTGTGCCTCCCACCATGCCTTCGTTGTCGCTGATGCCAAAGCGCATCTTTTTCACCGGCACCCGCTCCCGCTCCCGGACGATTTCGTTCGTGAACAGGTCAGGAACCGTATCCGGCCGCTGTTGCCTACGAGCGTCATACACCGCACCTACTTCAGCCGCGACCTGCCGCCAGACGCCGGAACGCTTCTGATTCGCCCCTTTTCCGAACGAGACCAGCATCAGTCTCTTGCGAGTGCTCGCCGGATAAGCTCTTCCGTGGAGTCCGGAGCGCCGGCCTCGATTACGGCGCGTACCGCGCTGTCCGCAGCGCTGAAGGAGAAGCCGAGAGCTACCAGTGCCTGAACCGCCTCCTGGGCACCGCTAATCGATCCGGGCTTCGTTGGCGTGACGATGGCGAGATCGGCCACTTTGTCGGCCAACTCGAGAGAGATCTTCTCCGCCTTCTTCTTACCGATGCCGCTCACCTGCTGCAGCGCCACGAGATCTCGTTCGACGAGGGCGCGGGCGAGTCGCTCCGCGTCGTACGTCGACATCATAGCCAGAGCCACTTTGGCGCCGACCCCGGACGCCGACAGCAACCGTCGAAAGAGCGTCCGCTCGTGCGCCTCGATGAATCCATAGAGGGCCACAGATGAGTCGGTCACCACCTGCAGCGTTCGCAGCTGGAGCGTCGCACCCGGAGAAGGCAGCCGTTGAAGGACGGTCAGCGGGATCTCCACCTCGTAGACGACCCCACCAGGAGTCTCGATCTCGATCCGATCCGTGTCCCGAGTCAGCAAGACGCCGTTGAGTCTAGAGATCATGCCGGGCACCCGAGATCAGACATTAGCAAAACTCCCGAGAAACGAGTGACACAGCGCAGCGGCGACCCCATCGGACGCATCGTGCGGGGTCGGAGGCTCCTTCAATTTCAGCAATTGCATCACCATGAACGCGACTTGTTCTTTCGTGGCATTTCCCGTTCCTGTCACCGCTTTCTTGATCTGACGCGGTGCGTACTCGGCAATGGACACATCGTGGAGCGCTCCAGCCAGAAGAATAGCTCCACGTGCGTGTCCGAGCTTCAGCGCGCTTTGCGCGTTCTTCCCGTGGAAGACGTCTTCCACGGACATCGCGAAGGGCTGATGACGGATGATGAGTCCAACCACGGCTTCGTGGATCTCACGAATGCGTGCAGTCAGCGGCTCATTCGCCGACGTCCTGATCACCCCGCACTCCACCAACGAGACAGCGCCCCCGCCCTTCCGAGCAACGACGCCAAATCCCGTAACCGCCGTGCCTGGGTCAATCCCCAGGATGATCTGACCCGCGTCGATTTCGTCGATCTCAGCGGCCCTTTACGTCGCGTCGGCGAGAACGGCTTCGTCGATGTCGGCGTTCGAGTGCACCTTCTGCACGTCGTCCAGATCGTCGAGCGTGTCGAGCAGGTGCAATAGCTTCTCCCCGTCCCGCCCGGCAACCGCTACCTCGTTCTTGGCGATGCGCGTGAGTTCGGCCGAAGCGGCTTCGATACCTGCTGCTTTCATAGCGTCCTGAACCGCCATGAAGTCCGATACTTCAGCGATCACAACGAACTCGTCGCCTTCATTGGTCACATCTTCCGCACCGGCTTCGATCGCAGCGTCGAACACGGAGTCCTCCGTGTACTTCGCAGCATCGATGGTAATTTGCCCTTTCCGGTCAAACTGCCAGGCCACGGACCCCTCGGTCCCCAAGCTGCCGTCATTCTTGTTTAGGGCGTGGCGGACGTCCGCTACGGTGCGGTTCTTGTTGTCCGTGAGGCACTCGATGTAGAGTGCGACCCCACCGGGCCCGTATCCTTCGTAGATCGCCTCTTCGTACGCGACCCCCGCCAACTCGCCGGTTCCTTTCTTGATCGCCCGCTCAATGTTCTCGGCGGGCATCGAGTTGCCCTTCGCTGTGTCCACCGCCAGACGGAGGCGTGCGTTGTACTCTGGCTCACCACCGCCTTCCCTAGACGCCACCGTGATCTCACGAATCAGCTTGGTGAAGAGCGCACCGCGCTTGGCGTCGGTGACTCCTTTCTTGCGCCTGATCTTGGACCACTTGTTATGGCCGGCCACACAACCTCCGGGGATACAACTTCAGATGGCGGGCTGCACGCCCGAAACAGAGGTAGAAAAGTACGGCTAGCCGCCAAAGGGGCAAATCGCCACTGAGGATGCTTCACGCCGAAGTCTTGCACGCTTCTACCAAGGGGAATAATGTCGGTCTCCGTGAGCATGACCAGGACCGGGGACATTCATTCCCCCCCCAGGAGGAACAGATGGTGCCGAAGAACCAGAAAAGCGGCTTTACCCTCATCGAATTGCTGATCGTCGTGGTCGTTATTGGCATCCTGGCGACCATCGCCATCCCGAAGTTCTCCTCCATGCGGACAAAATCGTACATCGCCGCCGTAACCTCCGACCTCAAGAGCACGGCGAGCCAGCAAGAGATCTACTTGACCGACAACAACACTTACGCGGCGACGACGACCGCTATGGACCAGACGTTGACGGATGCTGTGACTGTAACGGTCAACGAGTCCGATGGGCGCGGGTGGGCGGCGACAGCGACGCACTCAGGTCTGTCAGGTCAGCAGTGCGGGATCTACTACGGCAGCGCGTCGGCATCAAACGGGTCTCCCGCCACGCAGCCAGGCACGGTCGCCTGCAACTAGCGGGCATGCAGAGGCCTGCTCCGTAAGAGCGGGCCGGCCCACGGACTACCGCCGGTCGTACCCGCCGCCGAAGCCCGCACTGCGGAACCGGTTGTTCACCACGTTGTTGAAGATCGACCCGAACTGAATCGAGAAGCCAACCTGGATGCCGTAGTTGAAGCTGGTGGCTTCCTGCTGGAGCCGAAGCAGCGTCTCCGCATCCGTGGCGTCATCGAGCGGCAGATAGATCTGGTCGTTGACCCAAGCGATGTCCCCTCGAATGTTTACGCTGAAGCCCCGAACGATGCGGACGTCAATGTCACCACGGATCGCCAGGTTGTTGCGCTCGAAGTCACTCAAGAAGTGCGAGCCGGTCATGCGCAGCGATGCATCACCCCACTCCTGACGCTGGGAGAATTGCATCTGGAGCGACTGCTCATACCGCAGTTCCGACGTCTCATTATAGATCGTGGGTTCGATGTAGTCGCGGTATGCCGGTCCGACCTTGTAGAAGAACGTGAAGGCACGTCGGGTCGCCTCGTCGTACGGAAAGACGCTGTATTCAATGGCAGGCGTGACTTCGACTCGGAAGTTCTGGTTGAATCGGGTCATCCGACCAGCTTGGCCCTGGATCCCGATCGACCAGTGGTCGGCGACCGAGTAGACGATGAGCGGATTGAAGCCCCAATCCGTCCGAACGTTGAGGAAGTTGCCGTTGTCGAGTTCGATATCGACCCGGTTGTAGTTGATGTTCCCGTTGAAGTTCATCTTCCACGTCGGGGTGATCCGGTTCGCCGAAAAACTCCCATTGAGCCGAGTGGTGCTGCGCGTCGACTCGCCGTCCAAGTTGCCGCTGCCGTTGAAACGGAAGACCCACAGGTTCCACGGATCGTCCACTTCGTCCTGCGACACCAGGCGGCGTCCTGCGCCTGAACTCTCCGGTGCGGGACCCGTGAGGCTCACAAGGCCACGGTAGCCGGCTTGCTGTGCATAACTGGCGATCCCGAGTCCGAGCGCATGCGAGATGCCGTCGAGTTGCTCTCGCTCCGTGTCGGTGGGAAGCGTCTGGAAGAGGTGGGTGTCCTCCCATCCTTCCGCCTGGCCGTGTCCGATGAAGTCGAGACGATATTCATTCCCACCCGCCCCGGTCGTCTGGCTGGTCATGATGACGTGGACATCAGCGACTTCTTTGTCGTTGACCCAGTTCACCCAATCGATTTCAGTGCGGTAGTACTGACTGTTGCAGTTCCGGCCGTTGCAGTCGAAGAAGACATTGGGTCGGACGTTCTGACTCTCTGCGAGCGACGGGGCCCCGAGCGTAAGGAGCCACACGAGAGCGAACGGAATATGTGTAAGGCGCAGGCGCATGTGCGTGGGCAGCCGTGTTGTGTACCGAGTGAATCCACCGCTTGGCGGACAGCCAAAAAGGTAACGCGAGCGATGCTCCTCTCGGAGACCAGCAGAGTCGCACACGTGTCCGGAAACCAAGACACCTGCATGGGTGGTTTGGTTGAAGCGTCAGCCGTATCGGCGCAGTCTGGCGCTGGCTAATCCGGACAAACACCTTTCGCGTGCGGCCATCCCCACATCCCCTCCCCTCAGCCAGGCAATGCGCACCGATCTCAGCAAAGGCGTGATCTACGCCCTCCTGTTCTGCCTGTCCGGACTCTTGGCGCTGATCGCCATCGGGATCGTGTTTCCCGCGCCCCCGGAATTGGTCGCGACACCCCACCCCGCGTATCCGTCAATGTTGGTCAGTGGTTCTGGCGCACCTGGGGATTCGTGGACGCTGTGGGCGGGATACGTGTCAGGTGTGCTCGTGCTCGGCGTGTTGATCGCCTTCGTCTTCATCGGCGTGTCTCCGAAATCGAAGCTAGGGCGACGTCTCATGGGCGTTTCATCCGCTCTGTACGTGGTGACGTTCATCGCCCTTCTCGTGACAGATGCTACCTACGCCACTGAAGGATTCACCGGCACCATCTTCGGCTTCCCTCCGCCCACGGCCTGGATGATCCACGGCATGTGGCATATCCCCTGGCTGATGGTGCTCGTCTACGTGGTGCTATGGGACTCAGTGTCCTACACCCCGGAAGCTGAAGCCCGTTTCGAAGCCCTCATGGAAACCAAGCGGAGTGAGCATTGAACCGCGGTAGCGTCATCCTCACCGCCGTAATTATCTACCTGGGTGTGTGCATCGGTGTTGGGTTATGGGCCATGCGACGGACCAAGTCGAGCAACGACTTCTTCATGGGTGGGCGGAACCTGGGGCCTCTCGTGATCGGTTTCGCTGCATTCTCGAGCACACTCAGTGGCTTCGGCTTCGTCGGTGGCCCCGGCCTCGTCTATCGGATGGGAATGAGCTCGATCTGGATGGTGGTCGTGAGTGCGATTTCCATCGCGATCGGGTTCTCCGTTGTTGCCAAGCGCGCGCGGTTGCTCGCCCAACTCGGAGACTGCATCTCGCTCCCGGACGTCGCTTACCTCCGCTTCCGAAGCAATCTCGTGCGAGGCCTCTTGGCGGTCGTCGTGCTTCTCGGGGTCTTGGGTTACCTGGCCACTCAGATTCTCGCGATGTCGGTGGTCCTCCAAGAAGTGCTGCGGGACGCAAATTTCTTTCCGGATATCAGTCTGGGAATGACCGTCACGGTGTCGACCTCAGTGCTGCTCTTCTACACGGTGACTGGCGGGATTATCGCGTCTGTATATACCGACTTGATTCAGGGCATCATCATGGTCGTCGCCGCTGTCCTCGTGTTCGGGACCATCCTGACCACGTTCGACGGAGGCATGGCAGAAATCAGTTCGATCATCGCGGCGGACGACGCACAGGCTATGGGTCCATGGGGGACCATAGGCGTTTTCGGGGCGATGTCGTGGATCCTAGTGTTCTCGCTGGGGGGAGCTGGGCAGCCCCACGTGGTCACGAAGTACATGATGATTAAGGAGGTTCGCGGCCTGAGGACCGTCATCCCGGTCATGGCAGGAGCCTACATGCTCGCGGCGCTCCTGTGGATCGGCCTCGGCCTGGCCATGCGGGCGCTGGTCCTCAGCGGTCGGCATGACGTGCTCGCCGCGCCTGATATGGCCGCGGCCGCGTTCCTTCAGGGCTTCACCAACCCGGTTCTCGCCGGGGTGGTATTCGCCGCGCTGCTCGCCGCGATCATGTCCACGGCGGACAGCTTCTTGAACGTCGGGACCGCCGCAATCGTCCACGATATCCCGAACGCATTGATTGGTCGGTCCGTAAAGAACGAGCTTTTATGGGCTCGGGCCACCACGGTCGGGCTCTCGGTCTTCGCGGCGATCATCGCGGTCTACAGCGGTGAACTCGTCGCGCTACTCGGTGCCTTCGGGTGGGGAACCTTCGCGGCTGCGTTCGTCCCCGTGCTCGCCATCGGACTTAATTGGAAACGAGCGACCCCTCGTGCGGCAGTCGTTGCTATCGTGGCCAGCCTAGCTATCAACTTCGGGACGCGTGTGGCCGGGGTGTCAGCCCCCTACAGTACGGATATGGGCGCCGTCGCCTTAGTGGTCTCGATGTTCCTGTTCATCGTGGTGTCGCTGATGGACAAGCCGGCGACGATCGACCCCGACGTCGGACTCGTGATGGAGCTCTAACAGGCTTCAGCGTCCCGGCGCTTCCTCGAGCTGGGGAGCACGCCTGGCATGAGTCGCCTGCTCCATCGCATACGCCCAACTAAGCAGTTGCGGCTCACTCCACGTGTCACCGATCCACGCGAGGACGAATGGGCTTCCGTCCTCATAGTACGAATAAGGAACGGTCACGGTCGGGAGTCCGATGTCGTTGATGATATTGCTCGGAATCTCAGCCCAGTCGTTCGGCCGGCTCTCCGGGTTCTCTGGGTCGTGCACGAGCGGACGATTCGGCGTTCCTGACTGCGGGAAGAAGAGACCGTCTAGGTCGTGCTCCTCCATGACACCCCGGAAGAGCGCACGGATCTCTATGCGCCATGCCTGAAACGCGTCCCCGGACTCGGTCGCACTCGGGAGCGCCGGGACAGGAGGCGGGCCACCACGGCGACCACGGCCCCGACCGAACGAGCGACCCGTAAGTTCTTCCCACTCTGCGATGCTGTTGAACGGAGCGTTCGGGCCAAGGCCCCGAAAGTAGAGCGCCTGGTCGTATGTCGACGTGCTCACCCGCGCCTGCTCGCGATACAGTTCCCTGAACCCACTGCCTTCAAACGGGTCCTCGACGACTTCGGCGCCGAGCCCGATCAATACGTCGACCGCCTTCCGGTACTCGACCTCGGTCAGCGGATCGAGCGGAAGCCACTGCTCCCGCCAGCCCGTTCCAACGAGCCCGAAGCGCTTCCCCTCAAGCGACCCGGCATCTAGGCCAGCGACGTATCCTCCCTCCGGAATGTGCTGGGCTGCGGCATACGTCGCATAGTCCTCGGGAGTGGGGCCTGCTAAGACGTCGAGCGTGACGGCAGCATCGTACACCGTTCGGGCCATGGGACCAACAACGTCCACGTACGACCCACTGAGTGGATAGATGCCCTCGATGGGCGTGAGGCCGTATGTACCCTTCACACCAACAAGCGCCTGTGCGCTCGACGGGTTCTGGATCGACCCCCCGGTCTCTGTGCCAAGTCCGAGGACAGCGAAGCTCGCGTTCACGGCAGTTGCCGTGCCGCCGCTCGAAGCGCCGGGCACCATGTCCACGTTGTACGGGTTGAGCGTGACGCCCGCTACCGAGCTGACCGTGCGCGTCCCGTGACTCGCGAAGTCCGGGAGGTTGGTCTTGCCGAGGATGATCGCCCCGGCCTCCCGGAGGCGTGACACCACTGCAGCGTCGTCGTCGGGGACCATGTCGAGTCCTCCCGCCGCCGCGCTGAATCCCTCGTAGCCGACGGTGGTGACCAGCCCGCCGTAGTCGATGTTGTCCTTAATCACGACCGGAACTCCGTGGAGCGGCCCGCGCGGTCCTGTCGCGGCATACTCCGCATCGAGTGACGCAGCGATTTCAAGCGCATCAGGGTTCATCGAAATGAACGCGTTGTAGTGCGGCTCGAACGTTTCGATGCGATCCAGGAATGCCTGAGTCAACGCGACCGCCGTGAAGGTGCCGTTGGCGTAAGCCGCTTGGACGTCGGCCACCGTCATCTCGACAACATCGATCTGCTGGGCAGCCGAAGCGGCCGGGACCGCAGATGCGATCCCGACCGCCAGGAAGATGCTCTTCATGCCCTTCATCCCCACATCATCCTCACCTCTAACGCAATCAGCTTCCGCCGGGGCCGCGACCCTCGGGTTCCGCAGCACCGTCCTCGGAGATGGGGCGCGTACGGATCGTCGGATACTCGATCCCTAGCTGTTCGAGGTAGGTGTCGAACCTGGTGGCATCGTAGTAGAACGGCCGCATGCGCTCACGCCACTGCGCCATGATGCCCTCGTTGAGGAAGATCGCCGGCTGGTCCGTCGGAGCGATCATGGGGATGTACTCGGTATCAACGGTCTGGACGTCGTTGAAGTAGTCCCACGCCGCCTCGACCGTCTCACCGTCCAGGAAGAGGTCGAGGAGCGTACGCGCCTGCACCTTCGCACCTGCAACGCCGCCTTTATGAGCGATCGGTGTCGCCATGGCGATTCCATTCGCCCAATTGTGACCTGGACCGCCGCTCATGTTTGACGGAAAACCGAGCGTCACCGTGGGCATATTCCACGAGATGTCTCCGATGTCGTCTGAGCCACCGCCGAGCGAGCGAGACAGATCGACCGGACCACTCATCTCTTCTGGGACCTCGATCTGCAAACCGGTGACTTCGACTTCCATCTCCGCCTGGAAGGCTTCGGCAAAGCGGATGTCGTCCTCGCTCCACTCCGGCATTCCGACCGCTTGGATGTTCGCGAAAGACGCCTCGGCAACCGGCTTGCTGAAGTGCCGGCTCCACGCCGAGCCCACGGTCATAATGGTATCGATCGTGGTCCCGGTCATGAGCGCAGCACCCTCGGCCATGAGCGCTGCGGCGTCGAACTGTTCTTTAGTGAGTTCGTAATCACGCTCGCGGAAGTAGAACCAGATGGTGGCGAACTGCGGGACCACGTTGGGCTGATCTCCACCCTCGACAATGATGTAGTGAGATCGAGCCGCCGGGCGGAGGTGCTCCCGCTTGAACTCCCAGGCCTGGGCCATGAGCATCACCGCGTCGAGCGCCGAGCGACCACGCCAAGGGGAGCCGGCCGAGTGTGCAGTTTCGCCCTGGAAGCGGTACTGGACCGACCACAACGCGTTGCCGCCCTGCTGGCCCCAGTTCACGCCGAATCTGCTCGACACGTGAGTGAACATGTTCACATCCACGCCGTCGAAGACGCCTTCGCGAACGAAGAAAGCCTTCGACGCCACCTGTTCTTCCGCGACGCCCGGCCAGATGAGCAGCGTGCCATCGATGTTCTCACGCTCCATCAGTTCCTTCACGACGAGCGCGCCCACGATGTTCACAGCCTGACCCGAGTTGTGGCCCTCACCGTGGCCCGGAGCCATGGCGAGGATCGGATCTCGATATGCAACACCCGGCTTCTGGTTCGACTGCGGAATGCCGTCAACATCCGAACCCATCGCGATCACAGGGCTACCTGAGCCGTTGGACCAGCGCGCGGTCCACGCACTCGGCATACCGGCCACGCCGAGCTCGATGTCGAAGCCTTCATCTGCGAGCAGGTCTGTCAAGTAACGCTGGGTCTCGAATTCCTGCATGCCCAGTTCACCAAACGAAAACAGGTGATCGATGATTTCCTGGACGAGCTTGGCTCGGTCTTGAACCA
Source organism: Longimicrobiales bacterium (assembly GCA_029245345.1). Taxonomy (NCBI): domain Bacteria; kingdom Pseudomonadati; phylum Gemmatimonadota; class Longimicrobiia; order Longimicrobiales; species Longimicrobiales bacterium. The sequence goes on from JAQWPM010000012.1 coordinate 66,656, forward strand.
TCTCCTGGGCTTCATCCTTTAGGGCCTCAAGGCGCGGATCGGCCTGGGCTGACAGGTCCGGGACGAGCGTGAGCCCCACTCCAAGTACCAGGGCAGCGGACAAAAGACGACGCATTTAGATATCTCCGAATAGTATTGCTTAGCGGCACCGTGGCGGGAGGCGGGGCCTGGTTGATGATCAGGGGCTCAGGATGCAGCCCAGGGGGCGGTCCGGCAAGAAGGGGGGCTCAATTCCGGCTGCCCTAGCCAGACGCACATGCCGGGTCCAATTTGAAACAATACAATGGTTGTTGGACACAATCCCGACTACGGACCGCACCATGGCACACGACATTCGGAAGGCCTCGGCCGCTTCAGGCACGGCGATTCTCTTTTGCCTATTGGTATCGTCGGCACCGCTTCATGCCCAAGAACGCCCCATGAATTTCATGGACGTGCAGGAGCTGAGAAACGGTGGCGACTATGCCCCCAGTCCAGACGGCCAGTGGATGCTGTACACCACAAGCACCCGGGATTGGCAAGAAGACGACACGCAGACCGACATCTACGTCGTCTCGATGAGGAACGGTTTCTCGTCCGCGCGGCAGTTGACGTACACGGATGACAAAAATGAGAGCCAACCGACCTGGGCCACGGACGGGTCCTATTTCGTCTTCGCGTCGAACAGAGATTCCGACGGCGAGGCCAGTGGCAACCAACTCTACCGCATGCGGCACGATGGAGGTGAGGCAAGAAAGCTCACCGAAGCCGAGGAGGGCGTCTCGGGATTCTCGCTCAGCCCGGACGGCCAATGGCTCGTCTACCGGAGCGGTGAATCTGGTGAAGAGCAGTTGTACCGCATGGCCGCAGGAGCCACCACATTCGTCCAGGCCGAGCAGATCACGCACGCAGCCGCAGGCGTTGGGCAGTGGGATTTCTCGCCCGATGGCGGGACAATCTACTTCTCGCGGCCCGATTCCTTTGACGAAGACGAAAAGCGGCGCGTGGAAGAGGGCTTCACGGTAGACGTGAGGAACGGTGAGACTCCGCTCTCCAGCCTGTGGGCTGTCGACGTGATGTCTGCGCGGGAGCGCGTTTTGGAGCGGGACGACGCGTATTCCGTGGCCGGCTTCACCGTGTCGCCGGACGGGGCTTGGATCGCGTTCTCAGGCGGCTCGCCGGAGCGCTACGAGCGGAACATCACTCAGGCCCGCCTCTACGCCGATCCTTACCTGCTCGAAGTATCCACCGGGCACGTCGAAAGATTGGCGGAGAACTACGAGGTCGGAGAGTCGCGGCCGAGCTTCTCTCCAGATAGTCGCCGCATCGCCTTCTCGGGTCCAGACGACATGACCCGCTACTCGATGACGAACTCACGCATCTACGTTCGTGACGTGGCAGACCGGGACGGCAGCTTCCGCAAGTTGGGCGGAGATTTGGACGAAAATCTCGGAATGGGATTCTGGTCCGACGACGGCGAGACGATCTATACGACGGTCGGTGTAAAAGTCACCCGTCAGCTCCACGCCGTGGACGTGGAGTCAGGAAGCGTGCGGCAGATCACGAACGAACGAGCGGTTGTTTCTGTTTCGCAAGACGACGAAACGGGCGTGCTCCTGATCAACTATCAGGACCCCCTGACGCCCACGACCTTGTTCACCGTGGCCGACGTCAACGACGTGACGGATCGCTCAAAGTGGACACAACTGACAGACATCAACCCGCAGGTGCGAGACTTCCAACTGGGTGAACAGGTGGAGGTCGAGTGGACATCGACAGATGGCAAGACAGTCGGCGGCGTGCTGGTCTATCCCGTCGGGTACCAAGCAGGCCAGCGTTACCCGCTGGTCGTGGCGATCCACGGCGGCCCAGCCAGCGCGGATCTGCTTGGGTTCAACGATGGCTACGGCTCACAGATCTACGCAGGCGCCGGATACGCAGTGCTCATGCCGAACTACCGCGGATCCACCAACTACGGCAACGCGCACCGCACGGACATCGTGGGTGACTATTTCACGCTCGGGTATGACGACATCATGACCGGCGTGGACCACCTCATCTCAGAGGGCATCGTCGATGAAGACCAGATGGGGGTCTTCGGCTGGAGTGCGGGCGGCCACTGGTCTAACTGGATCCTGACCCAGACGGATCGCTTCAAGGCGATCAGCTCAGGCGCGGGCACCATGAACTGGATCAGCATGTACGCGCAGAGCGACGTGCAGCGGAATCGACAGTTCTACCTGGGCGACGAGTTCATGTACGAAAATTTCGAGCCCGCCTGGGACCAATCCCCACTGAAGTACATCGCGAACGCATCCACCCCCACGATGATCCACGTCGTCGAGGGTGATCCCCGGGTGCCGAGTCCCCAGTCGGTCGAGCTGCACATGGCACTGAAGAAGCTCGATGTGCCAACCGAGCTCTTCATGTATCCGGGTCGCAGTCATGGAATCCCAGACGCGCGGAACCGATTGGTTCGGTCGGTCTCAGAGCTCGCCTGGATGGACCACTACGTTCGTGGCATCGGCGACAAGTTCGATTGGCAGCAGGTGCTCGAAACGCTCGAGGAAAAAAAGGAGCGGCCGATCTCGTAGGCCGCTTCGGAGTCTCGACGGGTGATCGTCGAGGCACCCTCGGCCTCAGCCATTACTACAGGGCTTCTCGAGCGATCCGCTCCTGCCTCAAATTCCTGGTGCGGAATCGCCGGAACACGAGCCCCAAAACGTAGATCCTGAAGAGCGCCCAAATGATGTTCGGTTCGTTCAGCGCTGGGTCGATGTGGTGTTCGATCTCCCGGTGTTTAGCTGGAGCCTGACTCCAATGCACACCGGGCCACTCGTGATGAACTGTGTGGAATCCGTTGTTCAGCAGCAGGAAGTTCGCCAACCCTCCAACGAAATTCCGCGAGTGGTCCCACTCAGACTCCTCGTTCGCATGCACATGCTGGAGGTAATTCAGCACCAGCACCGCGAACAGCGCGAACTGTTGGGGCGCAACCACATAGAGAAGCGCCTTCTTCCAGTCGATCCACAATGCTGCGGCAATCCAGGCTCCCAGGACGACGTACTGAGATAAACACCATCGGAACTCCGCCGGATTGCGCTCCTTCTGGAAGGCCAGGTACTGCACGATCGGCCTTTGCTGAAACCAGCTGGAAATCGCTGGATAGGACAGCAGCGTAACCGCGTTGTTTCGCTCAGAGTGCCGATACCAGATCGTGTGATCACCCTCACGGTTGTTGAACTTGTGATGGTTCTTGTTGTGCGTTGGAACCCACGCGAAAACTGGGAAGCCGTAGAACACGGTGAGCCACCAATCGTGCAACCGATTCATCCACGCCGCCGTCCACGTGCGGACGTGATTGTGGTTATGGGTCATGACTGCAACCGTGAGGCCCATCCACAGCGAAGCGAACCACAGCCAGGGGCTCCAGCTCTCCCGCTGCCATTGGACCACCAAGAGCCCAGTGGTCAGCGCCATAAAGGCTACGGTCTGAATATCCCGCCGGTACCTGAGCATGGCCTAGATCCTTAGCCGTAGCTCATATCAGGACGCCGCAGATGCCAATCCGTCGCCTTCTGGAAGGCATGGGCGACGGCAAGGACCTTGTCATCCGCGAACAAGTCTCCGAGTAACGTGGTCGTGAGCGGCATCGTGGAAGGGTTGTCGGCATCGGCATTCCGGAGCCCGAAGCCGTAGGGTACGATGGCCGCCGGGTGGCCGGTCTGGTTGGTCAGGCCCACCTCTCCGGATCCACTCACGAACATGTCGAAGCCTTCCATCGCCTCCGCCATCTCCTTCATGAGGATGAGGCGACGACGTTGGCTGTTTACGAAGTCGATGCCACGAACGTCGCGTCCCGAGCGGAAGCGACCGCGGCTCCTTCGCTCACCGGGGCTGAGATCGTCGGGCAACGGCTCCGGCTCCACGCCATCGGGCGCAATGTGGAAGTCGAATGCGGCCGAGGACTCGACCCCGAGCGAGTTCGAGCTGCCCCGAGGCATCGGGTTCATCTCACGGAGCGTCACACCAAGGTCCTCGAGCTGATCGAGAAACTCCCGTGGAGCATTCTCATCGAACCCGATGCGGAAGCCATTGATGCCGGCATTCGCGTCGAAACGAAACGGCGCCGTCACCGTCGCGGGATCGCGCTCGCTCGCACCTCGCATCGCCTCAAAGACAAGCGCACAATCCATCGAGCTGCGGCACATGGGTCCGGCCTTGTCCATGCTCCAAGACAACACCATACCGCCGTGCCGGCTCACGCTTCCGAAGGTGGGCCGGAGCGCCGAAATACCATTTCGTCGCGCCGGAGACACGATCGAACCCTGAGTCTCCGTGCCGATGGCGAAGCCCACGCAACCGGCAGCCGTGGCCGAGCCGGGCCCCGCGGACGACCCACTCGAGCCCTCCTCGATATTCCACGGATTCCGAGTTCTTCCCCGGAACCACTGGTCGCCGCGGGCGAACTCACCCGTCGCGAGCTTGGCGAGCAGGACCGCACCCGAAGCACGGAGCCGCAGTGCAATTTCGGCGTCCTCACCGAAGTGCTGATCGGCGAAAACTTCAGAACCCCACGTCGTGGGCGCCCCTTCGATCATGAAGAGGTCCTTGATGCCATACGGGATCCCATGGAGCGGACCGAGCCAATTCCCCTGCCGGAGCTGGGCGTCAGCCTCTTGAGCTTCCTCTCGTGCCCGGTCTTCCAAGATCGTGACCGCACAGAGGAGCACCGGGTTATACCGCTTCAGACGGTCCAGATACAGCTCTGTGAGGTCAACGGAGGAGATGTGCCGGTCTCGCACGAGCGCCGACAGGCGATGCACGGGCAGAAACGCGATGTCCTCTTCGTTGGTGGGCACCGCGCCTGGCCACGTCGGGATCTCGATGGCGTGGCGTTCGAACGGATTCACGCCCTGGGCGTGCCACTTCTCGTACAGCGATCCCGTACCGCCAGGGTAGGCCTGGTAGACCAACGCGGGGTGCTCGCCGTTACCGAGGGGTACGGGGGGCGGGCCCTGTTGTTGCGGGGGAACGTTGCTGCGCGTGGCATCCGAAATCGGCCCGTCAGCGGCAAGAAGCGAGGCTGGCGAGACAGCGCCGGTGGCCGCAGCTGCTGCGGCCGCCTTGAGGAAGTCACGGCGTTCTAAGGGCAACTTGGACATCGGTTCCTCCGTGGGTCCTTCCGGCGCGGCTGGGCTGCCGAACCAGTATATGACACGATGCGCCGCAGGGACCGAGGCGGCAAGACGGCGGGGTCAGCTCGTTGCCTTTTCCTAGCCGCTCCTTGAGCTCCGTGAACCAGTTGGTGACGATCGTGAGCGTCGCGTCCGCATCGGCGCCAAGTCAGGTGGTGGGGTCGCCCATGAAAACGCTCGACGCAGTAGCGCCATTCAAGAGCGGCGCTGATGCGTTTAATGGCTTCTGAAGTGAGCGCCAATGTGTGGTGCAGGCGGGGATTCGGCCATGTTGGCGCGCGGCGAGGGCGGCTTGCGTGCGCGGTTTCGCCCCTCGTAGTCTGCCACGCACCCTCTGAGCCGGTGAAGACCTATGACGAATCGTATCCGCACACTCCGCCGACTTGTCTGCGCATGCCTACCTGTTTCGCTCCTCCTGGGCCAGCCCGGCCAAACCCGGGCCCAGACAGAGGACCAACAGTCTCAGGTCGATCGGATGTTCAGAGTATTTGGGGAGAATACGCCGGGAGCTGCAGTCGCGGTGGTTCGCAACGGAGAAGTCCTCTTCCGGGCCGGTTACGGCATGGCGGATCTGAACCAGCACGTGCCCATCACCCCGGCGACGGTGTTCGACATCGCATCGGTGTCGAAACAGTTCGGCGGCTTCGCCATCGCGTCGTTGGTCGAGTCCGGTCTTGTCGATCTGGATGCCGAGGTCAGAGAGTACCTACCGGAACTCGCAGACTTCGGCGCCCCACTCACTGTTCGTCATCTTGTTCATCACATGAGTGGCATCCGCGACTGGCCGATCACGTTGGCGATCGCTGGGTGGCGCTTCGACGACGTAATCTCCTTCGATCAGATCCTACGCATGACATGGGCACAAAAGGAGCTCAACTTTCCGTCCGGCGACGAGTACAGCTACTCGAATACCGGGTACAACCTCCTCGCGGAGATCGTTCAGCGCGCCACGGGGCAGACGTTTCGAGAATGGACGGACGAAAACATCTTCGCGCCGCTGGGAATGGAAAGCAGTCTGTTCCAGGACAACCACTTAGAAGTGGTTCCTCTACGTGCTCGCGGACACTCGTTGGTACCGGGCGCGGGTTGGCTCGAATCACCAAACGGTCTAACCGCGCTGGGATCGAGTTCCCTACACAGCTCTGTCGACGATCTCGTGAAGTGGCTCACGAATTTCGACACCCACGCGGTGGGCGGCCCAGCTGTGATCGACCGAATGCACACCCGAGGAGTTCTCAATTCGGGGGACACGATCGCCTACGCCTACGGGATCTCGACGGGGAGCTATCGCGGGATCCCAACGTGGAGCCACACCGGGTCATGGGCAGGAAATAGGACCGCGATCATACACCTGCCAACCCTGAACGCAGGCATCGTCGTCTTGTCGAACTCCGCGAACTACGATCCCACCCGAACTGCGAATCGCCTCGCGGACATTTTTTTTGACGACGAACTAGGATCTTCTCCGCCCCCGAGAGAGGAGTCGGAACCCGCCGACCAGGAACCAGGGCCCACGCTTTCCGAGACCGCCCTAGCAGAGTTCACAGGAGAGTGGTTCAGTGAAGAGCTCGACACCCGCTATGTCCTGTCGGCGGTGAACGGCCGGCTGGTCGCCGATCACTACCGGCACGGTCGAGTGCAGATGACACCAACTGCCACGGATATTTTCACGAGCACAGGCCTCTTCTTCCGACCTGTCCGTTTCGAACGAAACCCAGACGGGAGCCTTGGCGACATGTTCGTGGGCCAGGCACGGGCGCGGAACCTGAGGTTCGAGCGCGCGCGCTAGCCCGACGTTGCATTCCGCTCACTCACGGCCCGACATCGAGGGTTACCGTCCTTCGTCGCGGTCCTCGCTGATGGGCCGGGTCCGAATCATGGGATACTCGATTCCGAGTTGCTCGAGATACGTGCCGAAGCGAGTCGGGTCGTAGTAATAGGGCCGCATGCGTTCGCGCCATTGGGCCATGATCCCCTCGTTCAAGAAGATGGCCGGCTTGTCGTCCGCAGTGATGAACGGTGTGTACTCCATGTCCACCATCTGGACGTCATTGAAGTAGTCCCAGGCCGCATCGACGGTTTCTCCGTCCAAGAAGAGGTCGAGCAGAGTGAGCGCCTGGACCTTCGCACCCGCCAACGAGCCCTTGTGGGCGATAGGCGTCGCCATGGCGATACCGTTCGCCCAGTTGTGACCGGGCCCACCAGGCATATTCGCCGGATAACGCATGGTGACCGTCGGCATATTCCAGGACACGTCACCGATGTCGTCCGAACCACCACCCGCGTAGGTGGCGAGATCGATCGGTCCGCGGAGCGGAGGCACTTCGGTCGAGAGCCCTCTCGGCTCCTGCCCCATCTCTCCCTGGAGGGCGTTGGCGAGCGCGATGTCGTCATCGCTCCACTCGGGGAGTCCGACGCGCTCGATGTTGGCCTGGCTCATCTCCGCGACCGGCTTGCTGAAGTGTCGGTTCCACGCCGAGCCGATCGTCATAATGGTGTCGATCTGGGTTCCGGTCATGAGCGCCGCGCCTTCAGCCATCAACTTTGCCGCATCGTACATCTCCGTGACGTGCTCGTAGTCCACTTCACGTAAGAAGAACCAGATCGTCGCGAACTGAGGCACGACGTTGGGCTGGTCACCACCCTCCACAATGATGTAATGCGAACGCTGTGGTGGCCGCAGATGCTCGCGCTTGAACTCCCACGCCTGCGCCAGCAACATCACCGCGTCGAGCGCCGAACGACCGCGCCACGGTGACCCGGCCGAGTGGGCGGTCTCCCCTTGGAAGCGGAATTGCGCGGAAACGAGCGCGTTACCGCTCGTGTGGCCCCACGTCATCGAGAAATTGGAAGACACGTGCGTGAACAGATTCACGTCGACGCCATCGAATACGCCATCACGAACGAAGAACGCCTTGGAGCCGAGCTGCTCCTCTGCAATGCCCGGCCAGATGAGGAGAGTACCGTCGATCCCCTCGCGCTCCATGAGCTCTTGCACGTTGAGCGCCGCGACGATGTTCACGGCTTGTCCGGAGTTGTGCCCTTCCCCGTGCCCCGGAGCCATGGAAAGGATTGGGTCGCGGTATGCCACACCCGGCTTCTGATTCGACTGCGGGATGCCGTCCACATCCGACCCAAGAGCGATCACGGGCTGACCGGTTCCGTTGGACCACCGAGCGGTCCAGGCACTCGGCATACCTGCCACACCGAGCTCGATGTCAAAGCCAGCGTCTGCGAGAATCCCCGTCAGGTACCGCTGCGTCTCGAACTCCTGCATGCCCAACTCACCGAAGCTGAAGAGCATGTCGACGATCTCCTGCACCTGCTTGGCGTCCGCCTGCACCATTTCGAGGGCTTCATCCTTGAGGTCGTCCAACCGTGGGTCGGCTTGAGCCACCAATCCTGATGGAAGGAAGACGGCGAGTGCGAGGGTGCAGAAGATCGAGCTGAACGTCGTGCGACGCATGCGAGGTGCCTCCGGAGCAGTGTGCGTTCTCGGGCGAGACCTGGGATGGGCCGCCGCGGTCACGATGCGGCCGCGGTGGGAGCAGGGCAAGTAAGAGACAGTCGAACGGACCTGCCGAGGATGTCACATGTCGTTCCACGCTCTCGGGGACTACCGCGCAGCGTTCGTTGTGACGGGACCCTCTAATCCCCGCACCAAGGCGCGGACACCCTCGGCGCGCGCGTGCACCTCTGCCACCCCGGTCCGAGCAACAAGCACAGAGACGTGGTCGGCGCGTACTCCGCCGGCGGCGATGATCCCGATCCGGTCCTGGGCAGCATCCACGAGCCCGGCGAGTGCTGTCGCCTGGTCCACGGCCCGGCCCGGACCTCCACCCGTCAGGACACGACTGACGCCAATGTCCATCAGTGTGTGCAAGGCCGCCGAACCGTCGCTGATTTCGTCGAACGCGCGATGGAAGGTCACCGGAAGAGAACCGGCCGCGGCGACCCACCGCCGGAGCGCCTCCTGGTCCACGGTCCCGCGATCGGTCAGCGCACCCACGACGATGCCCGCTGCACCGGCAGCCTTCATCTCCCGGACGGTTTCTTCCATGGCAGCCACTTCATCCGGGGCGTACACGAACGGCCCGGGTCGAGAACGAACCATGACGAACGCGGGGATCTGGATCGCCTGAACCACTGCTTCCACGAGTGCCGTGCCTGGCGTGACGCCGTCCACGTCGAGGTCGTAACAGAGTTCGAGTCGGTCCGCACCGGAATCGGCGCACTCCCTGGCCTCCGCCAGCGAGGTGACACATCCCTCGACCACGACGGTCACGCGTTGAGGGTCTCCCCTTCGGACTTCGCGACAATGGCGGCAGCGGTGAGGTCCCCCACGATGTTCGTGCCCGTGCGGAACATGTCGAGGAAACGATCGAGACCGGCAACAAGCGCAATCCCGGCGGCTGCCTCAGCCCCCATGCCGATCGCCGTCAGGACAATGAGCGTCGTAACGAGCGAGCTCCCTGGAACGCCGACGCCAGCCAGTGCCGCCAGCGTGGCCGTGACGATGATGACCACGTACTCCGCGCCACCGAGTGGCACCCCGTAGACCTGGGCGACAAACACCGCCGTCAGCGCCTTGTACAAGGCGCTTCCATTCATGTTCAGTGTCGCCGCTACGGGGAGCACGAAGCTCGCGACCTCGTTCGAAACACCGAGATTCTTCTCCGATACCTCCAAGCTCACGGGCAACGTCGCATTCGAGGATGCCGTTGAGAACGCGAGGATTGGCGCCGCAGCCACATGCTTCCAAAACGCCCGCACGGAGATCCCGGCGAGCTTCAGCATCCCCGACAGCACAACGAAGGTGTGAAACAGCTCGCCCGCGATGACCAAGACAGAGTACACGAGCAGCGCCTGCAGGAGATCGGCTCCGAACCGCGCCAAGGCCCCGGCAATCAACACAAAGACCGCATACGGAGCCAGTTTCATTACCCAGTCGATGATCACGGCGGCCGCAGCGTTGACCCCGCGGAAGAAGGCTACGACCGGCTCGCGTCTCTCCGCCGGGAGCCCCGACAGGGCGGCTCCAAACGCAAGCGTCGCGAAAATCAGCCCGAGTAGATCCATATTCGCGGCGGCCGCCACTGGATTCCTCGGGATGATCGCCACGAACCGTTCCATGAGCGACACGGTCTGTGCCCGCTCCGCCGACTCTTCCCCTCGGTCCGAATATTGGGCTGCGATGGCGTCCCGCTGGTCCGACTCGATCGAGCTTCCCGGTTGCACCGCGAGGCCGAGTCCTAACCCAATCATCGCCGCAATGACGGTTGTGACGAGGAAGTAGCCCAACGCCTTCCCACCGATGCGGCCCACAGCCCTCACGTCGCCCACGGACGCCACCCCCAACAGCAGACTCGCGACCACCAGCGGTACCACGACCATGCTGATAAGGCGGATGAACACGGTCCCGATCGGTTCCAACGCCAGCACGATGGAGAGCGCCACTCCTCCGACGGCCTGAGCGACAATCCCGGACACGATGCCCAACACGAGCCCGATCAGGATCTTCGTCGTGAGCTTCAACTGACGCTCTCCAGGTCCCCTGTCCGCGCGACGAGAGGCACGATCCCTCCCGCCTGAAGCAACTTCAACGCAAACGGAGAAAAGGGGGCCGCATCAATCCGCAGTTGGGCCGTGTCGTCGTCGACTCTGATTCCAAGAGCATCGATCTCGATTCGCAACCGTGCATGTTCCGCGATCGAGGTGCTGTCGATCTCTATAGGCACGAGGCCGTTGTTCAGCGCGTTTCGGTAGTAGGTCCGCGAGAAGCTCTTCGCCACTACGACCCGAATCCCGGCGGCAAGCACGACGGTAACCGCGACCTCCATGGCTGACCCCGAGCCGAACTGTTCACCAGCGACCAGAACATCGTCGGGCTGCACCGAAGCGGCGAAGTCGGGATCTACAGATTCCAGTAGCCACTGTTTGAGCACATCCGGATCGATCGTCTCTCTCTTTCGAGAAGATGAGATGATGTAGTCCGTATTGATCGAGTCACCGAGCTTCCGCGCCCGTCCGGCAAAGGTCAGCATCAGGCCACCTCGCGTGGATCGACCACATACCCCGCCGCAGCCGCTGCCGCACACGTAGCAGGTGACCCCAGCATGATCTCGATGCTCGGCTCGCCCATGCGCGCCCGGAAATTGCGGTTGGCGGTTGATATTACCCGAGCACCGGGCGGGGGAAGGGGGCCTGATGTGCCACAACAGGGTCCACACCCGGTTTCCGCAATCAAGACCCCCGCCCCTTCGAGCGCAGCAAGTGTCCCGTCGTCGACCAAAACTGCCCGTACTGCCGCGGTCGGCGGGGCGGCGGCCACGGTCACACCGTTGGCGATCCCTCCAGCAGCGCGCAGGACTCGAAGAGCTTCCCGGAAGTCGTCGGCACGGCCGCCCGCGCAGGTGCCGAGGAAAACCCAATCGACCTCCCGACCGAGGGCATCACCTATTGGGACCCGATTCCCTGGGTCATGAGGCAAAGCCACGAGCGGGTCGATCTCGCCGAGTTCGACCGAGACGGTCGAAGCGAATGCCGCGTGGTCGTCCGACGCCCATTCCGAGGTCGGGAACACACCGGCCATCCCGCCCATCTCGGCCACCATGTTGCATAAGACGATTCGGTCTTCTGGCGGAAGTTCTCGCACCCCCTGCCCCACGAATTCCAGCGCAGTGAACGGGCTGACAACCCCAGCCAGCCGTGCAACCAACTCCAGGGCGACGTCTTTGGTGGTGACGCCCGTTGCCATGACGCCCGACAGATCCACACGAGTTGTGTCGGGGACACGAAGCCAGACCTTACCGGTCTTGAAGGCGGCAGCCAGGTCCGACGACCCAACCCCGGTGGCGAACGCACCCGCAACTCCGCACGTGACGGTGTGGCTGTCCCCTCCAATTACGAGATGCCCCGACGCCACGCGCCCCGTTTCCAGAGCGACGAGGAAACTGATCCCACCTCCGACAGCCAGCAGCTCGATGCCGTGCGCGGCGGCAAATTCCTCCATACGGGAGTGGAACGCTTGTGTGGCCGGAGATGTCGGAGGCGCGTAGTGATCCCGGGCCAGCAGTACGCGCTCGGGGGCTACAACCGCCCCACCACCCATGGCCTCATAGTAGTCGATGGCCATGGGGGTCGAGCCGTCCGTGCCCAAGATCAGGTCCGGTTCACCGACAACGATGTCACCCGCCCGAGCATCCGTTCCGGATTTGGCCCCGAGCACTTTTTCCGAAAACGTGAGCCCGGTCACGAAAGGGCCGACCGCATCACTTCCAGCGTACGTTCTACGTCGTCCATCCGAATATCACCCATGTGGCCCACGCGAACACAACTACCAGCATACGACCGCAACCCGACCGCGATCTGTACCCCGCCGCTCCGCACCTTCACGCGGTATGCATTGGCATCGACACCGTCTGGAACCGTCAGTGCCGTCAGCGTTGGGGAGCGCTGGTGAATACCCGCGCCTAAGAGACCAAAGCCGAGCGCACGTGTCCCTGTACGCACCCGCTCCGCCATCTCCGCATGCCGTTCAAAGACGTGATCGAGACCCTCCTCGGTGAGGATACGAAGCCCCTCCCTCACCTGGAGCACTAACGACACCGGGGTCGTGCCCGGTGTCTCAGCACGATCCCGCGCCAAGGTCGAGCGGATGGCCTCAAATGACAGGTAGTTCTTCGGGAATGGGGACCGCTCCACGGCCTGCCAAGCACGCTCTCCTACGACTGCAAACGAGAGCCCCGGGCTCGCCATCAAACATTTCTGAGATGACGTGACCGCGAAGTCGAGATCCCATGCATCGAAGGAGAAGGGCGCGCCCCCAACGGAACTGATGCCATCGACCAGGATCAGCGATCCGTGGCTTCGAGCGACCGCAGCGATCTGAGCGATGGGGTTCAATACAGCGGTGCTGGTGTCCGAATGCGTGCACAGGACACCCCGCACGCCCCCTCCCGCCAACGCGGCCTCGACCACAGCCGGGTCGACGCTGTGCTCCCAGTCCTCACACACACGGCGCACGTCGAGGCCGTAGGATTCGGCGAATTCCGCCCACATCTCTCCGAAGCTGCCGTTGCAACACGCCACGACCGCATCCCCGGGCGCGAAGAAATTAGTGATCGCACCCTCCATAGCTGCCCTGCCCGTCGCATGTACGGGCAGCACGTCCGCGGACGCCGCCCCAAAAAAGGGGCGAATGAGATCGAAGGTCTCGTCCAACACGTCGGAGAATTCAGGCGTCCGGTGGTGAAGTACGCGATGCGACGCGAGTAGCACTCTTTCCGGGATCCGCGTGGGTCCCGGAGTCATGAGCAAGGCATCTTCCCTCACTCGATTGCACCCTTCCGGCGAAGTGTCTCGTCAATCTCGGCCTTGAACACGTCGCCTGATGCGATCGCTGCGACGCGTTTCTCTTCCCGGTCCTCGAGGGCTCGGACCCTTTCCAGCACCTGCTGGGCGTCCGCGAGGGGGACGACTGCGATGCCGTCGGCATCACCAACAATGATGTCTCCGGGAAGCACCGCAGTGTGACCGCACGAGATAGGGATATTGATCTCCCCTGGGCCGTCCTTGTCGCACCCACCTGGGTTTACGACTCGACTAAACGCCGGAAAACCGAGCGTCTTCAATCCGTCGGCATCCCGGATCGCGCCATCCACGATGATACCGCCCAGATCCGCTGCGACCGCAGAGTGACACATCAGCTCACCAAAGACCGCACTGGTCGTGTTTCCGTTCGTGCTCACGACTACGATATCACCCGGAGAGGCGACCTCTAAAGCTTTGTGCACCATGAGGTTGTCACCCGGTCGCACACTCACGGTGACGGCGACCCCACACATCGGCAAGCCCGTCCGATTCTGGATGCCGGGGTCCATGAAGTGGAATCGACCCATCGCGTCTGCAACGTTCGAAGACGCCTTACCCCTGAAGGCCTCCACCAAATCGGGCGACGGCCGCGGCGTGTCCGTGAAGATCCGGAATCCGATGGCTCCGTGAGTCGACATCAGTTCGAGATCTCCAGAACGGTTTTGTATAGGAACTCTACGAAGAGCGGCATCCCGGCTATGGGTGTTCGTTCATCGTTCCCGTGTGCTCGCGATCCCGTCGCCGGGTCCGTTGGGAGTCCAATGCCATACGCGAGAATCCCAGCCGCCCGCAGCTGCGAGGAATCGGTCCCCCCCGTCAGCATGGTCGGTATCGTGGTCGCCGCCGGAAATAGGTCGGCCTGGATCTTTTCCATGGCGCGAAACAGATCGGAGTCGATGGGCATCGGGTCCGACACCGGGCGACGTGCCCCGAAACGCACCACCTCTATTGTCGAATCGTCCACTACCCGCTCAATCTCCGCCTTGAGCCAAAGCGTATCCTCTTGAGGCAAGGCGCGGATATCGAGCGTGGCGATGGCTTCCGCAGGAATGACGTTTCGGCGAAAGCCACCCTCGATGATCGTCGGTGAAACCGAGGTACGTAGCATGGAGTTCGCCGTGAGGTCCGTAAGCCTCAGTTGCTCCTGAACCAGGTCCGTGATCTCGGGGTTTTCCAGATTCCGGTAGAGGTAAGCAGTCTCAGGAGACGAAATTTCAGCCATGCGACGGAAGTACTCTCGCGTCGTGGAATTCAGGCGCATGGGGGGCTGCCATAAACCGAACTTCGCTACCGCTCGGGCCAAAGCCACGATGGGATTGTCGGGCCTGGGCCGGGATCCGTGACCCGACGTTCCACTGGCCACCAGCCGCATGCGCGTACTCACTTTTTCCGTCGTCGCAACGGTCAGGCGGGTGATTTCGCCGTCGATCAGCGAAAAGCCCCCACCCTCGTTGAGCGCGAACTCCGCATCGATCTTATCGAAGTGTTCGGCGACCATGAACTCGACCCCGAGATGGGCCATCCCCTCTTCACCCGCATTGGCCATGAAGATGACGTCCCGGTCGAGTTCGATACCCGACCGCGCGATCATCAGAAAAACCTCGAGCGCACCTGCCGTCATACCCTTGTCGTCCTGCGCGCCACGACCCCACAGGTAGCCGTCTTTGATCACGGCGGCGAATGGGTCCACCGTCCATGAATCTCGTTCGACTCCGACCACGTCGATGTGTCCCATGAGCAGGATCGGGCGCTTGGAGCCATTCCCGGGAATGCGCGCGACCAGATTTCCTCGGCCCGGCTCCATCTCGTAGATGTGGGACTCGATGCCTTCCGCGGCGAGCACACCCTGGATGAACTCGCACACCTCGGTCTCGTTCCCAGGAGGCGAACTCGAGTCGATGCGGACCATGCCTTGCAGGAGCGAAATGGCCTCGTCACCCGAAGCGGCGAAGTCCTGGGCGACCAGGGGTGAAACAGACAGGCCGGCAGCGATCAAGAAGAGACAGACACGTCTTCGCATAAGAGCTCCAGATGGTTTGGGACCTCGCATTGTGCACGGATCGAGCGAGCCCGCCAAGAGGCGTCAGGTCATTCGCTATTTGGGCCCTATCGTAGAGAACCAGAACGTCGCGCCTTCATCCGGTTCACCGACGGCCCATATATCGCCGCCTTGCCGGCGTACGATCTACGAGCCGTCGCGAGACGTACGCCTGTCCCGGCGAACTCATCGGTGTAGAGACGCTCGAACGCCTCGAAGATCTTCTCGCAATACGTGTTGTCGAAGCGATGGTTCTGCGCCACGCTACCCTGTGGGCCGCGAACCTCTAGGCCGAATCCTACGAGCTGGGATCACGCGCCCCAGATCTCTCCGAAGACGCGCTGGAAGTTGCCACCTAGGATCCCACGGATGTGTTCGTCGGTGTATCCGCGCTGGATGAGTCCTTCAGCCACATCGAACATCCGCTTGGGGTGTGCCACTTCATCGATGTCGATCTTGTCGCGGAACGCATACGAACCTTTGTAGTTGGCTTTTAGCGCAGCGTACGCGTCGGCCGGCATGTCGTCATAACCGAAGAGGTCGATGTCGGACCCGATGCCGAGGTGCTCCACGCCGACCAAGTCCCGCACGTGATCGAAGTGGTCCATGTAGTGCTCGATCGTAGTGGGCTCTTCCGTGGTCACGAACATGCGGACACCGGTAATGCCCATCACGCCACCCGTGGCGGCCATCCTCCGAATCGCTTCATCTGTCTTACAACGGGGATGCCCCGCGGCGAGGTCTCGCACATTGGAGTGGGTGAATAACACCGGTTTTACTGAGACTTCGCAGGCATCGAGCGTCGTCTGGTCTCCTGAGTGCGAGACGTCGACCGCCATGCCGACCTCGTTCATTCTCTCCACGATCCGAACACCGAAGTCACTAATACCGCCGTCGATGCGCTCGGTCGAGCCGTTCCCGATCAAGTTGCGGGAGTTGTATGTGAGCTGACTCACACGCTGACCCAGAGCGTGGAACGTGTTCACGTCGTTCGGATTTCTGAAGTGCGAGGAATCCTGGATTCCAATGAGCACCCCTGTTCGATCCGAATTGTGCACCGCAGCCAGGTCCGTGACCGAATCGATGCGCATGAAGACGTCTGGTCGGTTCGCGACGATGGAGTTGTACTGGCTCACGAACGCCAGACAGTTCTGGTACGCGTCCTGTTGCGTGACGCCGCCAACACCCGATGCGATGTGGAAGACGTCGATGCCGGACGCCTTGAAATGTTCGATGTCTTCCGCGGTCATCCCGTCGAAGCCAGGTCCCCACCGTTGCTCCGTTTCACCGTTCAGAGACAGCAGGCCCAGCATGTCGATCACGAGCGAGCCTTCCACCAGATCGATGCATCGGGTCGAGTACTCTTGGGGTGACCACGCAAAAAGCTGGTGGCGCCCGGTCGATACGAAAGGGGCGACCATCCCGAGTCCTACCGCACCAACAGCGCCCTTCAGGAGGGAGCGACGACTGAGGTCGCGGCGGCTCACTCCCCCGCCTCTCGTCTGGCAGCGTCCGTGATTTTCGCCAAAGTCGTCTCGTTTTGCTTCTCCACGCGCGGGCCTCAGTTGTTTTGAGAAATGCCTCGGGGGGGCATTCTACACTACTGCCGTTCTTGGTAGGCCTCCAACAAGGCGAGAACGTGGTCGATGTCCGCCTCGGTATGGTCGGCGTTGATTTGGGTCCTGATTTCCTCGTCACCGCGAGGTACGACCGGGTATGCAAGTCCGGTGACAAGGACCCCGTTGTCGTAGAGATACTGCACAAGATCTCTGGTCCCCTGAGTGTCCCGAATCATGAGGGGGACCACCGGGTGTTCTCCCGGAATCGTCTCGATGCCGATGCGACCCAGTCCATTCTCGAAACGCTTCGTGAGCGCGCGGAGGTTCTCGAGAAGCTCTAATCCCGCTGGGCTGTCCACGATCTCCACGGAGCGTAACGCGGCTGCCGCCTCACCCACGGTGATCGGGTTCGAGTAGATGTACATCTGCGACGACTCTCGCAAGAAGTCGATGATCGACGCACCTGCAGCGACATATCCGCCGTTGACTCCAAAGGCCTTCCCGAGCGTGCCGACCAACACGTCGACGGGCCGGGCGCCGGTGAACTCTTCGGTGCCCCGTCCCGTCCGGCCGAACGAGCCAACTCCGTGTGAGTCGTCCATGATGCAGACGACGTTCTCTTCGTAGTCAGCATCGTGTTTGACGCACACATCCATGATCTCAGCCATCGGCGCGTGATCACCCCGCATGGAAAAGATCCCGTCTGTCACGACGATCGCCCGCTTCGCTTTCCCTTTCCACTCTCCGAGGGCTTTGTCGAGTCCGTCCACATCGTTGTGTCCGTAGATCGCTTTCCCAGCGGGCCGGCTCAACTTCATCGCATTGATGATGCAGTTGTGGTTCAACTCATCGGAGATGAGAACCGTCTCCTTCGTCACCAGCGGAGTAATGGACGACATGATCGCGGCATAAGCCGACGAAAAAATCATCCCGGCTTCGCGGTCATGGAACGCGGCCATCTTGGCTTCGAGCGCGAGGTGAGCCTCGTAGCTCCCTGAGATGAAGCGCACCGCGCCGGGACCGGCACCGAATTCCTTCGTGGCCGCATCTTCTGCCTCGATGACTTCGGGGTTGAGCCCCATGCCGAGGTACGAATTGGAGTTCATACGAATGAAATGCTTGTCGCTCTCGCCGCGGAGCAAAACGCGCGGGCCATGGTCTCCCTGGGCGCGGACTACTCCGGTTACCACCACCTCGGCACCCTTCGCGGTCCCGGCCTCTTCGAGTCCGGTCACGTGAGCATCCAAAACTGCGTTCAGTCTATCGACGGGCATGGATCAGTCCTCTACCAGATGTTCGAGCATGTCTTTGGTCATCGCCGCCGCGTCGAACTCGGCGTTCCAGTCCCACTCGGCGCGTGCCGCAGAGTCATCGATTCGATCTGGCCACGAGTCGGCGATCCCCTGCCGAACCGGGTCCACGTCGTAGTCGATCGTGAAGTCGGGAATGTGTTTTCGGATCTCGGCGGCCAGCGTTTCCGGACTGAGTTGCATCCCGGTGACGTTGAACGCGTTTCGGTGAACGAGACGCCCCGGGTCCGCCTCCATGACCTGCATCGCCGCGCGAACGGCATCGGGCATGTACATCATGTCCAACTGTGAATTACCCCTGAGGAAGCACGTGTACTGGGAGTGCCGAACCGCCTTGTAGAAGATGTCGACGGCCCAGTCCGTGGTACCTCCTCCAGGAGGCGCACCATAGGAGATCAGCCCGGGGAAGCGCACGCCGCGGGTGTCCACCCCGTAACGTGTGTGGTAGTAGTCGCACAGAAGCTCCCCAGCCACCTTCGTGATCCCGTAGATCGTAGCCGGACGCATGAGCGTGTCCTGCGTCGTCGGATCTTTGGGTGTGTCTGGACCGAACGCACCGATCGAGCTCGGAGTGAAGACCGCACAATTCTGCTCCCGCGCGACTTCGAGCACGGCCTCGAGGCTGGCCATGTTCACGTGCCAAGCCAGCCGAGGATCCTTCTCGCCGATCGCGGACAAGATGGCCGCGAGGTGGTAGACGGTGTCGGCACGGTGGCGCATGACTGCCTGACCCACGGCCTTCGCGTCAGTAGCGTCCAACACCTGGAATGGCCCCGCGTCGGTCGCCTCACGATCCAGGTGCCTCACGTCCGTGGCGAGGACTTTGGAGTCTCCATAAGTCCGGCGTAGCGCCGGTACCAACCAAGAGCCGATCTGTCCGCCGGATCCGGTCACCAGAATGCGTTTCAAGAGTATGGACTCCCGAGGGTCTCGGATGGTCGTTTCCATCAGTAATCGTGCGGAAATGTAGTGTTCTCTAGCGGGTGGTGCGACCCTTGCTTTCGGGAAATATCCCCGCACGTGATTCAGGAAGAACCAAGGAATTCTCCAGCGACCCAGACATTAGATTTCAAGCGTGGGAAGGCACCGATGTGTTGGCGCTATTGCCTCTCCCAGAAGACGTGGTTGTATGTGATTACTTCAAAGAGGTGGTGGTACCATACCCACTCTTTTTCTGACGCTTCTGCTCGTCGCCGTCGTTACGGTCCGGCTCCAGGCACAAGTCTGCTGTGAAGAACCGCCACCTACGCTGAGCACCCCGTCCCCCGACCAAGTCGCGGACCTCGATCGCGAGTTCTACGACATGCGGGACGGCTGCTTGACCAACGTGTGCAAGCAGCGGAGCTACATCCCAGCTCCTGACGCCGAAGATCCCATGTGGGAGGTCGTCCTGATCGAGCCATACTACGACCCCGTCCTGGGCGGTCCGGCAGAGAACATGAAGGCTCACTATGAGCTGACAGAGATGATCCTGTACTCGGTGGCCGCGTGGCCGATTTCCGGCGCGGCATAGCTACTGGCTGAAGGCTTCTTCAATGTCATTCTCCCGAACGTCTCGATTCCCTGCGAGACCTGAAGCTCCTGGCCGTGAACTAGACGCGAGATCGTTCGACATCGGGAGACCCCCGCGGCGCCGGCTTGAGAAGGGGCGGCGGCGCGCCTAGTGTGATGCATGCTCCTTCGACTACTCGTCGCCGTCGCTTCGACGGTCTCGACAGCACTCCTGCCCCTGCCGGCGGTCAACGTCTCGTTCACGCCGGAACGTCCCGTCCAGGGGCATCTCTTCGTCGTGCGCGTGGAAGCTGAGGCCGGGCGCCCCATCGAATCCCTCTCTGGGACGGCCGGCGGGCAGGAACTCCACTTCGTTCCGGTGACCGGTGGATTCGAGAGCCTGGCACCCATGCCGATCGGGACCACTGAGGCGGCGAGCGTCTCGATTCGGGTGCGATACCAGAACGGCACCGAAGAGTCGTTGGAGCGGGCGGTTCCGGTCCAGGCCGGAGTGTACCAACACGAGCGACTCACCGTGGCTCCCAGACTGGGCGGGCCTCTCGCCGGCGCGGACGCCGCAAGGCTTCGAGGCGATCAGGCGAAGGCTGCTGATGTGGCCCGCCTCGCTCACGGGACTCCACGCCTGTGGACGCCGAACCCGGTGATGCCCCGAGATGACCGTGTGACTTCGGGTTTCGGGAACGGCCGTGTCTACAACGGGCAGGTCAACGGACGCCACATGGCGCTCGATCTCGATGGAGAACCCGGTGACACTGTGGTAGCTCCGACCCGGGGCATCGTGGCGCTCGTGGACGACTTCCTACTCGCCGGCAACATCGTCTACCTGGTGCATGGCGGCGGCCTACTCAGCGGATACTTCCACTTGAGTGAACAACTCGTCGCTGTGGGCGACACGGTTGAGGCCGGTACGCCAATCGGTCGGGTCGGGTCGACAGGGCGTGTCACCGGACCCCACCTCCATTGGGTGGTGCGCTATGGGACGACGAGTGTGGACCCGAGAAGCCTACCTGGGATTCGCTGAGGCATCAGAGGCGCACTCATGGGCTACGCCCATGTCACGCCGGACTCAATCGAGCCTCTTCAGTCCCCGGTCTCCACGTAGATCTCGCTGCCCTGCTCCTTGAATTCCGACGCCATCTGCTTCATGCCCTCCTCGATGGCCTCCACCGTTTCCATCCCCTGTTCCTTCGCAAACTGTCGGATGTCTTCAGTGATCTTCATCGAGCAGAATTTCGGACCGCACATCGAACAGAAGTGTGCAACCTTCGCTCCATCGGCGGGGAGTGTCTCGTCGTGGTACTCGAGCGCAGTGACCGGGTCGAGCGCGAGGTTGAACTGATCGCGCCAGCGGAACTCGAATCGAGCCTTGGACAGGGCATCATCCCAGTCCTGTGCGCCGGGGTGGCCCTTGGCCAAGTCTGCCGCATGCGCGGCAATCTTGTATGTGATCACCCCGCGCTTCACGTCGTCACGGTTCGGCAGGCCAAGGTGCTCTTTCGGCGTCACGTAGCAGAGGAGAGCCGTGCCGTACCAGCCGATCTGCGCAGCCCCGATGGCACTGGTGATGTGGTCGTATGCCGGCGCGATGTCTGTCGTGAGCGGCCCGAGTGTGTAGAACGGCGCTTCGTCACACCACTCGAGCTGCTTCTCCATGTTCTCCTTGATGAGATGCATGGGAACGTGCCCGGGGCCTTCGTTCATGACCTGAACTCCGTGCTCCCAGGCGATGCGGGTCAGGTCCCCTTGGACCTTCAACTCAGCAAACTGTGCCTCGTCATTCGCATCGTAGATCGACCCTGGGCGGAGTCCATCACCCAGAGAGAACGAGACGTCGTATTGAGCCATGATCTCACACAACTCAGGGAAGTGCGTATAGGTGAAGTTTTCCTTGTGGTGCGCCATGCACCATTTGGCCAGGATCGCTCCACCGCGTGACACGATGCCAGTCATGCGGTTCGCCGTCATCGGGATGAAGCGCAGCAGCACACCGGCATGCACGGTGAAGTAGTCGACCCCCTGCTCCGCCTGCTCAATGATCGTGTCGCGGAAGATCTCCCATGTGAGGTCTTCCGGAACGCCGTCCACCTTCTCGAGCGCCTGATAGATGGGGACGGTACCGATGGGCACCGGCGAGTTGCGCAGAATCCATTCACGCGTCTCGTGGATGTTCTTCCCCGTAGAGAGGTCCATGACCGTGTCGGCACCCCACAGCGTGGACCAACGAAGCTTCTCCACCTCTTCTTCGATCGATGACGAGACGGCCGAGTTCCCGATGTTGGCGTTGATCTTCACCTTGAAGTTCCGGCCGATGATCATCGGCTCGATCTCTGGGTGATTGATGTTCGCCGGGATGATCGCACGGCCGCGTGCGACCTCAGAGCGAATGAACTCGGGGTCCATCTTCTCACGGATGGCAACAAACTCCATTTCGGGAGTGATCTCACCGTTCCGGGCGTACGTGAGCTGGGTGACGGATGCGGACGCGCGCAGCGTGCGGCGCGCCAGCCCCTCCGGCATCTCGACCTCTTCGGCTGGGGCTCGCGTCCGGCCGGTTTCCCTCAACTCGCCTCGGGCCCGAATCCAGTCGTCGCGAAGCGGCGACAGACCCTGTCGCACGTCGAGGTCGCGCGGTCCGCTGGTGTCGTACACACGGAACGGCGGTTCCCCGCCCGACAGTTGGATCTCACGTACCGGGACTCTGACGCCACGAGTACCCTCGATGTAAACCTTTTTAGAGTTCGGGAAGGCGCCCGGATAATCCGTGCCGACGTCCTCGGTCGCCGGAGCCACTCGGGCACGGCCGCTTCCGTTCAAAGGAGCGTCGGTGATTGGCAGGTCGATACGGACTTTATCGTTGCTCATAGGTCACTCTTGCTTGGCGAATGAGCGCGGGGTGCGGCGAGCCCTTACGGACCTGTCGTGCCGCGCTCCCTACGCCGGGTTGAACCGGATCAGGTTCCAAGGGTCGTTCTCAACCACGGTGTCTTCCGTAGTGCCCCTGGCGGCTGATTCAAGCTATGAGGTCGGTACAGGCTTGGGGAGAGGTTCCGCTCGGGAGCACGACTCAATCCGTTTATTGGACCGCTGTTCGATATAGATTCGTGCTCCGCCAGACTTAACCTCGACGAGCAGAGCTCTGAGACACACGAATCCGACGCGCCTCTGCGCCCCGGTCATCATCACGTTGCTCGCGCTGGCCACGGTGCATCCTGCATCCGCTCAGACCCGCCCGGCACCCGTCGATGTCGAGATGGCACCTCGCCCTGAGGTCGACGCCACACGCACGACCGGCGCGATCGAATTGGACGGCATCCTCGACGAGGCCTCTTGGGCGAACGCCCCTGTGCTCTCCAGCTTCACCCAGTCACGACCCGATGCCGGCTACCCCGCATCGGAAAAAACCGAGGCCCGGATTCTCTACGACGATTCGTTCCTGTACATCGGTGTGGAACTGTGGGATCGCGAGCCGCATCGGATCGTGACACCGAGCCTTGAGCAGGATTTCCAGAGCGGCAATTCGGACATTTTCGGGATCACGTTCGACACGTTCCTGGATCGCAGAAACGCCTTCATGTTCCTGGTGAACGCCCATGGAGCCGTGAAGGAAGCTCAGGACTTCGACGACTCCCGACAGGAGAACGCGGCTTGGGAAGGGATCTTCGAAGTGCGGACCCGCATTCACGACGAAGGTTGGACCGTCGAGTGGCGGATCCCGTTCAGCACCGTGCGCTTCAATCCGAATCTGTCCGTCCAGGACTGGGGCATGCAGATGATGCGGCGGATTCGTAGGCACAACGAAGAGTCGTATTGGGCACCGCTGGATCAGCGCGACAGGATTCACAAGATGTCACGCGCAGGGACGTTGAAAGGCCTCCGAGGCATTCGATCCGGCAGGAATCTTCTGGTGAAGCCGTTCGCCTTGTCAGCGCGAGCGGAGGCAGGTGACGCGCCGGGCGCCTGGTCGAGTGATGCAGGACTGGACGTGAAGTACGGCCTAACTCCAGAACTCACCATGGACCTCACATACCGCACCGACTTCTCCCAGGTGGAAGTCGACCAGGAGCGGGTGAACCTCACGCGCTTCAGCCTCTTCTTCCCCGAGCGCCGCGACTTCTTCACGGAGAACTCCGGTGTGTTCTCGTTCGGTGACATCTCCGAACGGAACTACAGGTCGGGCTCGTCGTTGCGGAACTTCACGCTTTTCCACTCCCGAAGAATCGGATTGGATGGCAGCGGACAGGAGGTCCCCATCGTCGGTGGAGGCCGCGTGACCGGACGGATGGGTGGCTTCGAGGTGGGCGCGCTCAATATGCAGACCCGCAGCGTTGGCGGCCTACCGGAGGAGAACTTCGCGGTGCTGCGAACGAAGCGGACCGTGGAAGGTCTGGGAGACTTCGGAGGCATCTTGGTGAACCGGCAAGCCACCGACGGATCAGGGAGCTTCAACAGGAGCTACGGCTTCGAGGCGAATCTGAGACCGTCCCAGTACCTGCGTGTGAACTCCTACCTCGCTGCCACTTCGGACTCGGAAGAGACGGGTTCCGCTTGGGCCGGCCGAGTATGGGCCGGGTGGCGCGACACGTTCTGGAACGTATCAGCGTCGACGAAGCGGGTTGGAGATGCCTTTCTACCCAGAGTCGGATTCGTGAGGCGCCGTGGGGTTCGGCAGAACTTCGCGACGGTCGGGGCGCATCCGCGTCCCGGCATTTCCGGGATCAACGAGGTAAACCCGTACGTCGAAGTCGACCATATCACAGACCTGAACGGTGAACTGCTCACCCGGGAGCGCCGTGCAAACCTGAGCGTGAGTCTGAGGGATGGGAGCGGCTTCGGCTTCTCCGTCACCGATGCGTTCGAGCGCGTAGCGGAGCCATTCACAGTCGCTGGGGCGACAGTCGATCCGGGTGACTACGATTTCCGTGAGGCGTCGTTTAATGCGCGAACGAGCGCGGGGAAGCCGCTGTCTGTGACGGCCCGCGTGACGCACGGTGGTTTCTTCGACGGAGATCGCACGTCGTTTGGTGCCTCGGCGCGCTGGCGTGTGGACTATCACCTCGCGCTCGATGCGGCTGCGGAACGGAACAAGATCAGCCTGCCGGGAGGTGAGTACGAAGCCGATGTGTATTCCGCGCGTGCGACCTTCGCGGCCTCGACCACGTTCTTCACGAGTGCATACGTGCAATACAACGCGCTCAACGACATCGTCGTGACCAACCTCCGTATCAACTACGTGCATGCGCCGCTATCCGACCTCTTTCTTGTCTTCACCGAACGGCGGAACCGAACCGGAGCGACCCCGACGGACCGGTTGCTGTCTCTGAAAATTACGAAGGCGAT
This sequence comes from Longimicrobiales bacterium, assembly GCA_029245345.1. Taxonomy (NCBI): domain Bacteria; kingdom Pseudomonadati; phylum Gemmatimonadota; class Longimicrobiia; order Longimicrobiales; species Longimicrobiales bacterium. Next base: position 91,962 of record JAQWPM010000012.1, read on the forward strand.
CGCCTTCTAGGTCCTGTGCCCCCCCTTCGAGCGTAGGGTGGTGGCTCCCACGGCCACTCCCCCTTATTGTGTCCGCCGCTCAAAAAACCAACGAATCAACGCGTATAACGAGGCCGATCTGCATGTCTTTGAACGATCAAGAAGTCGCGCGCTCCATCCCGCTCCGTCCGCTCGCCGAAGTCGCCGAGGTCCTAGGCATCGGGGTGGACCAGCTCGAGATGTATGGAGACACGAAAGCCAAGATTAAAATCGACATGCTCGACACGCCGTCCGCTCGGGAGCCGGGTAAGTACATCGTCGTGACCGCGATCACCCCGACCCCGCTCGGCGAAGGGAAGACGGTACATACCGTCGGCATCTCCCAGGCGCTCAACAAGATCGGCAAGCGTACGTGCTGCGTGATCCGGCAGGCTTCGATGGGCCCGGTCTTCGGCATCAAGGGTGGCGCCGCTGGCGGCGGATACTCGCAGGTCGTCCCGCCCGAGGAGATCAACCTTCACCTGACGGGTGATTTCCACGCGGTGACGTCAGCACACAACCTTTGCTCCGCGTTCCTTGACGCCTCGTACTTCCACGGGAACGACCTGGACATCGACGTTGATCGGATCACGTGGCGGCGTGTCATGGACGTGAACGACCGCGCCCTGCGCGAGATCGAGGTCGCCCGCGGTGGCGAGAAGAACGGCACACCCCACGGCAGCGGATTCGACATCACATCGGCCAGCGAGATCATGGCCATTCTCGGGCTCGCTACAGATCTACAGGATCTACGCAAGCGACTGGGCTCGATCGTAGTCGCCTACAACACGTCGGGAGACCCCGTCACGGCCGAAGACCTCAAGGTCGCAGGAGCAATGGCTGCCGTTCTCAAGGACGCGCTCAAGCCAACTCTCATGCAGACGCTCGAAGGCACGCCCGCCATCGTGCACACAGGCCCGTTCGCCAACATCGCTCACGGGAACAGCTCGATCATCGCGGACCGCATCGCGCTCCGTAGCGCAGACATCGTGGTCACAGAGGCAGGCTTCGGCGCCGACATGGGCGCCGAGAAGTTCTTTGACATCAAGTGCCGTGCGTCAGGCCTCGATCCGGACGCCGCACTCATGGTCGCCACGATTCGCGCACTGAAAATGCACAGCGGGCGCTTCGAGATTAAGGCCGGCAAGCCGCTCCCCGAGGCACTCACCCAGGAAGACCTCGGTGCACTCTCCGAGGGCCTGTGCAACCTGGAAGGGCACATCGCAAACGTGAAGAGCTTCGGCATTCCGGTCGTCGTAGCGATCAACATCTTCCCGACCGACACCGAAGCCGAGATCGAGATGGTACGGAAGGCGGCTCTGGCCGCGGGCGCTTCGGCAGCCCATGTGTCGACCATGTTCATGGACGGCGGAGCGGGCGGAGAAGATCTCGCCCATGCGCTCGTCGCGGCATGTGAGGAAGAGAGCAACTTTGAGCTTCTCTACCCCGACGACATGAGCCTCAAGGAGAAGATCCATGAGCTCGCGACGAAGATCTACGGTGCGGATGGGGTCGAGTACGAGGACGAGGCCGAGCAGCTGCTCGCCCAATTCGAGAAGGACGGCTTCGGCCATTTGCCGATCTGTATGGCGAAGACGCAGTACTCGTTCTCGCACGATGCGGCGCTCAAGGGACGACCGACGGGATACACCTTCGTGGTGCGTAGCGCGCGAGTCGCGGTCGGCGCCGGCTTCGTCTACCCGCTCGCCGGAAAGATCCTGACCATGCCCGGGCTGGGTCGAACGCCCGGCGGCACACGTATCGACATCAACAAAGACGGCGAAGTCGTGGGGATGTTCTAGAGCGAAGTCCCACGGGTCAGCCGCCTACGAGTTCCTTCGCCACCATCATGTGGACGCCGACGTTTCCGTCCACGAGCTCAGTAATGCGCAGGTCTGCGGCCATAGAGACGACCGAGTAGGCCTCGCCGCTCGTGAGCCTTGTACGTTCCATGATGAACTCGACGGTCTCGCGGATCGCGATTTCGGTCGCGGCCTCGAGATCCGGATCGAAGCCCATCAGAATGTGGTGGGTGGAGGTCTCAGCGCGCGGCCAGTCCAGCGTCATGTCCTTGCGCACGAAGAACCGGAGACGCCCCTTGAGTGACGTCTCCAGGCCGGTCTGATTGACCTCACCATCACCCTGGGCCGCATGACCATCGCCGACTTGGAAGAGAGCACCTTCTACCCAGACGGGGAGGTAGAGTGTGGTGCCGGCGACCAACTCTTTGTTGTCCATGTTGCCGGCATGCCGGCCGGGCGGATTGCTGCTGACCCGCCCTGAGTCCGGCGGGGGTGCCACACCCATGCTACCGAAGAACGGATGGAGATCGATCGTGACACCTGGGGCAATTTCAGCCCGCTCGTTCTCAGTGTCGATGCGGATGAGCCTCGAGCGGCGCTCTTCGTCGCAGAGATCACGCACGAAGCCACTGCAGCCGTTGTAGCCGTATGGGATTGAGTAGCCGATGTCGAGGACGCGTACCTCCAACACGTCGCCCGGGCGGGCACCTTCGACGTGGATCGGTCCGGTCAGGATGTGCCCACCGGGTCCCCTGTCGGTCACCTGATCGTAGATCGCAGCCAACTCCGGCTGGACCTCGCCTGCGGGCAGACCCATCGACTGGAGGCGTGTCGGATTACTGGTGAGCATCGTCGTAACGTCGACGATGTCTCCAGATGCGATCCTCAGGACGCCCGGCTTGGCAGGGTCATAATGCCCGAAGGCGACCGTCTGGGGCCCGGCCTCTAGCCGATGCACAGTTTGTGCGGATGCCGACGAGAGGGACGCAAGAACGAGGAGCGCGGAGCCAAGCAAGCTCGGCAGTGTTCGTGGGAGAGGCATGATCGCGGGGGTTGAGGGTAGGTGCCGAACCTACTCGGCCGCCCCGGGTACCGCGAAAATCCCCGACAGACTTCGAATCGAGCACAGTCTATGGAAATCGGTCTCGCTACCTTCGCTGAAGTGTCTCTCGATCCCGAGACAGGCAGCCCCGTCGGCTCCGAGCAGCGCATGACAAATCTGCTCGAGGAGATGGAATTGGCAGATCAAGTGGGTCTCGACGTCTTCGGCATTGGGGAGCATCACCGACCCGATTTCCTCATCTCGTCACCAACCGTTGCTCTGGCTGCCGGTGCCGCACGCACAAAACGAATCCGTCTCAGCACTGCTGTGACCGTTTTGAGTTCGGATGACCCTGTACGCGTATTTCAGGACTTCGCGACTCTGGATCTCATCTCCGGTGGACGCGCTGAGATCATGGCCGGCAGAGGGTCCTTCACGGAGTCTTTCCCCCTTTTCGGGTACTCGCTGGACGATTACGACACGCTTTTTTCGGAAAAGCTGGAGCTGCTCCTCGCGATCCGTGACTCCGAAAAGACGACATGGTCTGGACGCCACCGCGCCGACCTGAACGACCAAGGCGTTTACCCCCGCCCTGTCCAAGCCCCCCTGCCCGTATGGATAGCCGTGGGCGGCACCCCACAGTCGGTTGTGCGAGCCGGCACGCTCGGTCTGCCGCTCGCAGTCGCCATCATTGGAGGCGAACCCGATCGGTTCGTTCCCCTGGTGAACCTCTACCGTGAGTCCGCGACGCGCGCTGGACACGACCCCGCCAAACTACCGGTGGGCATCAACAACCACGCCTTCATCGCTGATGACTCGCAGGACGCGGCAGACACGTTCTTTCCACCATACGCCGAAATGATGACGCGTATCGGGCGAGAGCGCGGCTGGCCGCCACACACTCGAGGCCAGTTCGACGCCATGGTTGGACCGCGTGGGTGCCTCATGGTCGGAAGCCCTCAGCAGGTCATCGACAAGATTCTCTTCGAGCACGAGCTGTTCGCACACGACCGGGCCGTGCTGCAGATGTCGTTCGGCTCAGTCCCACATGCTCAGGTCATGAAGTCGATCGAGCTGCTGGGAACGGTGGTGGCCCCAGCTATAAGAAAGGCGCTCGGGGCGTAGATCGCGGAGCCTAGACCGGTGTCAGTAGCTCGGCCACGCGGTCGAACAACGGACCAAGGCGAAGCACGTCCTCTGGGTTCCCAGGCCTGCGCGCCACCTGAGTACGCAACACGTGGAAGGCCCCGTGCCGTGAGAGCCCCTCCCGAACGAGCGCACTGGCCAAGTAGGTCCTCGCATGCCGGTCAGGAGCGAACGCCCAACTCAGGTACATCCACATCGCCCAGTTTTCTTGAGCATTGTCGATGGGGCTGCCATGCACGAGCGAATCAGCTTACGGACAGGAAATTCAACGGCCCAAATGAGGTGAGAAGCGAGCGGGGACAGCGTGAGGCATGGGACGCGGAGCATGGGGCTGCGGGGTTGAGTCAAGCCCGGAGCACTCAGCGGACCAGTAACCCATCCAGCTGTCGCCCCAGTTCCACTCGCGTTTCTGGATCCGTCTCATCGTAGATGTTTCGAAGCTCGTAGGGATCGGCCACCAAATCGTACAGCTCATCCATTCCCTCAAGGTCGGTATACCGGATGTACTTATACCGATCCGTTCGAATCGCCCGGTATCCCATGTCCTGGATGCGCTCAAAGACCTCGTCCGTGTAGTACTCGATCAGGAATGAGGATCGAGGTTGGAAGTCCCTACCGCCGAAGACCGACTTGATCGAAACGCCATCCATGTCGTCCGGTGGAGTGAGGCCAGCGAGGTCCAAGACAGTCGGGGCAACGTCAACATTGGCGGCCATTGTGGAAAGCTCCTGACCCCCTGAAATGAGCGGTGGATAGCGGACCAGCAATGGAATCCGGATGCTGGGCTCGTAGGCGAGCCGCCTTTCCTGGGCCAATCCGAACTCACCGTAGAAGAACCCTTGGTCGCTAGTTACGATGACCACGGTGTTATCCAACTGGCCCTGGTCTTCTAGAGCTCCGAGAATCTCCCCAAGTCCGCGGTCGACAGCGCTCAACATCCGAAGCCGTGCCAGCACGTCCGTGTCTGGTGTCCCACCAGCTGGACTTCGCGGATCGGTATAGTCGGTGACCCGCTCCAAGGCTGGCTTACCATCGAGGGGAGCTTGCCACGCCGGAGTCCTCGGAAGCGTCGCCCCCTTATAGAGCTCACCGTCCTCTGGAGCGGGTGGAAACGAGCGCTGTCGGCCCTCCAATATCTCCGGATGGACCGCCTTGTGCGCCAGGTAGAGTACGAACGGCTGGCTACGATGCGTGGACTCGATGAAGTCGGCGGAATATCTGGACAGGATGTCCGTCATATAACCGGACTCCCGGACATACTCCCCGTCGATGTTCATCTCGGGGTCGAAGTAGGTGCCCTGACCGACAAAACTGACCCAGCGATCGAATCCCGGTCGAGGCGTGTCATCTTCGTGGCCCATATGCCACTTGCCGATAAACGCTGACCGGTAGCCGGCGTCATGGAGAATGCGCGGAAAGGTCCGGATCGAATGACTCTGTTCGGCACGCTCGCGGTTGTCGACGATTCCGTTCCTGTGCGGATACTGCCCCGTGAGAAAAACCGCACGTGACGGAGAGCACAGAGGCGCTGCCGTAAAGAAATTGGTGAAGGACGCGCCCTCCTGGGCGACACGCGCGAAATTGGGAAGCTCAACGAACGGATTCTCGACGATGTCGTCCAGCCGGACATCATCGAGGAGGACGAAGACGATGTTGGGCGGCGGGTCAGACAGAGTATTCGGGTTCACGCACGCAGTGGCAGCCGGAGCCAGCAGGACAGCGCCTACGATGAGGCGCATTCTGACTCCCGGATATCGGCCTCTGGTACGGCGCCTCAACGAGTACGGGACCCGACTTTCAAAATGCATGGACACGCGCCTCTTTTCTGCTTGTACGATTGCTCCGAGCCCGACTGTAGCGCTACCGAATGGCCTTGGATAGTCACTCAAGCTCCGCTCCCCCTTCTGCGGCCGCCATCTGAACTGGTGACTGGGCGCAGTCAGGATCTGGTCACGAATCGATCCTACTGTCACCACGCTTTCCTCCGCCAAGGGACCTGAAGTGGCAGTGCGTGTTGGGGGCGGAGCGTGGGGCAGCCTGAGATGTTCGAGGATGGCGAAGACGACGGGTGGGTCCGTGAGGAAGGCGAGAATCTTCATCTGGCCACCACACGCGGGGCACAGAAGCGGTAGGACGTCGTAGATCCGAGCGAGCAGGGTGGCCCAACCGCACCTGATCCGTTGCTATTCAGAAAGACCCACTCCGAATGCCACACATGTCGGAGGTCTCCGTTGCAGTGGAGGCAATGTGTGGGGTCCTGCACTAGCATCGCCCCGGAGCCACCAATTAGGTCTGGCTGGGTACCGGCGGCATGAGTTACTGTCGGGTCGGACACGGATTCGCGCGGGTCCTCAACTGTGGCCGTGCAGCAGAATCGTGAGCCCCTAGAGCGCCTTCAAAGCCGACGGGTCTATGCAATCGTTTGAGTTTGTGGTGGTCATCGTATCGATCGTGGCGGGGCTTGGTATCGCCCAAGTCCTCGAGGTCGTCGCACGGATACTTCGACGGGAGCTAACTCCCGGGCTACTGCATTCCCTTTGGATGTTCCTCATCCTGCTAATGCTTCTTCAGTCACTGTGGTCAGCATGGGCGTATCAGGTGCGGGCAGATTGGTCTTTTTCAGATCTCGTGGTAATTCTTACACCGCGGCTCTTTGTCTTCATCAGCGCCGCAGTCCTGAATCCCGCGCCAGGGATAGCGATACCGCTTGATGAGTACTTCTTGGACATCCGACGGAGTATGTTCGCGGCCATGGCGGGCTTTTTCATTACGGCTAGCGTCGCATTCAACCTCCTGGGCCCCGGACCAGGCGTTCAAGATGCTGTCAGAATGGGCTGCCTTCTGCTGATTGGGGTGCTGTCCGTGTCTGAACGACGAAGTACTCAGATCGCTGGAGTCCTCGCAATGTTAGTCGTCCTTGGCAGCTTCACTTTCTCATTTTCGTTTTCACTTACGGAGATGCTAAGTGTGGGCTAGGGGTGAGGTGCACGCTTAGATCGCGCACGACCAGCAGATCGTAAGCCACTGAAATCTCAGCGTCCTTTGCCCCCCCGGAGTCCTTGTCTGGGTGGTCGCCGTCACGACTCGCCCCACGCCCACTCCTGAACCCATCAGAATTGTGATTCACCAATCGCCCTCGCCGCGGGCTCGCGCCCTACCATCGCGGCTCTACGCTCTTGCCTCCCTCGCGGCAGCAGCGGCTCTCCTCCTTCCAGGCAGCTCGGCTGAGGCCCAGGCCAGAGTGCCCCGAAGCACTGTGATCGACGGATCCCCAGCGCCGACGCATCCGGTTGCGATGACACGTGACGCGCGTGGCCGCCCGACAGTTCGCGCGATCCGCCTTGATGAGCCGCTGACACTAGACGGCGTGCTCGACGAGGACATGTACTCCGACTTCGAACCCTTTGGGGAGTTCGTGCAGGTGACACCCGTCTCGGGTAACCCGTCTTCACAGCGCACCGACGTCTGGATCGCCTTCGATGACGAGAACATCTACGTGACGTGCCGCTGCTGGGACGACGCCCCGCCTGACGAGTGGATCGTCAACGAGTTGAGACGTGACGCGGATGGGATCCGTAACAACGAGCACTTCGGGATCATGTTCGACACATTCTACGACCGTCGGAACGGATTCATGCTCTATACGAATCCACTCGGGGCTCGCAACGAATACTCGGTCGTCGACGAGGCGGGGGTGAACCGGGACTGGAATCCGATCTGGGACGTCGCTCCTGGCCGATTCGACGGCGGTTGGACGGTCGAGATCGCGATCCCATTCAAGTCACTGCGCTACCAGTCCGGCGCCGGGCAGATGTGGGGCCTGCAACTCCGCCGGTCGATCCGCCACCTGAATGAGTGGACGTACTTGAGCCCGGTGCCAGCCATCCTCGCCGGTCCCCAAGGACTCAATCGGGTTTCGGTCGCGGGAACGCTCGTGGGATTAGACTTGCCGCCCGCAGGTAGCAATGTGGAGCTCAAGACATACGGAATCGCGGGCTCCACCACGGATCGCGTAACTACGCCCAGCATCACGAATCGCACTGCCGAGGCCGGCCTAGACTTGAAGTACGGCTTAACCGCCAACCTCACCGCGGATCTCACTTTCAACACGGACTTCGCCCAAGTCGAGGCAGACGAGCAACAGGTCAATTTGACACGCTTCAGTCTCTTTTTTCCGGAGAAGCGTGAGTTCTTCTTGGAAGGGCGTGGCGTCTTTGAATTCGGCACCGGTGGTGGCGGCGGCTTTGGAGGCGGAGGTGGGGGAGGCGGATTCGGCCGCGGTGGCGGAGATGCACCGTCGCTCTTCTACAGCCGCCGGATCGGCTTCCAGGACGGAGCTGTCATCCCGATCCAAGCCGGAGGGCGGCTAACGGGCAAGGTCGGCCCTTGGAGCGTCGGCCTCATGAACATTCACACGGGCAACGACGAAGTAGCGGGCGTGGGTGCCACCGACTTCTCGATTGTGCGCTTCAAGCGTGACATCCTCCGGCGCAGCGCGATCGGGGCAATGTTCACCAACCGTTCGATCGGCGCATCGGGTACAGGCACCAACCAGGCCTACGGCATGGACGCCGCGTTCGCGTTTTTCACAAACCTTCAGCTTGGCGGATACTACGCGCGCACGGAGACCACATCGCTAGACGGCGACAACGAGAGCTATCAAGCTCGCTTCGACTATGGAGGTGACACCTATGGAGCGAACGCCGGTATCGTCAAGGTGGGTTCCGACTTCAACCCAGAGATTGGGTTCCTACGTAGAAGCGACTTCAGGAAGTCGTCAGGCTCAGTAAGGTTCAGCCCGCGGCCGGCGTCGATCGAGGCAATTCGGAAGCTCACCTGGCAGGCCACCGTCAATTTCTTCGAAGACGGAGCGGGCAGGATGGAATCCCGCAGCCAACAGGGACGCTTCAGCATCGAGTTCGAAAACAGTGACCAGGCCACACTGCAGGCTACCCAGAACTTCGAGCGTCTCGACGATCCGTTCGAGATCGACACCGATGTATTCATTCCGGAGGGACGTTACACGTACACGGGGTATCAAGCGTCCTACAATTTCGGCACACAGCGCCCGGTCTCAGGCAATGTCTCATACCAGTGGGGCGCCTTCTTCCGTGGTTCGATCCGGACAATCAGTATCAACCGCGCGAGAATCGTCGTGTCCGATCACCTGTCCCTAGAACCCGGCGTGAGTGTGAACCTCATTGATCTGCCGGACGGCGAGGCGAACCAGACTGTCTTCAGGGTACGTGCAGACTACGCATTCACTCCGCGGATGTTCGCCAGCACCCTCGTACAGTACAACGAGAGCCGTGCGACCTTCTCTAGCAACCTACGATTCCGTTGGGAGTTCCGACCCGGCAGCGACTTGTTCTTGGTGTGGACGGACGAGCGCGACACCCCACTCCGCAGCACCGGGCTGCGCAACCGTGCGTTCGCGCTGAAGGTCACGAGGCTGCTCCGCTTCTAATAGGAAGTGCGAATCCTCTGAGTCCCGTAAGTCGCGCTGGGTGATTCGCCTTACGGATAGACGGATAGGAAATTCAACGGCCCAAATGAGGAAGGGGCGCAGCCGCTTGGGCAAACTCAGCACCCACTGCCCTACGGGAAGCTGAGGGAGCACGTGATCAGTGATGTGAGCGGCGACCTCGGTCATGCGCCTCGCGATCGCGGGGGCGGTCATCGGGTTGATCGTGGCGGCCGGAGCAGCCAGGCTGGTCCAGGGCCTCCTGTACGGAGTGCGGGCGACGGATCCGGTTGCCTTCATCGGCGTCCCGATGCTGCTCATGTCAGTGGCGGCACTAGCCGTGTACGTGCCCGCACGAAAGGCGGCGAGGGTGAACCCGGTTGACGCCCTGCGCTCTGACTGACACTAGCGATTCGGCAGGTTCAGAACCGGATTCCGCTCGAAAAACGCAGCCGGCTTAAGATCGAATCCGTGGAGTTCCATCGGCAGGATCGGCCAGTCCTCGGGGCGGGCAATGTGGTGGAAGCCGATGGTGTACCACAGCACGATGTCCGTGTTTTCGATCCCTCGGTTGGCCTGCGTCCATGCGGGCAGTCCCTGGTCGACCGCAGCATTGGTCGGATAGGCACCGGAAGCGAACATCTCGTCCGCCCGCATGGGGGTCGTCCAAAGGGTGTGCTCAGTGAAGCCCGCATTGCGGCGCATATAGTCGCTCTCTAGGAGCATCGTACGGACGCCATGGCCCTCGAGCAGGTAGCCGCTCGGGTAGCCCTGAGGTCCGATGCGGGACGGACTCACGACGCGCCAGTGCTCTGGAGCTGTGAGCGTCGAAGTCCGCTTCCCTTCGGCCTCTCGCAGCGGCGTGTCGGTCTGAACCCGCCACACACTCCGGCGCGGATTGGCTGCCGGCAGTTCCTCTGTGACGATCCGATCCACGGCGAGGCTGTTAGTCGGGCCGTCCACGTCGAAGTCCAGCCTGAAGTTGAAGAAATGACTGTGGTTCATAGCCACGGTGTAAGGGGCCACAAAACTCCCATACCGATCGTCCGGCTCGCCCTGGTCGGTCGCCGCCGACTCGGCCTCGACCGTCATGACCTGGTCGATACCTGTGGCGCCCAAGTTCACCCGGATGCCGCCGTCCTGCTTGAAGATCCAGTCGAAGAGGTAGTCGTAGTTTCCAGCCTGCATGATCATACGAACCACAAGGTCCGTGCGACTCCGGCTTTCGATGTAGTCATCCGTCCCATGTCGCCATGCCGGCTCCGCACCCGGTCGCTCGAAAACGCACGCCACCCTCGCCTTCCGTTGGGGTGAACCATCCGGCTTCACGACCCATGAGTCGATGTAATGCGCCCGCGCGGGACAATCCCGGCCTACCTCCATCGAGCCCGCGATCCCTTCGAAAGTGGAGGCGAACGAGCCCAGGTCGTAGTATGCCTGGTGCGACCAGGGCGCCGTGGGCCCCTGGTAGGGCACAAACAGTTCGGAGAGCGATGCCTCATAGAGGACCGAACGGAATTCGCCGTCCATTTCGTGTCCCACCTGTGACAGAACTAGGCCAACACGCGGATCCATCCGGAGGTGGAAGCGCCACGACTCCCAACTGAACTGGCTGCCGTCCACCTCGAACCCGGCCCCCTGTGGCTGGCTGACGATGATCGGCGGCAGCGGTTCACGCGTCGGCCCCACCGCCTCGGGATGATGCTCGGCCACCGGCCCGCGACCCGGAATGGCTCCGGAGTCGATGACCTCCAGCACTTCTTTCGTCTCGTAGTCAAAGACGAAGGCGAGTCCAGGGATCTGCTCCCCCAGACCGTTCACGGACCCGGTCTTATCGGAGCATGAGCCACGTCCGATCCGCCGGCCCAACTGGTCTTCCTCGCCCAGGTACGCGGTCGACCCGACTCCGCAAGAGATCATGGTGAAGTCGGTGTATCCACGAGCCTCGAGGGCAGCGTGGACCTCGGGATGCTCTGTGACGTCGTCCGTCGAAGACCAGTCGTCGGGTCCGAGCATGTAGGAGCTTTCCGAAGCGACCTCCCAAGAGATCAACTCCTCGCCGACCAGGTCCACCACCGCTTCGTATCCCGTCCCGTCCTCCACGATGTGAACGAAAGCATCGCGCCGAAACGACTGACCTGGCTGCCACGCGAGGACCTCTGCTTTGGGCGGCGGCCGAAGGTTCGCGAAGAGGAACCGGGCCTCCTCTCCGATCTCTCCCGACTCCCGGATGACCTGGTACAGTGTCCAGTGCTCCGCGGCAGAGAGATGGTCGAGCGGGTGTGTGGGTGCCTGGGCAGATATCGTCGAGGCTCCCACGAACAAGAGGACCGCCGAAAAGAGGGGGGAGGCCAATAGACGCATGGGGGCACCAGTGGGAGGAAACCGCGTCGGTCACAATGCTCCCTTACGCCCCCTCAAGCAACCAACCCACGTTCATTCATCGCTTCAGCGGCCAGCGTCAGCAGGAACATCTGGTAAAGCAAGCCTCGGGCCGGATACGACGTGCGTTCTGCCCAAGAGCTCATGGGTCACACAGATATCCGCACGACGATGATGTACGTGCAAGCCGACGTGACGCCTACTACCAGAAAGTAAGTGCCGCAGAAGCCTGGAGACCGGAGTTTCCCCAATTCCCGACCTGCGTCAGCGAAAATGAGGTTATGAGTACGTCGTCTGTCACGTTCGAAGTCGTCTGCCCCAGGAGTGTGACCGCACCACCCATTGAGAAGTTGACGACGGCATCTAGACCCGACGCGGTAGTAACCACCTGTGGATCGACCGTGACAGGGGAGGTCAGAAAGACATTCAGCGGGTAAAACACCAGCAGCGGGCGAATCGGGTCGGTGAAATCCCGGATGGCCTCGATGACGGCAGGGTTGTTCGGACGCGTCGAGGTGAACGTCTGAGTATCCATGTCATACCACTGAAAAGTTCCATTAGCGTCCGCGAGCAGTTTGTCACCGCGTTTCATGCCCAAGCTGCCTAACTCTACCATGGAGACCCGCACCACTTGTGGATTTCCGGCAAGAGTCAGGTAAAAATCCGCATAGCCGAATATGGCTACAGCGTGCTCGGAGGTTCCACCCACAAACCCCGGTTTCACCGTGATCTGTGTGTTGACTGCCAGTTGGTTAGCTAAATCGAACGGATACAGTGGCGCCGACGACCACGCCGTATCGGGGCGTATGTCTCCGAATACAGAAATGCCTTCGTCTGCCTGGCCAGCGGTTGCGAACAGGAAGGTAAGGATTTCACCCGACACGTTGTCCGGAGTGAGTTGAACGTCTGTGCTGCTGCGGCTCATGGCCGGCACCTGTGCCGCCGAGCCAGCTCCGCTAAGCGACGTACTCGTGAGCACGGTGCTGACTGCCAGCTGTTGGCCCTGTTGGTCGTCGACCGCCACGATTCCACAGCCAAAGAAGACCAGGGAACAGACAGAACCAACGAGTCCCATAATACTCGAGCATCGCATAATGACCTGACCATCAATAGGAGTACGTCATCTATGACATAAGCGGCGGCGGCAGCATTCCATTCATAGTCCCGCCCCCGATCTAACGCAACGCACGGTCACGGCGTTCCCCTAAGCGTAGTCCCGGACTCTTCTCAAGACAAAACTCAATACGGCAGGCAGTAGTCTTTCGGCAAACCCAAAACCCGGAAAGCCTGTTCGACTTGGGATTCCTTTTCCGTTGCCAGGAAACCAGTTTTTATCCCCGCGCTGTGTGAAGAGGGGGCGCCGTTGACGCGTTGCATGGCCAGTTGGTCGTTCCGTTTAGCAAGGACAGCGGCAAGATCTGGCCGGGTCGGATCGGACACCCACGTCACATTCACAGGTCCGATATCGAGGCCCAGTGCAAGAAGCTTGCGCGCGGTAATGCTGAACAGGGCCCTATCGCTATCTACCCGGTCCAGTGCGGTCGCTTCACGGTAGTCAACAAAGAACCCTCTCACACTCGACGGGTCGTCGAGCTGGCTGACGGCCTCTACTGTCGCGCGCTGTGTCTCTGCGCCGATCACCGCCCCTTGGAAGCGAAGAAAGACGATACCTACTTCAGTATCGTAATATGTCTTGTACATCTCGCAGCTCTTTCTCCCTCAAGCCAACGTTCAAACCAAGAAACCCGCTGAGGGAGCCGAATGGTTGCTTACTGACATGTTAGGTGCGCTCGCCGACTCGGCGAGGGGCCAAACATCTGAGCTGCCCTGCCTCCCATCTTACTCAATACGGCAGGCGGTAATCTTCGGGCAAACCCAAAACCCGGAAAGCCTCTTCAAGTTGGAATTCCATTGTTTTTTGGGCGTACGGGCGGAACACCTCTGAATCATGTCCGTAGGTGTGCTCGAGCACTTGGAATCGCCGATCCAGCATAGCGGCGACATCCAAACGGGTCGGATCAGACACCCGCCCTATGGGCAGCTCCTTAAAATCGACGCCCATCTTCTCGAGGCGGCGCATAGTGATGCTGAACAGGGCCCTATCGCTATCTACCATGTCCATTGCGGTCACTTCACGGTAGTCAAGAAGCAACCCTCTCACACTCGACGGGTCGTCGAGCTGGCTGAAGGCCTCTAGTGCCGCGGTCTGTGTCTCTGCGCCGACCACCGCCCCTTCGAAGCGAAGAAAGACGATACCTGCTTCAGTATCGTAGAACGACTCGTGCATCTTGAAACACTTTATCGTTTGAAAGCCTCAACCTAGGCGACCCTTTGGGGCGCATCGTTTCACGCGGGTTTGATACGGAGCGCTCACCAAGGCGGCGAGGGGCCAAACAGCTGAGCTACCCGGCCTCCCATCTTGCTCAATATGGCAGGCGGTAATCTTCCGGCAAGCCCAAAGCCCGGAAGGCCCGTTCGAGTTGGGATTTCGCTGCCGTTAGCGTGAAACCCAAGTTGGCACTGTGCGTGAGCCCCACTGTCATCCGCCGTTCCAGCATAAGAGCGACGTCCCGACGGGTCGGATCGGACACCCACGCCAGGGTCAGATCTGCCATATCGAGCCCCCTCTCAAGAAGCCTGCGCGCGTTTATGCCGGCCAAGGCCCTGTCGGTACCTGATCGGTGGATCCTCCCTCTACAGATCGTGTTCTTCGTCCTCGGCCTGGCGACGCTGGCGATCGTGGTGGGTCTGCAACTGTTCTGAAGCTGGGCCGACGGGATCTCCTATCGGTGTCCGCCTTGGTGCGGCCGCGGGCCCCCTGCGACTACGGACGTTGCGATCGTGCGATCGCCCTAAGCAAATCCGACGCACCGGTGTCGGCCACGTGATTCATGTGGTCCGGGTGAAACGATGTGACGCCAGTCGAAGGTCGCGTCGTCGAAGCCGTCGTCTCGCCACCGACGCCTGCCTTCGTAGATCCCGCCCAATACGGTCGCGAACCTTTCGTCGCCCCCCGCGTACCGCAGCCACCGGATCTTTGCCCTGCGCTACGCGACGGCCGGGCACCCCGACCGCGCGCGTGACTTGATCGAGCTGTTCGATCGCGAGGTCGGCGCTCGAGAGCGTCTCCGGCCATTGGTCATCGCCAAAGAGATTCATGGCGAAGTCCATATCGGACTGAAGCTGTGCACCACCTGGATGGAAGACTCTCTGGAAGCGGCCTACCGGGTCAACGGACAGCGACTGCACGTAAGCCACGATGTGCAGCGCGGTCGTTGTGTCCACGTGACCCTTGATCGCACTCGCGAGTGGTACCTCAGTGATCGGCTCGGTCGACGGATTCATCTAGCACGTCGGTCAGGGGCACCATAGGCTCCACACCAGCCGCGGCTGCTAACAGCGCGACACAGGATCTAGCTGCTCGGTTCGAACGTTTCATTCTTGACCTCCTCAAAGGACCCCGACGAGGGGCACAACAGAAGCCATCGTGCGTACCGGCTTTTCGCTAAGCAACCCGCGTCAGCGAGTGGGGTGAAAACGGGTCGAGGCCCCACCCCCTGAAGCGGGGATGGGGCCTCGACATCACAGCGTTCTCCTGTCAGATCAGCCTTTCACCATACTGATCAGTTTGGCGATCGGATCGTACGACTTGTCGACCACGCGCTCCTTGAGCGGGATGATCGCGTTGTCTGTGATCTGAATGCCCTCGGGGCACACCTTTGTGCAACACTTCGTGATGTTGCAGTACCCGATACCCAGTTCGTCACGGAGTTCCGCTGTTCGGTCTGCGGTGTCGATGGGGTTCATCTCCATGTTGGCCGCATACACATAGTGGCGCGGACCTCCGAACCTGTCGTGCATCGCATGGTCGCGCAGCACGTGACAAACGTCCTGACACAGGAAGCACTCGATGCACTTCCGGAACTCCTGCGGACGCTCCACGTCGTATTGTTCCATGTGCCACGTGCCGTCGTCCATATCCGCCGGCTTCGGCGTGAACTTCGTCATGGACGCCTTCACCTCGTAGTTCCACGAGACGTCGGTCACCAGGTCTTTGACGAGCGGGAACGCACGTAGCGGCTCGACGGTCACGGGCTTGCTCAGGTCGAGGTCATCAACCCGGGTCATACACATGAGGCCCGGCATTCCATTGATCTCAGCCGAACACGAACCGCACTTCCCTGCCTTGCAGTTCCACCGGACGGCCATGTCGTTGGCCTGTTCTGCTTGGATCTGATGGATCGCATCAAGGACTACATACCCGTGATCGAGCTCAACCTCGTAGGCCTCGAAGGCTCCGCCTTCCGAGGTGCCACGCCAGACTTTGAAGGTCGCATTCTTCATCAGCCTTGCTCCTCGATGATGTCCTGCAATTCCTGTCGGATCTGAGGAATCGGCTCGCGCCGGAGTTCCATCTCACCGTTGTCACCCTTTACGATCACGTGGTTGAACGTACTCCACTCTTTCTTCTTCTCCAGATGATCGATTCGTGAGTGCGCTCCGCGGCTCTCTTGGCGAGCCTTTGCAGCCATCACGACTGCTTCTGAAATGGTCATCAGATTGTGCAGGTCAAGCGCGGTGTGCCAGCCCGGGTTGTAGTCCCGCTTACCACCGGAGCCCATCACTTCCGCGCGGGCCTTGAGCTTCTTCAACTCTTCCTGGGCCTCGGCGAGGCCTTCGTCTTCGCGCGCGATGCCCGCCTTGTCCTGCATGAGCGCTTGTAGCTCTGACTGGAGACGATACGGCCCCACATCCGCGCCTGGGTCACGCGACAACGGCGCGAGCGCTTCTCGCTCCGCCGCTTCGACCTCCGCGTCGTCGATCTGAGGCGCACCATTTTCCTGAGCGAACTTCGCGGCGTACTCACCCGCCCTTTTTCCAAACACCAAGAGATCGGAGAGCGAATTGCCACCCAGACGGTTCGCTCCATGCAGACCGCCACCACACTCACCCGCAGCGAACAGGCCAGGCACGGTGGTGCACATCTGCGTGTCGCCGTCAACC
Organism: Longimicrobiales bacterium; assembly: GCA_029245345.1. Classification (NCBI taxonomy): domain Bacteria; kingdom Pseudomonadati; phylum Gemmatimonadota; class Longimicrobiia; order Longimicrobiales; species Longimicrobiales bacterium. The sequence continues at coordinate 108,820 of JAQWPM010000012.1, forward strand.
TTGATGCCACCCATCACATAGTGCGTGGTCGGCCCGACTTCCATCGGCTCCTTCGTGATATCGATGCCCGCCAGCTCTTTGAACTGGTGGTACATGCTCGGGAGCTTCTTTTTGATGTGGGCTTCTGAGTCTTTGATCTTCTCCTTGACCCACGCGATGTCGAGGAACGCGCCGCCATGCGGACTACCGCGCCCTTCCTTGACTTCCTTCACGATCTTACGAGCCACGTGATCACGCGTGAGCAGTTCAGGAGGCCTGCGGGCTTCGCGGTCCCCAATCACGTACCGCCAGCCTTCCTCGGGTGTGTCCGCCGTAGAGCCCTGATACAAGGGTGGAATGTCATCGAACATGAAGCGTTTGCCTTCACTGTTCTTCAGGATCCCACCTTCCCCACGAACGCCTTCCGTGACGAGGATTCCACGCACGGACGGCGGCCACATCATACCGGTCGGGTGGAATTGAACGAACTCCATATCCACCAATTCAGCACCCGCATGGTAAGCCAGCGCGTGTCCGTCTCCTGTGTATTCCCAACTATTGCTGGTCACCAGGAACGCTCGCCCGATCCCGCCGGTTGCGAGAACAACAGCCTTCGCTTTGAAGAGGATGAACTCGCCCGTGTCACGATCGTAAGCGAACGCACCCGCCACCCGGTCGCCGTCCTTGAACAGCTGATGAACGGTCACCTCCATATGAATGTCGATGCCCTGGTGAATCCCATGGTCCTGCAGAGTCCGGATCATCTCCAGCCCAGTCCGATCTCCCACGTGAGCCAGCCGCGGATACGCGTGTCCACCGAAATTACGCTGGTTCATCTTTCCGTCAGGAGTGCGATCCATGAGCGCACCCCAGCTCTCGAGCTCTCGGACCCGATCGGGAGCCTCTTTGGCATGGATCTCAGCCATACGCCAGTTGTTGAGGTACTGGCCGCCGCGCATGGTATCCGCGAAGTGGACCTTCCAACTGTCCCGCTCGTCCGCGTTGGCCAGTGCCGCCGCGCACCCACCTTCGGCCATTACCGTGTGGGCCTTTCCGAGCAGCGATTTGCACACCAACCCTACAGATACCCCTGCCGAAGCGGCTTCAATTGCCGCCCGTAGCCCAGCCCCACCTGCTCCGATGATCAGGACGTCGTGCTCAACAATTTTATGGTCAGCCATTAGAAGAGCCTCCAGTCGATGAACACGCCCGTGGCGCACAGTCGGACATAGACGTCGGTCAGCGCGACCCAGACCAGGCTGAACCATGCGAAACGCATGTGGCTCTTATTGCACCAAGTAACACAGTCGTAGGCCTTCTTCCGAAGCGGACGGCCAGACAGGATGTCGAGCCCGCCGCCGACCAGATGGCGAAGCGAGTGACAGCCGAACGTGTACAGACTGAGCAGCACGACGTTGGTGGTCAGCACCAACGTCCCGATGCTCACGCCGAATTGATCGTACTCACCCGTGCCTGCGGTCGACTCGAACCAGAGTGCGTTCCAGGCATCCTTCGTGAGAAAGACCAAGAGCAGGAGCGCGAACGGCAGCGTGTACCGATGCAAGTTCTGCATGATGAGGGGCAGGTGCCGCTCACCGAGGTAGGAGTTACGCGGTTCACCGACCGAACATGCCACCGGATCCGCCCAGAATGCCTTGTAGTAGGCACCCCGGTAGTAGTAGCACGTGAGTCGGAAGCTCACCGGCATCCACATGACGAGCATCGCCGGAGAATAGATCAAGAAATCCGGCCAGAAGCCGGGAGCCCCCGGAGATTCGATCAACGCGTGGTGGCTGGGCCAGAACAGAAGCGGCGAGAAGAACGGCGACAACAGATTCGCTGACTCGGCCCCCGCGGCGCCGAAGAGCACGGCCCACGTCGAATAGAGGATGAACGAACTGAAGACCGTAAAGACGAGGAGGGGTTGGACCCACCATGCGTCGTCGCGCATGGTCTCCCCGAATTTCCGTTTGACCGGAAGGGCCGTGACTTTGGACGGCATTGAAGACCTTTTGCGGTGCTGAAGCACCGATAGAAGGTTCGCAGGCTGGCGGAAACGTCAGGTACGATAACGCGGCGGGATGTCGTAATATGCCAGCACCGGGGCGCACGGCAACGCCCTCCGCGTTACTCGACTTCGAGCACCGTCAGAGGGCGTTCGAAATGCCCTGCTCGAGTCTCGGCCAAGTCATCGATTTGCTTACGTTCGGAGGCTGGCATCTCTGGCACTGAGACACAAAATTATTCTATGAAAACAATTTACGATCCGGCCTCGTGTTCGGCCCTCATTGAGCGCCTCGAACGACTTAGGCATGACACCGAAGGGCTGTGGGGCCGCATGACAGCACCTCGAGCCGTCTGCCACTTGAGTGACACCTTCCGTGCCAGCCTCGGGGACACGCATCATGCGCAGGTCGGTACCGTCCTACATCGTACCGTCATTCGATTCGTGGCTTTGAGCACCCCGATGAAGTGGCCGCGGGGAGCGAAAACCCTGCCCGCCTTCGATCAAGAAAAGGGCGGCACCCCACCGGCGGACTTCGACGCCGATGTCCGTGACCTCAAAGCGTTGGTCGTCCGGTTCACAGGATCCGCGGGGGTGGGCCTCTACCCCCATGCCGCGTTTGGTGCGTTGACCGCCGGGGAGTGGGGGCGATGGGGATACCGACATATGGACCATCACCTGCGCCAATTCGGCAAGTAGCGGACGAGTCCTCCACCGCAGACGATAGAGAGCGCCTGGCCTAGAGCGACCGATTGGACTGACGCCTAGCGTGCGCCCTCGACCTGTTTCTCCGCAGCGACCTTCTTCGCAACGTCCGGGGGAGCAGGCTCATAACCGGCGAGAGCCCGCGAATGATGTCCCCGACCCTGCGTGATCGATCGCAGCGTGGCTGCGTACTTGTACAACTCAGACTCTGGCACCATGGCCTTGATCGTGGTCCGCCCGCCCGACGGGTCCATCCCGAGAACCTTACCGCGCCGTGAGGTGAGGTCACCCATGATGTCTCCCACGTACTCATCGGGCGTGGTCACCGCGACCTCGATCACCGGCTCCAGCAATACGGGTCCGCACTTCTCGGCAACGGACTTGAAGGCATGGGAGCCCGCGAGCTTGAACGCGATATCGGAAGAGTCGACGGCGTGGTAAGACCCGTCGTAGCACTCAGCCGCAAAATCGACGAGCGGGAAACCAGCGATCACACCTCCGCCCGACGCCTCTCGAATGCCGCGGTCGACGGACGGTAGGTATTTCGAGGGGATCACTCCGCCCTTAATGGAATTAACGAACTCGTAGCCGGCGCCGCGCGGTTTGGGCTTCATGCGGATCCAGCAGTCGCCGAACTGGCCACGGCCCCCGGACTGCTTCTTGTGACGTCCCTGCCCCTCAGCTGACTTCGAGATAGTCTCGCGGTACGCGATCTTGGGCCGCTCGGTCACGACCTTCACGCCGTACTTCCGCGCCATACGCTCGAATTGGATGTCGAGGTGGAGTTCCCCCACGCCATACGCGATGGTCTGGTGCAGTTCACCATTGAACGCCGCTGAGAACGTGGGGTCTTCCTCGCGCAGCTTGGGAAGCACCTCGCCCAGCTTGTCCTCATCGTTCCGCGTTACACCCTTGATCGCGACGGAGATGTCCGCGTTCGGAAACTGGACCTTGTCCAACGAGATCTTGGCGCCCTTCTCGTTCAACGAGTCATTCGTGTGTGTGTGCTTGAGCTTCGCGACGACTCCGATGTCCCCCGCATGAAGCTTGGTCACCTCGAGGCGTTCCTTCCCGAGCGGAATACTGAGGTGATTGAGCTTCTCGGGCTGACCGTCCGATGCGTTCACGACCTCGGAGCCGTTCGCTACCGACCCTGAGAAGATCCGGAAGTACGAGAGTTCACCCACGTGTGGCTCCGCCGCAGTCTTGAAGACCAAGGCAGCCAAGGCACCGTTGTCATCTGCCCTTAGCTCCGAGCCTCCAGCAATCTCCACACCCGCCTCGGCCGGATTCGGGCACAACTCGACGAGCTTCCGGAGCAATGCCTGCATACCGTACGTCTTAGGGGAAGCACCGCAGAAGACGGGATACACCTCGTTGCGCGACATCCCGAGCGCCATCGCCTCGATGGCTTCTTCCCGGGAGATGTGTCCACCCTCCAGGTACTTCTCCAGTAACGACTCGTCTGTCGTGGCAAGAGATTCCTGCAGCTCCGTCTCCCATTGGGCCTCTTTGTCCTTCAGCTCATCCGGGATGTCCGTCTCGTCGTACTCGCCCTTGGTGGTACCCTTCGAGTAGAGGTGTGCCTTCTCGCTGAAGAGATTGATGATGCCGTGGAAGTCCCCACCCTCTCCGACCGGGATCTCCACCGGTAGAGCAGCCTCAGTGAGGCCTTTGATTTGTTTGAACACCCCTTCAAAGTCCGCATGCTCTTTATCCATCATGGAAACAAAAAAGATCCGGGGGATTCCCCGGGCCTCGCAGTACTCCCAGACGCGTTCAGTGCCCACCTCTACGCCGGAGGTGGCGCTGACGACAATGATGGCGGCGTCCGCCACCCGCACCGCCGAAATAGCCTCTCCAGTGAAATCGAGATATCCAGGCGTGTCGAGCAGATTGATCTTCGTATTCAAGTGCTCGGCAAACGCCGGCGTCATCTGAATCGAGATGTCGTGGGCATGCTCCTCAGGCGAATGCATGGTGAGGGCGGTCCCATCGTCGACACTTCCGTGGCGCTTGGTCGTGCCAGAAACCCAACAAAGAGCGTCAACCAGACTCGTCTTCCCGGCCCCGCCATGCCCCAGCACGGCAACGTTCCGGATGCGGTCCGTGGTGTATTCCTTACCGGATGCCATTCCCAATCCTCCCGGATCTTTCGATGACTCGAGGCCCTCTGCCGAATGGCCGAGAGCCCCGATTCAACTCGCTTGGGAACTTGATTGTAGAACTGGCTACCCCACACGGCAAGGCGGCAAATCACCCCTTGGGACGGAAGGCGTTACCCATAATGTCGGGGTCGAAATACCCGACTTCTCCGGTGGTCGCGTATCGATATAGCGCCGCCGTATAGACCCCCTTCAACGCCGAAAAGAAGAGAGCCAAGAGCACGAATCCAAGCACAGCCACACCGACCATCGCCATGACTGGCGCGGCACCGAGCTGTGCGGCAACGGTAATCAGCACTGCAGAAACGGCAGCCCAGGAGAGCCCCATCAGCGTTACAGCCCAACCCAGGCCGAAGTTGCCCACCACTTGTTCGCCCCACGTCGCTTTGAAGAGAGCAGCACTCTCTTTAACCGCATCGATGGGGCCCACATTCTTGGTCACCAAGACCGGGACAGTCAGGTACGTGGTCAGCGTCCACGCCATGCCCAAGAAGCCGGCTGCGAGACGTCCGAGGAAGCCGGATCGCTCAGAAATGAAACGAAGCACCATGCCTACCGTTGCGGCGATCATCGCATAGCCAACGATGGTGCTCATGCGCTTCGAGGCGATCGCGAGACCATCGCTGATGGTCGGATCACCTCCATCGAGCCGGATCAAAGCGGCGCCCACAAGCGCCGAGTTGAAAAAGAAGATCACCGTGTACTGGACCAAGTAGAACAAGAATCCGAGGACGTAGCTGACGTAGCCGCCGTCCTCGGCGAAGATCTCCCAGCCACCTGTCACCGCGAGCGGCGCGATAAAGCTCGCGGTAACCAATACCGTGGCGATGCCTGACATGAGCGGAAAGACCAAGAGCTCTTTGTCGAGCCTCAATACGTTTGCGCTCGCCTTCACCAGGGCAAAACTATTCGAGAAACTGCCGGCCATACGACCTCCTAACGCTTAATTCCCCCGCAACGTACAACCACGCTACGCCCCACGCCGCAAGGTTCTTCAGCGACGCCCGTCGGCTTGCGCCTCCGTCGTAGCCAGATCACCACTGGTCAGCTCCAGTACCAGCCGATCCGTGTCGTAGATCTCATCGAGCGCTTCGAGAATCGCCCGAACGTCCACGGTCACAGATCGATTCAAGGTCGGGAGGTAGATGTAGTCCCCAGGAAGGCTCTCGATGTTGCCGTCGAACACCACACCCACCACTTCGAGGTCTCGATCCAGTACGGGAGACCCAGAGTTTCCTCCGATGATATCCGCCGTCGAGACGAAGTTCATGGGTGTCGAGAGATCCAGCGTCTCTGGAGGGTTGGCCCAGCGATCCGGGAGCGCCCAGTCTTCCATACCGGCATGGGAATAGTGCCGGTCGTAGAGCCCGTAGAACGTGGTGAACGCGGGTGCAACAGTGCCGTTGTATTCGTACCCGGCCACAACGCCGTCGGCGATGCGGAGAGAGAACGTGGCATCGGGTGGAACGTCCGTGCCGTACACTTCAAAACGAGCGCGGCCGAGTTCCGCAGCGATCTCGGTCTCTTGGCCCCCCACTTCCACAAAGAGGGTGTTCAGCTCCAGGAACGCCGGCAGGAACGCGACCACGGCCTGCACTGCAGCATCACCGGGGGAAACTGAACCCGCCTCCAGACCTGCGACGGCGGTAGCCGAATCTGTGAGTGCCGACGCCGCAACGATGCCCTGGGCCGTCGCGAGCGGAGATCTACCCTGCAGCAACTGAGTCACCGCCTGATGGTCGGGCCCCAAGAAGTCCAACATCTCCTGAAAGCGGTCCGCAATCAGCAGCGCGTCCAGGTCCGCTGGCATGTTGGGCGTCTCCCGAACGACGTCCATCATGCCGTCGATGTCCTCGGCGGGAGCCCCTCCCTGCCGCATCGCGATGACCTGAAGGGCGAAAAAGCCGCGAATGATCGTCGACCCATCAATAAACGGATTTCCAAACGCGGAGAACGCGCCCGTCACCGCAGCACCGTCTCGTTTGATGTCTTGAAGCGACGCCATACGCTCGATGAGGGCACCATAACGTGAGTCCAGCTCCGGGTCTGCTTCGAGCGCAGTCTGGAAATCCGACTCGGTGTCCATGCGTCGAGCAATGATTATGGGGTCTTCGAGCCCCCGGATCTGACCTTCATAAGCCTTTTCCGAATTGCTCAGGCTGAAGTATTGATTCCGGAGGTCCAATTCCTCGGACACCTCGGGATTCGCGTCGATGTATGCTTCCAGTACCTGCATACGCGAGCGGAACATGTCCAGTAAGTATCGGTCCCCGACGTCCCGGCGATACTCAAGCTCAGCAACCGTCTGGAGCCGATGGGTCGAGCCCGGATTACCGACAATGAAGATCGGCTCGCCCTCTTCCAACCCGTCCGTGTCGAAGCGGAAGTGGTTGTCACTCTGGAGCGGGTTCCCGTCATCGTCATACACGCGGAAGAACGAGAAATCGAGATTGTACCGCGGGTATGTGAAGTTGTCGGGATCCCCACCGAAGAAGCCGATCTGCACCTCGGGAGCCATGACCAGCTTCACCTGTGTGTATCGCCGAAACACGTAGGCTGAGGTCCGTCCTCCATTGTACAGCGAGATCATCTCGACCTCGTGGCCGCCGTCTTCGCCGCCCCACTCCTCGAGGATGCGCTCGCGAATCCCCTCGAGCAGGTCCTCACGTGCCTCCGCCCGTGCCGCCGACTCCATTGGGTCGAGGACGAGATTCACTTCTTCGGTAACGTCCACGATGTCGACCAACTGGTCTGCCTCGAAGTCCTCAACCGGACGTTCATCCGCGAGATCCGTGGCGACGAAACCATCATCGAGCAACGATTCGCCCTCGCCGGACACCTGCGACACGAATTCACGGGCACAGTGGTGGTTCGTCATCACCAAGCCGTTCGGAGATACGAACGAGGCCGAGCAGTTCGGAATGCGTAGAGCGCCCAGGCGAGCCCGCTCGAACCAAGCCTCATCGGGCCGGAAGCCGTAGGTAGCCTCGATGTAGTCAGCAGGCGGGAACTCGAACGTCCACATTTTGCCCTGATCGAACTCACCGGCCTGAACCGTGTCAAGATCGACTCCGAACACAAACGGTGTTTGAGCCTCAGGAGCGTCCATCTGGACGATTTCCATGTCGCCGATATCCGGCCGAGGCGACGTGTCCGTCGCGGTCTCCGCCGGCTGATTCGCGCTAGGAATGGGAGGCGGCGGGAGCGGGGCTGATCCACCGCAGGCAGACACGAGCAACCCGAGGACCAGCACACCAAAGGAACGTCTCGGCTCAGACATCAGATCTCACAGGAATGGTAAGGGATGAAGCGTAGACTCTAGACCAGCGCACCCCAACGGAAAACCCCGCGTCCCAGCTAGTTCGTCCGGTGCTTCTTTGAAACCTCATCCAGGAGTTTCAGTTCCTCAGATGTCAGCGAAGACATGCCCTGGGCAGAGATCTTGTCGAGAACGACATCGACCTTGTCGTACAAGGCCGGATTCTCGTCGTGGGAACGCGCGGAGGTGCCCACAGCGGGCTCTTCACCTCTCCCCTCGTCGCCCGGCACTATGGCAAGGCGGCGCGAGCGGGTCACGGCCTTTTTAAGATTGCCGAGGCCCTGCTTTGGCCGCCAGTCCGACTTCAGGTAACCGAAGCCCGCCAACAGACCACCCAGATGCGCGAAATGGGCCACGCCTCCACCGGTCCCTTGTACTGCACTCATGGCGCTCAGGACGAAGAAGAAGCCCACCAGGTACTTCGCCTTCACCGGGAAGATGCCCCAAATGTAGATCGGGGCGTCCGGCCAACTCATGGCGAACCCGAGCATGATGCCATACCCGGCCCCTGAGGCACCCACGATCTGGATCGGCGCGGATGAGAACATGAAGACGTAGCTGAGCGCCGCGCCGCCGAGTCCACACACGATGAAGAAGCGCAAGAACTCGCGCTCTCCCCACTTCCCCTCGAGCGGCGGGCCGAAAAAGAAGAGGACCAGCATGTTCACGGCGAGATGCATCAAATCGCCGTGCAAGAACATGTAGGTGATCGCGCCCCAAGGCCGGAAGAAGATCTCCTGGGGCTGGAACGCGAACCAGTCGAACAAGAAGGCTTGAGGTCCAACCGAGGTCACGGCGAAGACCACCACGTTGGCGATCATCAGACGCTTGACCATCGAGGTCAGCGTAAAGCTGAAACCATAGCTTCTGGATGAATACGCCATTTCGCCTCGTGAGAACCTCGATACAACCGGGACCTAAGAAACACCTTCGACTGACCCCGGTTCCTGAATACGCAGGAGCCGTGCCGCTCTACCATTCCCTAAGAAGAATGGGTGCTGCTTCTTGCCGCCGCGAGCGACACGATCTGGTCGCACAAGTCTTCGAAGCCGGTACCACCCGCCCGTGCCCCCTTCGGGAGAAGGCTATTCGCCGTCATCCCCGGCAGCGCATTGGCCTCAAGACACCAGGGCTGGCCGTCATCGTCGACAATAAAGTCGACTCTAGAATAGTCCCTCATTCGGAGCGCGCGGTGGACTCTCAGCGCGAGGCTCCGAAGGACTCCTGCTAGTTCTTCCGGAATGTCCGCCGGAAAAATTTCCTGCGCCAATCCAGGCTGATACTTGCATTCATAGTCGAAGATCTCATGCTCGGGAATGATCTCGCCTGCTGGCAGAGTTTCGTCTCCGACGACACCGACCGTGAGTTCCCGTCCAGCGTGGTAGCGCTCGAAGAGCACGACATCGCCCCAGTCCCGGCTCTCCTCAATGGCCGCCGCCAACTCAGCACGGTCGTGAGCGAGTATCAAGCGCAGAGACGACCCGCCACCCGATGCCTTCACGATCACCGGAAGTCCAAGTCCATCCACGACCTCATCGACCGTAGGAGTCCCGACCATCCAGTCCGGTGTAGGGACGCCCGCATCACGCAGAAGTCGCTTCGTAACTTCTTTGTCCATGGCGAGCGAACATCCGAGTCGATCGCTGCCGGTGTAGGTCACATCAGCCACGTCCAACAGCGCCTGGATCGTGCCGTCCTCACCTGATCCCCCGTGTAGGGCCAGAAAGAAGACGTCGATGTCACCGAGCGCGGGGTCGCGAGTCAGTGCAACCGTGTGACTCGCGTCGAGAGAGGCCAACTCTGCGGCTTCAGGTGGAGCCGGGCGGACACCACCCGAGAGAAGCTGCACCTCTTCTTCCACCCCGAGAACACCGTATACCGTGTCTACGGCGATAACGTCATGCCCACACGCCCGGAGCGCCGACGCTACTTGCGCCCCAGACGAGAGCGAAACGTCACGCTCGTCAGAGGTGCCACCCATCAGGACGGCAATTCTCATGCAGTCAAAGCTCGCACGACATCGTACCGAGTGATGATGCCACTCAAGGCGCCATCCTCTGTAACGAGGCACGCTGCGTTTCCGCGCGTGAGGAGTTGGCGCACTTCTTCCGAATCCAACCCGCCGTCCACGACGGGGAACGGAGCCCCCATCACGGCCTCGACCGGTTTGTCCAACAGTGTGGGGTCTTCGATGATCTGCGCCATGAGGCGATTCTCAGTGACTGCGCCCACACAAGAGCCGTTCAACACGACGGGAAGCTGCCCGATATCGTGTGCAGTGATCGTCGACAGCGCGATTCTCACCGGGGTGGTCGGCTCCACCGTGATGAGACTTCCTCCACCATCGGACTTGGCCGCGACAAGGTCCTTCGCGCTCGAGCGCTTGGTCCGTTCCAGGAAACTGTTCTCCCGCATCCAGTCGTCGTCGTAGACCTTGCTCAGGTACCGCTCGCCCCAGTCACAAACGAGCGAGACCACAAAAGCGTCCGGATCGTCGATCTCTTTCGCGACGTCTAGGGCCCCCTGAACGAGCAAGCCCGCAGAGCCCCCTGCGAAGAGCCCCTCCTCGCGGGTCAATCGCCGAGCCATCCTGAAAGCTGCTCCGTCACCCATGGGCCGGAATTCGTCGACCACCTCGAGGTCGAGCGTTCCGGGAATCTTGTCGTTACCGATTCCCTCCACCTTGTACGGCTGCCCCTCGACCTTTTCGCCGGTATTAAAATACGGCGAAATTATGGAGCCGTCCGGATCGATCCCGATGATCTTCACATCTGGATTTTTCGACTTCAGGTAGCGTCCGACCCCCGTAATCGTGCCGCCAGTACCCGCCGAAGCGACGAAGTGCGTGACGCGCCCTCCGCTCTGTTCCCAAATTTCTCGACCCGTCGTGTCGTGATGCGCGTCGGGATTGGCCCGGTTGTAGAACTGGTCCGCCATCACGGCGCCAGGAGTTTCGGCTGTGATGGTGCGGGCCCGGTTCAAGTAGTGGTCGGGATGATCGGGCCCCACAGCAGTCGGCGTGATGATGACTTCGGCCCCAAACGCGCGCAGGAGCTTCACCTTCTCGGTGCTCATCTTGTCGGGCATCGTGCAGATGCAACGGTATCCCTTCAGCGAGGCGGCCATGGCGAGGGCGAGACCGGTATTGCCACCGGTGGCCTCGACGATGGTGCCGCCTGGCTTAAGGCTCCCGTCACGCTCCGCAGCCTCCACCATGGCGAGGCCAATTCTGTCCTTGATCGACCCACCGGGGTTCATGAACTCGCACTTCACATAGACCGGCGTCCTGCTTCCGTCGGTGACCGACGTCAAGCGCACCATTGGGGTCCAACCGATGAGATCGAGAACGCTGTCGTAGGGCTGCGCGTGGCGCTGTGTCATCCTCGCTCCGGCGAGTAATTGGTGACGGTCGGTTATGAAGCTGTGATGGGCAAGATCCGGGCCGTGTCAGGACGCGGCCGCTTAGAGAAATGTACTGGAACTGTCGCCCACACCTCGATGCGTTTGCCGTTTCTACGAGCCGGTTCGAACCGAAGGTCGCGCGCCCCCTCTACCGCAGCTGAATCGAACGCGGCGTATCCGGACGACTCAGCGATCTCAACCGAGTCGACTCCTCCGACGTCAGAGACTCGAACTCGAAGGAGGGTCTCGCCCTCCATGTCCTGGTCCCACAGCTGGAGCGGGTACTCGATCGGGATGTCACCATAGAGCGGCGTCGGCTGCTCAATCTCACCCTCACCCCCACATGCGAGCGCGGTCAGGAGTAGACCTCCCGTCCAGACGCGCAGTCGCTTCACCCCTTCAAATTCGGCTGCCTTCACTCTTCTCCGCGGCCTTTTGCGGCCTTCCTCAGCTCGTAGAGGAGTTCGTGAGCCTCCTTGGGGGACAAGCCGTCTGGATCCAGCGCGCGCAGACGACCCACCAAAGGATGCTCGACGTGAAACATGGACATCTGGTCGGGCGGGGCCCCCGAGCGTGGACGATGCGCGCCATGCCGTCCGAGGCCTTCTCCACCACCGCTATGTGTTCCCTCCAACTCGGCCAGAAGTTCCCGAGCGCGCGCCACAACGGCGTCGGGAAGTCCGGCAAGACGAGCGACCTGGATTCCGTAGGAGCGATCTGCTCCCCCGTCCATGAGCCGTCGAAGGAAAACGATGTCGTCGCCGACTTCGCGCACCGACACATTCATGTTCTTCACCCCGTCCAGGAGATCCCCCAGCTGGGTGAGTTCATGGTAGTGCGTCGCGAAGATCGTTTTCGAGCCGATCTGCTCGTGCAGATACTCCGTCACAGACCAGGCGATGGAGACGCCGTCGTAGGTGGACGTGCCTCGCCCGATTTCATCTAAGAGAACGAGGCTGCGGTTCGTCGCACCGTGCACGATCGCGGCGGTTTCGCTCATCTCGACCATGAACGTGGACTGCCCACGGGCCAGATTGTCCGAGGCGCCGACCCGAGTGAAGATCCGGTCTGCCACCGGCAAACGAGCCGAGTCCGCAGGTACAAAAGAACCGATCTGTGCTAAGAGCTGGATCAGGCCGATCTGGCGCAACACCGTACTCTTACCGGCCATGTTCGGCCCGGTCAGCACTACGATCCACCCGTCATCGTTCAAGACGAGATCGTTGGGGATGAACTCCTCACGCGGCATCATCGTCTCAACCACAGGGTGACGAGAGCCCAGCACTTCCATGTCGAAGTCAGTATGGACCTCGGGACGGACATACCCCTGCGCCACAGCCACTTCCGCGAAGGTGGCAAGCACATCCAAGTCGGCGATTCGACCCGCACCGTCCTGCAGCCGAGTCACCTCGCCGGATACCCCTGAACGGATATCCGCGAACAACTCACTCTCGAGCTGTGCAATACGGTCCTCCGCACCAAACACCTTCTCTTCCCACTCCTTGAGTTCGGGAGTGAAGTAGCGCTCGGCATTAGTCAGCGTCTGCTTACGAACGAAGTCGTCCGGGACCTTGTCGACGTTCGCCTTGGTGACCTCGAGGTAGTACCCGAACACTCTGTTGAACCCGACCTTGAGCGACGTGACGCCCGTCCGTTCCCGCTCCCGGGTCTGGAGGCTCGCGATGAAGTCGCGCGCGCCGTCCCGCACCGAGCGGAGATCGTCCAGCTCTTCGGACCACCCACTCTGGATTACTCCCCCTTCCGACAGGGTGGCCGGGGCATCGTCTGCAATCGCTCGGTCTAGGCTCTCGAGCACATCCTCCATGCAGTCCAAGTCATCCGTCAGGCTCCGGACCAGATCAGACGCGAGATCGGCCCCGGCCTGGCGGACCGCAGGAAGCTTGGAGAGAGAGCGACGTAACCCGAGCAGATCGCGCGGAGTCACCCGTCCCGTCCCGATCTTCCCAGCCAACCGCTCGAGATCCGTTACCCCGGCTAACGCGTCACGCACGCCCTCACGCGTGTCCGCCCGCTCGACGAGCTCTCGCACGGCTTCTTGCCGAGGCCAAATCTCCTCAGCAACGACCAGGGGCTCCAGGATCCACCGACGCAGCCGACGTCCACCCATGGCGGTGACCGTCCGGTCCAAGACGTCCAGGAGCGTCCCACCTTCCTCGCCCGTCCGCAGCGGTTCGATCAGCTCGAGGTTTCTCCGCGTCATCTCGTCCAGAAGCATGATCCGGCCGGGGCGACGGAGGCGCAGCGGTTTTAGATGGGTCACACCCGCCGGGCGGATCTCACTCAGATACTGGACCAACGATCCCGCGGCTCGGACCAACGCTGTGTCACTCGCCTGAACGCCGAGGCCGTCCAGGGCTTGGAGAGAGTACGCCCTGAGCAGTGCGTCCTCTGAAATGTCCAGTTCGAACATCCAGTCGTCCCGGTACGTCCGCGGGATGACACTATCCGGAACGATTCCCCCCAGGTCCGGCGCGTCCTCTAGGGAGCGTGGGAACAAGAGCTCCGAGGGCTCGAGTCGGCCTAGCTCAGCGCGCAACTCACTCGCTGGCACGGCTTGGGCGCTGATCTCCCCTGTGGAAACGTCGAGCGCGCAGAGGGCGAACGACTCGCCTGGGCCGCGCACGATGGAAACCAAATAATTGTTGCGACGGGAGGTCAGGAGGCTGTCTGCCAGCACCGTGCCCGGCGTGACCGTCTCGGTCACCTCACGTTTTACGACTCCCTTCGCGAGAGCTGGGTCTTCGACCTGGTCGCAAATCGCGACTCGTTTCCCAAGCCGGACCAGGCGCGCCAGATAGTCGTCGAGCGCCTTGGCCGGAACTCCTGCCAGCGGAACCCGAGCCGCCGCGCCGTTGTTACGCGAAGTGAGCGTCAACCCAAGAAGACGCGCACCCTCCTCCGCATCGCCGTGAAAGAGCTCGTAAAAGTCGCCCACACGGAAGAAGAGAAGGGAGTCACGGTGACGGGATTTCGCGTCCCGCCACTGTTGCATCATGGGTGTGTCGTCGCCGGCCATCCGACAAGGTAGACAGGCGAGCGTTCGGCTCAACCCATCGGGTCACATCCCTAGCGGATCGCCCTGCCTCGCACCTACTGCCGAGTTAGATAAAACGCTGCCTTCTAGATGACGCCGAGCGAGTACGCGAAGACCACCAAGAAGACCGCTACAGCCGCGAGCGCGACCCAAAGGAAGAACTGCCGGGCGGCCCTACTGCCCGCGTTGATCGCACTGGCTGCGGTCGCTTCGAGGTCACCACTGCCGCGACGAATCGATGAAAGCTCTTCCACGTTCTTCAGGAGCGAGCGGAATCGCTGCTCGAGCTCCGCCGGATTCTCCGGTTTCGTGATGAAGTGGTTCCCGCCGAGCCCATAACTCTGCGCCACGTCGTCGTCCCGATCTGAGGACGTGAGCACGGCGACCGGGATCTTCCGAAACTCATCGTCACCCTTGATGGCCTCCAGAACTTCATGTCCGTTCCGACCGGGCATCTTGAGATCGAGGAGAATGAGATCCGGGACGAGATCCTCAACCATGACGATCGCCTCATCACCGTTGCGGGCCCTGTGGACCTCAACGGGAATGCGGGTCGCTCTTTCAAGCGCCATCTGGATAAGTAGGGCGTGGTCATCGTTGTCCTCGGCAAGGAGAACGTTCCATTGCTCGCGCACGCGTCGTCGGCTCATTTAACGTGCATACTCCTCTTTGTCGGCGTCACGAACGACCGCCGCAGTAAATCCTAGATCAGTCAAGCTTCGGGAAAAGACACTCGCTTCTCCCGACGAATCAAACCTACCAACACGCACGTGAAGCAAGCGACTACCCTGCACCTTAACAATCCGGACATCCAATCCGGTGTCCTTGGCGCGCTTCCGGAGACTCTCTGCGCGCTCGACACCCGAAAAGGCGCCCAGTTGCACAGAATATCGGCCCGCAGTCCTCGGAGGGTCCACTCGTGTCGGACGCTCCGGGGACGCTTGAACGGTATCTCTTTCGACTTCTTCCACGGGGGGCTGAGTCGCCCGAGCTTCGGCGCCCGCCGCCACTTCAACCTTAATGGCCCTCGTTTCGCCGCGTGTCGCAGGAGCCGGCAGTGGGCCCGCCCCGACCAGCCACGCCTCGGCCTCACGACGTACGACCGAGTTCGGAAAGTCCCGGACCAGCGAAGCCATGTAGCCGCGGGCACGCTCTTCGTCCCCCACGGCGTGCGCTCCCTGAGTGAGCCGGAAGAGTGCGGCGTCCGTATACGCACCCCCTGGATATTCGACGACCAGGCGCCTGAAATCTCGGGAGGCTTGGTTCGGCTCCACGGTAAGGCACCCACGAAGCCACAGACCACGTTGAAGGTCGATCCGGGACGCATCGTCTCTCTCGACCTCCCACCACTCAATCAACATGTCTCGGGCCTCATCGGCGCGACCCGCCGCTACGAGCTGCTCGACCTCATCGAGCTCCGCCTGGCCTCGAACGGAGATAGGGAGGGTGACGAGCGCCACTGCCAAAAACAGCGTGCGATAGACGTGGTGTCTCATGCCAATTCAGCTCGGGCCATGAGGGCGAGAAGCCACTCCTCTACGAAGTGATGGTCTGTGTGAGGGCTCGCCTTCAGAAGCCGATCCGCCCGAAGAAGCCCATCCAGCGCTGCTTCCAGCTCACGCCGCGGCCATCGCTTGGCCTGAGACCCGATCCTCTTCGCGAGCCACTTCTGGTGGGGTGGCAGGACACCTTCTAGCTCGCGCGAACCCCCTTCGGAAGCTACTCCGAGACGCAGGAACTGCGTGCTGAGACCAATGACCAGGCTAACGCCCGACTCCCCCTGCCCCATAAGGATCCCAAGGCCTTCGACGGCGTCCCTGAATTTCCGATCTCCTACCATGTCGAACCAACGCCATCGGTCCTGAGTGGGGAGCTTCGTCCCCGCGGCCTCCACGTCGGCGACTGTAACGACCGCAGCGTCACCTACGAATCCTGCCAACTTCTCCAGTTCCTGAGAGAGGACGCCCAAGTTGGTGCCTATGGCAGCTCCCAGTGCTTGCGCGGCAGCAATCTCGAACTCGACGGAATGCACCTCCCGCGCGCGGTCCATAATCCACCCTGGAACATCCGCTTCACTGAACTCCGGGAATTCCAAGGACTGGGCTGTTCTTGCCAGCTCCTTGTAAAACTTCGCACGGGAACCTTGGGGGACGGTCCCGCTCATGATGAGAGCGAGTCCGGGCGGAGGGGAGGCGACCACCTTCATCAAGGCTTCTCGCGCGTGCTTCCCAGAAGCGAGTCCCTCGACTTCCCGTAGCACGACACAGCGCCACTCGGCCATCATAGGAGGCGTCGCCAGCACGGACGCCAGCGTCTCCGCATCGACATCAGTCCCTCGGAGCGGGTCGAGGTTGAAGTCCTTCGTCGCGGGGTCCAGATGATTGGCGATCAACGCCCGCACGGCTTCCTCTTTTCGAAAGAGGTCGTCACCATGCAGGTAGAACGCGCCGCCGCGAGCGCGGGCGAGAGCGGAGGGAAGTACGGAATCGGTCACACTAAGAATGTCGGGGGTTCCGGTTTCAAGCGAAACTCCCAGCCGCCCATGAGTGGCTAACGGTCTCGCTCCAGTCCGGTGCGGCGAACCGACGCCCGTTGGCGATACCGCTGGGAGAGCGGTGAATACTCGTACATGAGCGCCTGGGCATCGTCCCACAGCCCGCCCTCCAAGTCCGGGAGCGGCTCACGTGGACGCTGAGAGAACTCACCAGGCATCGCCATGGCGGGCCGAACAGGAAGCGTGCGTGACGTACGACGCGGCGCCTGGTCCACGACAATGGGCTCCAAGGAGATCTGCGGGGCGTTCGGCCACAGTGTGGGCGACCAGGCGATCGCGGTGAGAAGAAGTGCCATCCCCACAACCGTCATCGCGGACGTAGCCGATGCACCGTGCGCGAGTGCCAAGGAGTCGTCCACATGGTACAAGCGGTGTTGCAGTCGCGGACCGAAATCTTCAGTCAGTTCGGGCCATGGAAGAGCCCTCAGTACCTCTGAGCCCTGCTCGACAACCTGACGATACCGACGACACGCATCACACTCGGCGAGGTGAGCTTCGAAATCTCGAAGCTCGTCCTCGGGCGCATTCCCGTCGAGAAAAATGGAAAAGTCAGCTACATACCTAGAGCAGTTCATGGGACTTCATACTTCGGACAGAGCAGGCGGGTTCCATGCATACACGTAGGCCCCGCCGAGCGTACCCGGCGGGGCCTCCACCCATCCCTCTCCCCCAGCGCTTCGGGGCGACGCCAACTCAGTCGATCATTGGGGCGACAATCTGTGCAAAGTTGTTGCGTGCCCGGTTCAGCCGACTCTTCACCGTGCCCAAGTTGCACCCGGTGATGTCCGCGATTTCTTCGTACGTCTTGCCTTCCATCTCACGCAGCACGAACACGATGCGGTGATCCTCGGGAAGCTGTTTCACCGCTTCCTCGACCTTCGCACGGAGATGCCGCTTGCGATAAAGATCATCCGGCTTGTACTGCGTGTCTTCCCATTCCAGCGGCCTGTGGTCGGCGTCCCAGTTCTTTTTGATGGTCTGAAACAGTACCAGAGGATTCCGCGACCGATTCCGCAGTTCGTTCTTGGCCAGGTTGCTCGCGATGGTATAGATCCATGTCGAGAACTTCTTGGCCTGCTCGAAGCGATGGAGATGTCGGTAGACCCTGACGAACGTCTCTTGGACCAGGTCCTGACCGCGTTCGCGATCACCAATCGTCCGGTAGACGAAATTCAGAAGGCGCTGATCGTAGCGCCGAGTGAGTTCCCCGAACGCCCGTGAGTCACCGTCTAGCGAAGCTTGCACGACGTCAGAGTCCGAGAGGTCCCGGAGCATCAGTCGATGTTCGCGTGCCTCGCCCGTTCCCCGACGAATCTCGATGACTTTCTTCTTTTTTGCCCTGGCCACATCCGCCTCCACGTTCGCGGTTGTCCCGCCACACTGGCAGGAACGCAACCCGCACCGTCCCCTATGGTGCAGGCACCATGCCAGACCTGAAACCGCGTGGTTTATCAGGCCTCGGCTCCCCTCCGTCCACTTCTTGTGACGCATCGTTCGGCGGAAAGGTGACACACCCGCCTGGGGCCTCTTAAGCCTACGTCGTCTGAGGCTTCCCGATTACGAACTGCGCCGCATACAGGATCGTAGCAATGCTCTTGCAGTCGACGATCTCACTGGTGCGTACCATTTCCAGGACTTCTGAGAAGCGGAACCGGCACACCTCGACGAACTCGTCCACGTCTAGGTTGACTTCACCTGCGGTCAAATCGGTTGCCGCGTAGAGGTGGATGATCTCATCGGTAAAGCCCGGCGTGGTGTAGATGGGCGTGAGAGGGATGAGCGTGCCCGCTCGGTATCCGGTCTCTTCTTCGAGTTCTCGGTGTGCACACGCTTCCCAAGGCTCCCCCTCGTAGTCTGGGACGCCGGCGGGGACCTCGTAGATGTATCCGTCGGTTGCATACCGGTATTGCCGAATCAGTACGACCTCGGGGTCCTTATCCTCCACCGAGTCCAGAATCGGCAAGATGGCGGCCGCCCCCGGGTGTCGGATCATCTCCAACTCACCCTCAGAGGCATCCGGAAAGCACACCCGATCCATGCTTACCCTGAGCCGGGGACCCTCGTGAACGACCCTGCTCTCGATCATGCCGACACGGGTGCCGGAATCCTCAATGGACATCAACGTCTCCCACAAAAATGTGCAGCTAGACGACGGTTACGGAGCCGACACCCAAATCTTGGAGCGAGCCCACGACTGCCTCCGCATCGCCAACGACGACGATCTGAACTTCGTCAGGGCGCATATGCGCGCGGACCGCGGCAGAAACCTGCTCCGTCGTCACGCCTCGCACGTTGTCGCGATAGCGGTGGTAGTAATCGTCATCCAACCCATGCATCAAGATCTGTGACAGGCGCGAGCCGATCTGCCCGGCCGTCTCGAGTTGGAGGCCAAAGATCCCGGCCAAGTAGTCTCGGGCCGCGGCGACCTCGTCCTCCGTCGCGCCCCCTTCCACGAGATGCTGCATCTCGAAGAGGGTCTCCCTGACGGCATCAGCAGTGACCTCGGACCCGACGGCCGTGGAGACTTGGAACGGACCCGGCCGCGATCGGAATCCGAAGCTGGACCGAACCCCATACGTGAATCCGTTCTTCTCGCGCAGGTTGAGATTCAGCCGACTCGTGAACGTCCCCCCCAGCAGCATGTTCCCGATCGAGAGCGCGAAGTAGTCCGGAGTGGACCGTGACGCCCCAACATGGCCGACCCGAATCTCAGACTGGACCGAGCCAGGCCGGTCCACGACAAAAATGGCGCGCTCCTGCTTCGGAGGCCGTGGGTCGAAGTCCACGACCGCAGGCGGCGCTCCTCTCCATTCGCTGAGATAACGCTCGGCAAGAACCTCTACCTCATCGGGATCGAGGTCGCCGACTACGACGAGCCCGCCACCCTCGGGCCGGTAGTTCGATTCGACGTAACCTCTCATCGCATCGGTGGTGGCCGCACCCACCGATTCCTCAGTCCCTCCCTGACCACGCGCGTAGGGCTGGCCGGCGGCGAAGTAACGGCGAGTCGCTTCGTCTGAGGCCAGGGCACCCGGATCCATCTTCCGTTGGCGAAGGGCGGCCAGTTGCTGCTCCCGGACCCGATCGACTTCGTCTTCCGGAAAGTCAGGCTCGCGCATCGTCTCGATCAGAAGCGGCATGGCCTCCTCGAGACGGTCCGCGAGGCAGGACAACGCGACGCTGGTCCCCTCCCACCCCGTGGTGACCCCTGTTCGTGCACCGATGCTCTCTAGCGCCTCAGCCAACGCAGACCCACTGCGGCGCTTCGTGCCACCCTCTAGTGCGTCGCCTGTCAGGACAGCAAGCCCCGCCCACTCGTCAGATAGTCCGGCCTCGCCGGCACGAAAGAAGAGGTTCACGCTGACCATCGGTAACCGGGAGAGTCGGGCGACCCTCAGATCCAACCCCTGACTGAGCGGCCGGCGCTCGACTTCCGGGAAGTCAAAATGCCGGATGGCACCTCTGGCTGGCTGGAGCGTCCTATCCAGGGGGCTCATGACGACTCCTTCGGGTCATAGATCAAAACGGCCCGATTATCCGGACCCAGATGTGAATCGGCAAAGGCACGGATCTGATCAACAGACACGGCCCTAAGACGATCCAATTCTCGATTCACGCGATCAGGGTCATCGAAATGCAACTCGAACGCTGACAACAAGTCCGCACGTTCCGAGACACGCTCTAGCCCCCGAACCAAGTCTGTCTCGGTCAGTGCGATCGCCCGCTCGACCTCAGCGGTCTCAGCATTTCTGAGGTCCTCGACTTCCTCCGCGATCGCGGCCTCAAGGGCCTGATGCTCCATGCCGGGATACCCCGTGGCCCACACGAGTAGCATCGAAGCTCCCGACAAGAGCGGGAACGCATAGGACACCACGCTCTTAGCGACTCTGCGCTCACGAACCAGGCGCCGGTACAACCGGGCAGCCCTGCCCTGGCCGAGTAGCGCCTGCGCGACCTCGGCAACGGCGAAGTCATCCGAAGAAAAGGGCGGGATCCGGAACGCCATGATGACGCGGGGGAGAGGCACATCACTCACCACGACCTGGCGAACTGTCTCCCCAATGAGCGGCGCCACAGTGGGGTCTTTCGCGAGCGGGGGTACGTCCGCACCTCGCGGGATGTCCGCGAAATACTGATTGATGAGGCCAAGTGCTTCCCCGCTGTCAAAGTCACCAGCTAAGGTGATGACAGCATTGTTGGGCACGTAGAAGGTCTCGAAGAAGGAGGCGACGTCTTCGAGCGTAGCCGCGTCGATGTCCTCCATGGATCCGATCACCGGATGGTGATAGGGGTGCCCCTTCGGGTAGACCAACGCCTGCAGTCGCTCATCCCAGTCCCCATAGGGCTGATTGTCGTAGCGCTGACGCTTCTCGTTCTTCACCACGTCCTTCTGATTGTCGAGCTTGTCCTGATCCATCGCGGGAAGCATGAAGCCCAACCGGTCCGACTCGAGCCAGAGGGCGAGTTCCAGTTCGTGGGACGGGAGCGTCTCGTAGTAGTTGGTCCGGTCGAACCACGTGCTGCCATTCAGCGAACCACCGGCGCGCTCGACCATCTCGAAGTGCCCGTTCTTTGAAACGTGCTGCGAGCCTTGAAACATCATGTGCTCGAACAAGTGAGCGAATCCGGTCTTGCCCTCGGTCTCGTTCCGGGAGCCCACGCCGTACCAGAGGTTCACGGCGACAACCGGCACGGTCCGATCCTGAGAAAGGACGACCTTCAGTCCGTTGTCCAACCTGTGCCGCTCTATGGGGATGGTAAGTCGGCTCACACCAGGTTCCTTAGGATCGAGTTGGATCGCTCCGACCATCGCGGGCGGAGGACAGTTGGAACGTCAGGGACGTTCCTGTAATCGGGCGCGAAGCGAGTCCGGCGCGAGGTCTTCCTTCAGAAGTGCCTCGGAAGCCTCAGTTCCGGAATCCACGTGCTCTTCTACCGAAGCCACGAGCGCGAGGTCACCCTCTGCCGCCCGCATGCGAGCCCGCTCCACCATCTCGTACGCAGTTCCTTCTTCTCCGGTTGCTGCTGCTGCCAGAGCGGCCAATAACTGCGCCTCAACGTCCTCGGGCAGCAAGCGTGCGCCCTCGGTGAGTTCCCCCGACGCCTCCACGGGCTGTCCGTCCTCCAACAACAAGAGGCCGAACACGAGGCGAGTCCATCCGTCCTCCGGATCGAGTCGGACCGAGTCGGACAATGCGTCCACCGCAGCTTCCACTGCACCGGAAAGAGCATGCGCCACGCCCAGCTCATACGCGATCTGGGGATCTTCCGCATCAAGGACCCACGCGGCCGCCAGCTGCTCGATGGCCCATTCGTGAAAGCCCTCTCGCGCCAAATAGGCCCCATAGAGCAGGCGGGTAACTGGCACGTCGGGAGCCAGCAGCGCGGCGTTCTTGAGCGCATCCATCGCATCCGGATCATCGAAGGCCGCGATGCCGTTCCCTGCGGTAGCCATCACATAGGGATCGTCCGGCTCTAGGGAGAGTGTCTTCTTGAAGAGCTCATACGCGATGCCCTCGTGACCCAGTTCGCGCTCGGCCACACCCAAGGCGCAGTGCACCGCCGGCTCTTGTTCGAAGTCCTCGAGATGGCGCCGGAGGAACTCCATCGCCGACTGCCAGTCCCCGTCGTCCGCATAGGTGAGTGCTTGTCCCAAGAGGGATTCGAGTTCAATCACGCTCATACAGATTCCGCGTCAGAGACCAAGCTGGAGCCGGTCATTTGGGTCGGTTGTGGGACCTCCATCAAGGCGAGCACCGTCGGTGCGACGTCAGCAAGGCGCCCCTGTGCGCGAACAGCACGCCTGGGGTCTCGTGGGTCCACGACGATGAAGTCTACCGGCTCGGTTGTGTGAGCAGTGTGCACTGCTCCGTCCTCGGTCAGCATCTTCTCGCAGTTGCCATGATCCGCCGTTACGAGCGCCACCCATTCGGGCTTGTCATGAACGAGGTCAACCAGCCCCCCGAGCAGCTCGTCCACCGCCTCTACCGCTTGTGATGCCGCCGGGATCGAACCGGTGTGACCGACCATGTCCGGGTTGGCAAAGTTCACGAGGATAAAGTCGTAGTCATCGCTGTTCATGCCTCGGGCAACGGCTGCACTTACACCCGCTGCACTCATCTCAGGCTGGAGGTCGTACGTAGCGACCTTCGGCGAAGGGACCAGGTCTCGGTCCTCGCCGGTGTACGGAGTCTCTTCACCGCCATTGAAGAAGTAGGTCACGTGCGCATACTTCTCAGTCTCCGCGACCTTGAGTTGCTTCTTGCCGGCCTCCGAAAGCACTTCCGCCAAGCAGGCTTCGATGGGCAGGGGTGGGAACACGACCTGAACCGGCAGTCCCGCCATGTACTCGGTGAGGGTGACGACCTGTGCGGGCATCGAACCGCCCCGGGCGAATCCGTCGAAGTCGGAAACACTCAGCGCTGACGCGAACTGCCGCATGCGATCCGATCTGAAGTTGAGAAGCAGGACCGTGTCCTGGGCACTGACGCCCTCTTCTCCCACGCCCCGGATGCCGGTGGGCTCAATGAACTCGTCCGTGACCCCGGCTTCATAATTCGAGTTCAGAACCTCGACTGAATCAGCCCAAGTCTCGGCGACACCGTTCACGATCAGATCGTACCCACGCTTTGTCCGTTCCCAGCGTTTGTCCCGGTCCATAATCCAGTAGCGCCCGATCACCGAGGCGATGGCCCATGATTCACTCTGGGCACACAAATCCTCGAGCGCACCCACAAACCCTGAGCCACCCGTCGGAGACGTGTCACGCCCGTCTGTGATGCAGTGAAGGCGGACGGGAAGGTCCTCAGGGAGTAAGTCCATGAGGGCCTGAAAGTGCCGGAGGTGACTGTGGACGCCGCCATCCGAAACGAGGCCCGTCACGTGTAGCGTGCCGCCCCGTTCTCGCAGTCCAGCCACCAAAGAATCGAGCTCCAGACGGTCCGCGAACGATCCGTCTTCCACCGCCCCGTCTACACGCGCGATGGCCTGATACACGATCCGCCCGGCCCCGAGGTTGAGATGCCCGACCTCAGAATTCCCCATCTGACCGTCCGGAAGACCAACGTCCTGGCCCGAACACGCGAGCCGCGTGCGAGAGAATTCCTCGAACAGCTTCCGGAACCGAGGCGCATCAGCGAGTTCAACCGCATTCGCGTGGTTTGGTGGATCGCCGAAGTCAGAGTGGCCCCAGCCATCTAGGATCACGAGCAGCACGTTTCTCATACGGGGAATCTTAACAGCTTGCATTCGGTTGGGTCTCGCCTAGGATGGTCAAAATGGAAGCGTTAACCCTACAATCCAGGGCGTCACGCCCGACCTCGCCACAGCCGATGGACCGAGACGATTGGGATGATGTCGAAGGCAATCGATTCCGGATAAAGTACGCTCACCGATACGCCGACTACGTCGACGGCGGACGGGACTTCTTCGTGAAAGACATCTACGGCAAGGACGAGGCCGAGTATGTTCTCGCCGTTGTGACCCACACTGCTAAATCAACAGGGCTGACCCAGTCGGCGGCCCTCCTCTAGGAGATAAAACTTGCGCTTCACGCCATTCACAATGGAGCGGTACCAGTCCACATTCGAGCACCGCGTGCGCATCAACTTGTCAGAGAGCGGTGTGCATCCGCTCACCGTAGACGAACTCCTCGAGATCGCGGGCACAGACGCGGGCGTCGGTGGCATCCGACTCGGGTACGGTCAGTCGAACGGATCCGATGAGCTACGCCACAAGGTCGCCGCACAGTACGAGGGCGCGACGGAGAACAACGTGCTTGTTACGGTGGGTGGTGCCGAGGCCAATTTCACGTGCTTCTGGCATCTGTTCGAAACCGAGGAGAAGGCCGCAGTCATCCTGCCCACCTACGGGCAGGTCCCCGGCCTGATCGACTCGTTCGAAGGCCGCATCATGCCGGTGCATCTGGTCGAGGAGAACGATTGGCAGCCCGACCTGGAGGCGCTGGAGGCAGCACTCGAGGCCGGCGCACGTTTCGTCCTCATCACCAACCCGAACAACCCGACCGGCGCGGCACTCTCGGACGCATCGATGGATGCGATCGCCGAAATGACTGCACGCCATGGCGCATGGATCATGGCAGACGAGGTGTACGCGGGGGCAGAGACAGGCGTGGAGAAGACCCGGTCGTTCTGGGGATGCCACGACAAGGTGCTGGTGACGAACTCGCTCTCGAAGGCGTACGGGCTTCCAGGCCTAAGGCTCGGATGGATCCTTGGGCCGAGCGAGCTCATCGAGAAATTGTGGGGGCACACCGATTACACGACGATCGCGGTTGCATCCGTGTCCGACGCTCTGGCGTGCGTGGCGCTCGAGCCGGAGACGCGAGACCGGATCATGGCGCGGACCCGCGGAATCGTGCGGGCAAACCTTCAGTTGGTCGAGGACTGGATGGCAGCCCAGGAAGGGCGCTTCAGCTATCGACCGCCGGATGCCGGGGCGATCTGTTATACCGCCTATGACGCCCAGGTGAACTCAACGGACTTCGCGGAGAAGTTGCGGACTGAGAAGTCTGTGTTGGTCGTTCCAGGGGATCACTTCGGGATGGATCGATACCTGCGGATCGGGTTCGGAAACCCGGAAAGCGAATTGATGGAAGGGCTTGGATTGGTGCGAGACGCGTTTGACGAGATCGCGATGTAGGCCTGCCCCACCTAGCTTCACCTGCTTCACACTCCAATTGAGGTCGCCCGTGCTCCGTCGAATCATACACTCCGCTTTTGTCATCACCCTGACTGCGGTCGCCGCCTGCAGCCCAGCAGACCCGCCAGCCGACCTCGCCATCACAAACGTCACTGTCATCGACGCCGTGAACGGGGTGCGCGCCGGGCAGAACGTCGTCATGAACAACGGAACGATCGTGACGGTCGCGGAGCCTGGGAGTCCAGTAAACGCAGAGCAAGTCGTGGACGGGACGGGTAAGTATCTCATACCCGGCTTGTGGGACTTCCACGTTCACCTCACCTACGATGATGCGTTCACCGACGCGATGGCAGGGCTCTTCCTCAGCTACGGGATCACGAGCGTACGCGACACCGGCGGGCCACTCGCTCTCCTGAAGCCGGTCGTCGATCGACTCGAAGCCGAGGGGGCAATCGCACCTCGCGTCTTCTTCGCGGGACCGCTTCTCGACGGTGAGTACGTGGTCTATGACGGCGTGAACCGACCCGAACTCGGGATCGGCAATCCCGACGTCGAGACCGCCCGAGAAAATGTCGCGATGCTCGCCGAGGCGGGCGTGGACTTTGTGAAGATCTACGAGATGATCTCGCCGGAAGTATTCGAGGCGCTCGTTTCAGCAGCGAACGAACATGGTCTGCCCATGGACGGTCACGTGCCGCTTTCAATGCGGGCCCGCAACGTCGGACCACGAGTGAACTCGCTCGAACATCTACGCAACATCGAGATGGACTGCGCCGAGGAACCCGCCGCACTTCTGGAGCAGCGCCGCGCGATCCTGCAGAACACCGATGCTGTCCCGGGCGCATCACTGCGGTCCCGCCTCCACAGCTCGCAGCGCCTGCCCGCGATCGAGGCGTACGACGCGGCGGAATGCGCGGCCGTGATCGCCGCGATGGCGACGACGATCCAGGTCCCCACGCTCCGTCTGAACGCGATGAGTCTCGTGCCCCCGTTCGCCCGGGATGACTGGGCTGACGCATTGAGTCGTCTACCCGAAGCCGCCGCTGCACCGTGGACTGAGATGTCGACCGAGCGCGAGCAACGGACCGCTACGACGGATATGACATTCCCGGAATGGAGCCTCTCCCTCATCGGTCAGATGCACGAGGCTGGCGTCCCCATCGGGGCCGGCACCGACACCCCGATCGGCTTCGCCGTTCCGGGCTACAGCCTTCACAATGAGCTCGAGATGCTCGTCAGAGCTGGCCTCTCACCGATCGAAGCTCTCCGTTCCGCGACGCTCCGCCCTGCAGAGTTCTTCGGGCTGGAAAACGAGATGGGCACGGTCGACGTCGGACGGCTCGCAGACCTCGTACTTCTGAACGCCAATCCCCTGGAAGACATCCACAACACCCGGACGGTGCATGCGGTTGTGACGAAGGGCCAACTGCTCACGAGCGAGGCGTTGGCGGCTCTCATCAGGTAACGCGCTCGTGAGCTACGCTGCATGTGACATGCACTGGACGCGCTAACCCGGACCCTACAACTGAGCCGTGAGCCCGTGAATAGCCGCTCCGTCTCTCGCATTCTTGCCTCACTCTTCGCCGTCTTGGTCATGTCCGTCCCGCTTGCGGCACAGGCCACGACGGAGCAAGTCCTGGAGCCGTTCCAGTGGCGCAACATCGGACCGGCCAACATGGGCGGTCGGATCGTGGACATAGAGAGCTTGGACACCGACTTCACCACGGTGTACATGGCGACTGCGTCCGGCGGCGTGTGAAAATCAGAGAGTGCGGGCTCCGGTTGGGATCCGATCCGCTGGTGCGGCGGGACGAACGAGGACCGTTCTTCCGGACCCAGCGCTTCCCTCCGAGAATGCGGAGCGCCCATCGGTTCTCCGGATTCCAACCCACTACGAGAACGAAGTACGCAAGAACAGCGGTCATCATACCCCATGGCAACGGAATACCCTCGGCAACCGTCTCCTCCAAGATGTTTCCGTCGCCCGTCACGAGCTGGCGAGTGTAGAGATAGAACGGCAGCGGAAGGTCGAGGCTGCCTTGAGCCCTCTCGGCGCCAGGCGGGAGATTCGCTTCGATGTTGGGCTCTTCGAACGAATACGTGGAGATCACCACGGGATCTCCAGACACCGCTGCGAGCGTTGATCCAACAAGAAACCTCGTCCACAGCCATCGCATCCGATTCGGGGCGAGCGGCAACTCCCCATACGAGATCTCAGGGATGAACTCCCTACGCCACACGTTGATCACAACACCGATCAGTACAACGAAGGAGGTCGCCTACATGACTTTCCCCGCGAACAGAATCGGAGTGATATCCTGCGGAAGCGCCAAGGGGCATTGCAACATGGCGAGTGACTTGGCGAATGACATCGTAGACAGCCGCTGGAGGTGAATGGGGGCGGCCCGAAGACCGCGCGCGGTTTCTGGCCTAGGGACCGAGGGTACGCACCGGTGTTTCACCGAGGAAGATCTGAAGGCCGTGGCGGCCGCGGGACCAACCACTGGCCCGCTACCCCACTGCCCCCCACACTAGCCGACAATCACAACCCACATCCGAGTCGATCCATGCTCAAGCGTACGCTATTCGCTGGCCTCATCGCCCTAGCCACTGCTGCCCTTCCCGCATCGGCCCAAGACACAGGCCCCTTCGACCTGCTGGTCACCGGCGGCCGAGTCCTCGACGGCACGGGCAACCCGTGGTTCCGCGCGGACATTGGCGTCCGCGACGGGCGTATTGTCGCGGTTGGTGACCTAAGCGCGGCCCAGGCCACACGCACCGTAGACGCCACAGGCCGCTACGTGTCACCGGGATTCATCGACATCCACTCGCATGCGGATGACGGCTCTTCACGCATCGGGCGGAATACGATTCGGACGGATTCGATCCACCGAAAGGCGGCACCCAACATCGTATCTCAGGGCGTGACATCGGTCGTCGTGAATCACGACGGGCGCTCACCGTGGCCCATCCGGGACCAGCGGGCGCTCCTCGAAAGCCAGGGCATTGGGCCGAACGTGATGATGATGGTCGGGCACGGAACGGTGCGCGGTTTGGTTATGGAGGACGACTTCCAGCGGCTGTCCACGCCGGAGGAGCAAGAGCGCATGCGCGCCCTGGTCCGCCAGGCTCTGGAAGAAGGTGCCGTCGGCATGTCGGCAGGGCTCGAGTACTCGCCCGGGCGTTGGAGCGAGACGGCCGAGGTCGCCCAGATGGCTCAGGAACTGGTTCCGTACGATGGCGTCTACATATCACACGAACGGGCGGAAGGCTCGGACCCCATGTGGTACTGGCCTAGCCAGGACGAACCGGGACCGCCCACTCTTCAGGACGCGGTCATGGAGACGATCGAGATTGGGCGTGTGACGGGAGCCCGCGTCGTCGCTTCGCACATCAAGGCTAAGGGTGCGCACTTCTGGGGATCGAGCGGATCCGCAATTCAGCTGATCCAGCGAGCTCGCGACGAAGGTGTGCGTGTATTCGCGGACCAGTACCCGTATGCGACAAGCGGTTCGGACGGCAACACGGTGTTGATCCCGCGTTGGGCGCTCAACGACCCCGAGGCACGTCGCCCACAGGACCGACGGCCACCGGGAGAGATGTTCCGGGTCGCGATGGAGAATGCCGAGAACGAAGCCGACATTCGCATGGACATCGCACATGAGATCCGTCGCAGAGGTGGCGCCGAGCGGGTCATGATCATGGATTACCCGGACGAATCAACCGTTGGGCAGACAATCCAGGACGTGTCCGTGGCGCGCGGGACGGATCCCGTGCAAACCGCGATCGATCTCCAGCTCCAGGGCAACCCGGATCGGGCGGGCGGCGGCCGCTTCCGCGGCTTCTCAATGTCCGAGATCGACGTGGAGAACTATGCGGCCCAGCCTTGGGTCGCGACGGCATCAGACGGCGGCATCGCTGTGGAGTCAGACGGTTCGGTGCACCCGCGTTTCTACGGCACCTTCCCACGCAAGATCCGGCACTACGCGATGACGGCTGGCGCTCTCTCCGTGGAGGCCGCGATCCGTTCGCAGACATCCCTGCCCGCCCGCATCATGGGGCTACGCGATCGGGGTGAGATTCGCGAGGGGTACTTCGCCGACCTCGTCGTGTTCGACCTGGAAACGATCGCTGACAAGGCGACGTTCTTCGAGCCGCATCAACACGCCGAGGGTATCGATCACGTGATCGTGAACGGCGAGTTCGTGGTCGAGGATGGAGAGATCCTCTACACACTCCCCGGAAAGGTGATTACGTCACGGAAAGGCGGGCCGCCCGAGATTTCCTAGGGGGGGCTAGGCACGCTTGAACCTGGTGTCGTGTCCAGCCTCTCTGACGGTAGCCTCTCGAACCGAATCAACGAGCTTGTCGCGTGGGTTTGCACCGCTGGGAGTCTGAGTAAAGACCATAATGCCGAGGTCGTTCTCCGCATCGGCCCGAGGCGCAGGAGATTGTTCTCCTCACTCTTACGCAGGTAGCCCAACCGACCGATCTTATTCCCGACCGAGCGTGGTCGCTACTCTACGAAGACAGCGATCTCGTCGATGGACTTCTTGGTGATATCGGGCACTGTCGCAGCTTCGTCCGGATACCCACACACCAGGATCAGAAAGGCCCGCTCATTGGCTGGCCTTTCGAGCACCTCGTTCAGAAACTTCATGGGCGACGGCGTGTGAGTGAGCGTCACCAAACCCGCATGATGGCAGGCGGTGACAAGCATCCCTGTCGCGATCCCCACCGACTCCGACACGTAGTAGTTCTTCGCCTTCGTTCCGTCGTCCATGAGTTCGTAGCTCTCGGCGAAAATCACGATCAACCACGGCGCGGTTTCCAAGAACGGTTTGTGCTCATCCGTCCCAAGGTGCTCAAGCGCCTCGATCCATTCCGGCGGCGCCTTACCACTGTAGAATTCGCGTTCTTCTTCTTCGGCTTCTTCACGGATGCGAGTCTTGATCGTGGGATCCCCAACAACCACAAACCGCCACGGCTGGCGATTGGCTCCGTTGGGCGCCGTGCCCGCTGCAAGGAGGCAGCTCTCGATGACTTCCCGAGGAACGGGTCGGTCCGAAAAGTCACGCACTGTGCGCCGACGCTGCATCGTCGCCAAGAAGTCGTCCGCCGCCTGCTGCATCTCTTCTTCGGAGAGCTCGTGGTAGGTCGAAAGGGGTACGAAGTCGGCGCGAGCCATGGGACTCCTAGCTGATCAGTTCGCCGTACAATTCGACGAACGAGGTCGACGTGCCCGCGCGTGCCAAGATCTCCGCGGGCGGAACTCCGAGAGTCTGGGACAGAAGTCGAACATTCACCAGAGCTATGACATCGTCTCCCGTGAGCACGATTTCACTCCAATTCTCCAGGGGGAGGCTCCGGAACTGGCGGTAGGCAGCCTCGAGGCGCCCCGCGTCCGCCGAATCAGAGATGGGGAGATGAAGGGCCTCGCCACCCACGCCGTAGCGTCGGGCCAGGTCGCCCCAACCGTCCCCAGCTCGTCGGAGCGCATCAAGCGCCTCTGGCGAGACACCGGCGCGTTCAGCGATGAAAAGGACCGCGGGAATCTCATGCGCTGGCAAGGCCGAGTCGCGCATGATCGAAATCTCAGATGCGGGCAGGCGGAAAAACTCGGCGACGGCGCGGAAATAGGCGTCCTCCGTAGAGGGCCGATCCTGGGCTTCGGCCCCATGAGCCAGCAAGCCCACCGCGATCCCCGCCCACGCGATCCCACGAATCCAATCCATACGTCCCCCCCCCGAGTGTTCCTGACCGTTCGAATCTTCTACAGATACACGTTTCGGGCCAGGGTAGGGTTCTGGGTGGCTAAAGCCCCGAGGCGCTCTGTCACGATGGCAGCATTAACGCCTTGTCCGTGGCACGACTCTTGAGATATAGACACCTGCAGTCTCGGATGACGAGGGGACACTGACGATGGGAGGCAGCCATGAACGCCAAAGGAAACAACAAAAGAAGCGGTCGAGAACGTGACCTCGGCCGCGCGATGCGTGAGGTCGATGAGCGGAGTGACGCTTCGATTGCGGAACGCCACGTCGTATTCGATTTCACAGGCCTACATCGGCCTGACGTCGCAGATTTGGCACTAATCCTTACGGCTCGGCTGCAAACACCTCCACATGAGAGCGTCTGGGTCCGGGCCATCGACCCCAGAACCGACTTCATCTTGAGGGCCCTAGGGCTGGATCATCTCTTCCGGCACTATCCCGGCACCGGCGTGATGCACTGACGGTCCGAGGGCATCAAGCGAAAGAAAGCCCCGGTGCGCCAAGCGCATCGGGGCTCTTTGTTTTCAGCAACTCCGTCCTTCAAAGAGGACAGGGGCAACTGGGCCACAGTCCCTCGCTGCAGAACACGCTTGACCCTTCTCATGGCGGCATGCATCGGGGATTCACTCTTCTCGGTCGCTTCTGGGAAGACCTCGCCCAGCGAGATCAATCCGAAAGCCAGCGCGTACACGTCCCAGATAAAAGACGTGCCCGCCGCCCTGCGGGATGAGTCGTGCGAGTGATCCACCGACATCTCCCACGCCCTGGATCAAAACCGTGCTCCCCATGACCGAGTCGGTGCCATATACATGCTCCAGCGCTGCACGAATCTCTTCATACACACCGAGCGCCGTATACGGACCGGGATCTGTCGGGCGTCCCGGGATGCCATGCACCTGACGGATTTGCCTCCGCCCACCGGGAGCCCCGTTGCCGCCCACTTGTGGGTCATGCCACGAGCCAACCGCATCGCATCGCCCAGACCCTCTTCCGGCCGGTCGTAGACCTTCATCCGACAGCCACCCGTAGCAGGCCCCAGGGTATCGTCGTGGTTCGCCACGACGATCCAACTTCCGGTGGGGTGGTCTTTAGCGTACGACGACCCCGGCGCCATCCCAGTCCTCAGATCAGTTCAAGGAACGTCTCTTCGCCGAAGGCCCCCGGCCTAGAAGGCCACGAAGGTCAGCGGTCTGATACGATGCGCGAGTAACTCTCAGGATTCCATTTCGGGCGTTCCGCAGCATTTGCGATATCGACCCCTAAGTAGAAAACCAAGCGAGCGATGCGCGCTGCCTTTTCCGTATCGATCCGGTCCGGCTCGTCGTCCCGTCCGTGATAGTCGTCGTGGGTACCGTTGAAGAAGAAGAGCACCGGCACACCCTTGCGAGCGAAGTTGTAATGGTCCGAACGGAAGTAGAACCGCTCTTCCGGCCATACATCGTCAATCGCAGTCATGCGTAGCTCGGGATGGTCTCCGTTCACACGATTGAGCGTCTCGCCCAGATCCGAGTGTTCTTTCCCGATCGCCACGATCGTATCCGTCCAATTCCGACCAACCATATCAGTGTTCAGGTCGGCAACCATGGATTCGATTGGCACCGTTGGATTCTCCGCGAACCACTCGGAACCCCATAGTCCCTTCTCTTCACCACTCACGAGGATGAAGAGGGTCGAACGCTTGGGTGCGACCGGGAGAGAGGCCATCGCTTCGGCCACTTCGATGACGGCGACCGTTCCCGATGCGTCATCGTCCGCTCCATTAAAGATGGAGTCACCGTTCGCATCCGGTGCACCCATCCCGACGTGGTCCATGTGACCGGAAAAGACCACGTACTCGTTCTTGAGTTCGGGGTCACTGCCTTCCAGGACCGCAACGACGTTTGGTGCGTCAATCATCTCCGAGCGCATGCTCTGGGAAACGGTGACCTGAAGGTCTTCCACAACCAAGATCTCGACGTCCCCCTCCGCACGGGCCTGAAGCGGAATCATGTTCACGCCGTGCTCTCGCAAGACTTCCTGGAGTGACTGCGTCCGTACCTGGAGAAGTGGCTCAAACGCATCCGAGCCACCACCGTTCTCGCCTCCCCATCCTTTCTGAACGCCGGACCCCATAGAACGGCGAGCGTTACTCGCCCAACGCTCATCCTCAGTGGAGTTCGTGATGATCACTGAAAGGGCACCTGCCTCCCGCATCTGTCCGAGCGTCTCGAACATTGAACGATCGATGCCCTGGGCATCAGCAGAGAGCACCCAAACCACGTGAGCGCCCGCAAGCGCGTTGCCGGCGAAGGCGCCATCCATTCCTAGCGATCCCGAGACGAGAGCAAGCCGCCCGGTGGCCTCTCCTTCAGCGGAAGCACCAAACAGCGGGAGCAGATCCTCTCCGAACGAGAGGCGTGCGCCGCCCACGTCCATGCCCGAGGCTTCCGCGTCAACCGTCACTGACCGCAGCGGATAGCGCT
The DNA here is from genome assembly GCA_029245345.1 of Longimicrobiales bacterium. Classification (NCBI taxonomy): domain Bacteria; kingdom Pseudomonadati; phylum Gemmatimonadota; class Longimicrobiia; order Longimicrobiales; species Longimicrobiales bacterium. The sequence goes on from JAQWPM010000012.1 coordinate 142,901, forward strand.
GAATGAAGCCACCGTCCTCGACACCCCCGCGGAGCCCCATGCGGCGGAACTCTGATGCGGCCCATTCAGCGGTCTTGCTCAAACCGGGGCTCGGAGTGTCTCGTCCCTGCATGGAGTCGTGCGCGATCACTCCAATGCGGTACGCGTAGTCGTCCTGCGTGATGGTCGCGACTGCCTCTTCGAGTCCTGCCTGCTGGGCCGATAGTGCTGCCGGGGCCAGAAGGGCGACGGCAATCGCCCGGAAAGTCTTCGTCATCGAGGTGCTCTGTGTTGAACGCTTTAGGAGCGTGAAGTCTGAACAAAAAAGCGGCGGCACACCAGTGTTGGTGCGCCGCCGCATATCCTGCGAATCGCCTGCTGTTACGAGGCGCCATCCAGTCGTTCGAGGAGCGCCTGCAGCTCTTCGACGGTGCGGTTGGCGCGCATGATGAGCCACCCACCATCGCGGGGAGTGATCACACCCGCCTTCCCATCCTCCGGGAACGGATCCAAGTCATCTGGATCCACACCCTCGGGAAGGTGCAGCAACTCGAGTATCTCCCCGTCCTCGAGCTCTTGAAGAACCCGGACGCCCCCGGCGGTCACACCTTCTGAAATCCAGGACATATCGATCAACTCGAGTCCGCTAATCACAAACGGGGGCGCATCCCCTACATGTCGATCAGGATCCTCTTCGTCTGAGTGGTTCGACGGGACCAGGGACAGGCCGGCCGTGGCCTTCCGGGCCGACGTAACCACGTCCGGCCGCCGGCCCTCAGCCCTCAGTACACTGGTGGCGGCGTAGCGCTCAGCCGCCGGTGCGAGCGCCACCAACTCTGATCCAGAGACTCCGAGCGGCTCTGGCGACTCCTCTGGCGCGGGTGGTCCAGACTGGTCCACGCCTGATTCCGCAGAGTCCACAAACTGACGGAATACCGCAGGTGCCTCCGCCGTCATCTCCCGCAATCCGGTCCTCGGCAGTGCATCCGTCATCGATTCCTGGACGGGTGACGCGGCCCTCTCGACGTCCTCCCGGACTCGATCAGGTGCTGCCTGCGCCACAACATCAGAAGAGGTGGTGGCCGAGGTGGCCGCTGCGACCAAGTCCTCGTCGTCCGCCGTCACCTCGAGTCCCGCGAGCTCCTCAGAGAGAGACCGCAACGGAGCACGTGGGGCCGACGGAACCTCAATCGGATCCATCATGCCAAGCGGAATCACTTCTCCGCCTCGCAGCATCCAGCCTGCTCCTACCGCCAACACCACAGAGGCGGCCCAACCCATTCTGTAGAGACGACCACTGGTGCCGGTCGGCTCAACCCGCACGGCAGCAGCTCGGGACCGGAGGTCCTCGAGCGGAGGCATATCCAACGGAGGCAAGATTCCGCCCAGAATCGCGATCGCCTCATCACGGACGGCCCCAGCCTCGCCCAACTGGATCGAACACTGTGTACATCTCGCAAGGTGGTCCCGAACCGAATCGGCCTCGCCACCGGGGAGTTGATCGAGAGCTCCATCCAAGTAGGCATGAAGGATCCCTTCGCTAACGTGCGACATTGGCCTTCTCCGTCTCCGTCTCGTGATATGCATCTGCTAGACGGCGGCGGGCACGTGCGAGCGTGGTCCCAATCGCCCCCACCGCCAGCCCCGCCTGCCTGGCAATTTCCGTGTAGCTCTGTCCGGCGTCCCACAAAAGGAGGACATCGCGGTCGCGGTCACTGAGTCCTTCCAAGGCCGCCTTCACACGGACCATCCTCTCTTGCTCGGACAACTGATCGTTCAAGTCGGGAGCTGAAGCTTGGAGGTCCTCGGTCTCACTCTTGAGAAGGGTGAGGTGTCGCTTGCGCCGTATTACAGTGCGGGCTTCGTCACGAGCTAGGTTGGCGGCAACTTGAAAGAGCCACGCCCGGGGTTTTTTGGGCTCGTGGCGCAGCGCGCGCACGAACGCCTCCTGCGCGAGATCCTGAGCCCGTTCGACATCCCACACCTTCCGGTGCAGAAAGCGCACGAGGTCGGGATAGGTGTTCCGATATACGTCGGTCCAGTCCACGCTCATCGCACCGCCTCCCCATTTCGAAATGCATCTACCAGCTCGGTGAGCCGATCGTTGTCGATCTCGTCGAGCCCCGTGTCAGAAATACTGATGCTCATCTGCTGCCCAGCAATGATCACACGATCCAATTCACCGAATACCGGTGCGAGTTCCGGAAGGGCGCGCACGAATTCGAAGTACGCGGTGCTGAACGCTTTCACTTCGATCACTTCCAGAACATCGTCGTGCGTCGCATCCGTCCATACGCCACGCTCTAGCGTGAAGGTCCGCCCCGCCACCGCACGTACGGTCGCCGTCTCACCCCCAGCGTATTCCTCTTCCATTTGTCTGAGCTCGTCGAGCGTCGTCGCTTCCCTCCGCTTGCGTGCGGCGGACGCGTCTCGCACAGCACGCTGTCCGCTGGCCTGTGCAGGGGAGTTCAGCGTCCCGACGGCGGTGCGGGCGGCCCCTGTGACCATCAAGCGCTGCATATCCGGCATGCCCGGCGTAGCAGCTACGATGTCCGGTTCCTGTACGAGGTAGGACGTGTACTTGCTCGGCAGACCGTACCGGAGCGCCACGCCACGTATCTCAGCGATCAACGACTCGGACGCACCTTCCGTCCAGATCTGGCGCTCGAGGTGTCCCAATTTTCTGGAGGCCCAGAGCCGAGGGATGTACCCGTTCGCTTCAGTCGCTTCCGGAAAACGAACTTCAGTCGTGAACGTCAGAGCCGCCCCAGCTCGGCTCCCGTCAACGCTCACCCGGCTTTGCCCATCTCCCTCATAACGCCCGAACAGCACCAACTCCTGCCCGACAAAGACGTCGGGGATTCGAACGGGAAAGACGTCGGTCAATCGCGTCGGGCCACCGGAGAGTGCGATGTCTGTGAGCACAGGGTGCCGGATCTTCGCAGTGAGGAGCCCGACGACCCTCTCCACATTCTCGCCCGGCTGCACGTAATCGGTGCTCCCCCGGCCAGCCTCGCCCAAACGATCGAGCAGATGGGTGTTCACGTCGTGCCCCACACCAAAGGTGAACACACGTGCCCGACCAGCGACTTTCTCAGCCCGATCAGCCAACCGTTCGGGCGACTGCTCACCGACCGACGGGAGGCCATCTGTGAGGAACACCACGATCGGGAGCCGCTCCTCGGGGCTCTCGAGCCGGAAGGCCTCTTCAAGCGCCGACCCAATGTCGGTGCCGCCGTCCGCCACCAACCGCGAAACCCATTCCCGGGCCTCTGCCACTTCGTGCCCGGTCGCCAGAGACCAATCCACGCCACTCATTCTGACAGAGTTCGAGAACGCGATCAGGCGAAAGCGGTCATCGCGAGAGAGCGACCCCAGGAGCTGGTTCAGCGCCTGTCGCGCCTGGACGATCTTGTCGCCCGACATGGACCCGGACACGTCCAGCACGACTGTAACGTCCCTGGGCGCCGCTTCTATTCTGAGGCGCTCTGGAGACAACGTCAGCATGAAGTATCCGTCCTCACCAACAGGACGGTGCGTGGCGAGCGACAGTCCCACGTCCGCTCCCGCGAACGGAAAGAAGATCGATAGCCGACCGAGAACTTCGTCGTCGACGCTGACATCGAGTCCCTCTTCATGCCGACTGACCTCCAAGTCATGGGTCGGAGAGAACGGATCCAAGAAGTCGTGACCGTTCGCCACTTCTATCTCGAACGAGGCTTCAACCGGCTCAGGAACAGACCTGCCTTCCGGCGTATGGATCCCCGAGCGCCCCATGGTCCCCCGTACCGCGCCAGCATAGACCAGTTGAAGGGCATCACCTGCGCGCTTCAGCACCTGCGTGTATCGGAGCGTCACCTTCCGCTCCTGACCGGGCTCGATAGGGAAGACACGTGCCCGCAAGAGTCCGTGTCCGGCCAACTCGATGAGGGCAGGGTCGGCCCTGCGACGGACGATGTCTTCATAGATGCGCCGGGCCTGGCCTGCGTCCATGATCTCGCCGCGGAGTTCTGTGTCGCCCTGAAAGAGGGAAAAGCCCTCGAAGACAGCCTCACTCGGGAGCGGGTATAGATAGTCTCCCTCTGCGACCCGATTTCCGTCGTTCACGAACCATTCAGTCACCTCGACCACAGCCACACGGCCATGGACGCGAACACGAACGTCACTGCGCACTTTCTCCACAGAGAACCCGCCCCGCAGAACGGGAAGTTCGACCCATCCCTGTGCCGACGCTGGAGCGGCCGCCCCCATAAGAGCCACCACCAATCCCATCGATACCATCCACCGGCCGGGTGTCCGCATCACATTCCTCCTGTGTCTTTCCTCCATCGGCCTATATGACGCTCCGGGCGCACCCCCTTGCACAGGACGACCCTAATTGACTCATTCCAGGTCCGGAAATACGAACTGATTCGGAGAATTTACCCCTGAAGATCGTGGTGTTGGGCGGCGGAAGAGTTGGAAACGCCATCGTGCGCGACCTCGCCGCCGAAGAGGACTTTTCAGTCCTCGTGGTCGACGTTGACCCTGTCGCTGTGGATCGTCTCACGGAGCACGGTGCCGACGGAGTCGTTGCAGATCTTTCAGATCTGAAGATGGTTTCGAAGGCGGTCGCGGACGCAGACCTCGTCGTCAGCGCCGTACCCGGTTTCATGGGCTACCAGACCGTGGAACGCGTTCTTCAAGAGGGACGACCCATTGTCGACATTTCGTTCTTCCCGGAAGACGCGTTCGGACTCGACGCGCTCGCGAAGGAACAAGGCGTACCATGCCTCGTCGACTGTGGCGTGGCTCCTGGCCTCAGCAACATGATGTTCGGACGTCTCGAGGAGCACTTGGACGAGACCTACTCGTTCCACTGCTTGGTCGGCGGACTCCCCGTGGAGCGTTCGTGGCCCTGGGAGTACAAGGCGCCATTCTCCCCAAGAGACGTGATCGCGCTCTACATGCGCGAGGCTCGCATGAGGAAGGGTGGTGTTGAAGTCGCTCTTCCCGGCCTCTCCGAAGTCGAACTGGTGAACTTCCCTGGGCTGGGGACCCTGGAGGCTTTCAACACAGACGGTCTGCGCTCGCTCCTGAAAACGTCGGACGTCCCGGAAATGGTCGAGAAGACCATGCGATACCCGGGGCACGCCGACAAAATGAAGGTGCTCCGCGACGCCGGCTTTTTCTCTTCGCAAGACATCTCAGCAGCATCGGGAATCGTTAAGCCAAGGGACGTCACTGAGGCCCTCCTGTTCGACGCTTGGACGTTTGACGAAGGCGAGCCGGACCTGACCGTCATGCGCATCACGATTGAAGGAGCGAAGGACGACAAAGCGCTCCTGCACACATACAACATGCTCGACTACTACAACCCGGACACTGAGACCTCATCCATAGCTCGGACGACGGGATACACATGCACCGGCATGGTACGATTGGTCACGAGTGGACTCTGGAACGAGCCAGGCGTAGCACCGCCTGAGATCGTCGGCCGAAACGCGGAGTGTTTCGATTCCGTGATCAATCATTTGGAAGACCGAGGCGTGCACATCTTCCAACGTGTAGACGAGCTCTAGAGGGCCTCCCTCAGAGGGCCTATCTGCCTGGTGCAGCCACCCGCAGTACAGGTAGCTCACCGGCTTCGATTTGCTCATCGAGGAGCGCCCACGCGACGAAGCCATCATCCGAACGCGGCTCCAGCAGCGTAAAGGCTAGCCGGCCAAGGGGCTGATCCACCGACACGTACGCGGTCCCGGCCGGGAGAGTCTCGATGGTGGCGACCCAGTTGCCCCAAATCGTCCGCTCGTGGCGGCCCTGGAATTCGCGCGGGGCGACTGTGGTCGAGTCGATCACGAATCGCTCCACCGGGAGTTCTCTCTCGGTAGCGTATCGGATCACCGTGAGCCCGTGCGCTTCGATCTTGTCGATCGCCTCGTCCGCCTCTGGAAGGATGTAATACGCCGCCGGGGCAATTGCGGTCTCAGCGGGTTCGAAGGTGCCGTACTCGTACATCCGCGTGGGGTTCACCACATCCCGCCGGCGCAGAATAATCGAGCCGGTGTTCGGATGCCGTTCCTCATCGACTTCACCCATGAGGATCGTGACTTCCTGTTCGGACTGCTGGAACTGAGCGCGCGTGGCCAGGCTCGTGCCTACGACCGTCTGACGATCCGCAGCAGCAACGATATCCCTGATCTCTCCGGCATTCTGTTCCGCGAAATCCAGCACCTCTTCAACGAACCACAACGTGCCACGCACTCGGTCCTCGAAGGTGGCATAGGCGTACGCCTCACTCAGGATCGCAAAGCGATTCCGAAGCCCGACGTAGTTGTTGTTGAAGCGCGGGCGGTGATCGAAGGTGTACCACCCGGGGCGCCGCGGATTCGCATTCCCATAGTAGTAGTAGTCCCACCCATGCTTCTCCTTCACGCGTGACGTCACCTCAGGAAGCCATCGATCGCGAAGCATACGATCGATGGAAGAAGGCGTGTTCGGGTGCAAGGGCGGCGAATAGGTGAGGTGGTACGCGTGCCTCGTCCCGTTGGTGGTGTGCAAGTCGATACCAACGTGAGGGTCATAGGCGTTCATCATACCGACCAAGGATCGAGCCTCTGGAGAATCCAGCTTGGTATGATCTCGATTCAGATCGAGCCCTTGAGCGTTCGGACGCTGTCCCATCCCGCCAATAGGGCCGTGCTGCCGTGGTCGATTCCCCAGCGACACGCGCTCGTTCCCGTCGGCGTTGTAGATAGGGGCCACAAGGAGGACGAGATCGTTCGTCCATGTTGGGTAGTCACCAGTAGCAAATCGCCGTAACAACATGAGCAACGCTTCTTTGCCACAGACCTCACCGGCGTGGATGTTGCCTTGGATATAGACCCGGGTCTTCCCGGTTCCGAGCACCGACTCCGGTGTCGCATCGGGGGCCCCCACTATCAGGAGCGGCAGCGCGCGGCCCTCGTTGGTATAACCGAACGTCGTCATGTGAATATCCTGCGACATCTCGGCAATGCGCGTCGCGAGTTCTACCACGTCCTCGTACGAGCTGGTCTCGGTGAACTCCGTCCGTTCGGCGCGCGTGAGCAGTTCGTCGAAACGCGCCTGTGCGGCAGAAGGCACGGGAGCGCCAATCGAGGCGAACCCGAAGACAATCAGAGCAATCGTAGTGCGGCGCATATCCGTGATTCCAAGCAATTGGTTCGGGTCAGGGACGGCAAATTACCGTGGCTTCGAACGCATGGCCACGCCCCGACGTTTCCTAGTAGCTTCTGGCGCCACCAAAGAGTGGTGTACGCTCCAGCGACCCTCGCCGTCAGCGATTGTGGCAACCTCCCTTCCCCTCTTGTACGACTGTCACAACTGTCCGTCGTACTGCTGCACATACTCACGAATCGAGGTCACGGTTCGTGATGTGACACGTCTCGCGCGTCATTTTGGCGTCACAGAGTCTGAGGCACGAGAACGCTACACCAAGAAGGGCTGGGACGAGGGAGAACGCGTACTCAAGCATCAAAAGGACGAGGTATACGGGAGCGCCTGCAACCTGCTGGACCTCAAGACGCGGCTCTGCACGGTGCACAAGTCACGGCCCGAGGTGTGCCGTGGCCATCCCGCAGGGACGACGTGTGGGTACTACGTCTTCCTAATGTCAGAGCGGGCGGACCACGACGATCCCGATGCCGTTGCCCGCGCGTACAACGTCCCGGGTGAATGGCCTGAGCTGGAGGCGGGGGACTAATCGAGGCCGCCGTCAGCTGGAAAGAAAGAAAAGAGGCCCGCGGGGAATCCCGCGGGCCTCTCTTTTCTTTAGCCGCCTAATCGACGACGGAGCGAGACGACTCAGGTCGCGACGTCGAAACCCGATTCTTCGAGTGAGTGCATCTGCGCTTGATCTTCACTGACGGCCTGAGCACCGAAGAGATGGATCGAGCGGTCAGCCATGTGCGCATACCGCGGATCGTGTGTGACCATGCAGATCGGGGCGCCCTCTTTTGTGGAGTTCCAGCAACAGTTCCATGACCGGGTGCCCTTCCTTCGATTCCGAGTTTCTTGGGGAACGGAGTCGCTGAGTATCCGGACGTCACCATCCGCATCTCCTGCTGAGTGGCGTTCTTATGGATCCGATAGCGCGTCGACGTGTTCGCGGCCGCTTCGGGTCAGAGCGTCGGCGGCTTCCGCGAGCAAGCCCAGTCCACGAAGAGCGAGTCGGCGCGATTCCGGATCGAGATGCTGAAGCATCCGATGTACACGATCCGGGTCCAAGTCGGCCAGCCCCTCACGCATCCGCTCCCCGTGGTCTGTGAGCAGGACATTCATCACGCGCCGATCGGCAGCGTCCCTCTCCCGGAAAATGAAACCACCCACCTCGAGCCGTGACAGAGTCAGGGACATGGTGGACGCGGTGACCCCCAGGTGTTCTGCCAGTTCACCGACCATCACCGGGTCTTTCGTGTCGAGGTGCCTCAGAATGCCCGCCTGATGTGCGGTAAGGCGCTTCCCCGACTCAGGGTCAGCCACGTGGCGCATCCGGCACGCAGATCGGATCCGTGGATAGGCGCTCAAGAAGGTATGGATGTCAGACATTTACAGAAAAACACCGAAAATATGAAAACCGTGATACCTATAGAGTAATATATTTTGATTCGTCAAATCAATAGTCTTGTCACACACAATGACATGGATCTGTACATTTTGGGATTCCTGCGGGGTTTTTCGAGCTGATCGCTACCGAAAGCGCCGTCAGCGGCCTCCTCGCCAGCGTTTCATGAACCGCCTGGAAGCGCCTTTCTTGATCGGCTCGCCGTGCGTGAAGCAAGCGACACCAAAGTCGGGGGAGGCAAGCTTCTTCAAGCTCATCACGGCCTGACCGAAGTGCTCGTTGAGCGGCATCTCCCGGATTCCCCCAGCAATCTTCGCGGCCCAGTCCGTCCTACCGGCGTCGACTAGGCCCCCCATCATCGCCACCATCAATCACGAACGCCTTCGTCCCCGGGAGGGATCTCTGGCAAAGGCCGTTTTTGATCTTGAATTTGGACGCGAGCTTGTCGCGGAGCGAGGCGTCGCCAGCCGCCATAGATGACTAAACAAGGGGCCCGACGCCAATGCCAGAGCCCTTTCCCTGATCCAGAGTCCGGTCTCGATCAGGCCATCAATCGGAGCGGAGAGCCGTCTGGGGACTCACCGTGCTGGCCCCGGCGGGCTGGGAAGGCCAGGGCCACCCCCACCGTCAGGACAGCCGTCGCCGTCACTTAGGTGAGCGGGTCTCTCAGAGTCACCCCATAAAGCAAGCTCAAAAACACCTGCGCCGTAGCGAGCGCACTCAGCACGCCAATTGCGAACGAAAGCAGTATCAGAGCCAGGCCCTGGCCCACAACGATCTTTGCGATCGTGCCCTCTTCTGCATCCAGCGCCATTCGAATCCCGATCTCCTGTGTCCCCTGAGCCACCGAATACGACAGCACTCCGTATATGCCGACTACGGCAAGGAAGAGCGCCGCGGCAGGCGCCGAGCTCTTCGAAGGCCCGGCTCTATTCGCGGAAGTCAGCATATTCCGGCCAGGACGAGGGACATTCGTTGAGTCCCATGGTGGAAAACTGACTCCACACTACGGCCAGCCGATCAGGCTCTGGGAATGGGAACGGACGAAGGGGAGACTGCCAGGTCGTTGGACGCCCCAGCAGACCCAAAGATTCAGACGGACCATCCAGGGTCTCGACGCACGATAGGAAACAGGCGAGCCACCACATAGCTTTTGCGCGCCGACTCATCTCAACAAGCCGCGCCTCGATGGAATGGATCAACAGCCCTGAAGCCTGGGTCGCTTTGTTCACCCTCACGATCCTAGAGATCGTGCTGGGGATCGACAACATCATCTTCATCGCGATCCTGGCCGATCGTGTGGAGAAAGACTCTCGAGCCAAGGCTCGACAAATCGGCCTCACACTCGCGATCGGGACCCGAATTCTCCTGCTGTTCTCCATCACGTGGATCATGCAGCTCACGAGCGAACTCTTCGCGCTCTTCGATCACAGCTTTTCTGGTCGCGACCTGATTCTCATTGCGGGTGGCATGTTCCTCCTCTTCAAGTCCACCCGTGAGATCCATCACAAGCTCGAGGGTGATGAAGCGAGTCAGGATACGTCCCGTGGCGCTGCAGCATTGGGAGCCGTCATCGTTCAGATCGCTCTCCTCGACATCGTCTTTTCGTTGGACTCCGTCATCACGGCTGTCGGTGTAGCTGACGACATCCAGGTGATGGTCCTCGCGGTTCTGATCGCAGGCGGCTTCATGATTTGGGCCGCAAGCCCCGTGAGTCGCTTCGTCAGTCAGCACCCCACTGTGAAAGTGCTCGCGCTGTCCTTCCTACTCCTGATCGGAATGTCCCTTGTCGCAGAAGGCATGGGGACCCACTTCCCGAAGGGGTACGTCTACTTCGCCATGGGTTTCTCGGTCTTCGTGGAGGTGCTCAACCTGTGCGTGAAGGGCACACAGGCACCGGTGCACCTGCGCGGGCCGACCCTCGAGGAAGCCGAGGCGCTGTCCAGCGACGACTAAGCGTCTCACCGGATCCACAAAAAAGCGCCGCCCCGAAGAAATCGGAGCGGCGCTTCTTTGTGTCTTACTGCTGTGCTCTACTGCGGGACGTTCCGCGCCTACATCGTGCTCTGGACGCCGGCCGAGCCGTCAGCCGAGACGACGAAGTAAATCCACATGCCCGTGGTACCGTGACCAGGGATGTAGCAGACCAACGTGTAGGTGCCAGCGGCATCCGCCGTGAACGTGACCGTTTCAGTCTCGCCCGGCATGGTGCCATCGATCATCGACGTCGGGTTTTCAGTGACCGCACCCGTGAAGACAGGCGTTGGGTCGAGCATCGCACCAAACGACGACGCCTCCGCAGAGACCCCAACGCTGTGCGCCATGGCTGGATCTTTGTTGACCAGGTCGATTGTTACCGTGTAACCCACTGGAACAGTGATGGCCATGCTGCCTTTGGTGGCACCATTGTAGTTCCAATAGTTGTTGGCATTGGTCGCACCGGCGGTCAGGACGATGTGAGCAACCTGTGCATCCGCATCCACAGCGAACCACTCAGGAGTGGTCATTTCACCGCCGGGGAGCTTTGCTGTCGGAGCAGCCGCTTCCGCGGGCTCCGCGGAGGCGCTACTGGCAGCGCCGCTCTCGGCCGGCTCGCCACCACCACACGCGGCGAAAACGGCAAGAGCCGAGAGGATCGAAAAACGCTTCATCTAAGGCATTCCTGTCTGAGTTAGAAGCCCGCAGCCGTCCGGTGGACCGCAGCGGGAGCAGAAATGTAATTCGTTCGATCCCAACGGGAATCCGGGAAATAGCCTACAAGCACGTGGGGAATATCACGACTAAGAAAAGCCCGGCCGCCCAACGGGCGATCGGGCCTTCGATACTGTGGCTCCACACCGTCCCTGTCAGTGCAAACCCCCTAGCTCAGGGCCCTGCAGCGCTGAGAGCATGCTCCATGGGTCGCATGTCCTCCGCCACTCTACGAAATAACTGAGCGATCCGGAAATCACCCTTTCCCTCTGCTCGGACTGCCGCCCTCAGCAGAAATCGGATCCGCCCTTCCACGTTCATCATCATCCCCTCTCGGTCCGAAGCCCCAGTTCTCCCCAACCACCCATCGTCCACACCCACGAACCTTGCGTGTACCTGTATCACCGGCCTGCATGACTTGAGACGTTGTGACGGCTTGGGACGTTGCCTCAGGCTAACGGCGCCACTCCGTCCATCCGGGTCCACGGACTGGCACCCCTGGCATGGCTCCGGTGTGACGGCCTCTGTTTACGACCTCTATCCCATTTACAAATACATGCTCGATACCGGTCGACAATTGGTGGGGCTCATCATACGTCGCACGATCTCCGACGGTCTCCGGATCGAAGACGACCACGTCTGCGAAGAAGCCTTCCTTGAGCAGTCCGCGGTCCTTGATGTGAAGTCGGGTGGCCACCGCAGACGACATTTTTCGGACGGCTTCCTCGAGCGTAGTCGCGCCCTCTTCTCGGACATACTTCCCGAGGATACGCGTGAATGTGCCATACGCCCGCGGGTGTGAGAGGCCTGTAGCGGTCTCCGGATCGATCCCGCCAGCATCCGTCCCAAACTTCATCCACGACTGACCGATCTGCATCGCGACGTTTTCTTCGCTCATCATGAAGTAGATCGTGCCAATTCTCTGCCGTTCGTCTAAGACCAAATCAAACGCGGTCTCGATCCAGTCCTTCCCGACCTCCGCTGCCACATCAGCGAGGTATCGGCCCATGTACTTGCGATTCTCGGCCTTGTTGAATCCGAGGAGCAGGACTCCCTCTGGAGTGGAGAGAGAGCACAGGTTCTCCCAGTCCTCCGTCTGGTTCTCGATCTCGGCGCGAATCCGGCCACGCATGTCGGCGTCCGCGAGGTTGTCGAAGAGCTTCCCATCTGCCGACGCCCAAGGGGGGAAACACGCGGTTAGACCCGTGCCACCGGCGGTGTACGGATACATGTTCGCTTGAATATCGACGCCGGCCGCACGAGCCGAGTCGATCTTGGCCACAGCCTGTGCGGCCTTGTGCCAATTCCGCTGGCCGCCCGCCTTGAGGTGGTAGATCTCGACCGGCACCCCAGCCTCGGTCCCGATCTTGATCGCCTCATCGATGGCCTCGAGGAAATTGTCCGCCTCCGAACGCATGTGTGTGATGTACACGCCGCCGTAGGGTGCCGCCGCACTGTTGATCGCGATTAACTCTTCGGTGGAAGCGAAGTTTCCGGGAGGATAAATGAGTGCCGACCCGATTCCGAACGCACCGTCTTCCATGGACTGACGGACTGCGTCCTGCATCGCGCTCACTTCGGGTCCCCCCGCCTTACCCATGGCCTCGCCCATACCAAGCACGCGGATCGTGGTCGCGCCGACGAAAGAGCCAAAGTTCACGCTCCCGCCGTGGGCTTCCATCGCGCTCATCCAATCTCCGAACGTCTCAAAGACCGAGCGACCAACAGCTCCGCCGGCGGCGGAAAGCATGGCAGCACTAGCAGGTCCATTCGTCGTGGACTCGCCCATGATCTCTGTGGTCACCCCCATGGTGACCTTGGAAACGACCCGGCCATCTCCGTTGCCCAAGAAGTTGAATCGTGAATGGCTTTGAATGTCGATGAAGCCGGGAGCCACTACCAAGCCCGTCGCATCGACCCGCCGGTTCGCCGGTTCTTCGGAGAGCATGCCCGGGGGAGTAATCGCAGCGACGCGATCTCCGCGGAGCCCGACATCCGCCGGAAACGACGCATTCCCGGTTCCGTCCACGATGGTACCACCTGAGATCACGACATCGAACGGCGAAGACGTCGGCTGGGGCAGGACGCCAGAGGGAGCACCCCCGCATCCAAATAAGAAGAGACCGAAAAGGAACGGAGCAAATAAGTGGCGATTCACGAGAGCCTCCGGGCAATTGGCGCGCGGCCAAGCGGCCGGCCTATAACCGACCAATACCTACGGGAGGAGTGTTACGTCAAACTGCCGTGGGCTTCCTATTGGTTGGCTGCAGCTCTGAACCGATCGAGGTACTCAGTGAGTTAGGTCAATTCGGACGGTTCCAGCGCTACGCCGAGACTGTCGTCCACGGCATTCAAGATGTCATCGAGTGAGTCGAGCAGGCCTAGTCCCTCCTGCGTAACTCGACACCACACACGGCGCCGGTCTTCTGTGCAACGCTTGCGAACGACCCAACCTCGCTTCTCCATCCAATCAATCAGGCGGGTGACGCCAGGCGTCCGTTCGATCATCCGCTCGCCGATCATCCCTGATACGTGTCGGCGGCCGACACCATGGCCTTTGAAACGCCCAAACCATGTCCATCGCTCCTTATGAAGTGAAAATCTTCTCGGTCATCACGCATGAGCCACGTGAGATCGATCTGACTACTTACGGAGCATCCTGAACTCCGGGACACACTCCGCCACCGCGCGAGCGCGGCGATAAATACTCCGGCAGTACGACAGAACGCCGCCTGACTCAACCATCTCGACACTCCAAAGTGATCGCCTTCCGGCACATTCCACTTTAAGATGTGCCGAGCAACCCGATCGTCCAGAAGGAGTCGGATCATGAAGCGTGTCCTGTTGTTCGCCGCCGCCGCTCTCGTCCTCACACCGTGCGGTACAGAAGCCCAACACACAGGGCTACCCGAGATCGTGAAGGTGAAGAACTACCTCCCACACATGACTCGTCCCGAGGTGGAAGATCTCCTAACTCGAAGTGACATGGTGCTGATCCCCGTCGCTTCTCTTGAGCAACATGGGACGCACCTGCCCATTGGCACCGACTACCTCAACGGTGTGGAACGAGCAAAACTCATCGCGCAACGTGTGGACATTTTGGTGGCGCCCATAATGATGCCGGGGCAGTCACCCTATCACATGGGGTTCGCCGGCACGGTGACGCTGCCTTCTGAGCTGATCCAAGAGGTCTACGTCGAGGCAGCGAAGAGCCTGATACAGCATGGGTTCAAGCGCTTTTTGTTCATGAACGCCCACGGCGGAAACCGCGCAATCACGACATTCATCGTGGATCGTATCAACCAAGAGACCGCAGGGATCGCGGTGAGCCTGGACGCCGTAACGGGTCCCTTCAGAGACCGCACAGTCAGCCGAGACCTACCGCTTCCGGCCGAGCCCATGTTCGATCGGCACGGGGGCACGCCAGAAACATCAAGCTCACTCTACATGATTCCTCAACTCGTCGACCTCGACGCTGCATACGCAGCCGAGCTCACACTTCCGCCACACATGGAAGAGATGCTGCCAGAAGTGGTCGCCGGAGATGCGACGGCGCTCGCGGTATTCCTTGCCGAAGGCCTCAAGGACGAAGCGACCGGCAAGGGGACCTCTTCCGTGGAGATGTCGAGCACAGGGGTATGGGGCGTCAGAGACCCCGCAGAAGCCACGCTCGAGCGCGGGCGCGTGGGGACCGAGGCAGGCGTAGCCGCAGCCGTCGCGTTTATCGAGCGCTGGAATGAGCTGCGACCGCCGGGGACGGGTCGCTAGAGATCACGTGGGCCCGCTCAGGCCCCAACCGCTAAAACTCGAGGGTGATTCCCACAGCGGTGATGATTCCTACGGAGACGGCAACCTTCATGGCTATTGCGGCCGTGCGGGCGAGTAGCACACCCCATCGCAATCACGACGATCAACCACAGGCCGGGGCAGGCCCAGGGGTATCAGCGCGAGGCACGCGAGCATCGCGAGAACGGCCAGGATAGAGATGAGAATGGCCATGGTCACCTACCCTACGAAGTGACGACAGGAAAGGTCCAGGGTGGAATGCCGGGCCTGCGGCTCCTACCTTCGTGATCATTCCGGAGCCCATGGAGCTGAAGATGAAGCACATCCGCGCGACGCTGTTCATGTGGGTCGCTCTCGTTGCATTTGGCGGACTGACCCCTGCCTCCACCGCCGCCCAGTGCGCGGACTGCGTCTTCCCCGGAGACGAGTGGACGATCCTGCGTGGGCCTGGCCTGGCCCAAGCCGGTTGGGACGTGCAGGCGCTCCGCGGCGTGACCCGCTTCCTGGCCGACTCCGCGAACTCGACCGGTGTCGTGGTCGCCCACAAAGGCCGGTTGGTTTACACCTTCGGCGATATCGAAGAGCTCTCGTATCTCGCGTCGGTGCGGAAGAGCATCCTCTCGATGCTCTACGGCTACTGGGTCGAGAACGGCACGATCGATCTCAGCGCAACGATGGAGGACATTGGAGTCGATGACGTGGGCGGGCTCCTCCCCATCGAGAAGCAAGCGCAGATCGGGCACCTCATCACCGCGCGGTCAGGCGTCTACCACCCTGCCTCGAACGGTGGCGACAACCTGGGCGACGCCCCTGCCCGGGGTTCGCAGCAACCAGGCGAGTACATGCTGTACAGCAATTGGGACTTCAACGCCGCCGGCGGGGTCTTCGAGATGCTCACAGGGCGGGACCTCTACGACGAAACCCAAGCGCAGATCGGGATCCCGATCGGGTTCCAGGACTGGAATCGCCCCATCCACCAGAAGGGTGGCGACCTCTCACGATCTCGCTTCCCCTCCTATCACTTCCACCTCTCGACTCGTGACATGGCCAGGATCGGGCACTTGATGCTGAATGAGGGGAGCTGGGATGGACGGCAGGTGATCTCCCGCGAGTGGGCCAAAGAGATCGTGTCCGTGGTGACCCCGCTTGAGGAGATGAACCCGGTCGGCCGCCGTGACGGCTACTTCGGGTACGGGTACATGTGGTGGGTCTTCGATGGGCCCCTGGCTGTGGGCCCCTTTGCGGGCGCCTACACAGGGCGCGGAGCCATCGGACAGTGGATTACGGTCTTCCCTGCCGTCGATCTCGTGATCTCCCACAAAACCAACTCGGTGTACGGTCGAACCACGAGCTGGGACTCGTGGCATCGGATGATCGAGCTGCTCTTTGACGCGGGCAATGTGGAGATGTCCGGACCGTACCCGTGGGGGTGAGCCCGGCCTAGTCGTCCTCTGGCGCGGCGCTCGTGGGCGCTTCGCCCGCTCCGGGGACCTGGGCCATGATGTATTCGGCGAGTGCTGTGATGGTGAGGCTCGGATTTACGCCCAGGTTGGACGGCACGACCGAGCCGTCCGCTACGTAGAGTCCGCGATGGCCGTGCACGCGCCCGGCCCGATCTACGACTCCGTCATCTGGGGTATCGCTCATTCGGCAGCCACCTAGGACGTGAGCAGTTGTGGGTGATCCGGCGAACGGGATCCACAGGCTCTGCCACACAGTACCGTTCATTTTCTCGGCCAAGCGGCGTGCGATCTCTCGAGCGACGGGGATTCGCACGGCAGGCGGCTTCTCACCGATCGGCAACTCGGATTTGAGAACAGCACGGCCCAATCCAAGCCAGCGTCGTTGGAGTACGAGACTGAGATGTCCTTCAGTCGGCTGCATGGCCAGTAGGATCGCTGACCGTGAGGCCCGTCCGAACGGCCACAGTCCGAGCAAGAATCTCGGAATACTCGAGAGCGCAGCGACGAGCGGAGCCACGGCTTGAGGAAGGCGTGACACACCAGCCAACGGGGCGGTCAGCCAGAACAGAACGTCCGACCCGCGGTTCAAACGCACCATCTCCACGAACGTGTCCGCGTCCGCTTGAAGGCCGGACGTAATCGCCACGTGGTCGCCGAGATCCACCGTCCGATCTTTGCTCTCCACCACCAGAAGTTCTTCGGAGTTCGTGCGTACGAACTCACCGATGCGAGGAGAAAGATCGGGCAGCCATCCCTTGTCGCGGGAGCGGAGTAGCAAGTGGACAGAACCTAAGACCCCTCCTGCGACCACGACCTGCTTCGCACGCCAACTCCTCCTTCCCGGATCGCGACGGAGAGGGTCTCGGACGTGGACCGTGTAGCCTCCGTCACGAGGCTCGATTCCCGTGACTCGGGTTTCCGGTACGATCTCGACCCCGAGCCGTTCTGCGAACCACAGGTAGTTCCTATCGAGCGTGTTCTTCGCACCGACACGGCATCCGATCATACACGCCCCACAGCGCGTGCACCCGGTGCGGCGTGGACCTTCCCCACCGAAGTACGGGTCGGCGACCTCGACGCCGGATTCGCCAAAGAAGACTCCGACATCGCTGGCTCGGAGCGTTCCCGATCCAGGCATCTCCGCCGCCACTTGTTCAAGAAGCTCGTCGGTGCGGCCAAGGCCTTCGCACGGGCTGGCTCCGAGCATGCGGCGGGCTTCGGCGTAGTGAGGCTCCAAACGACCGACCCAGTCGGCCCTCCCCCATTCGTCCTCACCGAAGGCCTGTGCCGGTGGATGAATAAGGTTGTTCGCGTAGACCAGCGAACCGCCTCCCACCCCCGTCCCATGAAGCACCAGCATGTGGCGGAAGAAGCTGACCGCCTGGATGCCGCCCCAGCCGAAGCGGGGCATCCACAGGTACTTCTTCAGCCCCCAACTCGTCTCAGGGAAATCCGAGCGCTCGTATCGTTTGCCCTGCTCGAGTACGACGACTTTGTAGCCCTTCTCCGCGAGACGGAGCGCCGACACGGATCCGCCGAAGCCGGAGCCGATCACCACGAAGTCGGCGTCGTAGTGCTGGAGGTCGTCGGACATAGTAGTGTGGTCGCGGAAGTAGTTCGACACACGCTACGGAGATCATACCATGAGCGACACTGCGGCGACCGATTCGGGACTCTTCATCCGACCGGTCACACCCACGATTGGGGCGGAAGTACTCGGTGTGGACCTTGGTGATTTGTCGGACGAGAACTTCGCCACGATTCGCGAGGCTCTCACGGAGCACCAAGTAATTTTCTTCCGTGACCAGGACATTTCCGTGGAAGCCCATAAAGCCTTTGGAGCGCGCTTCGGCACCCTGGACATCCACCCCAACGACCCCGGGCTGGACGGACACCCCGAGGTCATGATCATTCATGCGGACAAAACCTCAAAGCGCGTAGCGGGGGAGATGTGGCACTCCGATGTGTCCTGCGGTGAAGAGCCCCCCATGGGATCGATCCTGAGGATGTTTACCGTCCCGGAAAGTGGCGGTGACACGATGTTTGCCAGCATGTACGCCGCTTACGAAGCCCTGTCCGAGCGAATGAAGGAGATGCTCGAGGGCCTCACCGCGATCCACGACGGTGCTCCGTACTACCAGAGCGTGAACGCGATGATCGGGCGCGACGACACGCGGAAGGTCTACCCGAAGAGCGAACATCCGGTGGTTCGAACCCATCCCGTGTCGGGGCGAAAGTGCCTCTATGTGAACTCGATGTTCACCACCCAGATCCTTGGACTCCCCATCCCGGAAAGTGATGCACTCCTCAACTTCCTGTTCGACCACGTGAAGAGCCCCGCTTTTCAGTGTCGCTTCAGGTGGCAGCAGCATTCGATCGCCTTCTGGGACAACAGGTGTACACAGCACTACGCGGTCTGGGATTACTCCCCGAACGTCCGCTCCGGGTACCGAGTAACCGTTCGAGGGGAGCGCCCCCAAGCGTAGGACACGACCATCTTCCGCACTACGCCGAGGGTGGCTCCCTACTCTGCCCGGCCCATGCGTCGTTACGCCGTCCTCACCTTGCTGTGCGTTTTCAGGGCGTCGTGTAGTCCCTAGTGTACGGGAGTTTCGCGCTTGAGATCGGATGGATGGCGTGGGGCTTAGTGCGAGGTGGCGAGACCACGTCAGTCACGGCCGAGTCGTCCGAACAACGACCGAGCAGCCCTGTCGCCATGCATGATGTCGTGTTTTGGGCGGCTCTTTCGGCATGCGGAGCACCTAGGGGGCGCTCCTAGTCCTCAGCGTCGGGGCCGCAGCGCTTTGAGCCGCCTCGACCAGGTCTTCAACGGAGACCTTCTTCATCGTGACCGCCCTAACCAAGGCGATCGCACCCGTGAGGACACCG
Organism: Longimicrobiales bacterium; assembly: GCA_029245345.1. NCBI lineage: Bacteria > Pseudomonadati > Gemmatimonadota > Longimicrobiia > Longimicrobiales > Longimicrobiales bacterium. The sequence goes on from JAQWPM010000012.1 coordinate 162,293, forward strand.
AGAGCGATCAAGACGAAGGTCATGGGCGAATGTTAGGTGAGGCCGACGTTGTTCCTCCGACCGAATACCAAGGTCCAAGCGCGAGTGGGCAAGAGACGAAAAAAGGGGACGGGCCCACTTTGGACCCGCCCCCCTTTAGTGTCGCTCGAAGCGAGACAGACTACATGTCGCCCGTCGGCCAAGCGTTGGACACCCCCCAATGAATCTGCCACGACCCATCATCCGCCTGCTTGAGCAGGTTGAGGTAACCGCCCGACTGGAACGGTGCATCCGCGCCGGCTTCCGTCGAAGCGAACCAGCCGCCGTCGAGCGCCCAGCCATCGCCGAGCTCCCACGTTTGCAGACTGTTGATGTCGACCGTCCTCCCCGGGCGCGCTTCCATCATGTCCGAAAGAGCGGTCGAGATCGCCTCGCGACCCATGACCTGCCCGCCGCGCGATAAGGATGCCATCGCGTCCTCGGTATAGTAGTCCGCGACCATCGAAGCGTGGCCCAAGTTGTAATGGGTCGCCCAGCCGCCTGTCAGCTCACCCATGGTCCCCTGGTTCTCCCCAGCCTCACCCTCAGGCGCCGAGAACTCAAAGCCTTCGAACGGGTCGTCCGTGAGGTTCCCAATATGCCCTGCGATCACCCAGGCACCATCGACCTTCACGTTGTGCGTCATGTAGGATCCGCCGTAGCTCACCGGCTCAGCCCCTTCCGGGCTTAGCGTCATCTCGTACATCCCCACGCCCACAGCCTGATCACCGAAGACCCTGACTTCGCCAGGCGTGATCACAACCTGCGGGTTCATCTCGGCCGTGCTTCCCAAGAAGGTCTCGATCGCTTCTGAACCTTCAGAAAGGGTTCCGTCCGAACTGAGCAACCAGGCTTCATCTGCATACTTGCCGGCAACCATACCGGGATGGCCCATGTTGTAATGCGTAGCCCAATACTCAGCGAGTTCGGTGACCGCCTGAGCGTCCGCGGATGCCTCGGGCGTAGCATCCGCCATCGCGTCGTCGGTGGCTTCTTCGGACGCGCAGGCGCCCAGCGCTAATGCCAGTGCCAGAGTGGCTATGGTACGGATCTTCATAGAGTTATCTCCCGGAGTGTCCAGCACGCGACTACGGATATGCCGCGGAGGAAAATCTGCGCGGCGCCGGACAGGATCGCAACCGATCCCGCATTTGATGGCAGGCGGACAGGGCCAGGCAGCCCGGCGGATGGATGGATGCACGGAGCTTCGCTCCGTGGTCTCGCGAAACATCACATAGGTCATCACTAGCGGCCTGACCGCTTGACTCGAACCAGCGCTGATCTTGCTGCCCACGAGGTCACAGGTTCGGATTCAAAGCACAAACGCCGTCAGACCCTAGCGGGATCTGACGGCGCTCATGATCACAGTGCGCCCGGCAGGATTCGACCCTGCGACCTCGTGCTCCGGAGGCACGCGCTCTATCCAACTGAGCTACGGGCGCTTTGTGGAGGATCAATCTCGCCAAACGGGGGTCCGGGTCAAGCGAGGGGCAAGGAGTCGGCGCCCGCCGCTTTCGCGACGGGCGCCGTCAGTTGAACGCGCGGAATAAGCCGAGTTCTGTCCCCTTACGGGGGAGGATCATTCATCTAGGACTGCTGTTACCAACAGCCTCGTGCAGCCTACCCGGAACTCAAATGGAGCGGGCCACTCCTCGTTCCCTATTTGGCCTTGCTGCGGGTGGGGTTTACCAGCGACTCACTGTTACCAGGAGCCCGGTGCGCTCTTACCGCACCGTTTCACCCTTGCCTGTGCCGCCTAAGCGGCCATCGGCGGTCTGTTCTCTGTTGCACTTTCCGTCGCCTTTCGACGCCCGGGCGTTACCCGGCACCCTTGCCCTGAGCAGCTCGGACTTTCCTCCAGCAGCCTAAGCTACCGGCGATCCTCACTCGCACGCTCATCCCCATGGTAACGTCCTGGCTCACTTGCATCTACAGGCGGCCGGTCAGGCCTCGCCTTGCCTCTCCCCCACCCATATCCTCTGAGCCATGACTTCTCCCGCATACGACCTCGACTCGGTCAGGGCGCAGATCCCGATCCTGGGATCGTTGATCCCCATGAACAATTGCTCACAAGCGCCGCAATGCAGCGTGACGCGAGCTGCAGCTGACGCCTATTTGGCCTCATGGAACGAGGCTGGAATGGACTGGGACAGCTGGATGGCCGAGACGGATGCGGCCCGAGCTGAATTCGCGGCCCTTATCAATGCGGACCCGAATGACGTCTCGGTGGCCACCTCGGTGTCTCAAGCAACAGCGAGCGTCGCCACCGGACTCGACTACACGGGGACGCGGCACCGCGTTGTAGCAAGCGGCGGCGAATTCCCCACGGTAGGCCACGTGTGGCTCGCCCAGGAACGCATGGGAGCCGAAGTGGACTGGGTCCCCGTACGTGACGGCTGCATCGAACTCGAGGACTACGAGGCCGCGATCGACGAACAGACCGCGATCGTGTCGGCATGCCAGGGTTATTACCAAACCGGCTTCAAGCAGGACATCGGGGCGATCGCGGAACTCGCTCATGCCAAGGGTGCCCTGCTCTACGTAGACGCCTACCAGACTTTGGGTACGGAGTCTTTCGATGCCCCAAAGTGCGGAGCCGATTTCGTGGCATCGGGGAACCTCAAGTTCCTGATGGGCATCCCAGGCATCGCCTTCGTGTGGGTACGGCCTGGCCTAGCGGATCAGCTCAAACCCACCATCACCGGCTGGTTCGGAAGGGCGAATCCATACTCCTTCGAAGCCGACCGGCTCGACTGGGGAGAAGGCGCGAGACGGCTGGATACGGGCACACCACCCATCATGGAAGCGTATGTCGCCAGGGCCGGGATGGCATGGCTGCGAGAGATCGGGATGGATCATATCGGCGCATGGAACCGGGCCCTTGGCCGGAGAGCGGCCGAGGGGGCGGCAGAGCGCGGCCTGGAGGTCCTGGGCTCAGCAGAGGCGGCCCGTAGGGCTCCGACGACAGCGATCGCGTGTGAAGACAGTCACACCGTCGAGGCCAAGATGCGCGCACGAGGGATCATCGCCTCGGCGCGAGGGCCCGCGATTCGCATCGCCCCACACTTCTACAACACGATGGACGACGTCGACCAGGCCCTGGATGCTTTAGCCGCAGTAATGGCGACATGATCGGCATGGCGAACCGCACGGCGGCGCCAGAATGACCCGCGAGAGGTTCGGGAGCCGACTCGGGGTCTTAGCCACGATGGTCGGTCTGGCGGTCGGCCTGGGAAACGTGTGGCGCTTCCCCTACATGGTCGGACAATTCGGCGGGGCAGCATTCATCGTGCTCTACCTGCTGATCGCAGCACTCGTGGCCGTTCCGGCTCTTATGGGCGAGTGGTCGTTGGGTCGTCACACGCGGCACGGGACCCTGGGGGCGTACCAGGCCATTGGAATGCCGGGCGGGCGGTACATCGGGTGGCTCCTCATGGGCATCACGTGGGCGGCCGTTGCCTACTACACCAATGCGATCGGGTGGGTGGTCTACCACGCCTTGGCCGAGATCACGGCCCCGTTCGGACGCCCCATCGATCCGTCTCGCATTCTTCCGCCTGAGCAGGGTTTTTCAGCCACGTCGATGGGCCTTCAAGTCGGCTTCACGGCTTTAGTGCTGCTCGCGGAAGCGAGGATCGTGCTCCGGGGGGTTCAGCGCGGAATCGAACGGGCGTCCAAGATCATCACGCCCATCCTCTTCGTGACGCTCCTGATTGTGATTGTACGGTCCGTCACGCTCCCAGGCGCCGATGAGGGGATTCGTTGGCTCCTCGCGTTCGAGCCCAGTCAGATCACACCTACCGTGGCGATCGCGGCACTAGGCCAGGTGGTGTTCTCCATAGGGCTCGGCGGCACGCTCATGCTCGTCTACGGGTCGTACCTCGGCGACGACGTTGACATCCGGGCCAACGCCATCTGGACCGTGATCGGTGACACGGGAGCGGGGCTACTCGCAGGACTCGCAATATTCCCGGCGGTATTCGCCTTCGGCCTCGAGCCGGGGTCGGGGCCAGGCCTCCTGTTCGCCACTCTTCCCCAAGTCTTCGAGCAACTCCCGGCAGGTTGGATCTTCGGAAGCCTTTTCTTCGGGGGACTGTCCGGTGCGGCGCTACTCTCGGGAATCGCCGCTTACGAGGTACTCGTCGCGGGCTTCTCAGATTCCCTCGGGTGGACGCGGAAGAAAGCGGTCTGGACGGTCTACGGAGTGTCGATGCTCCTAGCACTCCCTCCCATGATCAACCTTGAGATCTTCGTGCCCTGGGACCTCACGTTCGGCTCGGGAGGCCAGACCATGGGCGCCCTAATCGCAGTGGTGACGGTCGGTTGGGTCATGAGCCGCGCGACGCTTCTTGAGCAAGTCGCGGGAGCGAACCCTTCGAGCACGGATCGGGCCCTCATCCACTGGCTCCGGTGGGTCGTGCCGACAGCGGTCCTGGCCGCCTCCGGATGGTGGCTCGTCACTGACGTCCTAGGTCTGGTGCAACTGTAGCCACCTGGGTGGGATCGCAAGTAGGTTGGTGCGTTGCGAACCACCCTAAGGGAGTCATCCATGCGTCGTCGTGCTTTTCTCGCGCTTTTCGCGCTCTTTCTTGCGGCACCGACCGTCCTACAGGCCCAAGAAGAGACAGTCGTCGTCTACCTGGTTCGCCACGCGGAGCGCGCTGAGGACGGGAGCAACGACCCGCCGATCTCCGAAGCAGGTTGGGAGCGGTCTCGCCTCGTGGGAACGATGCTCGCAGATGCGGGGCTCACAAGAATCCACTCGACGGATTTCAAGCGAACGCGATCCACAGGACAGCCGACAGCGGAAGGGGCCGGTATCGAGATCGAGTCCTACGACTCGCGCGACTTACCTGGATTCGCAGCTCAACTCAAGACGATGCCCGGTCGGCATTTGGTCCTGGGGCACAGCAATACGACGCCGCAGCTCGTCGAGGCGCTTGGGGGTGACCCTGGGGGTGACATCGAAGAAATGGAATACGACCGTTTCTACATCGTGACGATCATTGGGGGCCAGGTGAGCACTGTCATGCTCCGATTCGGCGAGCTGTACGAAGGCTGACACGAATCGGGGGTAGCCTCAGCAGCCCCCGAACCGAGTACCGAACAGGACGGTGACCCCCAGGTCGGGGCTCGTCGACGTCCATCCTCGCGCAGCCATGATCCGGAGCCATTGCTGTCCCCCGACCTGCACGCCGACGCGAACCTCTCCCACATTCTCGTTTCCGCGGCGGTCGCGCTCCGACCGAGGGTCGTGCTGGCCTGTAAACTCGAGGAACGGATCGACGCTCCCCGCGTCATAGACTGCCGCACCCGAAAACAGGATCGGGTCGATCTGCTCGTGTTGGGGATCCCGCGTGCCGTTTATGCCCGCGCCACCCTCCGCGGAGAGGTCCCACGGCCCATCGCGTAGCCGGACTCCGACCGTGGTGAAGAAATCTGCCTGGTCACGACCCAGCCCTTCCTTGTTGTCGGTGGTCGGAAGACGAGACCCGAAACGAAACGCAAAGCTCACGCGGTCCTTCGGGTTCGTGAGCCAAATCAGCGTAGAGACGCGGATGTCACCCGAGTCCTTCCGTAACGTGCCGTCCGGGGCACGAGTCCCGGTGACTGGGTCGTCGTAGACGCCCTGACCGTCGAAGAGCCGGTACAACGTACCGCCGATTCGTACAGCCACCCGCTCGTAACTCCACGTAGCCTGGAAGACACCCAACTCGTAGAGCCGACCATGCGCACCCGCCAACGAAATGCGCTGGTCCACGTGGGCCGCCACACCCATGAGAAAAACCCCACCAGGTCGATCAAACGTCGACCACCCGATCGGGTCCAGTGGGCGGAGCTGGGCACACGCGTCACTATGCACCACGAGTCCAACGGCCAAGACGAGGCCGATGCGGAAAGTGCGAAACAGTTGGGAGCGGCGGAGTGCGGGCATCAGGCCTGCAATATGAACGGGGACACCGCTAGGAGTAAGGCCAGAATCGAATCAGGCGCCGATCATACGGAATCGACTGCTCACCGCCTGCCTGTAGATGCGCGCGCATGCCCGATCCGAGCTCCGCCGCCAACGACCCTGGAATCTCTTACACCGCAGCCCATTCGGTCAGCGCCATCTGCAGATCGATCGCGTCTTCGTTCCCAAGCGCGATCGACGCCTTTCCCTGGACCGTGACTGCGCACCCAAACTCCAGCCGCGTGGCTCTGTCGAACTCGCGTTGGGCCCCATCGGCGTCCCCTGACCAGAGCAGAATCCGGCCCAACTCCCTTTCGATGGCCGGTGACAGGCGATCTAGGTCGACGGTCTGAAGAGCATCGGCCATCGCGTCCGGGACGCCTGCCCATCTCGGCCAAGACGTTGGCACGCCAGTGGCGAGCCGGCCCCCGAGACAGCTCTAATTCTTGTCCTCGCTCATGTCGACGAACGGCCCTTCTTCTCGAGTCTTCGGAGCACTCGACACATCGCACTCTCCTCGGCACGGAATTCCGCTCCGGTCGTCTCACGAATCCAGCGTGATACGCCGTATCCGTGCAGCGGTGCGCGGCTAAGCGTCTTTGGAAGCCAACTTCTAGGGCATACCGCTGGTGGAGTGTATCTCGCCGTCCTTCGTGACTAGAAGACCCTCAACTCCAGCCATACCATCCAACAATGGCAACGCTTTTCCAGGCCCGAGAACCAAGGAGGCCGTCGAGAGTGCATCCGCCTCCATCGCACTCTCTGCCACTACCGAAACGCCCGCAGTCTCCTCTGGGGATACGCCGGTTCTTGGATCGATGATGTGGTGATGGCTCCGATCTTCGGTAAATGACTGCATAGAGTCGCCCGAGGTAGCCACGGATCGTCCAGCCAGGTCGACGACCCCAACGAGCCGAGCCGTACGAGGATGCTGCAACCCGATTCTCCAGGGGTCCTCTTTGGAGCGTTCACCACCTGACGCGATATCTCCTCCGGCGTCGACCAGGACCCGTTCGGCTCCGGCGCGAACTAGAGCCTGGACGGTTCGGTCCACGACGTACCCTTTGCCGATGCCGTCCAGAGTGACCCCCATGTCCGGTCGCATCAGTGCCACGCGCTCCTCCGAGACGACGACGTTCTGATGTCCTACGCGCTGGACCGTCCGGCGAAGGACATCCGGCTCGGGTGGGCGACCTGACACTGAGAAGCTGGAGGCGTGCACTTCGAGCAATGGCAGCACCGTCGGGTCGAACGCACCATCCGTCATGCGTGCGATGTGTAACGCCGATTCGAGTACGGTGACCAGATCATGAGACGGCGTCATCACCTCGCCCGCGCGGTTCAGTATCGACAGCGCCGAGTCCGTCCGATGTCGACTGAGAATCGACTCAAGGCGATCGATCTCGGCAAAGGCCCCACGGATCATCTCGTGCGCTCCATCTCGATCCGGGTGCACGACGTCGATCTCGACCAGCGTGCCGAGTCGGGCTTTTGACACACTCACCCGGTGGAGTCCAGCACGGCGGATGATTTCCATGGCCGTGTGCCCACCCGCGACAGCAGCGATGCCCACCGCCGCAGTGATCCTCAAAGCATCTCGGCGGCTGACCGACGGCGGATCAAACGACATCGCCAGCCTCCTGCGTAGACTCGGTCTGAATCTGAATGAGACGCTCGTTGACGTCGCTCATCTCGTGACGACACACGCCAGCCTTTTCGATCAGTTTGATCTCGCAGACATTGCAGCGAACACATTCCTTGAAGTCGACCGTGCTTTTTTCGATCGCCCCGGTCGGGCACTTCTGTTCGCACACGTTGCAGTGACCGCATTGCGGCACGCGTGCGATGCGCTTCAACGAGATGAGTGACCCGACGGCAAGGGCTGCACCCAACGGACAGGCGTACCGGCAGTAGAAGCGCGGGATCACTGCAGAGGCGGCCAGAATCAGACCGGCGATCAGCCACAGAATTCTAGACGGTGACCCGAAGAAGATCGTGGCAAATGGCTCGAAGTACTGGTAGAGACTGACTCGGCTTCCCGCGATGGCCGGAACCAGAATCACGGCCAAGATTCCATACTTCAGGTAGAGACCTGGGCGGTGAATTCGCTTCGGGACGGCAATCTGGAATCGCTTGGGGACAATCCGGTCCAGGAGGTCCTGAAGCGCCCCAAATGGGCATAGGTACCCGCAGAAGACACGTCCCCAGAACAGGGTCGTCAGGAGCGTGAACGACACGATGATCAGGAGCGGGATGTCGCTCAGGAAGACAGACGGGCCCCTCCAGATGGCTGCGGTGATGTGCGACACCGAGAGGAACCCACCGTCGACGAAGCCGAGGTAGACCAACGTCACGGTGAGCGAGGCTCCACGAAGCAGCATTCGCTTCGAAAAGAACGCGGCCATGGCGAGAAGGATCGTGATCACCATGCCGATGAGGCGCGGCCAAGAGATGTCTAACAAGGTCCGTTCGAGGACGGTCTCTTCTTGTACGACGGTGAAGTCGAGGACGGGAGCGGCGGGGACCGCTGGGACATCGTCAATCAACACAGGCGCTGCTACGGCCGGCACCACGTCTTCCACTGGCACCTCCGCAACCGTCACCGGTGGCACGTCCGGAGCGGCCTCATCCGCAGCAACCTCCGCCACGTCTTCCTGGGCCTCAGGGGCCTCCGCCGCCGCCTCCGCGGCTTCCACGAGCGTGGCCTCTTCCAGAGCGAGTTGCGCAGTGCCAGTCAGGAATTCGACCTCGACAGGCTCCTCGAATGCCTCGTGGTCATAGATGATCGTGAAAGGCTTCGACACATCCACCGAACCATCGATGATCATGGCGCCGCTGATGACAACCTGACCGTCGAGCAGGCCGGCCGCGGCAAGGCCGAAGGGCCTTACCTCTCCCTCACTCAGCTCGATCGTGTCCGCCCCCTGAACCACCGACCAACCCTCTCGTTCGAAGAGGCGCAGCCGAGCCCCATCGACGCCGTAGATCAGGAGATGATCGTCGTCACCCCTGGATGCGAGCGCTCTGCGCGCACTGTTCATGGCGGTCTCACCCACGAGATACTCGCCAAATGGCTCACTCTCGATGTGAACCAAATTGATCTCCGCCGCACCCATAGCGTCCTGAATCAGGAAGGTCTCGACCATGCCCAGCTGCCGCATTTCGAGCCAGCTCAGCTGCCCGTCGCCATCGTCTGGATTCGAGACGACCTCTGTGGAGAGGTGGGCGATGGCAACCCGGCGTGCGGCGTCGCGAACCCCGCGCGCGAGCGCCCGAACGCTGATGGTGGCCCGTGATATGCCTTCAACGTCCTGGTAAGGCTTGAAGGCGTCCCCGATGTGTTTTCCCGCGAAGTGCTCCTGGAAGCCACGCGCGCGCAAGAAGTCACCCATGCTGCTTTGGATCGACTCCCAATAATACGTGACCCGGACGCCGGTGATGTGACCTGTGAGGTCCATCCCCACGACCGCCTCGATCGGGCCGCTGTACCCGATCTGTTCGGGAGGAAGATCCGACGTATGGAACGCATACCCGATCAAGACTTCCTGGCCGGTAGCCGGATCGGTCCGAAACGCCTGCATGACAAGAGGCTCACCGGCGCGGTCCGAGAATCGCTCCGCCTGTGGCATCACCGCCTGCAGCAGAGTCGGATCGATATCGCGGAGACGTTGTGCCGAGCTATGACTGGGGCACAGAGCCAATGCGAGCAGGAGCACCGCGAAAACGGGCGAGAGGACACGATTCATGCGGCGGAGCATAGGTGCCACCCCCCGGCCCCGCAAACGGTGCGAGGGAAGAGAAAACGGAACGAGAAAAGGCGAAAATCACTGCGGGTGATGGAGTATCTTTGGGCGAAGAGCGCGCCGTTCGATGCGCTCCCACAGCCTCGTGCTTGGATGCCGCAACGGGACGCCGTAACGCGTTCGCGCTGCCTGACGGCTTGACCTACGTGACCCGGGGCATCTTGGCACAGTTCGAGTCGGAAGCCGAGTTGGTGGGCGTGCTCGGCCGATGAGATCGGACACGTCACAGCCCGTCACGGAGTGTCCCAGATCAGTCGGCGGAGATCTCGGACCTCATCGCGGCTGGCGGCCCGAGTACGGGCGGGACGGTGAACCGCGACACCTATTTAGATCGACTCAACGGAATGGTCTATGGCCCTTACCCACGAGAGGGTCTCTTTCTGGAAGAACGCTTCGTGCAGCCTGCACTCGCGTTCGACCTGTCATTCTCTCCCGGATGAGCCGCGTCGACCCCTACGATGTCCTGCCGGCGGACCGGCGGATCAAGCGGGTCTTCGAGTAAACCTCAGCGCTCGTCCGTCGCCGGACGGAACGCCTTCAAGACCTCGCGCGTCAAGTCCCAACGGTTGAATCCCTGCCGTCCGTAATCCAAGCCGCGGCGGACAATCACGAGGTCGTGCGTGGGCACAACGATGGTGAACTGACCCCGGTTTCCAGCGGTTGAATACGCGTTCGCCGGGACGTCCGTCCGGTCGTTGGGGACCAACCACCACTGCCCACCATACTGCTGCCCGCGATCTACTGTGGCAGGGGCCGGGGTCCGCGTGAAGTCGATCCAATCTTCGGAGATCAAACGCTCCCCATTCCACACGCCACCGTTCAGGTATAAGAGGCCAAAGCGCGCAAGGTCTCGTGCGTTCGTGTAGACCTGACTGCTGAGAATGAAGTCGCCGAAGCGGTCCGTGCTCAGGAGCGTGTTACGCATGCCGAGCTTGTCCAGCAACCGGCGACGCGGGAAAGTCAGATACTCTTCGTCGTCCCCAATCGCGAGCTTCATCGCGAGCACGCCGAGGAGCGTATCGTAGTTCTCGTAATCCCAGCTCGTGCCGGGCTCACGGATGGCCGCACGGGACAGGGCACCCTCCACCGAACTCATACCTGCCCAGTACGACAGCCCTGAACCGGTCGCGTACTCCATGCCCCCGTTGTCCACGGTCTCGAGACCGCTCGACATGTTGAGCAGGTGCCGAAGCGTGATCTGGTTCCTCGGATCTCCTTCAGGAGCTTGCTGCTGAGGGAGCCACTCCAGCCCAATGGGATCGTCCAAGGACATCTTCCCCTCGTCCACCAACATCCCCACCAGAGTCACTGCAATGCTCTTAGCCGTCGACCACGTGCGGGTGCGGGTCGTCATGTCTACGCCCGGCGCATACCGCTCGTGCACGATCTGTCCCTTATGCACGACCATGAGGCTGAGCGTTACCTGCTCGGGTGATTCCCGGTCGAAAGCCCAATCAGACGCGCCCATGAGGGCCTCCCAATCCACGCCTGTGGCGCTCGTCGCGCCCCCGATGAGGTCACCGTCCGGCCAAGCAATCTGCGAAGCGTCGCCGGCCATGGGCGGCATGGGATGGATCGGCAGACCGTCGATGTCTTCCCAAGTCTGGTCCGGGGGCATGATCACGCACCCAATCCCGTCCCTGAACGCAGCTCTCATGACGGGGACACCATCTTCAGTCCCGATGGCTACCGCTTTGCGATCCCAGTCCACCTCGAAGTCACCCGCCTCTGGCGTGCCAACATCCCGATTCACGTAGGCGAGTTCCTGGTCGAAGACCTGTTCGAGCGTCCGGTTCGACGTAAAGAGACCGTTGCACTGCAGGATCGCTTGGACCCCTCGCTGCACCATCTCACGTTGGGGTCCCCAGTAGTCGAAACCGCCCCTCTGGGCCGAAGCGTCAGACGGAGCGAGAAGGAGGACTGCGATGATCGCGAATAGGATTCGTTTCATTGTGCGGGCCGGTGCGCGGACTGGTCAGATGGAGTGCGCATGATACGCCGACCTCTTGAGACGCGCGACCATCTCTAGGACGGTTCATCCTGGGCCCGACGATTGAATAGCTTGGCCGGGATCCGTGTCCCCAATCAGCCGATCCACATCCTCTTCGGCTTCCAGACGAATGGTCTCGTGTGTGAGTCTCTCAAGCTCTTCGTCTCGGCCCTACACGGTTTCGAGCCATTCCGAGATGTCCTCGCGGGCGAGTTCTAGAATTCTGGCAGTCCGTCCCGAAACGCAGAGATCTCGCCTAGCACACCGAGGGCTCTCCTCACGCTCACCCACTCGCGGATCCTGATCAGCGTGAACGCCAAGCTGACCACAGACGCTTTGAGCGAACGCACCTTGTTGTCGAACAGGCCTTCGTACCCGGGGATGCCGTTCTCCCAGCGCTTGTTCAGCGCGGAACCCAACCGGGTGTGACGCGAGAGTTCCTTGTCGAGCTGAGACATCACCTTGTCGCTCAGACCTTCCTTCCTGAGCTGTAGTACCGTCGGCGCCCACCCGTCCTGCCACTGGGCGACCTCAATCTCCTTAGAGCCGTGCCAAACCCGGCTTCGCCTTTCGGGCGAGGAACGTCTTCCCCTTATACGAGTGCTGCCTTCTGAGCGTCGATCAGCGTGGGGTTGTGTCGTCCGGTGAGGTCGCCTTCGACCGCAGCGATCTTCGCCCGCTCGTCCCGGGCGCTATTGATTACCCCTCACGCCTCGCGCTCAGCCTCGCGTAGGTTCGGATGGCGTCCAGCGAGTCGTAGGTGCGTGAGCAGCCAGTAGTACTGTCTTACATTTATCCGATCCCACTGCTTGAACACTGAGACATCATGAAAGCCCGACTCTCTCTTTCCGGTCTGCTGACGATCGCGCTCGTCACTCCCTTGATGGGGCAGAGCCTCTCTGACGTCGAACGGCGTATCGCGTCTGAGGTAGACGCGGCTGCCGAAGAGGCCATCGCGTTGCTCGAACGAACCGTGAACCTCAACAGTGGCTCCATGAACTTCGACGGTGTGCGCGAAATCGGCGTGCTCTTCCGGGAGGAGTTCGACCGGTTAGGCTTCGAAACTGAGTGGATCGACGGCGCATCGTTTGAGCGAGCGGGACACTTGGTCGCGCGACGGGAGGGATCAGGTCCGAAGCTTCTTCTGATTGGACATTTGGACACGGTCTTCGAGCCGACCAGCCCGTTCCAGAGCTTCGTGCGCGATGGTGACCGCGCCACCGGACCGGGCGTGGTCGACATGAAAGGCGGCAACGTCGTGATCGTTCATGCGCTCAAAGCTCTTCAGGTCAGCGGACAGTTGGACCGGATGAGCATCACCATCGTGATGACCGGCGACGAAGAGCGCAGCGGCCGACCGCTCGACCTCGCCCGCGCAGACTTGATCGCCGCGGCCGAGTGGGCCGACATCGCGATTGCGTTCGAAAACGGCGACGGCAATCCTGCGACGGCGGTCGTGGCCCGCCGGGGATCGACCGGGTGGAGGCTCGAGGTTGGAGGCAACCCCGCGCATTCTTCTCAAATCTTCCAGCCCGAAGTGGGCGCCGGAGCGATCTACGAGGCGTCTCGGATCCTCACCGCCTTTTATGACCGACTCGCCGGGCAGCCGCTGCTCACATTCAACCCAGGCGTCATCCTAGGCGGGACCGATGTGGAATACGATGCGTTCACGTCAGGCGGCTCCGCCTTCGGGAAGAGCAACGTGGTCGCCGAAGGCGTGGTGGTGACGGGTGACCTCCGAACGATCACGCTCGACCAACTGGAAGAAGCACGCGCGACAATGCGGGTGGCCACGACGGAGAACCTGCCGAGCACCTCAGCGTCGATCACGTTCAGCGACGGCTACCCGCCACTCGCACCGACCGATGGCAACCACGCCCTGCTCGCGCGGTTCAGTCAGGTAAGTCAGGACCTGAGTATGGGCGAAGTAGCAGCAGTGGATCCCCGCAACGCGGGCGCGGCCGACGTCTCGTTCACAGCCGGCCTCGTCGACATGGCCTTGGACGGGCTAGGCCCGGGTGGCGGCAACGCGCACACAGTCGAAGAGTGGATCGATTTGCCGACGTTGGCGATCCAGACCAAACGGGCGGCCGTGCTGATGCATCGGCTCACGTTACGACCGGGTGCCTAAGTCCGTCAGCTGGAGGTAGCGGTCCGGGCGAGGCGGTGCAGCCCGAACGCCACGCCCAGGTGAATCGGAAGGAAGAACGCGATCAGCATCCACGTCGATTGCGGGGTGGACGGCATGACTTGGGCGACCAATCCGACCAACGCGATCCCGGCTACGACCTTGCTCAGCAAGGCAGCCCGGACACCCGCCTTCGTCCGGCCCATGGCGGCGAACGGCGCCAGGAACACGAGTCCAAGTGACACGGGGTTCAGGAGCAGTACGGTCTCGTTCCAGGTCATCGACCAGTGATCGGTCAGCAGCACCAGAACGAGCACGAGACCAAAAATCCCGGCCAGTAAGCTCCAGGCCGCGGCCATCGTCCCGAACAGTGCGCTCAGAGGCTTCGACCCCGACGCTGCCTTGGTACCGGACCAAGCCAAGAGGCCACCAAGGCCGACCCCGACCAACAAAAAGCGGAGGAACCACGAGTCGGCCCGAGCGGGCTCTGGGGTCCGCGTTGACGACACAACCACCTCTTCACTAAGGACCAGCGGAATCACGTTCCCGTCCGCATCCGTCGTCGTCGCATCTCGGATCGCATCTCGGAGCACCATAGGGAGGAACATCTCCTCCCACTGGAAGATCGGGACATCCCCCGGACTGCCGAGCAGAACGTCCATCCCCGTGAACACGATGGGATCGATCTGGGTGAGTCGACGCGTATGCGTGCGGTAGGTGAGGTCATTGTCCACAGTACCGATCTGTTCAAACAGTGAACCGCCCAACACTTCGTCGAGCAGGTCACGGATACGCGTCGAGCAGTTATCGCGGAAATAGTCGTAGAAGTACTCCCGGTTCTCGGGGAGCGAGTTGACGTTGGCGAGGTCGCGGAGGCTCAGTTTCTGAGCGGAAGTCATCGCGAGTTCTTGCATGATCACTTGGCGGTCCGTCTCCCGATACGAGTCGATCATCGGCTCGGTCTGGTACGGGGCCATCATGTACAGCATCTCGCCCTTGAGGAACCGCGGCACGAAGCCCGGTTGATTGAAGTCAAAGATGCCCCAGTTGTACGACGCGTCCCATCCGGTCTCCGTATCGAGCACACGAATCGCGTTGTGGCCGAAGCGTTCCCAGACGGCATCCCCTGGCGCGGCAGTGATCAGCCACACGCGGAGTTGGGACCCCGGCTCCCGCGGCTGCACGGTGCCCTCGGCTGGTGGTCCCTCTGGCGCCGCTTGAGCAACGGCTCCTGGTGCCCCCACGGAGAGCATGAAAAGACTCAAGAGCACCCTCTTCACGAATCCGCCCTGGCCGATGCATCGCATGGAATTACTTAGCTCCTTCAAATTCGAACACTGGCTCTGGCTGGCCCGGTCCCAGCGGTTCAATGGGCACCTCCCCCGAGGCATGTGTACGTCGTCATAGTCGGGGAAACACGAGGCTCCCTAACCT
Source organism: Longimicrobiales bacterium (assembly GCA_029245345.1). Lineage (NCBI taxonomy): Bacteria > Pseudomonadati > Gemmatimonadota > Longimicrobiia > Longimicrobiales > Longimicrobiales bacterium. Next base: position 177,619 of record JAQWPM010000012.1, read on the forward strand.
GGTTTCACATAGTGCTACGCATACAGTGCGATCATAGAACGGCGTAGCCGCGAGGCACAACCTGTCCTGCGGCTGCACTATTGATTGTCAGGTGAACGATCAGGGCTCACCACACGCCCCGACCTCTTTAGGTCAAAATCAGTTCTACAACCCTGGCACGTCGAACGGATCGTAGTGAGTTGCGAAGATCCGATCTCCGCCTGGCGCGATATCTCCAACTTCCTCAGGCAGAAGTAGATCATTATATCCGATTTGATCCGGCCCCCCACTCCGCCCAGCCTCCCCTGCGATTTCGGTGTCCATCCACACATGCCCCTGACCCATCCCACTATCCCTCGTGCAGCCAGGCAGCAGGCCCCATGTTTGCCCCCTTGGGCTCACCTAATTTGGCCAGGCAGCATATGAAAACGATGACGCTCCCCTACCTACGACGGCTGACATTATTCGGCATGGTCGTCCTCGGGCTTGCCGCGTGTGAACCGGCGTTCGTCGTCGAAGAGACCACGATCGCCGACATCCACACGGCCATGGAAGACGGACGCATTACCGCGGAGGCCTTGGTGCAGGCTTACCTCGATCGCATCGAGGCTTACGACAAGAACGGACCGTCGATCAACGCACTCATTACCGTCAACGACCAGGCGCTGGCGCGGGCACGTGAGTTGGACTCGATCTACGCCTCTTCCGGCTTCGTGGGATCTCTCCACGGGATCCCAGTCATCGTAAAGGACAACTACGACACGTACGATCTGCCGACCACGAACGGGATCCTGGCGCTCAAACACTCGGTACCGCCAGACGACGCATACCAGGTGCGAATGATCCGTGAGGCCGGGGCAATCATTTTGGCTAAGGCCAACCTGGCCGAATTCGCGACCAGCGGGGCCTACACAGTGAGTTCGGTCCTGCCGGGGCACTCGCGAAATCCGTACGACACTCGCCGTGTGACTGCTGGCTCAAGCGGAGGGACAGCGGCAGCCGTAGCCGCAAATCTCGGGACCGTCGGCCTCGGCACTGACACGGGCAGCTCCATCCGGGGTCCTGCGTCACATCAGGCGCTCGTGGGCTTTCGGCTGACTCAAGGCCTGGCCAGCCGCGACGGCATAGCGCCGCTGAACTCGGCCCGTGACGTGGGAGGGCCCATCGCGCGAACCGTCGAAGACGCCGTCACGGTTCTGCAAGTGATCGCAGGGCACGACCCAGCCGATTCGATCACCGCATTGAGCGAGGGGAACATCCCAGACTCCTACGACGCGTTCCTGGACAGCGCGGGGCTGTCAGGGACACGGATCGGCGTGCTCCGCGACTTCTTCGAGGTAGCCGACGCAGAGGAGACCGGCCCGGAGCCGACACCCTTCGAACGCGACACGACCGAAGCGGAGCAGGAGGAGCAAGACGACGATCCGCCAGAGCCCCGCACGGTGCACCCGGAGATTCTCGGGCTCATCGAACAAGCGCTCTTGGACATGGAAGCCGCGGGTGCCGTCATCGTCGACTCCGTGGAGATCCCACATCTGGACAGCCTACGTCGAGCGATTCCGGGAATCGGACGGTGGCGCCACGACTTCGACACGTATATGGCGACGCGGCCGGAGTCTCCCGTGAAGACCATGAGGGACGTGCTCGACTCGGGAGACTTCTACCCGCCCCTTCGAGCCAGCCTGGCTCGCGCCGTCGAGCAGGAGGGCGCACCCGAGGAGGACGAGGAATGGGCAGAATACTGGACGGCCACCGAAGCGCTCCAAGCCGCGGTCATCGCAGCAATGGACGAGGCCGATATCGATGTCCTCGTTTATCCGACCTACAACTATCCGCCTCGCCTGATCGGCGATCAGAACACGACGTACGGTGCCAACAGCGGGACGCTCTCGCCCCCGACCGGGTTCCCAGCGTTCAACGTTCCCATGGGCTTCTCATTCGGAACGCTTCCGGCTGGGCTGCAGCTGCTTGGGCGACCGTTCGGTGAACCTGCCCTGATCCGAATCAGTTACGCGTACGAGCAGGCGACGAGGCACCGACGTCCCCCACCATCGACTCCCCCTCTGACCGGCACACGGTAGTCCACGAAATCCGACAGACGTTATGAACAGACTCAGGCTCGCATTCCTCTTAGCGGTGACATTGGCTCCACTGTCTCCTCAGTCGACGGATGCACAATCACTCGAGGCCACAGCGTTCATGGAGAGCTGCTTGGTGCAGGACCGCGGTGGAGTGCGGTCCAAAGAGATCTGGCTGGCCCCAGCCGGAGGGATCATGCTCGGCATGGCCCGCGTCGTTCGTACAGGCCGACCTGCGTCGTGGGAATCAGGGCTCGTCCACATTGCAGACGGGACTCTCGTGCTTTCCGAGTCACCCTCTGGTCAGCCGACACCCGACTTCACTAGTGCAGAGGCGACGGCGCCGACTCTTCGATTTGAGAATCGCACACACAATGTTCCGCAAACCATCGAATATCGACCGGAAGGACCCGATGCGGGGCACGCCAGAGCGTTCAGGGCCTACCAAGATGTGGAACCCGCCTTCGTTGTTACTTTCGAACGCGCGGCCTGCCCCGGACTGAGTACCTGACATGTGCGCACAGAACCTAGAAGTCCTCGCCTACGAGAAGACCCCGTTGGGCGACCTGTGCCTGCGAAGGCGGGAACTCCTTTCGCGACCCGGTACGGTCATCACCGAGATCACACTCGATCTCCAGCTGCTGATGAGTAGCTACATCACCGTATCCGAGCGGGCCCTCTCCAACGAGGCGATCGAGCGGCATCCTGGGAACGAATTGTCCGTCCTCGTAGGCGGGCTGGGTCTAGGGTACACCGCCGCGGAGGCGCTGAAGTCGGACCGTGTCGACCGCGTCGCCGTTGTCGAGCTCTTCCCGGAGGTGGTCGGCTTCACACGGGACGGCCTGATCCCGTTGTCTGACGAGCTCAACTCTGACGAGCGCCTAAGCGTCCGCCAGGGAGATGTCTACGCGACCCTGCACGACGCCGCGACCGAGCACTGGGACCTAATCCTCATTGATGTGGACCATGCGCCCGACGACCACCTCGGAGCCGGCAACGAGTCGTTCTACACGCGTCCCGGGCTACTCAGGGCGAAGCCTCACCTGGAGCCCGGAGGAATCCTCGCGGTGTGGTCGTATGCCGAGAGTTCACCCTTCGTGGACGCGCTGCGCGCCAGCTTCGACGTCGTGGAGGTCGTGCCGGTCACGTACGAGAACGACTTAGTGGCTGAAGAGCACACCGACTGGTTGTTCGTCGCGTGGGACAAGACGGACTAGCCGCCCGGCCCCACTATAGAATCAGCGTGTGCGTGTACTTCATGGTCAGCGTCCGCGCCGAAGTCCGGGGGAGCCGAGGCACACCCAACACGTTCCGCTCGATGTTCAGCCCCTCGTTCCAAACCAGCCAGAGGTCCTGGCCTTCGCGGAAGTTGTACCTGAGTCGTGCGTTGGTCGTGGCCTGTTCCGTGAGCGAGTTGTACTGGACGAACATGTCGACTGATAGGTGCGTGTCGAGCGCCCCGCGTGCGGTGAGGCGCAGCAGATTCGAGTCGAAACTCTGACTCCGTTCGTCGAAACGGATCCGATTCCAATCCCACCCAAAACGAAGGTCTACGTACCGGTTCACGGCCCAGCCTAGTCCCGTGTTCAGGCCGACCCTCGTCCCGTCGAAGAAATCTCCGGCAGTCGCTGTCACACTCGGCTGGATGGTCCAACCACGAGGAGACATGAATCGGACCGCACCCTCATGAGCCCAATAACTCCCAGCCGGGATATCCGCCTCGTCCGACAACACGAACGGCGTCGGCACGTCCTCATACGCGGAGTTGGTCGAGACTCGCAGCGTCGCCCCAGGCTTGGTCTCGAGTGTGAGGAACGGCTGGAACTGACCGGTGTCCACGCGGTCGTCCACATTGCGCCACCAGACGTTGCTCTGAACCCCCATCCACACGCGCCGGAATTCCGACTCTTCGCCCGGGAACCACTGGTAGTTCCAGTCGCTCTGCCCGCGACTGAAGTTCTCGCGAGTTTCGAAACCGACTCCGGGGTCGTAAGACTCCCCCGACCAAACGAAGCTCTGTTTGTAGCTGAAGCCTTCGACGCGTCTACGGGTCCAATCCACCACGATCCGGCCTGCATCGAGTCCGGTAGCGGCAGCATCACTCAAAGCGTCTCCGCCCTGCATGGTCTGCAGCCATTTGAGCGTCACGAATTCGTCCCCGGCTATGCGGAACTGCCCGTCCACTCCATAGGTGACGTTGTATACGCCGGCTGTATTCACGCGGCTCGTCACCATGCCGCCCATGAAGGAATTCGGGTTGAACACGCTCCGGCGTACGCGGAGCACGCCGAAGTTCTCGGAGGCGAGCGCAGCGGTCTTCTGCGTCTGCATTTGGATCAGACCTACGTCCCAACTGCCGACCCGACCTACAAGTCGAGCCCCGCCGAGAATGCGAAGCGGTTGTCCGTCAGATAGACCGATGCGCCGAGAGTAAAAGAGTACCCCTTGGTCTGCCCCAGTCTCGAACGCGAAGATCCCGGCACGCTCTTGAAAGAACGGGCGCTTTTCATCGAAGAACAGCGAAAAGCGAGTCAGGTTCACCTGTTGCTGATCCGCCTCGACCGCGGCGAAATCTGTGTTGACGGTCAGATCGAGAGTCAGATTCGAAGTCGGCGTGACCTTCAAATCACCGCCGAACTCGTAGCTCCGCTCCGTCGTCGCCAAGTAGGCGCTCCCACCCTCAGGCAGCGACGTGCTCATGACCGAGCCCCCGAGTACATAAGGTGCTAGATAGGCCGGGCTACTCGGTTCGACACCCTGCAGCCGCACATCCTGCCAAGCCGAAACTTGAGTATAGGGCCGGCTTCGGGGGATAGCCGGGAAGGTCCAGCGCGCCCCCGCCGCCGGCTCATAGGCATAAGCCATCAACCCCATGACGACTGAGCCGTCAGGCCCCTCTTCGAAACGAAGACTCGAAAAAGGGATGCGCATCTCTCCCTCCCAGCCGTCCTCGGTGATGCGGGTCTTCATGTCCCAAAACGTGTTCCACGAAGAACCGCTCGGTCCGCCCGCTCTCCCCCCGCCACCTTCCCGCTGACCGTCCCCTGTGATGCTCATGTCCATCTTGCCGCCCAACGGGAGTCCAACGAAACGGAGCGCGTTCTCGTTGTCGTTGAACGTGTCGAGTAGCAACCCGAAGCCGTCGTCACCGGACCAGCGGTCCCGGGTGACCGAAAAAGCGCGGATGTCGGAAGGATCCTCGTGATGGAAGCGCGCGGCGAGGAAGATGCCGTCGTCATCGTAGGCGAGGCGCAAGTCGATGCGCCGGTCGCTGCTTCCACGGAACGAGGGCTCGTACATGGTGAGCGCGAGCGGCTCGATACCGGCCCAGGCCGACTCATCGACCACTCCGTCCACGACGATCGGCCCAGAGAGACGCGGCAGGTCCAACACGCCCCTTGGCTCAGGCGCCTGGACCCCGGCCTCAAGCCCAATGACGGCAGGCAACGACTGTGCGCTGAGAAGTCCCCCTCCGACGAGGGCGGGCGACGACAAAACAGCTACCGAGAATCCGACAGCCGTGAGGAGATTTCGTGAATGCATGTGAAGGTGATGACAGTCGTTGAGGGGACCTAAAACCACCGGCCGGGACACACTGCGGACACACAAGCCAACAATAGCGTTATCCCGCAAGGGATTCCGGCCGTCCCTACACGTTGAAGCGGAAGAGCATGATGTCGCCGTCCACCACGGTGTAGCCCTTCCCTTCTGACCGAAGCACACCGGTGTCGCGCGCGGCCTTCCACGACCCCACCGTCTCGAACTCGTTCACGTGGATCGTCTCCGCGCGAATGAAGCCACGCTCGAAATCCGAGTGGATGGTCCCGGCCGCCTGAGGTGCGCTGCTGCCCGTGCGGACGGTCCAAGCACGGCTCTCCTGCTCACCCGTGGTGAAGAAGGTGAGGAGCCCAAGCAGTTCGTATGCCGCTCGGATCAGGGAGGTCAGTCCAGACTCCACGACCCCGATGTCCTCCAAGAACATCTGCCGGTCCTCGGGCTCCATCTCAGACAGCTCGGATTCAAGCGTGCTGCAGACCGTCACAACCGCCTCTTCCAAACCCTCCGCGACGTCCTTGGCCACGGCTTCGCGCAACGCACGAGTCCAGTCGTTTTCTGCCTCGGGCAAGTCGCCCTCGGCGACGTTGGCCACGTAAAGAACCGGCTTAGCCGTCAGGAGTTGGAAGCCCTTCAAAATGAGCGCGTCTTCCGGGCTCAAACGGAGAGACCGCACCGGCTTCCCTGCGGAAAGTGCATCGAGGGCCGCATCGAGAACGACCTTCTCCCTTATCGCCTCCTTTTCACCCGATTTCGCCTTCTTTTCGACCTTCTCGAGCCGACGCTGCACGGTATCGAGATCGGACAAGGCCAGCTCCGTCTCTACGATCTCACGATCCGTGACCGGGTTCACGTCGCCAAGCACATGGGTGACGTCAGGGTCATCGAAGCAGCGCAACACATGGGCGATAGCGTCCACCTCACGAATGTTGCCGAGAAACTTGTTGCCGAGGCCTTCGCCTTCAGAGGCACCTTCGACCAAGCCCGCGATATCCACGAACTGGATGACGGTTGGAACGCGACGCTTCGAGCCACCGATGTCGTGGATCGAATCGAGCCGAATGTCCGGGACCTCGACGGTGCCAATGTTCGGATCGACCGTACAGAACGGGTAGTTCTCGGAGGGCGCACCGGCAGCGGTGAGCGCGTTGAAGAGCGACGACTTCCCAACGTTCGGGAGGCCTACAATTCCAACCTTGAGCATTCTACGGAGGGGTGAGGATCTATGAGTGCGGCAGAGGTCGACTTTCTGCGAAAGAAGGAGGCTAGTAAGAAGCGGGGTGGTCACCAATGGGACCGACCTACCTCCAGTTGGGCCCAGAGCCTCCGTATCCGGTGAGCTCCACATATCCACGGCCCGCAACAGCTCCTGTGGGACCCGACCCCGTGACACGCACGGCACCTTCCCAATAACGAAAGGCCAAACGCAGCTCCTGGTCCTCCAAGAAGGGTTCTACTTCCAACTCGAGTTGCTCTTCCGGGATTCTGACGATCCACCTGGAAGGGTATTCAGCCTTCCCATCTGGGGCCTTCCAGGAGGAAAGCTCCTCGACTTGGATGTCCGTCCCCCAGGCAAGCCGAGTCGTCCGTGCGTCCGCATGAATGAGGACACCTTCGCTCTCCGCAGCTGCAGATCCGTCCGCGCGTCGAATGCGAAACACCATGAGCTCGCGTCCATCATCTAACTGAAGCGAGAACCAATCCCACCCAACCTGTGAGTCGCCGAGCAACGACGTGCTCCACTCGCGGTCGAGCCACGACTCTCCAACCACGTCGAATTTCTCGGAGCCGACCCGAACGGAGCCGGTCGTGGGCATTCGGGGGAGGGAGTAGTAATACGACGCGTTCCCCGGCTCAGGGCCCTTCTGGCTCAACCCTCTATCGCCATTGAGGACGATGCCCTTGCCCTCCGAGAGCACGAGGTCGATGGCTATCGAGTCGTCCTCCGCGACCAGGGTGAATGGGAAGCCATCCCCGGATCCGGAGCCGTCCAAAGCCCAGCCCTCGAGCCACACCTTCAACGGCTCGGCCCGCGCTCCTGCAAGCCCAGCCGCACCCCGAGCGAACCGCTCCCGAGCGACGAAGCCCGACCCATCGATATCTGAAATCGCGAAGTGTCCCATGTACGCCTGTTTCGTCGCCCAGGCAGACGGGGAGTCGACAGCTCCGGGGGCCAACGCGCTTCGGAAGAGCGTGAACTGGTATCCGAAACGCCTACCGGCCTCTGACTCCAGATGGCCCGTCGCGTACCACCATTCGGTGCGGAATTCTGGGTGGGGCCCGTGGTCACCCGGGAACACGAAAGTCCTGACCTCCGTGGCGCGGGCGTATCCAGCGGTGTCAGCGCCCCCCAACGTGGCGGCAAGCGTGAGCCCGGTATCACCGTCATCGGGTGGTCGCACACAGGATACCACGCTTAGCAACGCACTCCCGATCAGCAGCGACCTAAACACCGTCATTCCTCTCTCAGGCCCAACGCCGGAAGCGTGCGGGACATCTTCCAGGCCGGGTAGAGTCCGGCTAGAAGAGCCCCCGCAAGGGCGAGGCCGAGGGACTGGAACACGACGTCTCCTCCCAGTTCCATTTGGAGGGTCCACCCAAAGGAACGTCGATTCACGACATGGATCATCACCACAGCGAGGAGCACCCCAACCGGGAGCGCCAAAACACCCGCGACCAAGCCCATGAGCCCCGTTTGAGTGGTGACCAATCCCCACACCTGACGGGGGGTCAGTCCATTGGCGCGGAGCACCGCGAGTTCCCGGGCACGCTCGAGTTGAAGAGCCATCAGAGCTCCGAGCACACCGACAAACGCTACGATTAGAGAAATGACGCGCAGGACAGCAGTGACCTGGAACGTCCGATCGAAGACTTCCAATGAGCCCTCGCGCAACGTGCGGTTGGACCGGACCGATACGATGAGGTCCTCGGGTCGGATCGTGGCCTGTAACTCGCGGGCGACCCTGTCCGGGTCGACTCCGTCGCCCAGGAAGAGGCCGAGTGAGGTCACGTCGCGATCCAGCCAGTACCGGTCAAAGGTGGACCGGCTCATCATCATCACCCCCTGATCCGAGGCGTAGTCATAGAATACGCCGGCCACCTGGAATTGGTGCGGGCCTGTCTCGGTCCGCAGCGACACGCTGGAGCCAACCTCCAGCCTGTGTCGGAATGCGAGCGGCTCGGAGACGATGACCGCACCCCCATCGCGAAAGGCCTCCATCGCTTGGACTGGATCACCTTCGATGAAGTCGAAGGCGCTCTCCCCTCGTGGATCCAGCTCCAGCGCAACCAATCGGAGAGAGCCCCACGGTGCGGCCACATTCGCCCCTCGGTAGGTGCTTCGCCCGACCACCGCAGGATGACCGACAAAGTCAGCCACTAGATCAGGCGGGAGGGAGCCACTCGCCTGTGAGGTGACTTCAGACGGCAGGGACACATACACGTCGGCCTGCAGCGTGTGATCGAGCCAACTCACGAGGGTGCCCCTGAAGCTCTGAATCATTGTGCCGAGGCCCACTGAGACTGCCACGGCGATCACAAGCGCAGAAACGGCGGGAGCGGTCCGACTCAGCGAGGTCTGAACGGACCGCACAGCGAGGACCCCCAGGATACCTCCCACCTTACCAACAATAGGGGAGATCAAGCGCAGGCCCCACAACATGCCGAGCGGCGCGACGAGCGCTAGGCCGATCATGATGAAGAACAAGCCCAACAAGCTGATCATCACGCTTCGAGCAGACAAAGTCAGCACGAGGGCACCCAGGCTCATCGAGATGACTCCGGCTGCCGCGACCTTCGGGGTCACTTCGCGGGCGCTCTCCTCCACGATGGAGCGAGTCTGCGCCAAACGCGGAGGCGCCTCCGCCGCCAGTCGCGCGGCCGGAATCGCCGTGAGCAGTGTCGTCCCCAGTCCAAGCAGGACCCCCTTCGCGAGGCCCCAGGGTTGGACCGAGAGCCCCTCTACTGAGACCACGAAGTACAGGTCGTTGATCGTCTGGGTCACAAGCCCGACCAAACCTCGGCCCAGACCGATTCCGACGACCAACCCCAACGCCGTACCGAGCGATGCGATCGCCACGGCCTCCCAGAGGACGGTGGCGTAAACATCCCTCTTCGTGACCCCGAGCGTACGCATCCGACCAAATAGTTCGCGCCGCTGAATCACTGAGAAGTTCAAGGCGTTGTAGATCAAAAACATCCCGAAGACCATCGCCAGAAGACTCAACGCTCGAAGATTGAGGTCGAACGAAGCAATCATGCCGGCCATCGCCGCGGTCCGGGTACCGGTCGACTCGAGCGTCGCAGACGCCGGCATGACCCCCCTGATCCGTGCCGCGAGTTCGACCCCCTCCTGACCTGCGGGCAAGATCAGATCGATGCGGTCCAGGACGCCGGGGCGCGCTAGAGCGACCTGCGCAGCAGCGATGTCCATGACGAGCACGTCACGCAGTCCGGAGCGGACGGATTCGTCGTCCACCTCAATGAGCCCCACCACCGTGAGCGACACCGGCCGGCCGGCGATACGAACCAGAAGCGTGTCCGACTCTTCGACTCCGGCTTCACGCGCCGCGTCTCCCAATAGAGCGACCGCGCCCGGGACAGTGAGCAGACGACTGACATCGATACCGACGCGCCCTCCCGACGAGAAGCTCCTGAACGGTGCCTCAGAGAGCGGGTCGACACCCAACAGCCTCAGCGCGGCGCCTGGGAACATGTCGGAGCGCCCATATCCTTCCACAATCGGCGCAGATCCGCGCACGCCTAGACCAACTCGGATATCTCTGAAGATGGAGTCCGGAATGCCCCCGGGCCCCGCGACAATCTGGTGCGTGGATCGCCCCGACACGGTTTCCGTCGAGATTCGAAAAGCCGCTTGTGATGCTTGGACGGCCAGGTCGATGGAAACCACGACAGCCACACCCATCACCACGCCCAAGACACATAAAGCCAATTGCCCAGGGTGCCCGAGCAGGTGACGTGCACTCGCCTTGCGAGCCAGTCTCACTCAGAGTTCTCGAGGAGGCGGCCGTGGGTGAGTCGCACGATGCGGTCCATTCTCGACGCCAAGTCGTTGCTGTGGGTCACGAGGAGCAAACTCCCGTCCCCGGACTTCGTCATCTGTTCGAGAAGATCGACGATCCGCTCACCTCGCTCCTCATCCAAGCTCCCAGTCGGCTCGTCGGCGAGGATCAGCGTCGGCTCGTGCACCAGCGACCTGGCCACTGCGATCCTTTGACGCTCTCCCCCGGAGAGACGATCCGGGAAAGCGTCCGCCCGATCGAGTAGCCCGACATCATCTAGGAGTGCGCGGGCTCGATCGACCTCCCGGCTCAGCAGCGGCCCTTTGAGTTCCAGCGGCAGAAGGAGGTTCTCCAGCACCGTTAGGGTGTGGATCAGGTTATAGGCCTGGAAGACGAAGCCGATTCTCTCTCGACGAAAGATGGTCCGCTCGTGCTCTGTCAGCTGGTCGACCCTCACCCCACCGACACTGATCTCACCCGAGTCTGCGCGATCGATACCGGAGACCAAGTTGAGGATCGTACTCTTTCCTGAACCGGAGGCCCCCAACACCGCGACTCTCTCACCTGGTTGGAGCGTCAGGTCCACGCCGTCGAGAACGACGTGGGAACGACCCCCTTCGAGATAGCTCTTTCGAAGGGCGGTAACCTGAAGGCTCGGGGGTCTGTGCATAGTCGTGCCGAAGGAGGGACGACCATCTACCCCCGGCGGCACTCAAGTTTCCCATTGAGGCGGTCGCTCTCGAGCCGGGGCAGGAATCGCAACCGCATCGTCACAGCGCATACGTCTTCGTTTACGTGCCGGTTGTTCCCTCTTTCGATGTAATTCTCAGCTGCGACTCCATACGCCCGCGTGATGCCCCCCCCCGGCAGTCGAGCCGGCGGCGCGGAAGGCATTCAGCGCGTCGAGAATGGTCGCCCGCTCGTTGCCGGCCGTATTGTGGACACGCCTCCGGCCGAGGGCATGAGTAGCAAAGCTGCGGTTCCCGTCATCGCGAACGTTCGAAGTAGCATTGAATTCGCCTCCGAATGGGTGAAGGTCGTGCTCGGCGGCGAGTGACGCCTCTCAACCATTACGACGGCAACGGCCAAGAAGTTGCCACATGCCTCGTCGGATAAGCTGCTCCCCGATATTTTCCTTCGTCCGTCACATCCACCCCAACCTCAAGAAGCGTGCCGACCTCTTTACTCTTCCGTCCGGACGGCGAAGCTTGCGGGCCATGACGACTTCTTCGCTCTCTAGCCGCGGTGCACTCGCAGCCAACAATCCGCTCCGGATCGATCACGCAGCCTACCACGAGGCAGTTGCGAACGCGTATCACCCGACGGAGAACCCCACCGGGGCGCTACCGCTCAACGTGGCAGAGAACCGCCTCAGCTGGTCCGACCTCAGAGCCAAGATCGAGTCGATCACCACTGAGGAGACCATCGCGGCTTGGGTGCCGGGCTACACATCCATGCGAGGGTCCCTGGAGTTCAGACGTGCGGCGGCGCACTTCCTTACGCGTCACCTGACCCGGTGCCCCGTGGACCCAGAGCAGCTCGCAGTGTCCGCGGGAGCCACGAGTGTCATCGAAATGACCTCGTTCATCCTCGCCGATGCAGGCGATGCCGCAGCAATCCCAGCGCCGTGTTATCCGGTCTACAGCCAGGATATCGGCAGCTTCTCGGGCGTCGAGCGGTACGACCTGGTGACGCACCATGAGGTGTCCGAGATCTCGGATGGCCCCGCTCTGACCGTCCGCCACCTCGAACACGCACGAACTGAGATTGAAACCGCAGGCCAGCGGTTCCGCATGTTGATCTTGACGACACCTGATAACCCGACCGGCGGCATCTACTCGTTGGATACGCTGTCGGAGGTTGCCGATTGGTGCATCAAGCACGAGGTGCACTTGGTCGTGAACGAGCTGTACGGGCTGTCCCTCATCGACACGCGGCACCCGGAGATCGAGGCCGACTACGCTGACGATGTGGCTTTCAATTCCTTCGCCAGCATCATGGCTGACAAGCAGAGCGAGTACCTCCACCTCTGGTACGCACTCTCGAAGGACCTCGGCATCTCAGGCTTCCGCGTGGGGCTCCTCTACTCGCACAACGCAGCGCTTCTCGAGGCATACGAGAACCTCAATCTGAGCCACACCGTGTCCAATCATACGCAGTGGCTTCTCCAGCATCTACTCACCGACGACGACTTCATGACGTCGTATGTCGTGGAGAATCAGCGGCGGCTCACGGAGGCCTACGCCGTCGTGGTCGGCGCCCTAAAGCGCCTCGACATCCCCTACGTACCCAGTCGCGGCAGCCTCTTCGTCTGGATCGACCTGTCGGAGTTCATGGATGGCGACTCGGGGCAAGCGGACTTGGATCTGTGGCAGGAGCTGTATCGGACCAGCGGCGTGCTGCTCACTCCCGGTGTGGGTTTTGGGCACACCAAGAAAGGGATGTTCCGGGTCGTGTATCCCTGTGTGTCCATGAAGGAGCTCAGCGTGGCCATGGAGCGGCTCGGGGCGTTCGTGAAAGCGAAGCGACAGCGACACGGCTCTTCCACAAACGGCGACGCACGGTCATGACAACGCGACGAACCTTCGTCCGAACCGCCGCGGGCGCGGCACTGGGCGCGCTAGGCACGCCTCGATTCGCTTCAGCTGCGCTTTCCCCGGAAGAATTGGAAGGCGTCGCGGGTGCCCGCACTCCCCAACAGGTCGCTCAGGACGAGGCATACTGGGAAGTGATCCAACGGGCGTACACGCAGGATTCCGGGTTCATCAACCTCGAGAGCGGCTTCTTCAGCCCGGCGGCGGACCCGGTCGTCGAGGCCCAAGTCCAGAACCTCCGGCGCATCAACCAGATTCCGTCGTTTTATATGCGGAGGCTCATGGCCGAGGAACGCGCAGAGCTCAAAACGGTCTTCGGGCGTTTCGCAGGCATTCCGCCAGAGGAATTCGCCTTCGTACGCAACACCACTGAGGCACTGAATGTGGTGCTGCAAGGCGTCCCCCTCGAGGCGGGCGAAGAGGTCCTCTACTGCTCACGCGAATACCCGTCCATGCAGGAGGCGCTCGAACAACGCGCCATGCGCTACGGCACCGTGAACCGGGTCATCGACCTCCCGTGGCTGCCGACCTCCCAGGACGAGGTGGTCCAGGCCTACGCAGAGGCGATCACACCTCGGACCCGCTACATCCTCGTTTCACACATGATCTACCTCACGGGACAGGTACTTCCCGTTCGGGCGATCTCAGATATGGCTCATGGCCGGGGCATAGAGGTCATCGTCGACGCGGCGCATTCCTTCGCGCATCTCGATTGGAAGGTCCCCGACCTGGGCGCCGACTACCTGGGCAGCAGTCTGCATAAATGGCTCGGCTGTCCCTTGGGCACAGGGCTTCTGTACGTGAAGCGCGAGCACATTCCAAAAGTGTGGCCGCTCTTCGGAGACAGGAACGCCCGCAGCGGCGACATCGAGAAGCTTCACCACATCGGTACGCATCCGCAGGGGACGGACCAGGCAATCAAAGACGCGGTCCGCTTCCACGAAGATATTGGCGGCGCTCGAAAAGAGGCTCGGCTTCGGTACCTCAAGAACTATTGGGTTGAGCAGGTGAAGGACGTGTCCGGCATCCATATCAACACGCCCCTCGGTGATGAGCAGTCGTGTGCGATCGCCAACGTGCTCGTGGATGGGCTGAGTCCCACCGAGCTGGTCGACGCGCTATGGGACCGCTACAGGATCTTCACCGTCGGAGTCGAGCAGGGAGCGCGGATCGCGCCCAACGTCTTCACGCGCTTGCCACAGCTGGATCTTCTGGTCGAAGCGCTCAAGAACCACGCTTCGTGACACACACTCTGATGCGAACGCGGCTCTACCGGTGCAGGCCCGTCTCGTAGGTCGAGTAGTCCAGGTCGAATCTCGATAGGATCATGTTGTGATCGGACGGGAATCCGTCCGGATGCGTGGTGATGACACGCGTCGACGTGTTGGTGAGCCCGGCTCCCCTATAGAACAGCTGATCGATCCTCCGACCATTCCTGTGGGTGGGCCCGGGGTACCGCTGAACATCCGGAAAGAGGCTGCGGAAGGCATCCGTGAATCCAGCGTCGAGCAGAGTCACCGAGGCGGGACTGTCTCCACCATCCGTATGCGGCACCGCGTTGAAATCACCGCCAAAGAGCGTGGGAATGCTATCTGATTGCTCGAAGCGCGTCTGGTGAGAGTCGAAGACCGTCGGGAACTGGGCCATACCGTACCAGTTGGACATCACGTACAGATCCTGGGTTCTGCTGATCGCGACCCTCGCACCCACGTTGTTGAAGGGCGTGTCTTCCTGGACGTGCACTTCAGTGATGGGATAGCGGCTGAGGACCGAGATGTTGGCCCCCTGGTTCAGATAGTCCCAGTCGACCGTTGTGGCAAAGTAGTAGCCCAACTCCGCAGCAATGAAATCTCCCGACGAATAAGTCTCCTGCATCATCACGACATCCACGTCTTCTTCCCTGAGCATATTCGCGACGGCTACCCGAGAATCCCATCCGTGCTCAGGCATCGTGAAGTGCTTTCCGCCGTGCCAGATGTTCCAAGCCGCCGCCGTCAACGAGGTGAGGTTGTCTGCGATCACTTCAGGGTCCGGCCGGAAGTAGCCGGCGTAGGAGTCCATCACCTCGTGGGCAGATAACACGCGGTGCCAGACCGCGAGGTCGTCCATCTCGAATTCGGGCGTGGTCAGCCTCTCCCGTTCCGCATATCTCTCAGCCGCTTCCCGATGGATCATCACGCTTCCGTCTACCAGCGAGTAGATCTTCGCGAGCGGGGCCGCTTCCATGAATTCCATCGCCTGATGGATGGTGTAGGGGCTTTGCATCAGCGCCGACTCGGCTCGGCTTACCGGCTCCCACTCTGCGGCCTCCATGGCAGTTCGGAAATCAGTTCCGGCCGCCCCTCGCTGCACCGCCCCCGCAGAGACCATCTCCTCGAACACTTCGCGGGGATCCACGATCGCCCGTACAAAGTCGTCCGGATCGAGTCCGCCGATCCCGGAGTCACTGAAGGCATCGACAAATTCCTGAAGCGCTCGCGCGCCTGCCTCGATGGCCGGGAGTATGTCAGTATGTGTCGGAGCGTCCCGTCCGTCCCAACCCACAACAGTCGGACTCGAGCTTGTGAAGTCGAACCCATCCGAGTCGCTCACATGGTAGGTCACCCAATTCACGCCGTCATAGAACAACCGGATTTCGGACAACGCGCTGTTGTGAGTCATCGCTAGCTGATGCCACCTGCCGTCGTTGAGGGGCATGCGCGTTCCGTTGTCACGCTCATACGTGATGCGGCGTGAACCCGCGCCCGCAGTCCATGCCCAGGCGCCCCCCGACATGTAGAAGGCCCAGCCTGGGTTTTTTTGCGACGCGAGACTGTTGTCGGCGAATTTCTTTTGCGACAGAACCACAAAGCGTCTGTCTGAACCGGCGTCGGATCGAACCCAAAATCGAATCGAGAAGTCACTTCCACTGCCCAACGAGGCGAGGGGGAGAGTCAGGAACGTCGACGCACGGTCCGGACTGAGGCTGACTGCCTGCCCAGCGAGGCCATCGACGAATGAGGCTCCGGTAGCCCCAGCCTCCCCTGCGCGGGTACCCGTGGCCGACTCCACATTCCCATCGAATCTGAATCGGGCGACCGGCCCCGGCCCTGCCTGCGCCGCGGTGCCCGGGGCCGACGCCACCTGCACTATGACAGAAAGGGCCGCATCCGCGCCCAATGGACAGGCCAGAAAGGCGAGGGCGAGCAGGGCAACCTGGCGTGCTACGTGCATGGAACGACTTCTGAAGCGGGGAACAGGAGTCCGAAGGTTGTGGGGGCACCGTAACCGCCGCCAGTGAGGGCGACCCCAGTACCGGGCACCCTCCTATTTATGGGTCACTGCGGGCGAGAAGAACTTGAGGTCACATTGAGGTCGAACCACTGCGGTAGAGTCCCGCTAATTGAGAACTCCTCTCCTTCACACGTGAGAGGATCAGCATCACGTTCAGCCGCTGTAATGACAGAATCGGACCTGGAAGATGCGCCGCGAGCTTCATGGTCCCGGAAGACATCATCGGTCATCACATCGAAATAAGACACGAGCATGTATCCATCGGGCGTAACAATCCCTACTGCTATGTCGCTGTTGCTTTCAGACCCATAGTGAGTGCCGAGACGGTCGCCCGCCGCCACCGTGGCACCGCTCACCGTCGCACCATTCTGGTCTTTGACCGTAGCCGATAGCTGGGATGTCACACCCAGCGAGGCGAGGCTAAGGCTCGTCACCGAAAGGGTGATCGACGTCGCCACAGGCGTTGAAGTGGT
This sequence comes from Longimicrobiales bacterium, assembly GCA_029245345.1. Taxonomy (NCBI): domain Bacteria; kingdom Pseudomonadati; phylum Gemmatimonadota; class Longimicrobiia; order Longimicrobiales; species Longimicrobiales bacterium. The sequence goes on from JAQWPM010000012.1 coordinate 194,592, forward strand.
ACTGGTTGGACTACTTGTCTCCCCCACAACTCGCCAAAAGCAGTGAAAACAATAGTGCACTGAACGCAACTGCTTTCTTCATGCCTTCATTCTGATCCGCGCCACTCAGACCCGCAACTCAGGACGCGCAAAACGGTGGATAACTAGGTGTGGCTAGGTGCCACAGGGGGGGGCTGTACAATACCGTCCGACCACACAGCGCCTGGGGCCAGCCCACCCCCCGCCCCGGAGGCGGTCAAACCATCGTCTTGTTTCCTTAGAATGCCCCAGTTCCAGGGGCCGCCGATGGCTCAACGTCTAAATCGACCAGAATCCCAGATATGACTTGAGCTCCGCCCGGCAACACTTGGAGTGCGCACAAGCCGACCAGCAGAAGGCCGCAAGCCTTGCTCAACACTACCTCCCCAACTCTCCACCGGTCGCCGCTTGCCACAGCGTCCGCACTTCGTCATCCGCGCCCGTCATCTCCCAGCGAATGAGCGTGAGCGGGATCATGCCGCGCGACAGGACCTCGTCGTGGAAGGCTCCAAGCTTGAAATCGTCACCGAGTTCCAAGGCCTGCTCGGACAGCATCTTCTCAAGCTGGATTTTTCCGATCATATATCCGCTGCCTGACCCAGGACGACGCAAATAGCCCTCCAGGTCGTAGCGACCGAGGTCTTCCTCCATGTACGGTACGAAGTCGATCATGTAGCGGTTCGCCTCGTCCAGGCTGAAGCTGCCGGCATGCATACTCGCCTCAGCATAGATCCGGCTCGCGCGCTTCATAAGCGCCACATAGAAGAGCTCGTCTGCTCGCGGCACGTCGCGGGTGAGCCCCGCCAGCACGAACATCTCCTCGATGTACGTAGCCCAGCCCTCCGCTCGAGAGCTGTCACCGTAACCGCGCCGAATGGGATTCTCGCCTGCCCTCGCCAACAGCCCGTCGAACCGGTGTCCAGGCACTGAAGCATGGATGTGGTTGTTGAGCGCGTTGCGGAACTGCAGTTCTTCCCAGAAGTGGCGATCGGTCAGAGCCCGCGGGCTCCAGAACGTGTCCGAATCGAAAGCGTCAGGGAGGTCGTCCGGGAGGGTCAGTAGCTCTTGCTCGCGAATCAGAGCAAGGGTTTGGCGTTCGGCCTCCCGTGTCCGCGCCTCGTGCTGCTCCGCCGAACGCGTCAGTTCGAGTTCAGGAAGACGAGCGTTTCGGTTGCGCACGATCTCGTACGCGGCACGGTATCTGTGGAACTCCCGCTCCCCGAGCAGCACGATGTCGGTCACGCCATACGGCAGCAGCCGCACGTTGCGGAAGTACCACTCCAGGTTGTCGCTCCCAATGCCGGCCGAGGAACGCATACCTGGCTGCTCCGCCACCAGCCAATCCCGGTAACCGACGACCGCTTCGAGGGCGGCCTCACAAGCTTGGGCATCCTGGGATTGAGACTCTTCGACGCGCTCACACAAATCCGCAAACCAGGCGATGGTCCCGCCGGGAGGCTCGTCGCGATACGGCTGCCCCTGCCCCACGCCGTCGAAGTTGTCGAGATGGAACATTGCCAGACCCGCGAGTTCGCCGGACGCATCGTCGAGGTTCGCCTCCGCTTGCCGGAGGAGCTCAGGAACGGCTTCGAGGGACTCGCGCCATCGGCTCGCGGCCTCACCCGTGAGCGGCAGGTCGATATACGGCACACGCCTGACCTGGTCCAGATACAGGATTGGGTCCCTTTGCCAAGGACGGGTCACGCGATGCTCAAACTCCATTCCGTTCGCTTTCGCCCACACGAGCAGGTAGTCGACCTTGCCGGACACTGACCAGTTCGTCGCGTCCAGCGACGCTAGGCCGGCTTGAACATCCGTGATGGACTGGGCTCGCGATGCCATGGCGCCGGGACCGAACTGCGGAACCCCGTTCTGCCTATGCGGCCGCCTGAGGGTGCTGAGCTCGGAATCGAGTGCTACGAGATCGTCCCATCCAGCGTCCGACTGTGCTTGGGCATCTCCCACCAGCACGAATCCGGTCATCAGCAGCGTCGCTGTCACAGCCAAAGTGCGCGTCATGATCCCGGCTCCCCGAGGTGAAGGTTGAAGAAGTCGACCAGCTTCTTAAAGGCGAAGCGCGTCTGCACCAGGCTCTCGTTGTCCCAGCCGTGTCCCGAGTTCGGAAGCGCGACGAGATCGACGTCTTTGCCCAGCATCAGCAGCCGCTGCACGAGCGTGATCGAGTCCTTGAAGAGGACGACGCGATCTCGCATACCGTGGATAATCATCAATGGATCCTCCAACCCCGCGGCATGCATGAACGGCGAAGAGTCGATGTACTCGGCAGGAGAGTCCTCGGGTGCCAGCATCACCGCCATCTGACCCATGAGCGCATGATACACGCTCGTCGCCGGCGCCCCCGCGACCCCCGCAGCGTATAGCCCGGGTTTCCGAAAGAGCGACATAGCCGTCATGAGTCCGCCGTAGCTGGATCCCCACAGGCCGACACGGTCCATGTCCACGTATCCGAGGGTGCCTAGGAAGTTCACGCCGCTTTCTAGGTCCTCGATGTCCATGCCGCCGTAGTCGAGACGAATCCCCCTACGATGCTCCCGGCCTCGACCCCAGCTGCCACGCATGTCGATGTTGAGCAGGATATATCCCTCTTGGGCGAGGTACTGATCCAGGCCCCACGTTGGGTGTGCCGTCCGTCCGCCCCACTGATTGCGCACGCTCTCGGTGTAGACCGAGCCGAGAATGGCCGGATAGCTGCGCGTCGGATCGAAGTCGGGCGGCAACGTGAGGCGGCCGTGGAGCGTGGTCCCATCTACATGGCTACGGAACGTGACGTACTCGGGCACGACCCACCGATAGTCTGAGAAGTCATCCACCGGTGACTGAGTGATCCGGCGCTCACTCCGCTCAGAGCCCAGCGCGGTGAGCAGGAGTTCGGGCGGGGTGTCGTCGCTCGAGAACGCGACGGCGGCGTAGCGTCCGTCGGGCGATATCACAGGCGTGTGGGTGCCCGGTCGTTCCGTAAGCGGCGCGGGCTCACCCCCACGATTCTGTACTCGGAAGAGGTGTCGCTCCTCCGCATTTCCTCGATTGCCCACCGCGATCAACCCGTCTTCCACCGGGTGCATCGAGGCGACCGCCCAAGGGCCCTGGGTGAGTTGAACGGGAGCGGCCATTGGGTCCGACGGCACGACCGACCACACGTGATAGTCCTGCTCACGATCCGAGAGGTAGTAGAGCATCCGTGAGTCCGTCGACCACGCGATGCGCCAGAAGTAAAACGTCTCGTTGAGCGGCTCCTGCTCACGCACGTGGAGCGTCGCGGCGGCCGCATCACTCCGGACGTCCATAACGAAGATCCGACGATCCTTCGCAGTGAGATCGCTGGTATCGATGGCGAGCCAGTCACCGTCCGGCGCCCAGTCGTAGTCCAGCAGCATGTCCGGCTCACCGCCCTCTCCCACTCCCTCGCCCATGCTGATCCATTGGATGTCGTCAGCACCGGGACCACTCCGTGACACGTCGACGAGACCGAGTCGCTGCCCGCCCGCCGCCTCCCCAGGGTAGGCTCTCCTGATCTCGACCAGACGGGTCTCCTCGCCCAAGTAGTCAGGGATACCGCGCACAGCCACATCACGATCGTCCACCTCAAGCACCGCGATCTTCGATCCGTCCGAAGACCATTTGTAGCTGGTTAGCCGCACGCCGCTGCCCGCGATGTTCGTCCTACGAACTGCGTCCGATGTTAGATCGGCAACGGGAGCGAGCCAGAGATCTCCTCCCCGGAGGAACGCCAGGCTGTTCCCGTCTGGGGAGAACGCCACCTGCGCCTCCCCCGCGGGGGTCTCGGTCACCCGGCGTGGTTCGGAGCCGGGGCTAACGAGCCAGAGATCACCGCCTCTACTAAAGAGCAGCTGTTCTCCGTCCGGGTGCCAGAGGACGGAGCTCACGCCCCGGTCACCCTCAGTCCGCACCGTGGCTTCTGCAGCGGCGAGCTCGTCGGCGAGGTCGGCGGGTGAAGCATCGACCTGTGGCACCCGCGTCACTCGCTGCGGCTCGGCCCTCGGGTCCCTCACGTCGAGCACCCACACGTCGTGGAGGTTTCGGCCTTCGTCGTTCCACAGGAACGCCACGTGATCCCCATCGGCCGACCACGCGAACCCTTTAGGTGAGGTCCCTATGAGGTTCGGCAGCGAGTACAGCCGATCGAGGGTGAGCTTCGGCACCGTTTCGGGTGGGGGCCCCGATTGGCCCTGCGCCGGAGAGGGAAGGGAGGCGAGCACAATCAGAGCACCGAACGACGCCGTCGCGCAGCTCTTCAGCATCCATCTGGACAAAGTGGCGCGGAACAGCATCGATCGATCTCCTGGATCCCGGTCCGCTGGAGTCGGACCCGTGACTTGCTCGAGGCTGCCAACCTGCGAGAAGTCAGCAGGTCTCACAACGGCGCTTCGGGGCGCGCGCATCGCACCGAACGTCTTCACGCGCTTGCCACAGCTGGATCTTCTTGTCGAAGCACTGATGGGAATGGCGGCCTGCGCTGGCCTGAGGGCGACCAGCAACCTATACGTGAGTCAATTGACCTCGTCCCGGAGAACCTCATGCGCTCGGTCGCCCTGCTTGCCCTTGCCGCCTCGCTCGCGTCTGCCGCACCGCTCCAAGCACAGACTCTCTCGCCCATAGAGGAAGGCACGAGTTGGACGCTCGCGGCGGTCGGGGACGCGATCATGAACCGTCGCCTCTCTCCGTTCGACCACCCGGGTGACCCGGCCTTCCATGACATGGCCAATATCATTCGGGCGGCGGACGCGGCATTCATGAACCTCGAGCAGTCGATCTTCCGGCTGCAGGACTTCGGCGGTTGGCCGGCCGCGGAGAACGGTGGCAACTACGAGGTCGGGTCCCCTGAGACGCTGGAAGACCTGGTTGGCATGGGCTTCAACATCTTCAACCGCGCCAACAACCACACGACAGACTACGGCGTGGAAGGGATGCGGGTCACGAATCGACTCATGGACGAAATGGGACTCGTTCACGCCGGGACAGGCGAGAACCTCGCCTGGGCCAGTCGACCCGGATACCTGGACACCGGACGAGGACGAGTGGCGCTCATCGGCATGGCTTCGACACACACACCCATGTCACGAGCCGGACGCGCGGGACCCGAGGTCCGGGGGCGGCCAGGCATCAATGCACTGCGCCTCAACCGGCGCAACGAAGGCGCGCCTGCCACCATGGATGCGCTTCGCGCAGCCGCCCAGTCGCAAGGCGGGACGGCTCCTCAAACCGTATCTGCTCCGCTGCGGGTGTTCGGCGCGACAGTGTTTCCAGGATCGGTCGATCGGGTGGTCGTGACCCTCAACGAAACAGATCGCGACCGAGTTCTGCATGAGGTGCGCAACGCGACGGATCAGGCTGACTACGTGATTGTGAACAGCCATTCGCACGAGCCCGGCAACGCATCCGTCACGCCGCCCGAGTGGATGGTGGACTTCACGCATCAGGCCATCGACGCCGGGGCGAGCGCGTTCATCATTCACGGGCCGCATCAACTGCGGGGCGTCGAGATCTACCAGGGTCGCCCGATCTTCTACTCGCTGGGCAACTTCGTCTTCCAAAACGAGACGATCGACCCGATGCCTTCGGATCAGCGCGACCGTTACGGAATCCCGCTCGACCAGTTGGCGTCCGAGATCTACGACAGCCGCTTCCGGGTCGACGAGCATGGCGAGGCGACCACGGGCTTCCCGACGGGAGCGGAGTGGTACGAAAGCGTAGTGGCCGTCGTGACCTTCCAGGGCACGGAAGCCTCTGAGATTCGCTTCTACCCCGTCGAACTCGGCTGGAAGCAGCCTCGGTCGCAACGGGGGACCCCCCGACTCGCCCCGCCTGAGCTAGGGCGAAAGATCATCGCCCACCTCGCGGAGCTATCGAGGCCGTTGGGGACTGAGATCAGCTATGAGGACGGTATAGGTATCTGGCGGAGGTAGAGAAAGCCGCCGTGTCGTCCCACGTGCCCGCGCCGCGGCCCTGACCCTACCGAAGGAGGAGAATCCCCAGGGTCATCATCAGCATGAGGGCTGCCGGGAGGGATCTGAGCATCGGGTCCTTGACCTTCGCATGCATAGCGAGGGCTCCGACCATCAGCAGGGCCACTACCCCGGCCGCGATTTCCACAGGGAGGGGAAGCCAGATACCTGCGATGAACATCAGAGCCGCCGTGATCTTGAGCGCGCCCACCACGTAGAGGCCGGCGGCGGGCAGCCCATACGCGGCGAACTCCTCCTTCAGCGTCTGTGCCTCACCGCCTCGGTACGAAGTGGCGGAGCGCGGGCGCAGCAGCCAAACGTTCAAGAGGCCCAAGCCAGCAAGGAGTTGGAGAACGTCTGGAATGAAAAAAGAGGGCACGAGGTAACTCCGGTCCGTGTGAGCGCATAGAACTTCTCTTCTCCCTCGCGACTGCTCCGGAGGTCGTGAGCGATTTCGGGGAGTCGCCGGATCCTATGATAGAGGTGCCCTCCCAACAAGCCATGTCAGGTCCTATGGTAATCATCGGGGCCATCTTGTTCGCCGCCCCCACCGTTTGAGTCGAATCGCTCGACGCACGTCTCAGCTAGGCTTCTGAACGCGACGGATAGGGAGCGAACTCTATCTAGGGTCTCAATAGACCGTTCGTTAACCAGGGCGTCGGACCCATAGTCTGCGGTCCGGCGACAGGCGAAAGGCCAGTGCCTTCCCCCCTCTATTACACTGCCACCGACGCTGAGCCACTAGCGGAAAGGTGTGGGGGGGCAGTTCCGCACGGACTATCCTGCATGCCGGTCTCCGCGGTCAACGCCTCAGTCAGAAGCACTCCCGAGGCCTACCAACCCTCCGCAATCGGAGGGACGCCCGCAAAGCGCACCACGTAATCACCGTAAAGCGGGTCATAGTAGTGTCCGCCCTCCTCGTAGTCCGGGTTCCACTGCTTCGATCCGTCCTCACCCAGGCGGTAGAGAAAAGGGGAGAGCCGCAGCCGTTCCAGATGCCACCGGCCCGCCTCGCCGGATGGGATCTCCTCACCGTCGCCGTAGAGCATCAGACCACCATCGGCGTAGACCTCGTGCCCCGGATGCGTTTCCCGATACTCGTGGCTCACATTCATGGCCTTGTGCCCAATCTCGTGGGCGACGGTGCGCACGGACCGACCCCCCGGGCGTTTCAGATTCGACAGCGTAATCACACCCCGGAAGTCTTGCGGTAGCGTCCCGACGTAGGAGTAGGTCGGCCAGGACAGGCCGGCCGTACGTACCGACTTAACCACCCAGTTCCGGCCCTCGGAAACCTCCGCGAACGGATAGAACACGTCCTGGAGCACGACGAGGAAGACCGTGCGGTGGGCATCGGCCGTCGGCTCCACGATCGCCTCGAAAGCGTCGAGCGCTCCCCTGGTCGGGACCGAGGGATCCCGCCGCGCATGCTCATACATGTTCACGTACCCACCGTTCGGTACGCCCGGAACCTCATTCGACTGAATCGCGAGGTGGCTCGCGTCCAACTCCCCCGTCTTCACCCAGAGCAGCCGGATCTGTACATCCGTCGGCGCGTAGATCTCCTTAGCCGCCTCCAGGCTCTCCATCAGCCGGGGAAGCGTGACCATGTCGTACTCCGGGTCGAGGTTGGACGGGAAATAAACGCCAACGTCCAACGTCAACTTGCCCGGCTCGATGTCCGCGTTGAATGCCTCGACATCCAAGGCGTCGACTTCAGTCCAGACGACAGGGGTGACCTCGGGCGAGGATGGGGCGGAGGATCGGGCCGCCGAAGACGCCATGGAGTCAGCAGGCCCGGGGCCGCAGGCGACGGACAGGGTCCCCAGCAGGAGGGCAGTGAGGCTCGGGTAGATTCTAGACATACCAGATCCTACAGCCTGGGCGCGGCCACGCAAATCGGGTCAGGCGTGTACAAAAAGCCGGGAGCCCACGTCTTCCGTGGACTCCCGGCTATGCCCCGCCAGGGACTCGAACCCCGAATCTACTGATTAAGAGTCAGAATAGGTGGTGTTCGGCTGGGTTCCTGTCCCGTCATGCACGACAGCGCAGGGTGCATCTGAGCAACGACTTAACCACCCTGATCTTCAACCTAGTTCTTCGCAGTTAGGGTAGGCACGGCTCAGATGGCACACTGAGTGGCACACAAACCGGCACACTTCGGTAAACCGCAGGTGCTCCACCCACGCTCCGTGCTGCTTAGCCGGCTCTGTCCTACTCTTCGTGGAGCGGACTATGTTGCGGCTGCGCCGGATAATCTGACGAGACAGGTCAGGGCCGCGCAGCATAGTTATGAGTTAGCACGCACCGATACGCCGCTCGGGACGACGGTCCTCGGAGCGTGCTACACAAGGGCTCCTTTCTTTCATGCTCCAACTCGATGTTCTGATCCTAATCATCGCGGTCGGCGTCGCGGTAGCGCCCTTCGTGCTGTCGGTCCTCCCGTCGTTGATCGGGGGCGGCTTCTGGCTGCTTGGGCTGGGGGTAGCCCTGTACGGAGTCGGTGTGTTATTTGCCAAGTTGCATTCGGGCGCTTCAAGAATTTTGTCGTTCGTGCGCGCCCGCGGAGGCAGGGGCCACATCGTCGCCGCCGCTGACGAGCAGGGAGTCGAGGTCCAGCTTGAGCCGGTCCCTCGCGAGACCCCAGAGGAGACGTTCGCTCAAGCTCAGGGCGAAGGTGAGGCCAGCGCGCGAGAGGCGTCTCTCAAGAATGAACGCCTAGCACAGGTCGAAAAGGAGCAGGCCACGGCTCGTGCCAACCCAAGCTGAGGGTCGAGGCGTACCGTTTCGAGTTCAACCCCGATGTGGTGCGTAGGGTCGCGGTATGGGATGCCGACGAGGACGGACGCTGGAAGGCACCAACGACGGCGGGCGGGCGGGACCTCGCAATCCAGGAGCGAAATAGCCGCTGCGCGGAGCTCGTAACGTGGACCCTATGCGGACCCTACAACAAGAAACGGCCCTCCGTGCGACGGAGAGCCGTTCTCGTAAGTCATTGTTCTGCAACAAGTGCCCCGCCAGGGACTCGAACCCCGAACCTACTGATTAAGAGTCAGTTGCTCTGCCAGTTGAGCTAGCGAGGCGGCATTTGCCCAGACGAGGAACTCAGTCTGGAGCCGTAAAAGGTACCCGGGGGCACGAAACGGTCAACCTCTTCCGGCAGCGCTTTTTCCGTACGGGGAACTTCCCCTCAGACAATAGGACTTCGTCCTACAGACAATTCCGTAAAGGATCCCGCATCGTAGGTAAGGAGTCGTGTCCCTGGGGGTCCACACCCCCTGCGAGCCGCCCGAGGACGTAGGATCGATACTCACGCTTGGGAGGCAGGTCGTAAGGTCGGAGACCGCGGTGGGCCTGGGCGAAACGAGCGCGCGCAGAACCGCGCGGGCCTCTGCTCTAGATACGCGGATCCGCGCGCAGGGACTTTTGTACCAGCTCGTCGAGCCGCTGCAGGAAGGCGGAGCGGTCGCGCTTGTCGAATGGCGCCGCACCCCCAGTTACTTCCCCGGTCTCGCGCAGGTCTGCCATCAACTCCCGAATCGCGATGGCTTCCCCAATCGAATCGGTCGTGAAGACTCTCCCGCGGGGGCTCACGACTCGGGCGCGTTTCTCCAGGCATCGACCCGCGAGGAGGATGTCCTCAGTGACCACGATGTCTTGTTCCTCCGCATGATCAACGATCCAGTCGTCTGCGGCGTCGAGTTGCCCCTCGTCTTTTACCACTTCCAGCGAAATCCAGGGCTCGGTTGGAACTCGTAGCCACTGGGCTGCGACCAGGACCACATCCAACCCGCAACGCTTCGCAACCTTGTAGGTCTCGTCCTTAACCGGGCACGAGTCGGCGTCGATGAAGATCCTGGGCATGGGCGAAATCGTTGCTGGCTCAGCGGCGGAGATGAACGCGATGCCAAACAGAAGAGAGACGCATCAGGGCCTTCAAGGCCTCCAGAGCGAGAGGGGTTTTGCGCAACGAGGAAGATGAGGCCGAACCCGGAGTCGCGCACCCCGACGTCACAGTGCTAGATATCGGTGTGGCCCATCCCGATTAAGCCCGATGGGCGAAGCCTTCAAATGAAGCGAGACATTCCATGCGCGCCTTCGCCGCAGTCCTGACACTGACGACCGTCCTCCTAGCCTGTGGGGGTGAAGCCGGAGACGAAGCTCAGGAGTCCGCGACCCAGGTCGCCGTGGGCGGCGGAATCGATTTCGAGCGGACCGCCGGCCACATCCTCGATCAATTGGGCCTACAGGCCGGTGAACGAGTGCTTCTCGTGGGCGTGCCTGGTCGATTCGACGGGTTAGTGCAGCCCCTGCGCGATGGAATCACCGCGGCAGGAGCTGTCGATCTAGGCGCCTTCGCCGAGGCCGGCAGTCTGCCAGCCGAGTGGGAGACCGATTTCATTGCGAACCTCCACGAGGCCCCGAACGAACAACTCGGGGAATTGCTCGCGGACGTGGACGCTGCCGTCATGATGCCGGGCGCAAATACAGGGCACCGCGTCTACACGGCCATGCAGGACGTTCTCAGAGGTGACACTGGACGGACGGTGCACTTCCACTGGCTGGGCGCCTACGACATTGACGGCGCAGAGCGTGAGATCGACGGTATGGTCGACACGTTTTACCAGGGCGTGCTCGCAGACACGGACTACACCGCACTGGCTGCCGTCCAACTCGCGTTCGAAGAAGCCTCGCGGGGATCGACGGTCCGAGTGACGACCCCGGCCGGCACCGATATCTCATTCCAAATCGGAGATCGCCCGGTCACGAAACAAGATGGGAATGCGAGCGCTGCACGGGCCGCACAGGGCCGAAATCTCATCGATCGCGAAATCGAGCTGCCTGCCGGAGCGATTCGAGTAGCCCCCATCGAAGAGACTGTGAACGGGACGATCGTCTTCCCGCCTTCACAGTGGAATGGTGAGCCCACACAGAACCTGACGTTGGAATTCGAGCGCGGGGTCATGACCTCGCTCAATGCGGACGTCGGTGCCGATGCAGCGATGTCAGAGATCGACAACGCAGGGCCCGCTGGACGTGCATTCCGCGAATTCGCGCTCGGCTTCAACCCGCTGCTCGCCATCCCAACGGAAGGCGAGAGCTGGATTCCGTACTATGGATACGGGGCCGGCGTGGTGCGCCTCTCGTTGGGGGACAACACCGAGCTCGGAGGAAACGTCGGCGGCGGATACGTCCGTTGGAATTTCTTCGTGGACGCCACGGTAACCATAGACGGCGACATCTGGGTCGACGCGGGACGGCTGGTGAAATAAGCGCCCAGTCGTGGTCCGCCGTCCCCTACTTTGTCACGGGTCGGTCCTAGAAGGCGCTCGTACCGGTCAACTTCTGGCCGAGAATCAACGAGTGGATGTCGTGCGTGCCTTCGTACGTGTAGACCGACTCGAGGTTGGCCATGTGACGCATCGAGTGGTATTCGGCGAGAATACCGTTGGCACCCAGCAGCCTACGCGCTTCACGCGCGATATCCGTAGCCATATCGCAGTTCGCTCTTTTAGCGAGCGAAACCTGCTGAGGAGTCATCGTCCCTTCGTCCTTCATGCGACCCAAGCGATACGTGAGGAGCTGACCCTGGGTGATACTCGTAAGCATGTCCGCCAAGCGAACCTGCTGGATCTGCTTGGCCCCGATCGTGGTGTCGAACATGACGCGTTGCTTCGCGTACGAGAGCGCCTCGTCGAAGCACGCCATCGCCGCACCGACCACACCCCATGAGATCCCGTAGCGCGCCTGCGTGAGGCACATGAGCGGGGCCTTCAGGCCAACGTCACTGTCCGGCATGAGCGCACTGTCGGGCAGCGCAACGTCCTGAAACACGAGTTCGCTCGTATCTGACGCGAGGAGCGACAATTTGCCTTTCTGGTCCTTGGCGCTGAATCCGGGCGTGTCGGTAGGAACGACAAAACCACGAATACTCCTCGTGTCTCCACTCTCACCTGTCTGCGCCCAGACGACCGCGACGTCGGCCATCGAACCGTTGGTGATCCACATCTTGGCGCCGTTCAACAGCCAGCCATCGTCAGTTTTTTTCGCCGTCGTGATCATTCCGGACGGATTCGAGCCATAGTCCGGTTCGGTGAGGCCGAAGCACCCGATCGCTTCTCCAGTGGCCAACTTCGGCAGCCACTCGGTGCGGTGTTCTTCACTTCCGAAGGCGAAAATGGGGTACATGACCAACGCGCCCTGAACGGACACAAAGGAACGGATACCGGAATCACCCCGCTCCAACTCCTGCATGATGATTCCGTACGCGACGTTGTTCAGGCCAGCACACCCGTACTTCTCCGGGAGATTCGCACCGAGCACACCGAGCTCCCCCATCTCCGGGATCAGCTCCGTGGGGAACGACCGGTTGATGTACGCATCACCGATGATAGGCATGAGACGGTCTTCGACCCAAGAGCGGATCGTGTCACGTACCATGCGCTCCTCTTCAGAGAGGAGTGCGTCGATGTCGTAAAAGTCGATGCCTTCGAAGCGGGCCATGGCCGGTCAGGTTGGTCGGACGGAATTGGAAGGCTCGAAGCCTTTGTTAGCTAGAAAGTAACGCTCGGACCGAAGAAATCCGACAGTCGAATCGCTACTCCTCGAGTTCCGTGAGGCTTGGCGGCACGGCGTCCACGGCGCGGTCGTTCGAGAAGCGCATGATTCCGTACGCGAGCTCACGACACGCTTTCGCTCCGAGCCAGATCGCCATCGCGACTGTACCAAACCACCCACCCATAACGAGGTCCGTAGGGCGAATCACGATCCAGATGTAGAGTGAGATCGCTCCGCCGAAGACCAGCCCCCCCAGCCAGCCCCACCAGCCAGCCCGGTTGCGAGCCGAGGCACAGCAGTCCTTGCACCAAAGGAGTCGGTCCACGTCGACTAGGGGTTGAACCTCAAGACAGCGGACGCAGGTCACCTCTTCGGGAAACCGGTCTCGCCACGTGGTCTTCTTCCGAGCCATGGGACTCCTGTCTGTTGCTGAGATGTGCCAGGTACCGCGCGCCTTCTAGCTGAGTGCTCGGACCAACGCCTCAGTGTACTGCTTCGTGCCGGCGTTTCCACCCATGTCCACGGTGCGGTGGGTCTCGCCCATGATCACATGATCCACCGCAGCGCGAATGCGCGTCGCGACGTCCTCCTGCTCCACATGATCAAGAAGCATGCACGCTGACATCAAGAGGCCGGTCGGATTCGCGACGCCCTGCCCTGCGATATCAGGCGCTGAGCCGTGCACGGCTTCGAACATGGCCGCGTCAGTCCCAATGTTACCGGCCGGCGCAAAGCCGAGTCCACCGACGAGCCCGGCCATGAGGTCCGACAAGATGTCACCGAACATGTTCTCCATAACGAGGACATCGAATTGGTACGGATCGAGGACGAGAAGCATCGCCGTTGCATCGATGATGCGATCCTCAAATTCGATGTCGGGATACTCCTTCGCGACCTCCCGCCCGATGTCGAGGAACAGCCCCTGGGTGTATTTCAGAATGTTGGCTTTGTGGGCCAGGGTGACTTTTTTGCGACCGTTCGCGCGAGCGTATTCGAAGGCGCACCGGCAGATCCGTTCGGCACCGAAGCGCGTGATGATCATGACCGACTCAGCTGCCGCTCTCGGATCCCCGTGCATGCCGATGTAGTGCTCAACACCGACGTATAGCCCTTCCGTGTTCTCACGAATCAGGACGAGGTCGATGTCCTCGTAACGCCCCCCGGGGACGAGAGTCCGAACGGGCCGCACGTTGGAGTAGAGGTCGAACGCCTTTCTCATCTCGACGTTGATGGAGCGAAAACCGGAACCCGAGGGGGTCGTGAGCGGACCCTTGAGCATGATCCGATGCTCTTCCGCAGAATCAAGCGTGCTCTGGGGGAGCGGGTTGCGTTGCTCCTGAAGCGCGATGAGTCCGGCCTGCTGCATGTCGTACTCGAGGTCCGCGCCAGCGGCTTTGAGTACGGTGAGCGTCGCGTCCGTGACTTCAGGGCCAATTCCGTCGCCCGGGATCACTGTGATGGTCTGAGACATTTCGTTCTATATGGAGTTGTGGCGACCATCACCCCGCGTCGTACGCGAGGCTTAACGGCTGCGTGTATACCGGGCGTTGTACTCGAATTCGGTGTGCTGTTCACCCCACCGAACCAGATCCTGAAGGAGCGTTACTCGCTCTGTACCTTCGACTCTGACGCGCCCAGCGAGGTTCTTGGCTCGCCTCCACGTCACGTCGGTGAGTTCGTCCCGTGCGAGAAGCACGGTGGCTACTTCAGCTTGTCCTACGGTCGTTACGACCCGGACTGCGGCCAGTCCGGGAAACGCCGCGAAGAGCTGGTGCGTTTCGTCCGAGAACAGGTAGATGTACGGGCCGACCTTGGCCCACAACGAACCACCACGCCGGAGCTGTTGTGCGCTCTGGCTGATGCGAATCGTGGCCACGTTGCCGGTCACGCGGCTCTCGAGATTACTGGTCACCGTGTAGTACGACTCGACCTCATCTGCGGAAGGCACCGTGAGATCCACCTCGGTGCATGCCAGGCCCATGAGTACAGCCGCGAGAGGGATGCCCCCCATATATCGCTTCATCGTCGTCCGATTCATGATTTCACTTTCCTCGCACGTGATTCCGGTCACACACCTACGTACCACAGCAACCTCCGGGCCAAAGCGTCCACAGCGGACGCTATGCCACGAGGATCACCGGCCGGAAACGCACCACCTTCCACTATTGCGAACCACTCCACTCTGCCGGTGCGTGAATCGATAAGAGCGACCGCAAGCTCGACCCGCGGGTCTTCACCCTCAACGGCGCTCACTACAGCCTGAACCGGGAGGAGAATCATCCCGGCGTCCACCAGCGCTGACATTCTTCGGAAGTTCCCATACAGGGGCTCCCCGACCCGCTGCACTTCAGCCAACAAGAAGTGTCCTACCGGGAGGCCACGCGTCCCCGCTGAGATTCCCGGTGAACGCCTGAGAATTTCTTGGACTTCTGCGTCCAAGATCCACGTAACCTCTCGGGTCTTATCCTGAAGCCCGAAGGCCATTTCTGCATCGATATCACCTGCGACACCCAGGTTTTGCTGGACCGGGAGTACGATCACTCGGCGCCCTCTAAGGTCAGGGGGCGCCCCACGCGTCGTTCCCGGCAGAGGCGGCGGTGGATTACCACCACAGGAGGCAAGCCCGATCGCCAACAACGCGAGCGCAATTCCTGTCGTGGATGTTCGGCCGATGCCCATGTTCCGAGGCTCCTCGTTTTGTCGCCTGCTACACCGATACGTTGCAGCCAAGTAAGCTAGACAAGGCACCCTAGCTGTTGAAGCTCGGCAGTTGCCTTGCCAACCTTCACCCCGTGAAGCGTATTTCAGGGTAGGGGTCCTTCTTGGGGAGGACTCTTCCGTCACCTTCAGTCATGAGTCACGTGCCCACCATGCCATCGACCCACCGTCTCCTGGCCGCACTTTGCGCGGGTTTGGCGTGGGCGGCGTGTGGGGGGCCGTCTGAGCCCCAGCTTCCGCCGGAGCTGAGTTTCTCAGCGACCATGCTGGAGTTAGGACCCCTCCGTGAGGGTGAAGTTGACATCCGGAATTTAGGAGGCCAGTCCATCGGCCCCGTCGAGATGATTTCAGTGGCCGTTCAAGACCTCGCAGGCGCAACGGTGCCAGGCGTGCACATCACCAGCGATCCGGCGGAAGTGCCCACTCTGAATCCGGGGGACACACGCACGATCCATTTGGGGATCACGAACGAAGCATCACTTCAGCCGGGTTTCTACGACGCAGTACTCGTCGCAAGCGGTGGGGTCGGGCCATGCGAGGTTCATTGGCTTGGCTCCTGCCTCCGTGGTATCAGCGCTCAATTGACCATCCACTTCACGGTGCTGAGCGCCGAAGAAGAAGCCGCCGCCATCCTGACGCTCTCAACGTCCACGACGGAGATTCGGACGGGCGATGTCGTCGGACTCGCTGTGGAGGTACGAGACGACGCCGGCGAGTTGGTTCAGGGCGCTCCGGTTACGTGGACGCTGAATCCCGCGACCGCGGGCTTCGTGGGTGCGACCGGTCAGTTCGTCGCCTACGAGTCGGGCACAGTCACGATCACGGCCCAGGTCGGCGACGCGGAGGATGCCGTGACCTTCAACGTCTCTGAGCGAGGACTCCGGGGAGCGTTCACAACAGTGGGTCGCGCGAGGGAAACACTGCGCTTCACCTCGGATCTTTGGCTGCACGGTGACGTGGCCTACTCGGGCACCTGGGGATCGCGCCAGGTCGGCGACTCGGTGCGCTTGGGCAACATGCTCAACGTGTGGGATATCGCGGACCCGACCTCGCCGACTCTGTCGTCCACCCTCGAGCTCGACGCACGAACGGTGAATGACGTGAAAGTGCGCGAGGACGGAACGTTGGCGATCGCGACGCACGAGGGATCCGCGAATGGGCTCAATGGCATCACCATCCTGGACCTTACGGATCCGCTTGAGCCGGAGGTTGTCGGCCGATTCACGGATGAGTTGCAGTCCGGTGTGCACAACGTGTGGATCGACGGTGACTACGCGTACCTCGTCGTGGACGGCATAGGAAATGGTCTTCGGATTCTCGATATCTCCGACCCATCCCTCCCCACCGTCGCCGCCCGATTCTGGGCGGGCGAATCGTTCCTGCACGATGTGTATGTCCGAGACGGGCTCGCATTCCTGTCTCATTGGAACGCAGGCCTAATCATTCTCGACGTCGGACACGGCATTGCAGGCGGAACTCCTTCTGCCCCAGTCGAGGTCGCGCGTCTTTCTGACTTGTCCGGACAAACTCACAACGCGTGGTATTGGCCGGAGGCTGGGTATGTGTTCGTCGGCGAGGAGGACTTCTCGGCACCCGGCGTCATGCACGTTGTGGACGTCCGTAACCTTCGTGAGCCCCGCGAAGTCGCGACATATGAGATTAAGGACCAACCACCGCACAACTTCTGGCTGGATGAAGCACAGTCGACGCTCTACCTCGCTTGGTACGGCCAAGGGCTTCGCGCGCTGGATGTGAGTGGAGACCTGATGGGCCAGCTCGACCGACAAGGCCGCGAGATCACCCGGGCCCTCTACAACTTCGGTTTCGGAGAGTGCGATCGCTCCACGGCCTTCACATGCTCTTGGGCACCGCAGCTCCACCAGGGCCTCCTGTGGGTCTCCGACATGAACGAAGGGCTCATCGCGCTCGAGCCACCGCGATGATCGGGTCGGGCGGCGCACTGCACCGCCTCGTCCTGTCCGTGGCCGTAGCGCTTGTTGCGGCCGGCTGTGCCGAAGTGCCCTCCGGGCGGCTTCTCGTAACCTCAGGCTTCACAGATCAGGTCTTCGTCCTAGACGCGGCGACGGGCGAGGTGCTGGACTCGTTGTGGTTGGATCCGCGGCCCGGGGAAAGAGACGAACCCCACGGGATCGCGGTCTCGCCGGACGGCCAGCACTTCTACGTCACTCTTTCCCATGGCGAACCCACTCTGTGGAAGTATGAATCGGAGGGGCTGCGCCTGGTGGGACGAGTCACGCTGCCCACGAGCGGCGCCGCGCGCGTCCGCCTTTCGCCCGACGGCGAGATGGCTGCGGTCCCCGATTACTGGTTGAGTGGCGGCGGTGTGAACAGCCGGGTCGCTTTTGTGAACACCCGAGACCTCACGATCCACGCATCACCTGAGGTGTGTCCGGCTCCGCACGATGCATCGTATTCACCGGACGGAGCATTCATCGCAGTGACGTGCGCCGGCGGCGATCAGCTCGTGATCCTCGACGCGGCAGATCTCAGCGACTTCCAGCGCCTGTCGACGGAGGCTGGAGCCAAGCCAATGAACGTCGCATGGCGCGACAATAGCCGACTCTTCCTTACCCTCGGGGCGGCGCCGCATGTCGTCGACGTCGACCTCAATACCCCGGGATCTCGAACACTTCTTTCCACGGACGACGGGGGAGCTCAGATCGAGGTCGGACGGGATAGAGCCGTGGTCGCCAACCGTGGGGCGGGCACCGTGTCGATCGTGGATCTACTGAGGGGGGGGACACGATCCGTGGTGATACCTGGTGCGAATCCGCACGGGGTGGCTCTGTCTCCGGGCAGATCGATCGCCTACGTGACGTACGAAGGAAACACGAGGTCTCGCGGTGGAGTCGTGGCCGTCGATCTCGCGAGCGGTGACATCGTGTGGCACACGGATGTGGGTGTCTTCACGCTAGGCGTGGCGGTCCTTCCGGAGTAGCAAGCCTAACACCCCGCACTCGCTCACTCTTCCCCTTCAATGATGCTGCACGTGCAGGGTGAGGGCGGGCGCGAACCCGACGCCGCAGCCCCTCCAGACCGCCGTTGCGTCGGAGCCTTGATCGCAGCGTTCTCCGGGCTCGCGTTGTTGCTCGCAGCCGTCGGGCTCAACGGCCTGGTGTCGTTTGGTGCGTCTCAACGAGTCCGAGAGATGGGCATTCGGATCGCATTAGGCGCACGTCCGAAGTCACTCATCTGGCTCGTCCTGGCGCGAGGAATCGGCATCGTGCTGATCGGGATCGGGTTGGGCACAGCGATCGCTGCGGGGCTCGCCCAAGCGCTTCAAGGGCTCCTCTTCCAGGTCGAACCCAGTGACCCGCTGGTCATCGGAGCGTCGGCCGCGGTCCGCTTCGCGACGGTGACGCTGGCGGCCTGGCTTCCAGCGAGGCGAGCGAGCAGAGTGGACGCAGCGACCTCACTGAGGGACTAAGCGAAGTCTGAGCGGGGGCGCCGCGCAAAGAAGCGGCGCCCCCCGCCAGACCGAAGTCGCAGTCGCCATTGACATCGGCGGCCTCCAGCCGCCGATTGGCCGGTCCGCCAATCGACCCTGGAGCACAGATGAGCGACACCGGCGTTCGCCACGAGAAGTGGGAAGACATCCCACTGGAGACGGTCAAAGAGAACATCACGCGCAGGCTCTTCACCGGAGACCGCATGATGCTCGCCCATGTCTACCTAGACAAAGGCGCGATCGTACCGAAACACAGTCACGAGAACGAACAATTGACCTACATAGTGACCGGCTCGCTCCGCTTCTGGATCGGCGACGAGGGCACTGAAGGGTATCACGAGCGTGTAGTCGGCGCCGGCGAGGTCCTCTACCTGCCGTCCCACGTGCCGCATAGGGCGGAAGCGCTCGAAGACACGTTCGACCTGGATGTCTTTAGTCCGCCGCGCGAAGACTGGCTGGACGGATCTGACTCCTACTTCCACGACGAGGACTGACCTACATGGATCTCGGCATCAAGGGTAAGACAGCCCTCGTCTGTGGTTCGAGCTCGGGGCTCGGGCGCGCCATCGCGGACGCGCTCGCCGCGGAAGGCGCCAACTTGGTCATCAACTCCAGGTCTTCCGAAAAGCTCCAGCAAGTCCAGAGTGAGATCATTGCCGCATCAGGGGTTCGCGTCGAGATGGTCGAGGCTGACCTGACGGATCCGGCCGGCGTCGACGCCGTAGTCTCGGCAGCTCAGGAAGCGTTTGGCACCATCGACATTCTAGTGACCAACACGGGCGGTCCACCTGCCGGCCCCTTCGAGAATCACTCCGCCGAAGTCTGGAGCCAAGCCATCGCTCAGAACTTTGAGAGTGTGGTAAACCTCACGCGGGCTGTACTGCCCGGGATGAAAGAGCAGCGTTGGGGCCGCATCGTGAATGTCACCTCGATTTCTGTGAAGCAGCCCGTGGCTGGTCTCATTTTGTCCAACTCCATTCGGGCCGGCGTAACCGGATTCGCGAAGACGATCTCCAACGAAGTGGCCTCGTTCAACGTGACGGTGAATAACGTTCTGCCAGGGTTCACCCGCACAGAGCGGCTGATCCACTTGGCCGAAGCCGTCGCCGAACGTGACAGTCTCACGATTGAAGGCGCGTACGAGAGCTGGGAGGGCGAGATTCCCATGGGGCGTCTGGGGGACCCGCCAGAGCTAGGCGCGGTAGCAGCATTCTTATGTTCTGAGCAGGCTTCTTACGTAACCGGACAATCAGTCGCTGTGGACGGCGGCTGGATTAAAGGACTGTACTGATGGGTGCTGTCGGCTTTCAGGAATCGGATTGGATCTGGAAAAACGGTGAGATGATCGGCTGGCACGATGCCCAGCTTCACCTTCTGAGTACCGCCGTCCAGTTCGGCACGTCGGTCTTCGAGGGAATTCGTGCCTACGAGACGCCCAAGGGCCCAGCAATCTTCAAGCTGGACCAGCACCTCCGGCGCCTCATGGACTCGGCGAAGGTCTATCGCATGACTCCAGAGGATTACGGCCCTCCGGAGTTCAAGGAGGCGATCCTCGAAGTCGTGCGACGGAACAAGCTGGATTCCTGCTATATCCGCCCCATGATCCTTCGGGGCTACGGTTCGATCAGCCTCAACCCATACGCCAGCCCCATCGACTCTTATGTGGCCTCCTGGCCCTGGGGAGCCTACCTGGGTGAAGAGGCGCTCAAACACGGTGTGGACGTTTGTGTGTCGACGTGGTGGAGGGCGCATCCCAACACGATCCCCGTCGCCGCCAAAGCGGGGGGGCATTATGTGAGCGCCCAGCTCATGAAGATGGAAGCGATCGAGAACGGGTACGTGGACGCCATCGCGCTTGGGCCCGATGGGCTCGTGAGTGAGGGCAGCGGGATGAACATCTTCCTCGTGCGGGATGGCGTGGTCCTCACACCGTTCCTCGACGGGACATCGCTCAACGGCATCACCAGACACGCAGTCATCCAGTTGGCAAACGACCTCGGCTACACGGTCCGTGAACAGCATGTCCCTAGAGAGAGCCTCTACACAGCGGACGAGATCTTCTTCACAGGCACGGCCGCGGAAGTGACCCCGGTTCGGAGCGTCGACAGGATTCCGGTCGGAGCGGGAACCGCAGGGCCCGTCGGTCTCGCATTGCAGAAACACTTCTGGGAGACGGTTCGGGGTGAGAACGACGATCCGAACAACTTCCTGACCTATGTGAACGACTGACGGGGTCGTAACACTCGGACGATTCCGGGGCAGTCGTCTCGGGAGCAGATAGTGGATGGGACGATGAGAACGAAGACCGGACTCATTTTCGTTGTCGTGGTAACAGGCGGGCTCATGGCGGGGTGCGCCGACTCGAACGACGCTCGATCCGCACCGCAGTCGGTGGTTCGCGACAGCGCGGGCGTCACGATCGTCGAGAACGACATGCCGCAGCCGAACTCGAGACTCCCTTGGAGTATCTCAGCCAGCCCGACCGTCTCGATTGGCACACTCGAGGGTGAGGATGCCTACCAGCTCTTCCGGGTCTCCGACGCCATGCGACTCGAGGATGGGCGCATTGTGGTGGTCAACCGAGGCTCGAACGAGATGCGGGTCTTCGACGACGAAGGACTTCACCTGGCCTCCTGGGGCCGCGAGGGTGAAGGACCCGGCGAGTTCACGGGTATCATCGAGATCGACGCATGGGCTGGTGATTCGATCATGGCCTTCGATTCCCGGCAACGCCGGATCTCGATCTATGGGCTGGACGGAGTCCACGGGCGGACTTTTGCCCTCCATGACAACGAAGACCTCGTCGCTCCACAGTTCCGAGGGATATTGTCCAACGGGCGCCTGCTTGTGCGGTCCGGAGCGATCTTCCCCGTAGGTGAAATTCCGGACGGGCTGACCCGGTCTGATTACGAGCACGCCACGATCTCCCCGGACGGTGAGGACGCGCAGTCATTCGGTGTATTTCCGGGACAAGAGGCGTTCGTGGTAGCCGGGCCTGGATTCATGTCCGTCAACACCCACCCGTTCGGGCGGAACACAGTGCATACCTCGTGGGGTGCCGAGGTCGTCGTAAGTGCAACCGACACCTACGAATTGCAGGCCTTCGATCCGGACGGGGTGCCGACCCGCATCATCCGGCGAGGCCATCTGGCCTCATCACCGACCCAGGATCAACTAAACGCCTATTTCCTGGAACGTTACACCGACAGCGACCCAGAAGAGCGTGCTCAGCAGATGGAGAGGGTCGCGGAAATGCCGCTAGTGGACGCCTTCCCCGCTTATGCAGATGTGAAGTCGGATCCGCTCGGCCACCTGTGGGTCCAGGAGTACCAACTCCCTGGAGACGAACAGGTCATCTGGACCGTCTTCGACCGTGAGGGCCGGGTGCTGGGCTTCGTCGAGACACCGAGCGACTTAGAAGTCTTCGAGATCGGTCCCGACTATATTCTCGGGCGAACCCAGGACGACTTTGACGTCGAGTACGTCGAGCGGTGGGACCTGACGCGCTAACCGACCTACCAGTCAGGGCTCTCCAGCGAATCGAGCTTCTTCATGGCTGCGCTGAGGCGGGCAGCATCTTCGTCTGTGAGCACCTCGATCGGCACCATGTCCTCACGGCGCGTCCCGCGCCGTGTGAGCAGGCCCAAGAGCATGCCCGCGGTCAAAATAGCGATCGCAGGTAGAAAGTAGCCGATGAGATTGAAGCCCTCGGCCGGTGGCGACATCAACACGGTTTTTCCGAAGTCGGCAACGAATCCTGCCTGGATCACATCAACCGACTCCCCGGCTTCGAGCGCCTCCCGAATGCGAACCGACCAGACCGGAGCCGTCCCACACTGCATCTGGAACTGACACGAGTGCACGTCGAGCCCGCATCCACAATCACACTTCAGATTCGATTCAAGAATGAGAAGCTTTTCACCGAGTTCGCCGTTGTGGTAATGCCCGTCACGCGGGGCGTTCGGGTCATACCCTGCGTGCGAGGGCCCGGTGGATTGGGCAGCCATGCCGGCTGCGCCAAAGGTGAACATGGCCGTCAGAACGACCGCGGTTCTCATATGTCTCATGGTCTTTCCCTACCGATCAACCAACAGGAGCAGTCTCTAAGCGTGTTCTTCATTTTTAATTTACAACAAACCGTGACTCGGACCCTCAATTCCCTCTCGCCCCAGCGTCCGGATTCCTCGGATCTGCGGCACCCAACCGTTCACCGGTCCGAGCGTCGATCATGATCGAGTGCGCAGTCCCCTGCCCACCACCCATCTGGACGGTGTGCCCCATCGCTTCAAGCGCCGTGATGGCATCGGCCGAAGCACCATCTCCTTCGATGCGGATCCGGTCCGGCAACCACTGATGGTGAATACGCTTGGCGTTCACGGCTTCCTGAATGTTCATACCGAAGTCGACCACGTTCAGGATCACCTGCATGACCGTGTTGATGATCGTGCGGCCACCGGGGCTACCGACCACAGCGACCAGACGCCCGTCCTTCGCAACGATGCTCGGCGTCATGGAGGAGAGCATGCGCTGCTGGGGCCGCGCGAGGTTCGGGGTCGTCCCGATGAGGCCGGTTTCGTTCGTCAGGCCTGGTCCGGCATTGAAGTCACCCATCTCGTTGTTGAGTAAGAAGCCACCACCGGGCACGACGATCCCCGAGCCATAGCCAGATTCGAGAGTGTACGTGACAGAAACCGCCATCCCATTTCCATCCACGACTGAGTAGTGCGTGGTCTCCGGGCTCTCGTAGCCCATCGTGATATCCGAGGGCTGAGACGGGGTCGCCATGTCCGGCAAAATGCTAGCCCGCAACGCGGCAGCGTGGTCCTTACTGGTCAGTTCAAAGATCGGCATGTCCACAAAGTCCGGGTCGGCCAAGTACTGTGCTCGTTCCTTGAAGCCGCGGCGCATCGCCTCACTCAGGTGATGGATGTACGGCGCAGTGTTATGCCCGAGCGACGGCAGGTCGTATCCCTCGAGGATGTTCAACATCGTGACCATGGCCACCCCACCAGAACTCGGGGGCGGCATCGAGATGATGTCGTACCCACGGTAGGTACCCTTGATGGGGCTGCGCTCTCTAGCCTCATAGAGTTCGAGGTCGGCTTCGGTAATCAGCCCACCATTCGCGGCCATCTCTTCCGCGATGAGGCGCGCCGTCTCGCCGCTGTAGAACCCATCGCGGCGATTGAGCATGATGCGTTGGAGGGTTCGGCCCAAATCGGCTTGCCGGAACGTCTCGCCCTCTCCGAATGGCGTCCCATTGTTTGAGAACTGTGCCACCGTCGCTGGATGAGCATTCGTGCGCTCCACGAGCCGACTCAACCCACCGGCCAGGCGACCACTCAGTTCGAATCCGTCCTGTGCGAGCGCGACCGAGGGATAGACCAGCCGCTCCCAATTCATGTCGCCGTAGAGCCGGTGCGCTTTGTCAAAGCCCGCGACCGTACCTGGGACGCCTACGGCCATATGGCTGCGGTGGTGGATCTGAGATGAGTACTCCCCGTTTTCGTCCAACCACATCAACGGGTCTGCGGCGAGCGGTGCCTTTTCGCGAAAGTCGATTGCGGTGGACTGCCCGTTCGGGAAGCGGATCACCATGAAGCCGCCCCCGCCAATGTTGCCCGCAGAGGGATGCGTGACGGCCAACGCGAAGCCTGTGGCGATCGCGGCGTCCACGGCGTTTCCACCCGCAGCGAGCACGTCGCGGCCGACCTCTGAGGCGATCCACTGCGTGGACACGACCATCCCGGAGCCGGCACGGACAGGCTCAGAGGCTTGTGCCACCAAGGCTGCAGGCGCGGCTACGAGCGAAAAGGCGACAGTCAGAAGTGCGGCGATGTGCCACGCACGATTGGTACGCATCGAAACCTCGAAGAACAAGTCCAAAACCTCAGCGAAGACCGCAAGATCCGACGAGCCGGCCCGTCGCGCCAGCCGCCCCGCCTTTGGATTGCCCGACACCGCGCCACGGGTTACTTCATTGGCCCTCTGAGGCTGCTGAACCAAGACATCGAGGCTGTACGGGATGACGATCAAGAGACGGGACTTTCTCAAGAAGGCGGGAGTTGGAGCGGGCGCGGCTGCACTGGGCGCGTGTTCGAGCGACGGCGGCGGCGGTAGTGTCTCGGCGGAGGGCGTCTCCGGACCTCGCGTTAACTGGCGCCTTACGGGGAGCTTCGGGCCCGGCGCGGACATCCTTTACGGTGCTGGCGAGCGGCTCGCTGAGCGTGTTTCCGAGATGACGGGCGGCAACTTCAACATCCGAGTCTACGCTGCCGGTGAGATCGTGCCCCCACTCCAGGTCATGGACGGAGTCATGCAAGGCACAGTCCAGTGCGGCATCTCGCCTGGCTACTACTACACTGGAAAGCACCCTGCCCTTGCCTTCGATGCTGCGGTGCCGTTCGGCCTCAACTGCCGCCAACAGATCTCGTGGTTGTATCACGGAGGCGGACTCGATCTTCTAAACAACATCTACGCTGACTTCGGCCTCATCACCTTCCCCGTGTCGTCCACGGGTGGACAAATGGGTGGGTGGTTCCGCGAGCCGATCAACAGCCTGGCCGACATTCAGGGTCTGCGCATGCGCATTCCGGGCATGGGCGGCGAGATCATGACCCGGTTAGGCGTGACCGTGCAAGTGCTAGCCGGCGCCGAGATCTACCCCGCCCTAGAGCGCGGTGCGATCGACGCTACCGAGTGGGTCGGCCCTCACGACGATTTGAAGAGCGGCTTCCACCAGGTCGCGAAGAACTACTACTACCCAGGGTGGTGGGAACCGGGCGTGACAATGAGCCTGCTCACGAACCAGGCCGCATACGACGAGCTACCGGCTGCGTATCAAGCAATACTTCGAACCGCGTGCGGAGAGACGATCTCAAGCACGCTCGCCAGCTACGATGCGGCGAACCCGGCAGCACTCAACGTCCTGACCAGCGAGCACGGTGTGATCGTCCGGGAATACCCGAACGAGATCATGGAAGCAGCCTGGACCGAATCCATGGACTTCCTGGAGGAGCAGGCGGCCGGGGACGCGGTCACCAACGAGGTCTACCAGTCTTGGAAGGCCTTCAGGGATATGTCGTTCCCATACGCGGCAGGCAACGAGCTGAGCTACGCTCAGTTCGCCTTCCCGAGAGTCGGGAATCCGATCGGCTAACTCCAGTTTGGCAAAGAAAAAGCGGGCCCCGATTCGTCGGGGTCCGCTTTTTTTATCTGCACCCTCACGCAGGCTCTACCCCGAACGCAGCGCCTCAACCGGGCTCACTCGAGATGCCCGCCTGGCCGGGCGCCAAGACGCCAACAGGCTCACTGCGGCCAGCAGGACGGGCGCTACAACGAACGTCGCCGGGTCCGTAGTCGACACGTCGAAAAACGGGCCCTGCATCACGCCGAAGAGCCCGATCGCTCTCCAACACAATCCACAGTGTGGATGAAACGTCTTCGATCAGGGCGCTTCGATATCCAGTACCCGGTAGCAATACCACGCAGCAGCGCTCCGCCAAGGAGCGTAGGGTTCACCGAGCGGCCCGAGCTCCTTCTGTGTCGGATACTCGCCCAGGCCATGGACCTTTGCGTAACCAGCGCGCACGCCGAGGTCACCGGTGGGCCACACGTCAGGCCTGAAGAGCCTGAAGATCAGGTACATCTGAGCGGTCCACTCGCCGATCCCCTTCACGAGCACGAGACGACGAATCACTTCTTCGTTCGTATGCTCGTCCAGGTCGTGAATTTCGACCTCCCCGGAGCGCACTTTCTGGGCGAGATCGCGGATCGCAGCGAGTTTCGCTCGCGACAACCCAGTGCCCCGCAGGGTCGTCTCCCTGACGCGCAGCACTTTCGCGGGCGTCACTTCGCCTTTGAGGGCCTTACAAAAACGTCCGTGGATCGTTGATGCGGCCGCACCGGCGAGCTGCTGGTAACAGATGGCCCGAGCCAGGTAGAAGAACGGCTCTTCGGTCGCCACGGGAAGCCGGATTGTCCCGATCGCCTTCACCCACGGTCCGAATAGCGGGTCCGCCCCCAGCTTTCGTCGTCCGCCCGTCCAAACGGTCTTCAAGTCGCCGGACATCGTTCTACTTCGGCACCGCCATCCAGACGACGCCTGCGAGTACGACAACCTGGATCACGATAAACGGAATCACACCACGATAAATCGACTGCGTGGAAATCGTGCTCGGGGTGACCCCTCTCAGGTAGAACAGACTGAACCCGAAGGGAGGTGTCAGGAACGATGTCTGGAGGTTCACCGCGAGAACGATTCCCAGCCAAGTGAGATCGACTCCGAGTGCCAAGGCGGCCGGCACGATAAGCGGCACGATGATGAAGGCGATCTCGAAGAAGTCGATGAAGAACCCGAGCAGGAAGACGACCACGTTCACGACAATGAGGAATCCGAGCGCTCCACCCGGGATCCCCGTCAGGAGTCCCTCGATCCACAGATCGCCGTCCAACCCGCGGAAGACGAGCGCGAAGGCCGTCGAACCAATGAGGAGGAACACCACCATGATCGTGAGGCGGCTGGTTTCTTCCATCGCGGCATTCAGCGCCTTCATGGACAACTGCCGGTTCAACGCCGCGAGTACCATCGCACCTACGGCACCGAGTGCACCCGCTTCAGTCGGGGTCGCGACACCCGCGAAGATGCTCCCGAGCACCACAACGATGAGCGCGAGAGGGGGCAACAACGACAGCACGACTCGCTTTAAGAGCTCAAAGCCCTTCAGTCGCATCGACTCGGGAAGCGCGGGCGCGACGGTCTTGTTCACGATGGCCAAGCCCGCGATGTAGACCGCATACCCTCCGGTCAGGATCAGGCCTGGCACCAAGGCGGCACGGAAAAGATCGCCCACGCTGACGCCCATTTGGTCGCCAAGGACGATCAGGACGATCGACGGCGGAATGATCTGACCCAAGGTCCCGGACGCTGCGATCACACCTAGGCTGAGCTTCTCGTCGTACCCGTTTCGCTGCATAACCGGCAGGGAAATCAGGCCCATGGCGGTGACGCTGGCCCCTACGACACCCGTGGCCGCCGCGAGCAGGGCTCCCACGAACACCACCCCGATCGCGAGGCCGCCGCGGAAGCGTCCGAACAGGACGCCGATCGTCTCGAGTAGTTGCTCCGCCAGCTTGGACTTCTCGAGCACCGTACCCATAAAGATGAAGAACGGAACCGCGAGCAGGACCTGGTTCGACATCGTTCCGAACGTGCGCTCGGGTAACGCGAACAAGAGCGGCAGCGGGAACAGATCGAACAGAGAAGCCAGTCCAGCAAAAATCAGCGCGGTCCCCCCGAGCGCGAACGCCACGGGATACCCACTGAAGATCATCATCAGGACCACCCCGAACATCGCCGGACCCCAGAGATTCATGCGTGCACCTCCGGGTTCTCATCCGGCTCGGGAGCGACGCCTCGGATGATCTCCACTTGCTTCACGATCTGGCTGAAGCCTTGGAGTGCGAGCAACCCGAACGCGAACAAGATGACGATCTTGATGGGCCACCTGGGCAAACCACCGGGGTCCGGCGAGGTCTCCATGAGCTGCACCGACGAGCGAACCGCCGGCCACGACAGGTAGAGCATGACTAGGGAGAACGGGAGTAAAAAAATCACGGTTCCAACCAGGTCGACCCACGCCTGCTTCTTGGCACTCAGCTTCTCGTAGAGCACATCGACGCGGACATGTACGTTCTGGTTCAGTCCGTACGCCGCGCCCAGCAGGAAGATGAGACTGAATAGATACCACTGGAGTTCGGTGGGCGGCGTGAGGTTGAGCGAAAGCCCCAAGCCCCGCCCGAAGTAGCGAAGGACAGCCGTGCCCGCGCCGACCAACACCATGATCAAGGTCAACCACTTGATGCCGTAGCCAATCTTGTCGTTCAGTCCGTCGACCAGATTGGCGAGCCGTTTCAGAATTTCCATGGGCGGAGAATGGGCGCGGACGTTGATGCGGGCAATGCCGTCAGAGCAGATAGCCGCCGTCAACCGGAAGTACCACTCCGGTGATGTGACGAGCCGCTTCGGAGCAAAAGAAGACCACCGCTCCTGCCACGTCCTGAGGATCACCAAGCCGTCCGAGCGCCGAACGCTCGCGTGCCCGATCCAGGTTCTCGGAAGGGACACCCTCCGTGAGTCTCGTGGTTCGAATGTACCCGGGGGCCACCGCGTTCACGTTGATGTTCTTAGGACCGAGTTCGATCGCCGTACTTTCCGTAAGGCCAATCAAGCCGGCCTTGGACGACGCATAGTTCGAGATCCCGAACTCACTCTTGATGCCGTGTACCGACGTCACGTTCACGATCTTCCCGTACTCCTGAGCTCTCAGGAACGGAGTGACCGCGCGGGTAAAGAAAAAAGCTCCGTCCAAATTGGTCCGCACCACCGCTTCCCACTCGTGGTCCTGCATGTGCCACATCGCTCGATCGCGCCCGATTCCAGCGTTATTGATGAGGATCTGAACACCTCCGAGCTCTTCAGTGGCTTCGGCAACGAACGAGTTCACATCCTGACTTTCACGGACGTCACACTCGCGGAAGAACACACGGACTTCGTGTTGGCGTAGTTCTCGAGCCACCGCCTGAGCGTCCAGTCGAGACTGTGACCCGGCGTCGAGGAAGCAGAACGCGATATCGACACCGCACTGACCGAGTTCCAACGCCACAGCCCGTCCGATCCCGCTGGACCCACCCGTAATGATCGCGATCTGGCCGCGGAGGTGACTCGCATCGAAAAGTGGCTGCGGTTGAGTTTCCTGGGTGACCTCGTCGAGCAGCGCTTCTACCGCGTCCGAGGACGACTCTGAGAACGGGTTCTCTGACATGGGAACACCGTATGCCCCGCCCCCCCGCCTTGGCAACGGCGCGGCGCGCGAACGGGCTAACGTGAAGTCCTACTGGACTCCCTCAGGTACCCTGAGCCGGCACCCAAGGCCCCGAATCGTCTGGATCCAAGCTCCCGTCTCTCCGAGCTTGGCGCGTAGCCGACGCACGTGCATGTCGACAGTGCGGGTGTGGGTTGGTTCCGACACACTTACCTGGACATCCCAGGCCTTCTCGAGGACCCCTCATCCACCGCGTTGAGCCGGCTGAGTGGTCACGCTAGCTCTCCGCGCAAACGGCTCTGATCTCCTGCTCGCTCAGGGTATGGTCCGTACTCTTCGCAACGTCGAACACGCGGCTGCAGAGCGCATCGTCGTTTGGGTCGAACCCATGTTCGCGGAGCCAATACTTCACGTTCGACAGACCCGACATCGGCCCGACCTCGATACGTTGGCGAAGTCCCACCATCGACGCGGGAATACCCGAATAGATGCGATCGGCCAGCCAGGCATCTCCTTTGGCCTCCGCCTTCACGATGGCAGCAGCATGAACGCCAGTTCCGGTGCGGAACGCGTCCTCACCAACAACCGGATAAGAATGGACCAGCGGGACTCCGCAGGCTCTAGCGGTCAGCCGGCAGTACTCCGGAAGCGTCGTTAGATCCGCGTCGTGCACGCCGAGGAGCTTGAGGTTGACCAGGAGCAGGTCCATCTCCGTATTGCCGCTCCGCTCTCCAATTCCAAGAGCCGTTCCGTGAACCCGCGTAGCACCGGCTTCGATCGCGGCCAGCGCGTTGGCCAGCCCGAATCCACGATCACGATGCCCGTGCCAGTCGACGCCGATGTCTTCTCCGGACGGCTCGACGATTTCCTCGATGACAAAGCGCACCAAGGCCCTCGTTCCTTCCGGTGTGGCATGCCCAACCGTGTCCGCGAGGCAGAGCCGCTTCGCTCCCCACTCGATCGCGGCAGTGTAGATCGCCTTTAGGTCATCGGGGCGAGTTCGGGTGGTGTCCTCCGTCACCATCAGGACGGGCAGACCCTGGGCAACGGCGAAGGTCACAGCCTCCTCCGAGGTCGCCAAGATCTTGTCGAGCGTCCACTCCTCGGTGTACTGCCGAATGGGGGAGCTCCCAATAAACGTGCAGACCTCGATGGAGACGCCGACGGATTGGCTGATCTCAGCGATCGGCTCTACGTCCGCGATCATCGTCCGGGCCGCGCAGTTCGCTGTGATGGACAAACCCGAGTCCACGATCTCCTGGGCTAAGCCGCGGACGGCGTTCACCGCGCGTGGCCCAGCGCCCGGGAGGCCAATGTCGGCCGTATGGATGCCCAGCCCATCCATGAGGTGGAGCAGCTCGATCTTGTCCCCGATCGAGGGATCCACCACGGACGAATTTTGCAGCCCGTCACGAAGGGTCTCATCATCGAGTTGGATCTCGCCGACGGCAGACCAGTCGAAGCTCGACTCGGACTGGTTCCAGTCATGGATCAAGTCCTTCTCTTTCAACACGAAGTCCCCCTGTTGAGTTGCCGAAGTCAGCAGCACGGTGAAGTTAACAGACCCCAGCCACATCTCCCTAGCCGGGAGGGAGAACCTGTCGGGCCGGGTGGTTATCTTCGGACTCAAGGCCGCGCCCTGAGCGGCGCTGCAACCAACAACCTTCCAGGTCCCGATGCCCGAAGACGCCCTTCCTGAACGAGATCCGGCCCTCGAAGCAGCCCAACGCGCGCGCGCCAGCACACACTTTTCTGTCGCCCGCACCACACTCCGCGATACCGACGAACGTACTCTCTCGGAGCAGGTCGAACTGACTGAAATCGAGGCACCTCCGTTCGGCGAAGCGACTCGAGGAGTCCGTATGGGCGAACTCATGGAGGACGCCGGACTTGTCGACATCACCACCGATGCCGTTGGAAACGTGTGCGGCTGGCTGGCCGAACCGGGGCCGGGGCCATCCCCACTCGTCGTGTCGGCCCACTTGGATACGGTCTTTCCAGCCGGCACAGATGTGCGAGTGCGGCGTGAAGGGAACCGGTTCCACGGTCCAGGGATCGGTGACGATGGACGCGGACTGGCAGCTCTATTGGCTGTTGCCCGCACCATGTCCCAGGCCGGCATTCGTCTTGTCTCGCCGGTGCTCTTCGTAGCAACGGTCGGGGAAGAAGGTGTCGGGAACCTGCGGGGCGTCCGGCACTTGTTCGGAGTCGACGGAGCCGGAAACGACGCGTGCGGCTTCATCTCACTCGATGGCGCAGGTCATGAGAGTATCGTGAACGCGGGCGTGGGCTCCCGACGTTATCGGGTCACGGCGACAGGGCCGGGAGGCCATTCGTGGGCCGACTTCGGTCTGGCGAATCCTCTGCACGCGCTGGGGGACGCAATCGCCTCCCTGCGTCGGATCAAGCCAGGCGAAGGGGCCACCCTCACAGTTGGCAGAATCGCGGGCGGGACCAGTGTGAACGCGATCCCTGAAGACGTGTGGCTAGAAATGGAGGTCAGGAGTACTTCCGAGGGACGACTCGACTCCCTCGACCAGGACGTGCACGAGCGCCTCACTCTAGCCATTGCGGACGAAAACTCGCGGCGCAAAAAAGGGAGTGCTGCGCTCACCTTGGACATTGAGGACATCGGGAGTCGCCCTGGCGGCTCCACATCGGCCCAGGCGCCTCTCGTGCAAGCGGCGATCGCAGCCACAGAAGGACTGGGCTACCGCGCGCAGCTGATCCCCTCATCCACGGATGCGAACGTGCCCATGTCGCTCGGCATTCCGAGTGTGACCCTAGGCGCTGGAGGCGGAATGGGGCGCGCGCATACCCTTGATGAGTGGTACGACAACACCAACGGCACTCTGGGCATTGAACGCGCGATCTTGACGCTCATGACGCTGGACGGGATGGGCTGACCCCCTCCCTAGAGAGCCCCTTTAGCGAGTCCCTCTAAGCACCTTCAAACCGCGAGTGATCCGCCACGGACATGGATCCTGAAGCACTCTTGATCACAGAGTGTGCTCCCACGATCGAGTCGTGCAGGTCACTGTTCTCGATCACCGCTCCCGGCCCGACAACACTGCTCACGAGCGTCGATCCCTCCACCCGCGCCCCGGCTTCGAGCGTCACACCCGGCCCGATGGTGCCGCCACGGACAACGACGTCCACCTCGATACGAACGGGCTCCACGAGCTCAGCGCCTTCAACTGATGCAGACGGGTCGACACCGCCCAGCTCGCCCTCAATGAGGTGTTGGTTGGTCTCGATCAGCGTTTCAGGCTTCCCCGCGTCCCAGAAGCCCTCTACTGGAGCCGGCACGAGCTTGGCACCATGGTCCACCATGTACTGGAACGCATCCGTCAGGAAGAACTCCCCCTGCTTCCCCGGTCCGGCGGCGAGCGTATGTCGCACGCCACGGAAAAGCAGTTCATGATCCCGGATGTAGTAAAGGCCGATGTTCGCCAACTTCGAGATCGGCTCCGACGGCTTTTCGATGATCTGCGCCATGTTGCCGTCGTCGTCCGTCACGATCACTCCGTAACGCTGGTAGTCTTCGACTACTTTCGCCCAGATCAGCCCCGACGACTCCTCGCCCAACCGCGCGATCATTCCGTAGTCGACTTCGAAGACTGCATCAGGGAACGCGACGATCACTTCTTCGTCGATGTACGGCTCGGCAAGAGCCACCGCACCCGCAGTCCCATCTTGGACCTCCTGAACCACGTAGTGGCCACGAACGTTCGGGTACTCGCGCTCGATCCACTCGCGCATCTCGTCTCTGAGATAGCCGACAATGAAGACCATCTCCTCGACGCCAAGCGCAACCAGGTCGTCCATGAGGAAGCTCAAGACGGGCTTGCCCGCGACCTTCATCAGGCCCTTGGGGGTATGCAAGGTGTGCGGTCGGAGGCGCGTGCCTTTCCCGGCCAAGGGCATGACAGCTTTCATTGACTCAGGGCGTAGCGGGGGTCGTTCGACAGCGCCACACTATAAGGGTCCACGAAAGCGCTGTGTAGACCTAGTTACCTCCCGACCGTTGGGACTTCAACGAAAATGACCTTACAAATCACCCCCCTGACTCTGCTGCTCGCCGCCTGCGGGGGCATGCAGGCCGGCGCCCAACCTCAGGTCGCGAAAGGTGCGGACAGGCTGCATGTGTACGAAGTCGCAACCGGAATCGCGGTGCAGGCAGCCCAACAGGGATTCATTGAGGTCTCGGGGACGGGCTCTGTTTCGGTGGAGTCTGACCTCGCACATGTGTCGTTCGCGGTGGAGACGCGTCGCCCGAGCGCCGCAGAGGCAGCCAGTGGCAACGCCACCCTCATGGAGAGCGTCCTCGGTGCTATCCGGGAGGCCGGACTCGGCTCGCCCCGCATAGAGACCTTCGGATATCAGCTGAGACCGGAATACACCCGCGCGGATGGGAATCGGCCGGCAGAGATCTCCAGCTACGTGGCAGCCAACAACATTCGAGTCACGTTGGATGACGTCACGGTCGTAGGCCAAGTACTCGACATCGCGATCGAGGCTGGGGCCAATCGAGTGTCTGGACTCTCGTTCAGCGCCTCGAATACAAACGGTGCAGAAGCTGAGGCGCTGACTCAGGCCGTAGGGGACGCGCGTAGGCAGGCGTTGACCATTGCTGTGGCGCTCGGGCACGAACTGGGCGCCGCGCTAGAGGTCTATCTGGGGTCACGACCCGTTGGGAGCGCGAGGGAGGCAGGCGGACTCATGCAGTACCGCGACTCCACCCCGATAGAACCCACCGAACAGACCGTGTCCTCCACTGTCACGGTTCGGTTCGCCCTTGGGCCGGAGATCTCCCAGCGTTGACTCCCGTTTTGAGAGGCCTAACACAGAGCCATGCCGAGACGGATCCATCCGCTGAAGACGGCCGGCTGCGCGGGCGTACCTATGCGATCCCGTTCGATGCCGTGTGGTCTGCAGCCTTGGCGATCGCCGAAGGCGGAATGCGTGGCTGGACCGTGACCGCATCGAACGATGAGGCCGGGACCATAGACATCGAGGCGCAGACGATGGTACTGAAGGTCATCGACGACATTACCGTCGTAGTGGGCTTGGACGAAAACGCTCAGACGCGAGTCGACATCCGCGCGCAGGCTCGGAACGCAAAGCCTGACCTGGGACGGAATCCGCGCAAGATCGGGGCCTTCATGAAGAGGTTGGATCGAGCACTCGATCCGGCGCCAGGACTGATCCTAGATCCCACCACGCCCCCGGAATGGTCGGACACCGAATGATGGATCTTCAGAATTGAGGAGGCCACTCAGATCCGCCGCCTTGTCGGCGGGGCTCCTGGCACTGGTGGGCTGTGGACAGCCCGACGCGGAGTTCGAAACGACCCCGCAAGGCTCCCCCGCCGCGACCTCACCCGGAAACTTACCGGGCAAATCCTACGAACGGAACTTTGTGTTCACGACCCTCCTCGGTGACAGCACCTTCGTGGTCCCCTGGTTATTAGAGACCTCGACGCGTCCCGGCACGGTAGTGAGGGAGGCGCGCGGGTTGCTGAACCGCAATGGGATGTGGGAGGCGTTCTTCGCCGAGGAGTGGGAGACACCACCAACACGTGTACCCGCTCGCGTCCTACCATACGGAAATCTCAGACTGGTCGTTCGAGAGGGAGACGCTTTGGAGGGCATCGTTTTCGAGGAAGGGTCAAGAAATTTGGAGGTCGCGCTGGGCACGGTGCTGACCGAATGGGTGGGCCCGCGCGGAGAAGTTTTTCAGCTTCTCGAGGGATCCCTGTATCTGTCGGATCAACGCGTATCGGGGATGGTCCTCGACATGGCCCGTGGCTCCTCCGCGGAATCGCCTCGGGGCGGTGATTGGGCTTTTCTGACCTCAGGAGACTCTCTCCAACTAGTCATTGAAGGCACTGCGGAGCACGACTCGGAACAGTCGCCGGGGTATCTGGGATGGGCTCGTTTGGACTTCCGGGACCTCCAGTGGCACGACCTCACAGTAGAGTGGACCGAAACGAGCGCGTTCCAGCCTGCACGCCGCGATGTCCCGACCTCATGGACGATCTCCAGCACAGACGGCAACGTTCAGGGCACTCTGGAGGTGACATCGGCCAACGTCACTCCGGGCACCGGCGACGGCCCAATCCTTCCCGTGCGGGCATTATTCGAGGTTTCGGGTACGTTTCTCATCGAGGAGCGCACGTTTCCCGTACGAGGCCTCTTCACCCACGAAAGGCGCTGACCCCGTGAGTCCAGAGGTCACCGAAGTATTGCTCAAGATCGGGTTCGGAGCCCTGGCGGGGGGTCTAACCAACACCATCGCCATCTGGATGCTCTTCCATCCGTATGAGGCACCCACACTCTTCAAGCGGTGGAAGATCAAGTTCTTCCAGGGCGCGATCCCGAAGAACCAGCCGCGTCTCGCGGCCGCCATCGGGCGTACGGTGGGAGACCGGCTGCTCACTCCCGAAGACCTCACCGAGACGTTCACGGATGAGACGTTCCGCTCGGCCTTCGACGAGCGACTCAGCGGCTTCCTTCAGGGCGTGCTGCACACAGAACGAGGTTCGCTACGAGAGCTGATCCCACAGCAGGTCATGGGCAACCTCGAAGAGCTGATCGACGACGCAATCGACAAGGGGCTTCTCAACCTCGACGAGTATCTTGAGTCTGAGCGTTTTGAAGAGTCGATGGGACGGCGGGCGACCGACCTCGTCGAGGCGATTCGGGACGAACCCATCGGTGGGATTCTCACGCCTGCTCGAGGGGAGGCGGTCGAGGCGGCAGTTGAAGAGTGGTTGCTCAATGCTGTAGAGAGCGAGGACTTCACCGCCGCTGTGGCCGACTACCTGGACCGAGCATCAAAGCGCCTGCTCGAGCCCGGGCGGACCTTCGAGCAGATTCTTCCTCTCGGCCTCATCGGGTCCGTAGAAAAGGCGATCGCTGGATACCTCCCTTTGGCCGCCCAACGACTCGGTCGGCTGCTCGAGGACGAGACGGCCCGCGCGCGCTTCGAGGCCACACTCCACGATCTCCTTCACCGCTTCCTGAGCGACCTCAAGTTCCATCAGAGGGTGGTGGCACGCCTGGTGATGACCGAGGACACGGTCGAGAAAGTGCTCGACACCATTGAAGCAGAGGGATCTGAGCGTCTGTCAGAAATCCTTCGGGATCAGGTGGTCCAGGAGGCTATGGCCCGAGGAGTGAACGAGGCCATCGTCGACTTTCTCCGCCGCCCCGTGGCAGAGGTCCTTGGGAATTCTGAGGACCAAAGTGTCATCGAGACCAAAAACACGCTCTCCGGATGGGTGGTTGGGATGGCTAGAGATCCCGGCACGCGTGACTTCCTGGTCGAGAAGCTCCACTCAGGCCTGGAAAAAGCTGGAGCTCGCACATGGGGCGACATACTGGACCGAGTGCCGGAAGAGCGGATCTCCGAAATGATGGTCGCCGCCGCCCGCACGGATACCGCTCGTGATGCCGCCCGTGAAGGTGTCAGGAAGATGGTTCGAGGCCTGCTTGAAAAGCCGATCGGCACACCCTCCCGCTGGCTTCCCGACAATGGTCCTCAGCGTATCGAAGAAGCCGTCGGTGACCCGGTGTGGGAGTGGCTGGAAACGCAGGTTCCCGCCGTGGTCGCACAAATCGACGTATCGAAGCGTGTGGAGGAGAAGGTTCTCCACTTCCCGATGCCGCGGCTCGAAGAGATCGTGCGCAAAGTGACCGACCGAGAATTGGTCTTAATCGTGCGCCTCGGCTACCTACTGGGGGCCATTATCGGAGCCATGCTCGTCGTTATCGACAGGGTGATGAGCTAACCCCGACCCGGCTCAGGAGTGGTCGTCGGGCGCCTTGATCCCGAAGCCACGCTCCCGGCGGATGGACCGATGGGTGACCTGGCGATGAAGCCAGGCGATGGCCATGAACCGCTTCTTCACCTTCCGCCGCCTTCCTGGGCCCGCGGCCATTTTTTCTTCGAAATCCTCCGCCGTCTGCGGACGGCCCGGCCTGCCGAACCAAAGCCCGAGGAGCAACGCGGCGACTCCGCCGAGTATCTTGAGAGAGAGGATCATTCAGGACCTCTGAAAAAATAAAGGCACCCCTGAGAAGGGACGCCCACGCTACACCTCGAACAACGATAAGGTCAGCTCTTCGTGACACTCTCGAAAGCAAGCAGGCCAAGACCGATCGAAAGAATGATGGCGACGGCATTCGTGCCGACGGCGACCATCCCGATGACAGTCCAGAACACCAAGTGGGTGAAGATGTATCCGCCGGGGACCAAGTCGCGCATGGTTCAGTCATTCCTGAGGTGAAGGTGGTTCAGAGAATATGCCCGAGACGAGGAGGGATGTCACCCCTCTTCAGTCAGCCTCGGTCATCATGCCATGGCCATCATTCTCGGCTCGCTTCCGAGCCTCCGCGAGGTATCCGGGCTCCAGTCGGAGCAGGTTGCAGATCTTCCGCATGAGATAGTCTTCTTTATCGGCGAGATCACCGTCCGAGTACACCAATCCCCACATGATCTCAGCAAGCACCATCTTCTGACCGAGCGAATAGTTATCTGCGATCAGGTTGGTGAATTGCCAGAGATCGACCGCTTCTTCCCGAGCCTCCTGAGCGAGCGAGATCAGCTTGTCGGCTTCGGACGCATCGAGACCGTACTGGCGCCGGATCGCCGACTCTATGTGCTGGCGCTCACCGTCGGTGAACTCGTCATCCGCCTGAGCCAACTCGAGCATGAGGGCACACGCCGCGAGACGGATGTCCTTCCGACTGGCCGAGGTATCGGCCTGAGGTGAAGGGGACATCGACGACGTGAAAAAGTTCTTTATGGCCTGCAGCATCAGGATCTCCCGGTCCGTTATGCGACGCCGAATGTCGCCCGCCCAACCCGAAGGGAAAGGGTGTGCACAGGCGCCTCAGAGCACTCTAGAAGTCGATCGACCTTACTCGTTTCACACCAGCATTGAGGGGCACGAACACAGCCAGTCCCGTCAACAATGCGGCCCCACTGACCCCCAGGATGAGTGGAGTCATACTCACCTGAGCCTCTCCACCCTGCATTCGCGACTGCAGGAAGAGGTAGACAGGCCAAGCCTCCAGCACCACAACACCCGCGAGATACGTCACTGCGGACATCATGAAGAGCAGCCCCCCGAAAGACGTCGGAATCTCGGCGACGTTTTCGGTATCGTAATTGGGGTACAGGGCACCCAAGCCCAACGCCAAAGCAGTGAGAGCGAAGGTGATCCCGATCATGGTCACCGTGGTCAGCACCAAAATGAACATCGACGCTTCCAACACGATGTTCGTCACAACGATCAGGGGCAGCGCGACGACGAGCAGGGGCACCGTCCCGACCCAGTACTTCGACCAGAAGAGCTGACGCACATCGAGGGGCGAAGACCTCAAGAGCCACATCATCCGGCCCTCGATGGACATGGCGGGGAAGACGAAGCGGGCAGCGATTGCGGCGACGACGAATCCCGCCAATCCCAGGTTCAGGAACGACACGACGTTGATGAGGAGGAATGACACCTCTTCACCGGTATAGAGTGGCAGCACCGTGATGTTGTACACATAAACCGCAACCAACACTCCCAGAAGAATCAGCTGCGACCACTGGGTGGTGTCGCGGAAGAAGATCCGAATCTCCTTGGAGACCAACCCGCGTGTGCTTGGTGTAGCGTTCTTCAGAAGGCGATCGAGAACAGCGGAGCGCTCGCGCCCTTCCTGGACCTCCGCACCCTCTTGGGCGCGAGAGAAGCCGGCCTGATAGAACCTGCGGTGCATCCACGCGCCGAACACGAAGAAGGCCGCTGCGGTGCTCCACAGAAACAGGAACGGGAACCAATCGAAGAACCCGCCCAGGTAGGACATCAGCGCGTCGGCGGCCCACTCGTTGGGGAGCCACACGGACGTGGGGGTCCGCAACACGGCGACGAAATCAACGAGGTCCCGGAATTCCTCCGGCCGCATCAGGCGCTCCGGTCTCAAGAACCGGAACATCGCAACGACACCTGCCGCCGCAAAAAGTCCGATCAGTGCGAGCAGGTCACGTGTTCTGCGAGCCGGGAAGACGTTCACCAGCAGGAGTGTAATTCCGCTCCCGATCACCGCTGGAATGATCAGGAAGGGGATTACGGTCGCAATCGCGAGGATGTAGTACTTCCAGTCCGTGGCATATACCGCCCCGTACGCCGTGAGCAGCGGCACAGCCATTAACCCGACCATCCACGACGAGTCGATAACGGTCTCAATGAGACGAGCTGCGTAGACCTTTTCTGCCTGAACGGGTGCGGCCACAACGAGCTCCAGGTCCTCCGACAGGAAGAACGTCGAGAGCGCCGTAATGATGTTCGAGAGAATCAGGATCATCAGAAACGTGATGAACGCTATCCCCAAGAGTTTGCTCGAGAGCAGGTCCCCGATGCCCTGAGTGCCACGGAAGTAGAGCAGCATCCGGAAGATCACGGCGAAGATCAACGACCAGAAAAAGAGCCCTACAAAGCCAAGGAGGAGGCCCTTGAAGAGCTTTCCCTCCGAGGTGCGAGCCCGGGTGATCTTCGTCCGAATCTTCGGACGAAGTAGCCAAAGCATCCCCGCTGAACGGGGGAGCGGACTTCCACTCACCGGGCGATGGCCTCCTTGAGACCCTGGATGACATCGACCATCGCTTCACCCCCCGTGAGCTTGAGGAAGATCTCCTCGAGATGGGCCCCACCGGTCTCGGACTGCGACTGCAGTTCGTCCATGGTACCCAGTGCGATGATCTCGCCCTGATTGATAATCGCGATCCGATCACAGAGCGCCTCGGCGACCTCCAGCGTATGTGTCGACAGGAACACCGTGCCTCCGTTGTCGACGAACGTGCGCATTAGATCCTTGAGCAAACGGGCTGATCTCGGGTCCAGTCCGACCATCGGCTCGTCGACGACGATCAACTCGGGTTGATGAATGAGGGCAGAGCTGATGAGAATCTTCTGGCGCATGCCGTGCGAATAACTCTCGATGAGCTCGTTCTTCCAAGGCGTGAGCTGAAAGAGCTCCAAGAGGCGATCCGCACGTGCCTCGACCTCGTCGCCTTCCCTGCCCCACAGTCCCGCCACGAACCGCAGGAATTCACCCCCGGAGAGCTTCTCGTACAGGAACGGCCTATCGGGGATGTATCCCACGCGGGACTTCGCGGTCTCGGGGTCCTCATCCAGGTCAGCTCCACCCACGAGGATCTGGCCACCGGAAGGCCGGAGAACACCGGCAACCATACGAATCGTTGTCGTCTTCCCGGCTCCGTTGGGGCCGAGGAAGCCAAAGATCTCACCACGCGGCACGGCCAAGTCCAATGACTTCACTGCAGTGAAACCACCGTACCGCTTCTGGACCGCTTTCAGTTCGAGCATGAGACCCCTGGATTCACGCGCTTCATCGCGCGGCGCGATCACGTCGGCCTCTTCTGCTTCGCTACCCTGCTCTTCGCTCACTGAGTCTCTTTATGCGAGGGGAGAATCGATGGCTGCGCTACGGCACCTGAGCCGCGGCGGTGTTAATGACTTCGATATCGAGATTGCCGATTAGGCGCACGATTTCAACTTGCTGGGCCAGCCCGCCAATAACGAACCGGATGTGCGATGCGTCCGCGGGGAATTGGCCGAACGTCGGGTCGACCGCCACCCATTCGTCCAGCCACACCTCGGGCCACGCGTGATAGAAGAAGGCGCCGTTCACGTAGACCAGCCCGATAGCAGTTCGCGCAGGCAATCCGAGAGCACGTGCCAGCGCAACGTAGAGCACCGTGTGCTCATTGCAGTCACCTTGCAGGGTCTCGAGAACCTGCACGGCATTGGGCACCGAGAACGTGATTCGCTTTTCGAGCATCCCGTATACCGATCGGGTCAACTCTTGGGCGACCCGAGACGGGTCCTGGGACCAGCTGCTGCGGGCCGCCGTAATCTCTCTCGCACGGCGTATAATGCGTTCGTCATCGCTCTGGATGAGCGGCTCAGGTTCGAGAGACTCACGTAGATCCATAAAGGCGTAGGGCAGCCGGTAGTCGGTGCGCAACTGATCGCCCGCCTCACGGCGAATGATCAGCGTGTCACCTCTTAGCTCCTGGCGACCTCCATCCAATTGGAAGCCGGTGAGATCAACTCCGGTCAAGCGGAATCGCAACTCGCCAAACTGTTCGGCATTGGACAGGTCAATATTGCTCTGAACCGCGGTGGAAAAGATGATGTCGTCATCGATGGGGTCCGCGTCCACGAGGCGAGCATCCTCCTGGGACTGGCGCGCCAACTCGTACTCGGTCTTCCGCATTGAGAATCCGAGCGGGCTCGAAGCCTCTAGGATGCGACCGTCCTCATCCACCCAGCTCTCGACCTGAATTCCGCCGAAGATCTCCGCGATCTTCCACGCTGGAATCGAGTCGATGTGGGCGGAGGACCACCTACCTGTCTCCGCGTCCATGGAGGCACTGTCCGTTACGAACAGTG
This sequence comes from Longimicrobiales bacterium, assembly GCA_029245345.1. Classification (NCBI taxonomy): domain Bacteria; kingdom Pseudomonadati; phylum Gemmatimonadota; class Longimicrobiia; order Longimicrobiales; species Longimicrobiales bacterium. Next base: position 236,631 of record JAQWPM010000012.1, read on the forward strand.
TGTCGTGCTCAAGGACGCGGACCTCGACGGTCCGGGTGCTCAGGCTGGTCGGGTCGAACACCGGGAGACGATGACGCGCGCCGACTTCCCAACCTTCACCCATCGCGATGCGTATCGGAACCACGTTCGAAATCACAGGAGGCTGAGGCAGCTTGAAGCTCAAGTTCTGCTCGCTTCCCGCAGACATGATCGTGACAGCCAGGGTCGTGTCCGGTCCGAGCACACCCGTCGCTCGAAAGCGCCCCACTTCGCTGTCCAACGAAAAGTCGAAGCTCTGCACGGTGAGGGAGGGACCGAGCTTGACTCGAGTACGGGCGACTGCGGTTCCCGTCTGGCCGAGGGCCGGCAACTCGAGGCTCATCACATCCTCAAGTTCGAAACCGTCAGGGACGGTATCCAACCGAGACGTCGCCTGCCCGACTGTCCGGCTCCCCATCGTAAGCGAGTAGAAGTTGATCCCTGGGGCGAGCGATAGCGCAGCCTCAGCTAGGCGCACCAACTCCGGCTGGAAGTATTCCCGGCGCACCTGCAGCCCCACCATGCCAAACCACACGAGCACAACGCCAACGCCAACGACTTGCTTCCTCATCCGACTCCTCCAGTCACGCAACCCACCCGTCGCTGCGGCCTAGCGTACTCGAACAGTACATCGAACATTTCTGCTTCGATCCCGCGTACGCATCCGTCAGCCGTCCGCCTCGGTACGATGTCCAGCCAACTCCCTGACGATCTGCCCGAAAATATCCGCTTCGTACTGATGGCCGACCGCGACCCGTAGGTCCAACGGTGGCACCCTTTCATCCAGGTGATTGAAGAGAATCTCCAACATGGCGCGAGCCGAATCTTCGGCCTCGAGCGCGCCGATCCCCATTCCGAGGGGCGGCATAGTCATCGATTCGATGCCCAGGTCCGCGGCCCGTCGGAGTCCGTTCCCGAGTGCCTTCTGAACGGAGGCCGTATTCTCCGGTTCGTCAGGAGCCGACACGACGATATGGACTACGAAGTCGGCGCCCAGGTCCCCTGCGGGGGTCATGACGGCCCCCCCGACCGGGATCATGCCCATCTGCTCGAGCCGCTCCTGCATCGGCTCGCCAGCAGCAACCATGAGGTCCCGGCTCGCGGCTGTGATAGGAGCGAGGTCCGAGCGGATCGGTCGAAGTACACTCTCGACATCACTCTCATGCAGCGCCCCGATCTCGACCCTGATCATCCGGATTGGTACTCTCTTGCCTTCTTATACATGAGCGCCGCTTCCTCATCCATGTGCTTTCGGTCGTAGAGGTGCCCCAGCGTGTAGTATGCCTTTGCGTTGGTTGGCTGACACTCGATCGCCTGCTCCAAGACCGACATAGCCTCGTCGTATCGATTCAGGCGATTGAGCGCTTCTCCTCGGTAGTAGAACGCCGGCCCGTACTCCGCGTCCTGGTCGCACACCCATCGCAACTCGATTTCCGCCTGAGCATATATGCCGCGACGGAAGTGCAGAATGCCGAGCGCTGCCCTGACCCCAATGCTCTCGGGACTCAGCCGGGTCGCACGCCGAAGCATCTCTTCTGCCAAGTCGTACCGAGCCGCGGCACCGAGTGTCGACCCATAGTTGGTCAGCACCTCGACGTTCTGTGGCTCGAGTTCCAGCGCCGCCTCAAACTGCTCTAGCGCGAGGGCAGCCTTGCCCATTTCGTCGTATAGGACGCCAAGGTTATTCCGGGCCTTCAGGTTCGCCGGATTCTTCGTCAGAATCTCGTGGTACAGGTCTACAGCCTCTTCGATTCGGCCGCTCTGCACGAGTTCCTTCGCCCGGGCGAGTTTTTCTCCTGCCGGAGGCGCGGGGACTTGTGCGCCCTCCTCGGCGACCAGCTCGAAACGCACAACGCTCGGCTCTGGTTCCGGTTCAGGCTCCGGTTCAGGTTCCGGCTCGGGCTCCGGCTCCGGCTCCGGTTCCGGCTCGGGCTCGGGCTCCGGTTCAGGCTCGGGCTCGGGCTCCGGTTCAGGTTCAGGCTCCGGCTCAGCCTCCGGTTCGGGCTCGGGCACCTTCTTCTTGGCAGCCTTCTTTCGGGGACGCTTCTTCTTCGGGGCCTTCTTTTCCGCTGGGATACCCACTCCTCCCGCATCCTTGCTTTCGCCGACTTCGTCCCGGACAGATTCAGGTTCCGGGGTCACCTCAGAGGCCTGGATCACAGCCGCTTCTGCCGTTGCCACTTCGGACAGAAGCTCTGTCTGGCTCTCGTCAGAGGCCTCCTCCTGCAGCTTCTTCTTTCGCTTCTGCGGCATAACTAGCCCCCCACCTCGGTGCCCACCCATGTCAGGCAGGGATCGATTCCAGTGTCCGGCATAACCATGAGGACGGTGACGACGCTGGGGGTCTCAACTGCATTCACCAATCAGCTAACCCCATCTACCGCTTCTTCAGTGTAAAGCTGGTTGATGACCTCCCCGAGCTGCTCGTAGACCACACTACGCTTCACCTTGAGGGTCGGGGTCAGGAATCCGTTTTCGATCGTCAGTTCCTCACTAAGGAGCGCGATCTTCTTGGGTGTTTGGAAGGAAGCCAAATCCCTCAGCATCGCCTTCATTTCCGTCAGCATGTGCTTCACGACAGTCGGGTCGGCGACGAGCGCGTCACGATCTACGAACGAGATATCGTTCTCGGTGGCCCACTCTTCGAGGGCACTGAAGGCCGGAACGATGAGCATGGCACAGTAGTGTCGTTTGTCCCCCACCATCACCGCCTGTTCGAAGAATCGATTCGTCTTAAGGCGGTTCTCGATGGGCTGCGGGGCGACGTTTTTTCCGCCGGCCGTGACGATGATGTCCTTTTTACGATCCGTGATCTTCAGGTACCCATCGGCATCAATCTCGCCGATGTCCCCGGTCGAAAACCATCCATCTGCATCAATGCAAGCCGCGGTCGCTTCAGGTTTGTTGTAATACCCTTTCATAACCTGTGGCCCACGTACCAGGATCTCTCCGTCCTGGGCGATCTTTACCTCCGTGCTCGGAACGGCCAACCCCACTGCTCCAATCCGGAAGTCTTTGAGCGTATTCACGTTCGTAACCGGGCTGGTCTCCGTGAGGCCGTACCCCTCCAGGATCAACATCCCGATCGAATAGAAAAAACGGTTCAGAGTTGGCGCTAGGGGACCACCGCCGCTCACGAAGAAACGGAGTCGACCACCGACAGCCATCTTCACCTTCGAGAAGACAAGCTTGTCCGCTAGCCCGTACTGAAGCGCTAGTATGCTTCCGGGCTTCCTTCCCGCTAGACGTTCGTCGGCGACACGATCGGCCACACCGACCGCCCACCCTATGAGCTTCACCTTGAAGCCCGAAGCGTCCATGACCCCGTTGTAGATCTTCTCGTAGATCCGGGGCACGGACACGACGACCGTCGGCCGGATCACCTTCATGTCCCCAAGAAGGGTCTCGATCGACTGGGGGTATGCGAGCCGACACCCTGTCCAGAAAAAGAGGTAGTCGACCATTCGCTGAAGGATGTGGCACAGCGGGAGAAAAGAAACCGTGTTGTCATCCTCCCCGATCGAAAGGACCATGCAGGAAGCACGCACGTTGGATGACACGTTGTTGTGCGTCAGCATCACGCCCTTCGGGTCTCCAGTCGTACCTGACGTATAGAGGATTGTCGCCAAATCGTGCGGTTCGGCCTGCCGAGCTCGTGCTTCGAATTGCTGGGCCGACCATGATGCTGCGAGTTCCGCACCGTCTGCCAAGAAGTCCGCCCACGTCGAGACCCCTTCAGGTACTTCTCCCTTCGGCTCGAAGACCACTACCTGTACGGCATGCGCACACTCAGCCGCGGCATCGAGCGCTTTGTTCATCTGCTCCGTCGTGGACACGAAGACGAGCTTTGCCCCCGAATCCTTCAGGAGGTACGCGACCTGGGGTACTGTCAGCGTGGCGTACACCGGGACGTCGATGACTCCAGCACACAGGCAGCCATAGTCGGATATCGCCCACTCGGGTCGGTTCTCTGCCAGGATCGCCGCGCGGTCGCCGCGCGTAACCCCGTGGACCTCGAGGGAAGCGGCCACGTTCTTCGCCTTCGCGAGCACCTCTTGGTACGAATGGCCCTCAAGCTCACCGGGGCGCCTCACATACTCGAGCGCAGTCCGCTCGCCGTGACGCTTCACGCCCTCAAATAACAGATCGACCAGTGTCCCCTCAGGAACTGGAATTTCGTTCGCGGTGTGTGTCAGCGTCGTCGACATGGCCTCAGCTTCGCTCGATGCTGATGTCGAAGTCGATGCCCGGATCGAGCGTGTGGAGCACGCTGCAGTACTTGTCACGCGACAGGTCGATAGCTCGCTGCAGCTTCGCCTCGTGTTCTTCCAAGGGCCCGCTCAATCGATAGATGAGCTGAATCGCAAAGAAACGCTGGGGCTCAGTCTCCGTCCGCTCACCGACCACTTCAACCTCCATCGAGTCGAGCGGCACACGGGATTTGTCGAGGATCACCCTCACGTCGATCGCCATACAGCCTGCGACAGACAGAAGAAGAAGTTGCATGGGCGACGCGCCCGCCTTGGAGCCACCGTCGACCACAACCTCGGGTCCACCGTCGGCACCTCCGCGGAAGACGAGGTCTTGGCCCGTCCACCGTAGGCGGACGCTCCGGACGTTAGAGGTTTGCATAGGCCCAGCCGCTAGGGAAGTGTCTAGAGAAATTCATCAGGATGCTGCGGCTCCGAGGGAGCGTCATGTGCTTCGCCACGCATCTGAGCAAGCTTCGCCCGCGCGTGATCGATGTGCTCCTGAGCCTCGGGATCCTCGGGCGCATGCGCGAGGAATGCCTCGAGGTGCGGGATCGCTTCAGGAGGGTGCTCCCCCCCGATGAGAATGAACGCGAGGCCGTAGTGCGCCCCGCTCGCGCTGGAATCCTTCTGCAGCACATGCCGATACGTCTTGGCCGCTTCTTCGGTCATCCCAATGCGGGTATAGCAGATCGCGATTTGTTGTAAAACGATCGCGTCACCCGGCGCCTCTTTCAGTGCGAGGCGGAATGAGGTCAGAGCCTCATGGAACTTGCCGTCTGTGAGGAGCTCGACGCCCTCTCGGTAGTAGTCGACGCGACGCGTGTCGTCGTCACCGAAAAACTTGTTCCAGAACGCCATACGATGGCCAAAAAAAAGGGGCTAGAGGGTCTCTTTTAGACCGTCAGAACTTAGGATCGGCCCGTGCGCCGGCGCAACGGCCTTTTGCGGCTCAATGGCGCGCAGCAACAACGATTCCGGCTTCGGCGACCATCAAGTCGAGGCCTGCCTTCCCGAGCCACCCGGCCGCCTGGTCGGGCGCCTGGGTTACGACGACTCGACTCAGCGGAGCGCACACGCGTGCGGCCTCGAGGACCATTGCTTGGCCCATTCGGCCATCAACAGCCACGCCGCGCATCACCCGAGAGAAGAAAGGGAGGTTCGGGGCCGAGACGATCCGGCTCCAACGCGCATCGTCATCCCATAGGCGCAAGTCTGCGTCGACCCCCACTACGTCGACACCATCGAGCATCGAAGCAATGGATGGGCCGAGCCCGGCCGGTTCACCCGCCAAGACGATCGTCCCCGGTCCCTGCGCGACCCCAATCAGCGCGGCCAGTCGTTGGACTTCTTCGGGCTCTGGCGCGCGAGAAGGGCCAGCCAACCCCGACAGCATCACCCGTCGCGGCGGCGCCCGAAGATCTCCGAAGCCGTCCTCGACCAAGAAAGCGTCCCGGCAATTCGGACACCCCAGCGTGCCATCTTGTACCCGGCGATTCGCCATGATGTTGGCAAGCAAGATCAGGCCGAACTCGGGCCCACACCTGGGGCAACTCAGGCGATCGGTTAAGAGAATGTGCATGCGTGCTTGGGATCAGCCGGTCGGCGCCTGCGGTGCCAGAAGCGGCGCGTCGGCCGGACCGTACTGGGCCCATTGGGTGGGCGACTCCCACACGCGTGCGTACAGCAGACCCTCTGCGATATCAGCAGGAAGCCGTCGGCCCAGTTCCTCAAAGAAGTACTTGGCCTGGTTCTCCGCACTCGTCTCTACTTCTTGGAACTGCGGCAAGTCATTGAGGTTTGTGTGGTCTAACTCGTCCGCGACGCCTCGCAGCGCGCCCTTCAGATCCACGAAGTCGAACGCGATGCCGGAATCGTCCAACTCCGTGGACTGGACAGCTGCCTCGACGACGTATCGATGGCCGTGCAGCTGCCGGCACTTTCCGTCGTAGTTCTTGAGAAAATGTGCCGCGTCGTAATGCGCCTGAGCGCTCACGGTAAACGCGAATCGAGTCATGAGCGCTCGATCTGAAGAAGTGGAATCCGGATGGACTCAGGGCGGGTCGCAACAAAAAGAACCGCAGCAGCAACGTCGTCCGGTTGCATCATGTCTGCTCGGACTGGCAGGCCGGGGTCGTTGTCCGGATCGAGCGAATCCCAAATCGACGTATCCGTCGCAGCGGGTTCGAGAAGCGTCGCCCGCACCCCTGTGCCCCGAACTTCCTCGAGAAGCACTTCGTGGAAGCCTCGGAGTCCAAACTTGGACGCAGAGTACGCGGCATTCCCGGGAAAGGCCTTTCGACCGGCGGTCGAGCCGATGTGCACAATCAGTCCTTCGCCTCGCTCCAGCATCGAAGGGAGAAGTGATCGAGTGACCAAGAATGAACCCCGAAGGTTCACCGCGACCTGCTCGTCGAAGCCGTTCACGGTCTCAGAGACGCATGGCTCGACATCGAACATGCCAGCAGCGTGGACCACGATGTTCGGCGCGCCTCCAATGGTCTCCTGCATGTAGTCGAGTGCATCCCAGACTGAAACGTCGTCCGTGATGTCCGCGACGATGGCGACTCCGCCAATCTTCTTCGCGACAGCGGTCACGTCTTGTTCGGATCTCGCGAGGCACCATACGCGTGCTCCGGTCTCTGCCAGCGCCTCGGCTATGCTCCTGCCGATTCCGCGAGTCGCACCTGTGACCAGCGCGGTTCGGCCCTGGAGATTCACGGTCATGACATCGGTTGGTGGACGTTCGTGGTCAGGCGAAGAAACTCATCCCGAGTCCGATGGTCCTCAAGGAAGGACCCGCGCATTGCGGATGTGATCGTCTTCGAGTTCTGCTTCTGCACTCCGCGCATCATCATGCACAGGTGATACGCCTCGATCACGACACCGACACCCTGTGGACTTGTCGTCTCCCACAGAGCCTGTGCCACCTGTTCGGTGAGGCGCTCCTGAACCTGGAGCCGGCGGGCGTAGACTTCCACGATTCGTGCCAGTTTCGAGAGTCCGAGAATCTTGCCGTCCGGGATATAGGCTACGTGAGCCTTGCCGAAGAACGGCAACATATGGTGCTCGCAGAGCGAGTAGATCTCGATGTCCTTCACGACCACCATGTTCCGGTGGTGTTCCTCGAAGAGCGCGTCACCAACCGCACCCTCAGCTGTCTCGTGATACCCCTTGGTCAGAAACGAAAGTGATTTCACCACCCGTTCAGGGGTCTTCTTTAGCCCCTCGCGGTCAGGGTCCTCACCAAGCCTGAGAATCATCTCAGCGACGAGATCTTCGAACGACGCCCCGGACAGCTCTGACATGTCTATTGCTCCTCAGTTCCTGTGTATTCCACAGAGTTCCGTGCGGTTTCGTGCAAGACGAGTTTGGCGAGCCGAATCCCGTCCGGGAGCGACTGTGCGAGCCGATCCCAAATCGCGACCACAAGGTTCTCTGTAGTCGGGATCACACCCGACAACCACTCTACTTCTGTATTCAAGTTTCGATGGTCCACGTCGACCAACACTCTGGATCCGACAAGGTCCTTGAGCTGCTTGAGGTCCATCACGAAGCCGGTCTCCGGATCCACGGGCCCTGCAACGGAGACGTCGAGGTCGTAATTGTGCCCGTGCCAATTCGGGTTTGAGCAGTCACCGAACACTTCGATATTTCGTTCGTCGGACCAGTCCGACCGGTACAACCGATGCGCGGCGCTGAAATGGACGCTGCGAGTGGCAAGAACTACGGGCATTTACGGGTCTCCCTGATCCGACGCGGACACACGGCTACCCTACGGTAGCCCCCTGGGTCCGCACCAGGGTGGATGGACAAGAAGGCCGAGAACAGGCACGGCAGAGGGATTCTAAGGGGCCCCAAAAGCCGAGAGGGCCGACACCCAACCCCGTAAGCGGGGAGGCATCGGCCCACTCGTAGCGCAACGGGAGGGGTGGATTGAAGCCCGGGATAATACTTAAGGTGACCTCCCCGATTCTTTCGCTTTCCCCTCCTCCGGGGCATAGCGGCCGACTCGAGAGTCAGTCCCGGCTTCGGTGCATTGGCTCAATACGTGTCCCCCCGATGCGATGCCCGAATATGGCCAACGGGGTCAAGACCTACAAGCGTCCTTCCACCATATTCTTCTCTGGTACACTCAGCACTTCCTCACCTTCTCCGCTGAGCGACCCACACCGGAAGGAAGATCCGATGTACGAAGCGTTGTGGCGGAGTGTGGTGACGGTGCTCGTGTTAGCGGTTCCCGTAGGGGCACAAGTCGTCCCGTCTGATTCCCCGACGTCGAGCGCTGACGCCTTCGCGCTCGCGGTCTTCGCGGAGTCGGCCCCAGAGATCGACGGAGTGCTCGACGAGCCGCTTTGGGCGTCGGCCCCGGTCATCTCCGACTTCCGGCAGCGAGAGCCGGTAGACGGCGGCGCCCCGAGTGAGGACACCGAAGTCCGAATCGCCTACGACGCGAACAACTTGTACTTCGGGTTCGTCTTCCACGACTCAGAACCTGAACTGATTCGGCGCAGCATTCTCCAACGCGAGGGCCGCATCGACCAAGACGACCACATCTGGATCGCGCTGGACACGTACAACGATGACCGTAACGCATACATCTTCGAGTTGAACTCATTCGGCACGCAGGGCGACGCCCTCTTCAGTGACGAGTCGATGACGTTAGCGGACTGGAACTGGGAGGGCGTATACAGGAGTGAAGCGCGTATCACGTCCGAAGGATGGACGCTCGAGGTTGCGATCCCCTTCACGACGATCCGCTTCACTGACGCCACCGCACCCGAAATGGGCATCGCGTTCCGGCGCGCCATCCGCAGGAAGAACGAAGAAGTGATGTGGCCTCACATCCCTCAGGATTTTCGGGGCGGCATCACGAACGTCTCACAGTACGCGACGCTTCGCGGGCTCCGTGATCTGCGAAAAGGGCGCCACATGGAGCTAAAGCCCTTCGCCATCGTCGGGGCACAGAAATTCGGGGGCTCCGAAGACACGGACGTCCTCGATGACATCGGGGTGGACTTCAAATACGCACTCACGTCGAGCGTGACCTTGGACCTCACCTACAACACCGACTTCGCGCAAGTCGAATCCGACAACGTCCAGATCAACCTCACTCGCTTCAGCCTGTTCTTTCCGGAGAAGCGGGAGTTTTTCCTAGAACGCGCAGGACTGTTCCAGTTCGGAAAGGCTCGCGACACCGAGATGTTCTTCAGCCGCCGCATCGGACTCGGGAACGACATCATCGGTGGAGGACGCGTTACCGGTCAGGCCGGCCCCCTGTCCATCGGGGTGCTGACGCTCAACACGGATGACCTCACGAACGGAACTGACGTGACGAAGGGAGCGAACAACTCTGTGATCCGGCTACGCGCGGACGTGCTCCCACGAACCACGGTCGGCGGGATCTTCACGAGCATCCAAAACTCCGAAGGCCACAACCGAGTCGTAGGCGCAGACGCTCAGGTGCGCTTCATGAACAGCAGCAGTGCGGACGGCTGGTTCGCGAACGTGTGGGACTCCGACAACGGAACGTCCTCCGCTGCCGCACTCAACGTGAATCTTCAGCCGCGGCAATCCTACTCGGTCAGCGGTGGCGTCCAGACGGTCGACGCCGACTTCAACCCGGGCCTCGGCTTCGTCCGCCGCCGAGACATGGTGAAGTACAACGCAACGCTCGCGTTCACCCCTCGTTTCGAGGGAAGTGCATGGGCCCGATCCTTGGTCAGTGCACCTGTCTTCGATTGGGTGAACGGCCAGGACGGATCGAAGCAGTCGACGAGCCAACTCTGGCACAACATGCTGAGTCTACAGAATGGCGGCGTCTTGTCGTTCAACGCGCGCAGGCGTTTCGAGCGGCTCGACCAGGCAGCATCCATCCAGGGACGCCCGCTCACTTCGGGTGACTACGAGTTCTCCTCCGTAGACCTCAGCGGTCGGACGAGCCAAAGCAACACGTTGTCCGGACGGGTGAACGCTTCCTTCGGAAACTTTTGGAACGGAACACGGACTACATACGGCGGATCGCTCACCTGGAAGACCGGCCCGAACCTTACAGTCACGGGCTCGGCGCGCCGCAACAACGTCGATCTCCCCGTGCAGGACGGTGCGTTCTCGACGACCCTGATGAGCATGAACGTGCTCGCCGCCGTATCGCGCGACCTGTTCGCCAATGCCCTGGTGCAGTGGGACGACGTCTCGGAGACACTTCAGGCCAACATCCGCATCAACTGGATCCATACTCCGGGGAGCGACCTCTTCCTCGTCTTCGACTCGGGGTATCTGACGCAGGACCTCCTCGACCCACGAGAGAGCCGTTGGCTCCGCCGGACGGGCGTAGTGAAGCTGACCTACATGCTGGCCTTCTAACGCAGAGCCCGTGAAAGCGTAGGCGGCAGGGGTTCACCGCGGCCATGCGCGCACGAGATCTCGAGACACAACTCAATCAGGTGATCGGCACGATTGTAGATCTCGAGGGCCAGGTGGATGGTCTCCTCGAATCAATCGATGGCAAGAATCTCTCCAATGAGACTCAGGTCCGAAGCACCGCCGGGCAGCTCGAAGTCCTGACCGAGGCGGAGTCATCTCAGATTTGAATGACCTGCTCGAAGACGCGCCGAAGATCATTACGAATTGGCGGAGGGTGATCAGCTAGGCGTCACTCACATAAACCGACATGTGCGAAGGGCCCGGAGCGTCACCGCCTCGGGCCCTTCTTCACGAAAGACACTGGCCCGCCCCTACCAGATCAGCGCGTGTGAGTACTTCACCATGATCTGACGTCCCGCGGAAAGCGGCAGCCGCGGGTCCATCCCGTTCGCGCGATCCATATATAGGCCCTCGTTCCACACGATCCACAGGTCCGTACCCTCACTGAAGTGGTACCGGAAGCGCATGTTCATGCTGGTCAGGTCGCTGTTGTCCGAGTACTGAGCGAACACGCTGAACGAGAGATTCGCATCGAGCGCCAGCTGGACCTTGGCCTTCCCGACGTGGATTGTGGTAGCCTGGTCGCGGTCTCCGAAGGAGATGCGGTTCGCTTCGTAGCCACCACTGAGTTCCAGGTTCTTCGAGAGCGTCCACGTCGGGTTGATTTTCAGGCCCAAGTGAGTGCCATCGTAGAACGACCCTCCGGTGAGCTCGACGTCACCACGAGCCATGAATGCTCGCGGCAGTTCGAAGCGCGCGCGCGCTTCGTGAAACCAATAGTCCCCAATCGGAACGACGACGTCGGCGATGCCGAAGTCGCGATCCAGGCTCTCGTAGGTCGAGGTTGCACCAATTGTGATCTGAGTGCCGTTCCTCAACTCCATGTTCACTTCGGGCATCACGGAGCGTGACTCCGCCGACCGATCGTCCAGGCGGAGGTAGTTGGCTCCGCGCACGATGAAGGCAGCGCTCCGTACCGATGAGGCATCATCCATGAAGTGCCGGTACTGCCCGCTCCCACCGTAGTAGAGGAAGTCGCGCCGAATCTGGAAACCGAGCCCGGGCCGGTAGTCCTCACCCACTCGGCGGAACTCCGCCGAATATCCGAGTCCCGCATCCTTGCGGCGCTCCCAGCGTGCCACGAACAAGCCGGCATCGAGCGCGCTGCCTTCGTCGATGACTTCATCGAAGGTCTGAGCCCACTTCGCGGTGACGTACTCGTCTCCCGTGACACGGATCGAAGCATCCACGCCGTACGCAATATTGTCGTTCCCGCCGGATCCGAGCCTCGTGGTCAGCATGCCACCGACCGAGGAATACGGATTCAGCACCTGCTGACTCAGCCGGAGGACACCCATGTTCTCAGCAGCCCGATTCTCATCGCCCGCAGTCTGCATGTTCAGGAACCCAAAGTCGGTCCCGCCCAACTGTCCCACGGCCCGAGCGCCTCCATAGATGCGGACCATCTGGCCATTTACCAGACCAATCTGCCGGCTATGGAAGAGGCGATCCGTGAAGCCCCCCGTAGAGAACTGGAAGGTGGATGAGCGTTCTTGGAAGAACTGCCGCTTCTCTGGAAAGAAGAGCGCGAAGCGCGTCAGGTTTACCTGCTGGTCATCTGCTTCGACTTGCGCGAAATCCGTGTTCACGGTCAGGTCGAGTGCGAGGTTCGACGTCGGCGAAAAGCGAAGGTCCAGCCCCATCTCGCGCATCGGATCGTCGTTCGTCCGCCAGCGGGTGGATGGCACTTCTGGAGGAGAAGCGAGGAACGGCCGCTGAGTCATGCCGCCCAGCCAGAACGGAGTCACATACACCGGCTTGGACTGCACGACATCGCGCAACTGGACTCGCTGGGCCTGAGACGGCTTCGCAAAGCCGATCCTTCCCCAGATGGGCTCGATAGCCGGGTAGATCTGGCGTTCGTTCTTTCGAGCAATCACCCGGTACGTGCTGAACCCCATCGTTACCTGACCGTCAACGGCCTGGAATCCGAGCGTCGAGAACGGAATCCGGAACTCGACGAACCACCCTTCCTGGTTCTGGGTCGTCACAACGTCCCAATGAGCGTTCCAGTCGGAGTTCATCGGCATACCGCCACTGAACTCGGCGTCGTTGGAGAGGGCCCTGTCGTTCCGCACACCAGCCGGGTTCGTGATGAACCAAGAGGCGGTCTCGTAGTCGTTGTAACTGTCGATAATCAACGCCAAGAGATCGTCACCGCTATACAGATCGCGATACAACGTGTTGGTACGGATCCCGCTCGGATCGGAGTCGAAGAGCCGACCGGACACGTAGAAATACTCGTCGTCGTGCGCGAGCCGGATCTCGCTACGTTCAGTGAGTGCACCACCGAATACCGGCGAGTACATCGCCATCGGGAGCGGAGCGATTGCGTCCCATGCGGGCTCGTCGACAACGCCGTCGATCACAACCGCTGACGTCAGCCGAGCGATCTGAATGGGAATCGACCGCGATCGGTCGACGAGTTCCTCCTGCGCGAGCAGGGGAGTCGATATTAAAGCCACAGTCAGGCCAGCGAGGAGCACTCGCTTCATGGCATAAGATATTGTTGGCATAGCGGTTAACGTAGAAAGGATACCGCGTCTCGCGTACCTCTCCACGCCCGAACAGGGACTCACGCAACTCTTGTTAGGCACAACGGGTACCAGAGCAACGACCCCGCCCAGCATGACTTCGTTGACGCGACACATAGGTGTGAATTAGCCTGAGTAACTATGAGGCATAGGGACAACGCACTCCGGAAGGCCCTCGCGGCCTGGCTCCCGGCGCTCTTGGTGATTCTGAGCGTCGCGGTGCCCGCACTCGAACGCGATGAATTCGCGGCCGAGACTGTGGTGGAGAGCGAGCACGCCCCAGGGACGTGCCCAACCGCACACGACCACACAGTGTGCACCCAGGTTGGTGCGAATCTCTCTGTTGCCTCGGCATCGACGAAGATCTCGCACGATCACGCCATCGTGTTGGCTTCCGCCCCCGTGGAAGCCCTAGAGGCCTCGCGCTCCGTCTTCATGGACGGGCACCCGACACGAGGACCTCCCCTGACCTGACGCACTAGCGGCCGCATACCGGTCGTCATCCGTGCGCCCACTAAGGGCGCGCACGTCACAGGTACAGATTAGGGAGATCCATCGCACGATGAACCATCCATTTCGGCACCCGGCATTCAGCTGGACCCGCATCGCAGTTCTACTGCTGGTAGGTACCACCGCACCATCCTTCGCGTCTGCCCAATCGTCGCCTGACTCTGTGCGCGCGGAGGTCGCCCGCCTGGCAGCCCTCGTCGACAGCTTGAGTCGGGAAGTAGCGAGACTCCAGGAAAGAGGTCAGGAAGAAGAGGCGACCGATGCCCTCGCTGATCTCAGAGCAGCTGCGGCGGCCGCAGCAGCTGCAGGAGGCGCGCCGTCGACCACACAAGACGAGAACCAGGAGTTCGTCGGCCGCCAACGCTCGCTTCAGGCACTCAACCCCGAGATCAGTGTGAACTCGGACGTGTTCGCGCACATTAACAAGGACGACACGGACGAGGACAACTTCTTCGCACGCGAGTTCGAGATCTCGATCATTTCGAATCTGGATCCATATTCACGGGCCAAGGTCTTCCTGTCCCGACACATTGAGGGTGGGGAATTCTCACCGTTCGCGGACGGCGATCATGGGCACGGCCACGCGGAAGAAGGTGGTGGTGGCTTCGCCGTCGAAGAGGGATACATCGAGTGGGTCAGCCTACCTGGTGGCACGAGCCTCAAGGTGGGGAAGTTCTTCCAGCAGTTCGGCCAAATGAACCGATGGCACGGCCATGCCCTTCCTTTCCAAACCCGTTCTCTCCCCCACCTCGCGTTTGTCGGGGCTGAGTCGCTCGCCCAAACTGGCGCATCGATGCACTGGCTCGCGCCGTTCTCACCCCTCGGTGGCACGTACGAAGCAACGGTAGAACTCACGCGGAGCGAGAACGAAACGTTGTTCGGCGAGTCCGGCCGCCTCTCCGTTTTGACACACCTGAACGGGTTCTGGAATCTGTCTTCATCCGTCGACTTCGACCTGGGAGCGAGCTGGCTAAACGGATCCTACGAAGACGAAGAGCACTTCATGGACCGAAACCTCTACGGCCTGGAAGCGGCTCTGAATTGGAGTCCTCCGGGGCAGTCGCGGTATCGCGGACTCACCCTTCGAGGCGGTGTCATGGCCTTGGAGGGTCTCGTAAGCCATGAGGAGAATGATGACCACGACGACCATGACGACGACGACCACGACGACGAAGACCACGACGACGAAGACGATGAGGAGGGCTTCGAGCGGGCGATCGGATATTGGGGATTAGGCGAAGTCCGACTGTCCCAAAACTGGTTGGCCGGTGTCCGATTCGACCGCACGGAAAACCCCGAGGACCCGACGGAGACGGCTTGGCTCTTCTCTCCGACGCTCACCTGGTGGCAGAGCGAGTACGTACGCCTGCGCGCCGAGTACGACCTCGTTGGACGCAGTTTCGAAACGGTACGACAGGGTCGCTTCCTATTCCAAGTGACCTTCGCGATGGGTCCCCACAAGCACGAGACCTACTAATGAACGTCACAAGACCTGTCCGGAACGCCCGCCGGGAGACGCGCCCAGTGTTCGCGACTGCCCTCCTCAGCACACTCCTGCTTGCAGCGGTACCAGCCGAAACGCCGGATCCCGACCGCGCGGCGCTCCGCATCGTGACCACACTGCCCATCTATGCAGAATTGGTCCGGGAAATCGGTGGCGGCGAGGTCGAAGTTTCCGCGATCGCGAATCCGAACGAGGACGCACACTTCGTGCGCCCCAAGCCCAGCTTCGCGAGGGATATCAGGAGCGCCGACGCGTTCGTCACCACCGGTCTCGACCTGGAACTATGGGTGCCCACCCTCCTCGATCGCGCCGGGAACGGCGACGTCATAGAAGGAGCACGCGGTTACATCACCGCATACACAGGCATCGCGCTGCTCGACGTGCCGGTCTCGGCAGACCGTAGCGGCGGAGACGTGCACATCTATGGGAACCCGCACCTCACCACGGATCCGCTACGCACGCTGCAGATAGCCCGAAATATCACGACTGGCCTAAAGCGCGTCGCCCCAGACAGGGCTGCGGTGTTCGATGCCGGATTGGCGGACTTCACGGAGCGCCTGTACAACCGACTCTTCGGAGCACGACTGGTCGAGCTGATCGGTGGAGAAACACTGGAACAACTGTCCCATGGCGGGACACTCTTCACATTCCTCGAAGCAAATGAGTATGAGGGAAACCCGCTCATCAAGGAGCTCGGAGGATGGCTCGCACGTGCTGAACCGTTCCGCGGCCAAGACATCATTTGCTACCACAAGAACTGGGCATACTTCGAAGACCGTTTCGACGTGTCATGCGCGGACTACGTGGAAGCGAAGCCCGGGATCTCCCCCACTCCAGGACATGTCGCGCAGCTGATCAACCGAATGAAGACCGAGAACCTCGACGTCATGTTGGCCGCCACGTATTTCGACCGGGGCAAGGTCGAAACAGTCGCGCGGCGCGGCGAAGCGACCCTCGTCCAGGTGCCCCTGTCTCCAGGTGCGCGCGAAGGAATCGACGATTATTTCACACTCGTCGAGACGTGGGTGACCGAACTCGCGGCGGCGTTCCGAAACCAGTGATCATCCACCATCCAACGCTCCGGACCATTTGATGTTCGAGAACCTCGATCTGATGATCCCGCCCATCGTGGCCGGACTCGTGATCCTCTCGATTCATGCCTACTTGGGACTCCACGTCCTGGGACGAGGCGTAATTTTCGTGGATCTCGCGTTCGCGCAGATCGCCGCCCTCGGGACGACCGTTGGGCTGTTGGTCGGCTTCGAGGTCGGAAGCGCCATGTCTCTGGCGTTCGCTTTGGGCTTCACCCTCTTCGGAGCATTGATCTTCTCATTCACACGAATGGAGAAGTCGATCGTTCCGCAGGAAGCCATCATCGGGACCTCCTACGTGGTAGCCTCAGCCGCGGTGATTCTGCTCGCGGGCCTCAGCGCCGAAGGAGCTGAACACGTGAGTGAGACGCTCACCGGTTCGCTCATTTGGATCGACTGGCCAGCCATCATCAAGATCGCCGTCGTCTACGCGGTCATCGGCGGCATTCACTACGGTCTGCGACGCCGCTTCCTCGCGGTGACCTTCGCCCCAGAGAAAGCGGGAAATATCCGCCTCTGGGACTTCTTGTTCTACGTGACCTTCGGGGTGGTGATCGCTTTCTCGGTGGAGGTCGCCGGCGTCTTGATGGTATTCAGCGCACTGGTCATCCCAGCTGTGATCGCGTTCCTGTACACGAACCAGTTCGGCCGAGCTCTGCTCATTGCATGGTTCGCGGGTACAATCGCGGTCGTAGGAGGGATCGGGACGTCCTTCTACATGGACCTCCCGACGGGTCCGCTCCTGGTGTGCTTCTTCGGGCTCGTTCTCGTCGTGGCTGCTGCACTTCGCCCCATATTGGGCATGAGGGCAGAAGGCGAGATCGTGGTTCGGGCACTCATGGACGAGTCGTCAGACAGCTAGGAAGTCCGGAAGCTGCGCAGTAGCTCCAGATTACGAATGTCTGCAGCAGCACCGTCGTCGCCCTTCGGTGTCTCCAGGATCTTCGGCACGTGGCGAAGACGTTCGTCCGTCATGAGCCTACGGAACGGCGCCTCGCCCAAGGTCCCTGCCCCAATCGTTTCGTGACGATCCTTGCGCGACCCGAACGGATGCTGCGAGTCGTTCATATGGATCAGGCCTAGACGGTCGAGTCCGATGATCTCATCGAATGCATCCCAGACGCCGTCATAGTCATTCACCAGATCGTACCCGGCTGAATACCCGTGACAGGTATCGAAACAGATGCCAACACGATGCCGCTGGGACTCGGGAATACCTTCGATGATGGCCTGGAGGTTCTCGAAGGTGGCCCCCACGCTGGTGCCAGATCCGGCCGTGAGTTCAAGCAACACACGCGTCCCACCCTCAACCGCCTCGAGAGACTCGGTGACTCCTTCGGCGTTCCTCACGAGTCCGGCCTCAGGATCCTTGTCCGTTGCGTTCCCCGGATGCGTGACCATGAAGTCCAACCCCAGCGTACAACACCGCTGCAGTTCGCCCTGAAAACAACGCTGCGACATGCGCCACAACTTCCGGTCTGGAGACGAGAGGTTGATCAGGTAGGAATCGTGAGCGCCCGCGAATACAACGCCATGCTCCTCACGCGCTGCCTTGAAAGCTTCCGCGGTCGCTTCATCGATCTTCGGCTCAGCCCACCGACTCGGTTGCTTAGTAAAGAGTTGGATGTTGGCGGCATTGATCTCCGCCGCGCGGGCTGGAGCGTTTTGCACGCCCCCTCCAGCTGAAACGTGGGCGCCCAATTCGTCTGAGATGGCATTTTTTTCGTTCATGGCCTCGAAGCTCTGCAAAGTTTGCCGAAAGGGGAACGGAAGCCCTGTGCCAAATTTGAATGAACCAAGACTCTAGAAATCCGTCGGTGCCCGTACGTCATTGTACATCAATGTGTTACAGCATCACTGTGCGCTCCACATCGAACATCATCAATCAGGAGGCCTCTCATGCACGTAGCGGCCGACAGATACATCGATTTGAGGGACGGACGGATGGTCCGTACCCCCCCGGCTCCGCGGAACCCGAAGCCCGAACTCATTCAAGTCATCCAATACCAACACTGGTCGTACCAAGATGGGTGGTAGGTGCTTGCACCTATCGTCACCCGTTTCTTGTCACTCGACCTGCCGTTTCGACGTTTTCGTGGAGAAGTGTCCTCGTTTCGTGACAGTCCGAACGGTGGCTCAGACGGCCCGTTTCGGCGGGCACGGCCATGGCGTCTCTGCATAAGTCGTTGTAAAGCAATGTGATGCATGACCATCTAACGGCCAGGGGATTCCCGAGCGCCGAACGGCACACGCATTGCATTTAACCCTCGTACGGCATGGAGCCGTATTCAGCGACACGGGGGTCGGAAGATGTTATTTGCGAGGAACGAATTGAGACTGCAGGGACGGGTGGGCGTGAGGGGACCGGCGCTTTGCCTGATAATGGCACTGATCGCCGTTGCGCTTCTGGCCAGCGAAGGCATAGGCCAGGAGATCCAGTCGGAAGCGTTCGACCTCGTTGGTGCGGTGGTGGACGATTCGAACGGGCAAGCCTTGGCTGGCGCCTTCGTGTCGCTGACGGGCTCCGACTGGGGCTCGATCACAAACGAGAACGGACGCTTCGCGATCCCTGACCTCGGGGCCGGGACCTACTCCATCAGGGCGGAGCAGATCGGCTACGAGACTTTGGTTTGGGAAGGGCAGATCTCTGCTGCAGCCCCGCTACAACTCCGGATGGCGCCTCAGCCCATGATTCTCGAGGGCCTTCAGGTCGTGACAGATCGATTCCAGTCAAGACGGAACGGAAACGCAACCAGTGTGCGCATGTACGACCGCACCGCTCTCACAAGCACATCCCAGCCCACGGTGTTGGACTTCGTGGCTTTCCGAGTGGGTTCGGCACGCGAACGCTGCGCCTCGAATGCCCGTGCCGACATTTGCCTAAGAATCCGAGGCCGAAATGTCGAACCTACGATTGTGGTCGATGAGCTCGAGATCTTAGGCGGAATGGACTACTTGGCAGCAATTGCACCGCACGAACTGCACATGGTGGAAGTGTTCGGCCAAGGTCGACACATCCGCGCGTACACAACGCGTTTCATGGAACGTGCGGCGAAAACGCGACTGCAGCCTGTGACTGTCCTGTTCTAGAAACGCCACCCCGAACAGGATAGCTACGTTGAGGCCGGTCCACCCAAGGGTGGGCCGGCCTCGAACCGCGTAAGCGCTCTCCAATCGTTCTGGGCCCGACGTTCCGCTAGTCGGGCAGTCCCGGCTCGGTCATTCCACGCACGTCGAGCGCCTCGTCGATGTCGACACCCTCTGGCAAAAGGTCCTCACGGACGACGATGTCGCGGACGCTCACATGCTCCTTCGCAGACGTCTTCGCCACGACAGCGGCCCGGTCATACCCGATGTACGGATTGAGTGCGGTCGCGATGGACGGGTTGAGCTCCAGTAGCTGCTGAGCACGGGCTTCGTTGGCTTCGATCCCCACCAAACACTTGTCCGTGAACGCCACCGCGATGTTGGCAAGGAGCGTGATCGACTCGAGTAGCGCCTGAGCCAAAACAGGCATCATGACGTTGAGCTCGAAATTCCCGCGCTGCCCGGCGACTGTGATCGTGGTGTGATTCCCCATGACCCGTGCGGCGACCATCATCATCGCCTCAGACATGACGGGATTCACCTTACCGGGCATGATCGAGGAGCCCGGCTGAATCGCAGGCAGCTTGACCTCATGAATCCCCGACGTCGGCCCAGACCCGAGCCAGCGAACGTCGTCCGCGATCTTCATGAAACTCGTGGCCACCGTGTTGAGGGCACCAGCAGTACTCACAGCGGCGTCCTTCGCGGCCTGGGCTTCGAAATGGTCTTCCGCCTCCCGGAAGGCGATGCCCGTCGCCGCAGCGATGCGCGCGATCGTCTTGGGCGAGAACTCTTCGTGCGTATTGATCCCCGTCCCGGTGGCTGTCCCACCCAGTGCGAGTTCCTCCAGTTCTTCCGCAGCCCGCTTCACCCGAGCAATACCCTTCTCTACCTGCTTGGCATACCCGGCGAACTCTTGGCCGAGCCGCACCGGCGTCGCGTCCATGAGGTGCGTGCGGCCCGACTTGAGGATGCCGTCGAACTCGGTGGCCTTCGCTGACAGCGCCGCCTGCATGTGCTCCAGTCCCGGAACGAGCTCGTGCTCGATGGCGACCCGGGCCGCGACATGAATCGCCGTGGGGATCACATCGTTAGACGACTGTCCGAAGTTCACGTGGTCGTTCGGGTGAACCGCATCGCCGCGAATCTCAGTGGCCAGGTGAGAGACCACTTCATTCGTGTTCATGTTGGACGACGTGCCCGAGCCGGTCTGATAGATGTCGAGCACGAACTGGTCGTCGTAGTCGCCCGCGATGACCTGATCGGCAGCCGCCACGATCGCGTCAGCAATGTCCTGATCGACATGGCCGAGCTCGGCGTTCGTCAGCGCAGCCGACTTCTTGATGAGACCGAGGGCCTCGATGAAGCGGCGACCGAAACGCTGACCACTAATAGGGAAGTTCTCGACGGCCCTCTGAGTCTGGGCGCCGTAGAGCGCGTCCTCCGGGACCTGCATTTCGCCGAGAGAGTCCTTCTCGATTCTGTATCCGTCAGCCATGGGAGCCGTGTCTTTGGTGTCGCTGATGCGAACGTGAAGAGCAGACCCACCGCGGCCTGCCGGCATCACGAAATCTACCCTAGCCTGGAGGGGGTTAAAGGGGCTCGCGGATCAGCGCTTCTTCGGCTGGCTGGGTCGCATCTCCAGGCGGCTCACGTGCGCTTCCTTCGGATACGCCAGTAGCTGCATCACGGCCAAGGCACAGTCATCAACATGCAGTTTCCAAGTACGGCCGCCCTCTGGCTCGTTGCCATTGAAATACGTGTCGACGCTGCCGGGCATCACGATGCTGACCCGCACATCGTCGTAGCGCACGTCGAGCATCATGGCCTCCGTGAGTCCCAGCACTCCGAACTTGCTCGCATTGTACCCGGTGCCGCCTGGGAAAGCATTGCGGCTGGCAAGCGAGGCGATGTTCACGATGAAGCCGTCCCCGCTCGCGCTCAGATGAGGAAGCGCAGCCTTCGAGCAGTAGAACACGCCGCCCAGGTTTACGTCGATCTGGATCTGCCACTCATCGACCGTCATCTCGGATATCGGCTTGAAGATCCCTAGGCCGGCATTGTTCACCAGTAGGTCGAGGCGACCGAATCGTTCAATGGTCTGCGCAACGAGCTGTGCACACTGATCAGGCTTCGCAACGTCGCACACGACCCCGAAAGCCGAGTCCCCGAGTTCAGCGGCAACAGCATGGACCTCAGATTCGTTTCTCGCGCATATCGCTACGGAACCTCCGGCTGACAGGACGTGCTCAGCGACAGTCCGTCCGATACCCTTGGTGCCACCAGTCACGATGGCGACCTTGCCGGTTAGATCCGGCATATTTCGACCTCTCTGTTTTCGCGTGAAGAATGCACTGGCCGACCCAGGCCCCCGCAGGCTATGAGTGTGAACATGACTGAGCAAATTTCGCAACGTGTTGCCCTAGTAACGGGGGCCGCCGTACGGGTAGGTCGGGCCATCAGTCTGGCGGCGGCACGAGCCGGATATGACGTCATGGCTGTCTACCGCTCATCCGCGGCACACGCGGAGTCTCTCCGTGAAGAAATCAACGCCATGGGAAGACGATGTCATACCCTGTCCGCGGATCTCGCCGATCCAGTGGCTTCCGAGGTGGTCGTGTCCACGGTCCAGGCGGAGTTCGGCAGACTCGACCTACTCGTGAATTCCGCAGCGAGCTTCGACAGTAGAGATCTGCTCGACGTGGACGCAGACAACTGGGATCGGGTGATGGCCCTCAACGCGAGGGCTCCGCACTTGCTCGTGCGGGCCGCCGCTGACCTCCTCCGGACATCCCGTGGGAGCGTCGTGAATATCACAGACCTCTCCGCGTTCCAGCCGTGGACCGAATACCCCGCCCACTCGGTAGCCAAAGCCGCTTTGGCTCATCTGACTCGTCTGCAAGCCCGTGCTCTCTCACCTGAGATACGAGTGAACGGGATCGCCCCGGGTGCAGTGCTGCCACCGGACGACTGGCCAGAGGATCGACGGACGGCGCTCGCACAGACCGCGCCGCTCAAAAGAATCGGATCTCCAGAGGACGTGGCCCAGGCCGTCCTCTTCTTCGCGAAGGCAGAATTCGTCACCGGCCAGATCCTCGCCGTCGATGGCGGACGGTTGCTGGGCCCTGCGGGTCCACCTGTTAGCTAGATGCCACCAGGACCCAAGAGGGTCACCGCCCAACGACCCGAGGTCTTGGCACAACGCGATTCCGCTTCCATCCCGCCGAAGTGGTAGAACCTCTCCAACTCGTCTCCCACCTCGACCGCGACCGGCGCGGGAAGAACACCGATGGGGGGCGCCTAATGATTCGTCGGAGCCGGCCTGATTCACCGTCGTTGTCGCAGAGGCCTTGCAGACCAACTCCCGGTTTGTGAACAGATCGAACTCGCAAACACATCAAGGACCGCGAGCCCGTAGGGGCCACAGTGCAAGATCCGATCGGCAACCTGAGGAGTCATGTCCTCGGGATCACGCAGATCGACCCCTACTTTCGGAAGTCTCCCAGCACCAGTGTCTCATCAAGACTCACTCAAGCGCTTGCGGCCCCCTAACCTGGCGGGTGCGCCTCCAACGGCGCGGGCAGTTCGGACCGTGGCGTCCCAAAGCTGCAACGGAAGCCTCGACAGCGCATTGTACGGCATGCCCCACCGGTACGTAACGAATACAATCGACGCACCTCGACGTGGTCGGACCGCTCCCAACCCGGCGGAAACAGGTCGTGGAACTGTTCGATGATCCCCGGCTGGTCAGATCTGAATCCGATGTGGCTGCCGTAGGACTTCATGGTCATCCCTTCCACCCACCCGTGGCGGTCGACGACTTCCATTCAGTCGAAGGTGTAGGAAAGCCTCGGTAGCATATGCATCGCGGTTCGGGGGCATAGGACTCGGAACATCCGTCCGGCACGACCAAGATCGCCACGCGCAGACGCAATCCAAAGTGCCCTCGGAATTAGGCGTCGCGACGCGCGCGGATCATCTCCGCCCTAACGGCCACGCCGTGCATGAGCCCGAGCGCAAAGCGGCCGAAATCCACGACCGCGAGGACGGGGCCGCCCGCGGCCCGACAGCCGGCAACGAATCGACGTAGGCTTTCACCAGGACGCCCCCGCTCCAGCAAACCGCGGATGGCCCACCTCCAATAATGACAGGCCCACCCGCGTGAGATCCAACGGGACTCAACCCCATCAGAGCTGCGCGCAGCGAGTCGTTCATAGAGCGCGTCCACCTGGCGGTACGCTTGGTCCAGGTCACTCGTGAGGCTCCCGCGGCTGAGTCGGTACGATCCCAGCGCTTCACCTACGAACACGACCTCAGAACCTCGAGCCATCCGAAGCCACTGCTCGTAGTCCGCCGGCATGTTCAGGGTCGGATCGAAGGGCCCTGCGGCCTCGTACGCCTCCCGCGAGATCATCACGGTTACCGTGGGGATAAAGTTCTCGACCAAGAGAGGGTGGAGGACTCTGCCCTCGTGCGGCTTCACCCGGCGCGCGTAGCGGCCGAGTTCAGTGCCTTCCGCGTCGATGACTTCACAATCGGAATAACAGAGCCCGATCTCGCTCCCCGTCATGATCTCGACCTGCCGCTCGAGTTTGTCGGCACGCCACAGGTCGTCGTGGTCTAGGAACGCGATCAAGTCTCCGCGTGCAGCCTGGAGGGCCTTCCCCCGCGCGGCCCCAAGCGTGAGTCGCTCCGAGCCACCCAGTACCCGAGTCCGCGTGTCGAACGCACGCGCCAGATCCGCGCTGCCGTCATGGGATCCGTTATTCCAGAAGACGAGCTCCCAATCCTCGAAGCTCTGAGCCTTCAGACCGGCGAGGCTCTCCGGCAAGAGAGCCGACCCGTTGTAACACACCATGATGACCGAGACTGTCGGTCGCACATCCCCGGTCTCTGCACGCTCGGCACTCACGACGAGGTGCGGCGCTCAGCCGGCCGTGACCAACTCGTCGTCCGCATGGGCCTGGGCATCGGGTCCGCCGTGTGCCAGCCAACGCTCGGCTTCTAGTGCTGCCATGCAGCCACTTCCAGCCGCGGTAATTGCCTGGCGGTAGAAATCGTCGAAGACGTCTCCCGCTGCGAAGACGCCCGGCACTGAGGTTACGGTCCGCCACGCCTCCGGCAGTTCGACGTACCCATTGTCCTTGAGCGCCACCACACCGTTCAGGAAGGCCGTGTTCGGCGTGTGACCGATGGCCACGAAGAGCCCGCCGACAGCGACTTCGCTCGCCTCTCCGGTAACCGTGTCTTCGAGCTTGAGCGACGTAACGATCTCCTCACCCACGACGTCCGTGACGGTCTTGTTCCACTCCACACGGATCTTCGGGTCGTTGAGCACACGTTCCGCCATGATCTTCGATGCGCGGAACTCATCACGGCGGTGAACGACGACCACTTCCTTCGCGAACTTCGTGAGGTAGAGTGCGTCTTCCATGGCCGAGTCTCCGCCACCAATGACGGCCAACACCTGGTCACGGAACGCGGGCAAAGCACCGTCGCATACCGCACAAGCACTCACGCCTCCACCGGACTGGGCGAGCTTCTCTTCGTTGGGCAGTCCGAGCCAGCGAGCATTCGCACCGGTCGCGAGAATCACGGAGTCGGCGAAGACCTCCTTGCCACCACTGGAGACAAGGCGGAACGGGTACTGCTCCACATCGATCTCTACGATGTCTTCCCAGATCGCACGTGTGCCGAAACGGAGGGCCTGCTCCCTCATCTCCATCATGAGATCCTGCCCCATCACGCCTTCTTTGAATCCCGGGTAGTTCTCGACCTCGGTCGTGAACATTAGCTGCCCCCCCGGGATCATCGTGCGGCTACCAGCCCCTTCGAACACGAAAGGCTCCATCTGGGCGCGCGCGGCGTAGATAGCCGCGGTCCAGCCGGCTGGCCCCGACCCAATGATGACGACGGTCTCCCGCTCACGTACTTCGGTCATTTCTGCTCTGCCTGTCGTTGTCGCGGGGAGAGCAGGACGCCCTCCACACCATCACAATTCCCGGGGGTTCCCGACCGGGCTATTCCTTGAAGACCTTCATGTTCGTCGAGTGACCCGGGTTCACGCGAGCGCTCGGGTCCACGAAGTGCACCGCATTGTTCACAGCCACCGCAGCCTCAGCAAATCCCGTCGCAATGAGGTCGAGTTTCCCCTCGTAATCGACCACGTCACCCGCGGCGAAGATCCCGTCCACATTGGTCGCCATGAGTTGATCGACCTTGATGCGGTTCTTCTCGACTTCCAGTCCCCAAGCCTTGATTGGGCCAAGGTCCGGCTTGAAGCCGAGGCAGGACAACACGACATCACACTCGACGGTCTCGTCCTCGTCCGTACGGTTGTCGAACACGGTGGCACTGTGCACGACGTCCTCTCCGTGGACCTCTCGTACTTCATAGAACGTCCGAAGATCGATCTCACCAGCCTCGGCGGCGGCTTCCATCTGAGTCACAGAAGCCGCGTGTGCGCGCCATCCGTCGCGGCGATGGACCAGTGAGATCGAGGACGCGATGCCCTTGAGCATCAGAACGAAATCGAGCGCCGAGTCCCCGCCACCCACGACAATGACCTTCTTGTCTCGGAACGACTCTGGGTCCTTTACCGCGTACTCGATGCCTTTCTGGAAGAAGTCCTCGTAGCCGGCACATTTGAGCGGCATTGGCTCAAAGGCTCCCTTGCCTCCTGCGATGACGATGGATCGGGTCAGATAAATTCCGTTCGCGCACCGCATCTCGAAGTGGTCGTCCTTTCGTTCGACCTCCCCAACCTGTTCATCGAGAATCACTTCGGGATCGAATTGCAGCGCCTGCTCCACAAGTCCTTTCACCAAGTCCTTCGCTAGAACCTTCGGGAAGCCACCCACGTCATGGATGTACTTCTCAGGATACAGCGCGGTGAGCTGTCCCCCGAGGTCGGGCAAGGAATCGACAATGCGGCACGAGGAGCCGCGCATGCCCGCGTAGAAGGCGGCGAAAAGCCCCGTAGGACCACCGCCGACGATCGTAATATCTCGAATATCGTTAGCCATGAAGGCTCAAGTGTAACCGGACGGCGAGGCCCATCCAACGGGCCCCGGACGGGCTACGACGCGGGTGCGCCACGATAGAAATCAGAGGCCTTGTAGCGCTCCAGTCCGCCTACGATGAGCAGCTTGGTGACAGCCGCTGCGGGGACCCCGATCAGGAGCCCGACGAAGCCGAAGAAGAAGCCTCCCAGCGCGAGCGCGAGCACGACCCACACCGGATGCAAGCCGACCGATTCACCGACGATTCTGGGACTGATGACAGTGCTCTCGAGCAGCTGAGCGACGATGTAGACGCCAGCCACTTTGATTAGCGAGATGCCGACGCTGCCACTCACAAGGGCAATGAAGATGGCCGGGATCACCGACAAAATCAGACCCAGATAGGGAACCACGGAGAAGATCGCGACGATCAGACCCAACGTCGCCGCGTGTGGGAATCCGACGACCCAAAGCCCAAGACCCGTAATGAGCCCGATCGCGATCGCCACGGTCACCTGCCCCCGCAGATATCGCGAGATCAGGTTGTTACAGCCTGAGGTAAACGAGACGAACGACTCACGTCTGTCGGCGGGGAGCAGTCCTGCAACGGTTGCGGTAAGTCCGTCCCAGTCGCGCAGCAGGTAAAAGGTCAGGACGGGGGTCAGAGCCACATAGCCGACAAGCCCGAGCATCGAACCGAAGCCGCGCCCTACACCGAGAACCCCGGTCCACAGCCAGGTGGTCAGGGCCTCCTGCCGCTCCTGAAGGAACGCCACAACCACCGCTGAGTCCACGTTACGCAAACGCTCAAGCAGGGCCTCCTCGTCAATGAGCGGGAAGTCCACCGAGAGCAATCGTTCGCGACTCGCTTCCAGCCATCCAGCCATCCTTTCGAAGAGGAGCGGGGCGGCCTGAACGATCTCGCCGAGCTGTTGAATCGCGGAGGGCAAAACCAACAAGAACAGAACACCGAGTAACCCAACCGCAGGTAACGTCAGAAGCGCGATAGCGGCTGTTCTGGGGACGCGTCTCTGCTCAAGCGCGTCCACGAGCGGGTCGAGGACATAGGCCAGCACCATCGCCAACACGAACGGAGCTAGAAGGGAGCCTGTGGTCGAAAGCAGCCAGATAAGCGTGAGGAGTCCAGCAAGACTGACGAGCTCCGTATGGCCTTCCTTCCCTCGGAATGGGAGGAGCACGGCCCATAGTAGAGCCAGTAGCATGACTGGGTTCAGAATGTCCGATGTCGCAACGAGAAAGAACCCCAGAACGAGGAGCACCGCTGCTCCCTCGACCACGCGCCACACAGTCAGTTGGGTCTGCTGATTATCCACGTTCGACTTCCGACTTGGGTTTCTTTCCCCGTTCCCCCACCGCCTGTATCGCCACCTTCATCACTTCACGCGCATTGTCATACGTGATCTTCTTCGGCGCATCCTCCAGGGGCACCCAAACACACTCGGTGATGGCCTCTTCGAGTTGAGGCACAGGCTCACCCGAGTCCGAATCCATCAAGTAGAATGTGGTGAACTTGTGGACCTGCGCATCTTGAGAACGGAAATACCAATCGATCGTGACGAGCTCGGGCCCCAGACGGAGGTCCGTCAATCCGGTCTCCTCGCTCACTTCCCGGAGCGCTGCTTCATGGGGCTCCTCGCCTTCCTCGAGATGTCCCTTCGGAAGCCCCCAATTCCTGTACGGATCGCGGATCACCAAAGCGAAAGTGCCCTCGTCGGTAGTACGAACCACAACCCCACCCGCACTTCGCTCTACCCGAATGGGCACTGGGCGCTGTGCCACGATCGCTCCTAGAAGATCGAGAGTCGGACGTACCGGCGCGGATTCGCGCGAACGTCCTCAAGGAGAAGAGCAAGCTGGCCCAGCACATCTTCCGCGCGGACCGCCAGCGTCGAGTCTACGAGCAATCGGCCGATCGCACCTTCACCCGACTCGATCATCGCCGTGATTCGATCCATACGAGCAAACGCGGAATCGGCTCGTTCAAACGTGCCCGCCATGCCACCCGTCGCCGCCGACATGTCCGTGGCAATCGCGTCGATCCCGCTCGATGCCGATCGAATGTTGGCCACGATCGAATCGATCTGGGCATCGGTGAGAATGGCTTCGATACGCTCGAACGAGCGCCGGGCCACCACAGACGCTGCTTCCACTTCGTTCAGCGCGCTGTCGGCACTCGCGGTCACACTATTCGCCATCGCGGACTGTTGCACGACGAGATCCCGAATCTCGAGGCTGATCTCCTCTAGGTTGCCAATCGCCGAAGCGAGAGCCGCAGCCGTGGAGTCATTGAAGGCAAGTTCGAGTCGGTCTGACAGACCCGCGACGTTGTCCGCGATTTGTTCAGCAGACGCCGTAAGGCGAGAGAGTTCCGGCAGCGCATACCCAGGCAGCACTCCGCTCGGCGTACCCTCAGGCAACTGGTAAAACGGGAATCGCGGGAACTCGGCACGAGAGACCACCTCCGCCTGCCAGTCCCCGAACATGGACTCAGGACCAAGGATGACTGCAGCGTCTTCCGGGAGCATGACCTCTTGGTCCACCATCAGCGTGATCCGGACCGCAGCCCCGTCGACACCGATCTCGTCGACTACGCCAATGTTGACGCCGAGGTACTTCACAGTGTTGCCGCGGTTGAGCTGGCCCACATTACGAAGCAGTACATCGGTCGAAGCCTGCGGGCGTCCGAAATTCGCGCCATTCAAGAAGAACGTCCCGAGCACGGCGATAGCAATAGACACGATGATGACGACCCCAACCATCAACTCTCTACTGCGATTCATGTAGCCGACTCCAACAATTCGGGCCTCCCCTCGATGAATCCCCTCACGACCGGATCGGTCGCGTTCCGAACCTCGTCGGGCGTGCCTTCGAAGCGAATCTGGCCATCGTAGAGCATGGCGACGCGGTCAGAAATCCTGAAGGCACTGGTCATGTCGTGTGTAATCACCACCCCAGTAACCCCCAGTTGGTCCGACATCCGGACGATCAGCTCATCGATGACCGCGGTGGTAACCGGATCAAGACCGGTCGTCGGCTCGTCGTAAAGCAGGTACTTCGGTTCCGTCGCGATGGCCCTCGCAAAGCCGGCACGTTTTCGCTGGCCACCAGACAGCTGAGAGGGAAAGCGATCCCCGTACCCGTCCAGATCCACCAGATGGAGGCAATCAAACACTCGGCTGCGAATCTTGGCTTCAGTCATGTCGGACATGCGGCGGAGCCCCATCCCGACATTTTCCTCAATGGTCATCGAGTCGAAAAGCGCCGCGAACTGAAAGACGTAGCCAACCCTTCTTCGCAGCACGTAGAGGGTTTCGAGGTCGAGACGACTCACGTTCTCCCCGTCCACCCAAATTTCACCCTGATCCGGACGGAGGAGGCCGACAATGTGTTTGAGCGCGACAGATTTTCCGGTCCCCGAGCCACCGATCACCGAAAGCGTATCACCGTCTTGTACGGACAGGGTGAAGCCCTTGAGCACCTGATTCACGCCGAATGCCTTGTGGACGCCAATGAGTTCGATGCTCATAGCAGTACCGCCGCCCAAAAAGCATCCAGCACCAAGATGATCATGCTACTGACCACAACGGCTTGGGTCGCAGCTTGTCCCACGCCCTCCGCGCCGCCTCGGGCATGGAAACCGAAGAAGCACCCGACCGACGTGACCGTGAGCCCGAATGTCGCCGACTTAATGGCCGAGAATTGGATGTCCCACGGATCGAAGTAGAGACGAAGGCCCTTCAAGAACTCGAACGAGGACATGTCGAGGAGCGCCTGTGCGGTGACCCAGCCAGCGAAGACCCCAAGCGCGTCAGCGAGAATGACCACGACCGGGAACATGAGCACCCCGGCAACGACACGAGGCACGACGAGATACGCGGCCGGATCGTACGCCAACGTCTCCAGTGCATCGATCTGCTCGGTGACGCGCATGGTGCCGATCTCAGCAGCAATGTTGGCCCCGACACGTCCAGAAAGGGCTAATCCCGTCAGAACGGGCCCTAACTCCAAGACCATGGTCTTGCCGACGAGCGTCCCCACGAAATAGAGCGGTACCGCCCCGGTGAACGTGTACTCGGCCATCTGCGCCAGGACGATCCCCGTGAACGTCGCTATAAAGAGCGCAATCGGGACAGATTCGACCCCCACCTTTACCATCTGCGGGAGGAGATGTGGCAACCACTGCGAACCATTCACCAGCGCGCGCGCGGCATCCCTGGCCAGATAGCCAGCACGGCCTAGGGCACTGACGGTCCGGATCGCGAACCGTCCCACGGCTCGGACGGGACCGGTGACGAAGTTCATGAACGGAGTATACACAATCGCAGAAGCGAAGAAAAAACGGCTTCCCGACCTAGGTCGGGAAGCCGTCGAAGTTGCAAAGCTCGTGCCACCTTAAACGCGGGGACCTTCCTCGCACTCGAGCGTGAACTCGACCTCCTCGAGTACTCCGTTCTCACCGGGCAGCATGTACGCGACCCGAATTCGTTTCACGGCCGCACGAGGATCCGTAATCGAGACCTCGAAATCGAGAGACTGATCGTGTGAGACGATTCGCGTTCGAATGCGATCGCTGGGTTCCGCCTGCGCACCGCGCACCGGGTTCCTAAACAGAGCCTTGGTGGACTGTCGGCCTGTGTCGAGCTGTCTCGTCACCTTGACCAATTTCAGCCAATCAGGCTGATAATTGACCCCATATTGGAAGCCGCATTGGTCGGCTCCACTGCCTTCTCGATTGTGTCGCGCCACCCCGCCTCCTCCACGAGAGGGGAAATCCCTAAAAATCGTAAACGAATGTTTTCATCCGCTCTTGAATTGTCAAGTTTTTGCGCAGGGGGTACCGCGAAAATCGATTGAAACAGAAAGACCTTAGGCGGTCGCCCGCTGAGCTTTTTCCGGCTAAAGGTCCAGTGGGACCGGTACAAATGTCAGAAAAAATATCAAAACCAGCGCGAATCCCAACCAACGACGCACCAACCCGATGTGCTTCTCAGGCTGCACCACTGGGGGGTGATTCATGCGTCCGCGATGTAGAACTGCGATCAGTGCGGCCCAGGCCCACCAGCCCCACCACAAGAACCCAAGTGGGAGCAGCGCCACCATGAACACCTTGGAAGCACGGCTCTGCTGTTTGGGGGCCAGCGCATAGAGGATGTGGCCCCCGTCCAGTTGCCCCAAGGGCAAGAGGTTGAGAGCGGTCACGAACAACCCCAGCCAGCCGACGAGCGCCAACGGATGGAGGAGAATGGGAGCCTCTCCGAGCACTCCCGGGGCGAAGATCGAACCCATCACGTGGGTGATCACCCCATTGCCCAGCCACACCGACTGGCCCGCAAACTGGATCACAAAGGGAGTCGAACCCGTCGCACGGCCGGGCACGACCTCGGAAAGCATGAGACCGATCGCGAGCAGCGGCAGCGACACCACAAAACTCGCGAGAGGGCCCGCCGCGCCGACGTCGAACAGTACGGCTCGCTTGATGGTCGGCCCCTTCAGCTTGATGAACGCCCCGAGGGTCCCGATGATGGAGAAGTACGGCGGGCACGGAATGAAGTAGGGCAAGGTGGCCCGAACCTTGTGCACCCTCGCCGCGACGTAGTGCCCCATTTCATGGGCCAAGAGCACGCCTAGAAACGGGAACGCGAACGGGACTCCGACCCACAATGCGCGCAGATTGAGCCCCGACGGGTAGGGGATCGCTAGCGCACCAAGTCTGAGGACCTCTGTGTCGAACGGATCCAACCCGACCATGAGTGCACCCGCCGCCATGGTCGTGACCATCGTCGCCGCGAAGAGAGCCAGATGAATCCATGGGCCGCGGCTACGCTCGTCCTTGGCATGGTAGACCAAAGCCACCTGGGTCCTACCGTCCTCATAGTGAAGATGCGCCGCAGCAGGCCATTCTCGTATCGCATCCTGGACCTCTGGAGAGGCACCGGACAAATCTTCCCGAAGAGTCCCCTCGAGAAGGGTATCATTCGGAAGCGAAGTCAGCCGATACTCTTCTAGAAGCGTCAACCAGAGCCCTGGATCAGGCTTGCCTGCCTTTCGGAGGGCCATTACTGTGGCATTACTCCCATAAAGACATCTGCACCACTCACGTGGACCCGGTCCGCCCCACTCGTGGGGAACACTCCGCCACCGGGATTAGTTGAACACTCAACGACCTATGCAGGTCGTTCCTCTGTTTTTATCC
Source organism: Longimicrobiales bacterium (assembly GCA_029245345.1). NCBI lineage: Bacteria > Pseudomonadati > Gemmatimonadota > Longimicrobiia > Longimicrobiales > Longimicrobiales bacterium. The sequence continues at coordinate 269,326 of JAQWPM010000012.1, forward strand.
CCCCGTATTGGCCCGCCTAGTGGCCACTCCGCCCCCCGGAGTTCCCTGTAGACACTACTGAACTCAAGAAAAAGACGGTCGGCGATCTTCACGACCTCGCGGATGAACTGAACATCAGCGACGTCAGTGGCCTCCGCAAGCAAGATCTGATTTTCAAGATCGAGCAGGGGCTGCTGGAGGCCAAGATCGTTCTGACAGGAGAGGGTGTCCTAGAGATCCTTCCAGAGGGGTACGGATTCCTCCGCTCGCAAGATTGGAACTACCTCCACGGGCCTGATGACATCTACGTCAGCCCCTCGCAGATCAAACGCTTCGACCTGCGCACGGGCGATACGATTTCGGGCCAAGTCAGGCCGCCGAAGCGAGGTGAGCGTTATCTGGCACTCCTAAAGGTCGAGTCGCTCAACGGAGCGAATCCAGACGATGCGCCGCAGCGCCTGAGTTTCGAGAGCCTCCGCCCGGGATACCCTGAAAAGCGCTTGAGACTCGAAGTAGACGGAGACGACAGCGCGATCGCCATGCGAGTGATCGACCTCATCGCTCCGGTCGGGAAGGGACAGCGCGGGTTGATCGTCTCCCCTCCAAAAGCGGGTAAGACGACGATCTTGCAGCAAATGGCAAACTCCATCGCGAAAAACTCGCCCGAGGTTCACCTCATCGTGCTCCTCATCGACGAGCGGCCTGAAGAGGTCACCGACATGGTGGAGCACGTGGGCGCAGAAGTCATCGCGTCCACCTTCGACGAGCCAGCCAAGCGGCACGTGCAGGTCGCCGACATGGTGATGGAAAAGGCCAAGCGACTCGTGGAGCAAGGGAAGGACGTGGTGGTCCTTCTCGATTCCATCACGCGGCTGGCCCGTGCTTACAACTCGACCATGCCGCATTCCGGGCGCATCCTCTCGGGTGGCGTCGACGCCAATGCACTCCAGAAGCCAAAACGTTTCTTCGGTGCCGCCCGGAACATCGAAAACGGCGGATCCCTTACCATTATCGCCACCGCTCTGATCGACACTGGGAGCCGGATGGATGAGGTGATCTTCGAGGAATTCAAAGGCACCGGAAACATGGAGCTGGTGCTGGATCGTTTCATTTCCGACAAGCGGATCTATCCTGCGATCGACCTGAACAAGTCGAGTACACGCAAGGAAGAACTGCTCTTGAACTCGACCGAATTGAACCGCGTGTCTCTGCTAAGGAATTTCCTGGCAGACATGCCACCTGCTGAGGCCATCGAGTTCTTGTTGTCCCGCATCAGCATGTCCGACACGAACGCCGACTTCCTCGACGCCATGGTCCAAGGCGTCTGACGTCAGTCTTCGGCATCGCCGTATCGGCTCGTATCCTGACCTGACGTATGCCTCGTCGTGATCTGGCGGCCAACGATGTCCTGTTCAGAGCAGACGGTGCCGATCGTTGACCTTACCGCATTCGCGCACGATCCTTCCGCGCCATGACTGACCTGACCGCCGAAGCCGACCGACGCCTACAAGAGGCCATTGATGCCTCGGACTCCCGCGATCCCCGTGAGTTCTATCGCGAACGGCTCCGTGAATTGAAAGGCTCCAATGCTGAGGGGTACCAAAACGCCGTCGCGTACTACCGCGACACGCTCATCCCGCAGGTGGCCTCAGGTGAGGTCGAGCCGCTGGTCGCTTGGGCCGAATACGGGCGCACGCTCGCTGAAGCAGCAGCAGTGGGGCGGACGGTGAGCATTGACGAGACGGGTCGCGCCCACCCGTACGAAGCACCCATGGACGGTCGCCTGGTACTGCACCTCCCGGATGACCCCAAGGTGCGCGCCATCCTGGTCGGACTCCCCACGGACCTCAGTTCAGCTCAGCGCGTAACCTACGACGCCCTGGTCTTGGGGAAGCAGCGCCGAAAGTAGCGCGGAGCGGTTGAGGGACTAGTCGTCCTCAACGAGGTAAGCCACGCCCCACGCACCGATCCCCAAATGCGTAGCGATCACCGGCGTCGCCGGAGCCGACAGCACTTCAGTGTGCTCTCCGAAACACTCACGCAGCTGCTTGGTGATAGGCGGGACGACCTCTGGAATCCCCACATGCACGACGCCAAAGCGAACATTTTTCGTTCCGGCAGGAATCCTGTCCCTCAGGAGCCGCATGAGTTCGCCCTTGGCCCGACCCTTCCCCCACGCCTTCCCTACGGGTGCCACCCGTCCCTCTTGGTCGAGTCCCAGAATCGGTTTGATGCCCAGGAAGCGCCCCAGTAGAGCTCGGCCTCGGCCCACCCGTCCAGACCGAATCAGTCGCTCGAACGTCTGCACTGTAAACAGGATCCCCGACTGGCGGCGCACCCGATCCAACTCCTCAACGATGTCCTCCGGCTCCCAAGCCAACTCCGCCAGTTCGCAGGCTTTGAGGACCATGAGTCCCTCGAGAAGCGACGCCCCTTTCGAGTCGACCAAATGCACACGGGTACTGTCGAAGCGCCACGCCGCCGCTTCTCCCGAGGCAAAGGTCCCCGAGAGAGTCGAAGAAGCCAGCACACCCAAGATGGACTCACCCTCCTCGGCGGCCCGTGCGTACGAATCGATGAAGTCGGCCGGGGCCGGCTGACTCGTAGTCGGGAGTGCCTCCTGTTCGGCCAACATGCTGTGGAACTCATCGGCCGTGATATCGATCCCATCTCGATACATCTTGTCGCCGTCCACAAGAACAAGGGGCGTCACGTGAATTCCGTGTGCCCGGACGTGCTCTTCTGACAAATCGCATGCGGAGTCTGTGACGATCGCCATCGGCCGGCGGGCCAACTGGATATGACCCCGCGCAGCTCTCTGGACAGTTTCGTGCTGGGCTCGCATGTCCTCAGCCTTGTGCGTTACCAGTTCGCCGAGGCCACGCAGGTAGTCAAAGACTCCGTCCGGTGCGTCCGTGTGGACATGGACCTTCAGGATATCTGCGGAACGGATCACGATGAGAGAATCGCCCATATCACGAAGAACGGCGCGTACCTCGTTCTGAGTGGGAAGGTCTTCTCCTCGAACAAGCGCCTCGGTACAGAAGCGGAACTGCTCCTCGTCCTCCGGATAATCGATGCCGGCCACTCCTTCGTCCCCGGCCGGAGTGCCAGAGGCCAAGGCGGCGACAATCGGATCTCCGTTCACGAGAAGGAGCACCCCTTCGAGCAAGCTCACGAAGCCCTTGGCGCCGGCATCTACGACCCCGGCCCTCTTTAGGACCGGGAGCAACTCCGGGGTATTCGCGAGTGAGTCCCGCGCCCGCTCGACGAGAAGCTCAAGAAGCGGTACGAAGTCAGGAGCCCCTGACTCCCCCGCGGCATCCGCTGTGTCACGGATGACCGTGAGGATGGTCCCTTCTACCGGTTTCTCCAAAGCGTCATAGAGGTTCCTCGCGCCAGCGTCCAACGCCTGGCCGAATCGCGCGGTTTCGACTCGATCGTAGCCCTCCAGGTCCTCGGCAAAGCCCAGGAGGAAGTGGGAGAGCATCATCCCGCAATTGCCCCTGGCTCCGAGTACGGCGGCCTGAGCGGCTTCACTCGCCACGACCGAAACGGAGCGTGCTCGGTGGTTCCTCAGGTGGTCCGCAATGGACTGGACCGTCAATGCCAGGTTCGTTCCCGTATCTCCGTCCGGAACCGGAAATACGTTGATACGGTTCAACTCGCCGCGGAAGCGCTGCGCGTAATCGCAGGCCGCGATTAGGGATCGCCTAAGGCGGGGACCATCCAGGTATCGGATTTGCATCAAGCAGCGGGGAGGCGGTCAATATGGAAATCGCGCCGAATCTAAGGAAGTGGACGCGATAAGGCATCTCGACCCCACTGAGCCCCCACACACCTTCATTCGATGCTCCATCATCGGGGCACCTGAGTGGAACCTGCGGGAGTAGCACCTTGGATCAGGCGCCAATGATTCAACACTGGCTCGTACCCGTCGTACGAGAGGCCGGCCTCGAAGGCGCGGACCAACTGAACATCGGTTCAGATACCGACCTGGTCGCGGTTTGGGACACGGTCGCCATGCGAACCGGACTCTCCGCGGAGCATCTTACGGAGCTCGTCGCGGCCCACTATCGGCTCGAGGTCGCAGATCTCGACAGCGCCGACGCTCACGCCTCTCGACTGATTCCCGGCGTGGTGGCCCGCAAGCTCAACGTGGTCCCGCTTCAATACGGCGATCGGAGTATCATGGTGGCTACGGCGGACCCGGTCAGCCTGGCCGCCGAGCGAGAGATCGGGAGCATCGCAGCCAGGACGGTCCAATTCGTGGTGGCGCCGCCGTCGGAGCTGAGTGCTCTGGTCCGAACGGTCTATCCGGACGAGGGCAAACTCCGACACGAGATTCCACCCCTCACCCTCGAGGCCAAAGGCGGACCCCACATTCTGGTGGTTGATGACGATGCGTCCATGCGACTGCTCATGCGAACGATGCTCGAGACAGCCGACTTCCGCGTATCGGAAGCGTCCGACGGTCCCGAAGCGCTAGAGCTACTTGCGGGGAGCGACCCGTTCGCTCTGGTCACCCTAGACCTGCAGATGAAGGAGATGCACGGACTCGAGGTCCTGCAGCGGATCCGCTCGCGGGTCGCGACTGCGTCGCTGCCCGTAGTCGTCGCCACGGGGTCGGAGGATCCTGCGATAGAGATGCAACTCTTCGAAGCTGGAGCCGACGATTTTGTGGTAAAACCGGCCGACGCGCCGCGTTTCCTACTTCGCATTCAGGCGGTCCTTCGCCGGCGCAGTGCCAATCCACTCGCTGGCCTGTCCTAGCGGAGGTGCCGAAGGCTTGCAACGCCATCCGGCACGGTGTGCATCTAACTTTCTGCACCCCACATCCGTCTAACGCAGTACGATGAGCCAAGACCAACAACCCTCCACCTTCGGCCAGTTCATGGCAGAGATGCGCCGCAGACATGTGGTGCGTTTCGCGCTTGGGTACGCGGCGGTGGCCTTCGTCGTGCTACAGCTGGCAGAAATCGTCTTTCCTGCCTTTGGGTTAGGTGAGGCCGGCCTGCGGGTTTTGGTGATCGTCGTTGCTCTCGGATTCCCACCGGCAACCGTGTTGGCGTGGGTTTTCGATATCACGGCTGACGGGATCAAGCGCACAGAGGGTGATGGAGCGGACAGCGTGGCTCCGCGCCTGGCCCTGCTCGTGATCACCGTCACGGTGATGAGTGGACTCGGCGCTTGGCTCGCGACCAAGGGGATCTTCACGGTACCCGCCTCGACGGACGTCGCAGGCACGCCGGTGGAGTTGGCGATCTACGACCCGTCCGAGGCCATCAATTCGATCGCGGTCCTCCCCCTCGCCGACTTCTCAGAGGGGGGTGACCAGGCGTACTTCACCGCCGGAATGCACGAGGAGTTGATTGCCAAGCTGAGCATGGTCGAAGGTCTCCGGGTCGTATCCCGGACCTCGGTGACTCAGTACGCCGGCACCACCAAGTCCGCGCCGGAGATCGGTAGAGAGTTGGGTGTGGACGCGCTCATCGAGGGATCGGCGACTCGCGTGGGTGACCAAGTGCGCGTCACTCTTCAGATCATCCACGCTCGGAGTGACTCGCACATCCAGACGCTTCAGTTCGACCGCGAGGTCACGAACGTCTTGGCACTTCAAACCGAGATCGCCCACGCCGTCGTGCACGAAATCGAAGGTGAACACGCCGAAACCGCATTCACCGAAGTGGCCATGAACGTCGAGCCGATGGTCCAAGAGGCGTACTTGAAGGGCCGCTATGAGTACGAACGTGGCACGCCCGAAGGGTACCGGATGGCCTTCGACTACTTCCAGGACGCGGTACAGAACGACCCGGATTTCGCGCCAGCCCTCACAGGAATCGCGAGTGCCCGCTTCATGGTCGACATGGAGGACGGCGAGGCCAACCCCGTAGAGGTACAGCTCGCCCGTGAAGAAGCGGCTCAATCGCTCGAGATGGACGCTCAGTCTATTGAGACTCGCGAAGTGCTGTCCCTCATTGAGCGTAGCATCCCGCGCCTCATGCCCGAGGCTCCGGTGGAGGGACAGCCCACGATGGTGCACGTCGTGTCGATCCCTGGCATGGCCGATTCGATCGTCATGGACATCAGCGCGTTCGACACCACTTGGGTCGACGCCCTGACGGGACTCGGAGACAAACTCGAGCGGCTCGTGCGCCTGCGGATGGTGCGTGGGGAAGGAGACGGACTGGCTGAACGGGCTGGAGCCGCGCGACAGCTGTTGGGCGCGGGTCGGTTTGGTGACGCCACGGAGCTCCTGGAAGACGTCGTCTCGGCCAACCCGGAGTCCACTCCAGCCTGGGGCCTTTTGGTGCGGACGCACATGTCTGGAGGAGATCCTATGGGCGCGGTCGGAGCGTCCAGAGATTGGAGTGAATCTGGTGCCTTTGGCGCCCCGAGCGCCGCAGATATCCAGACGCTCGAACGTGCGGTCGCTGAGAGCGGAGCCGCCGGCTATTGGTCCTGGACGCTCGGTCGACTCACCACCGAGCTGGGAGCAGGCGGCCACGTGTCTCACATAGACCTCGCTGCCGCCAACGCCGGCATGGGCGACGACGACGCGGCATTTACGCACCTCGCCGCTGCACTCGCAGATGCCGAACCGGGCCTGCTCACGCTGCGCTCAGATCCGGTCTGGGACGACCTTCGCCGCGACAGTCGGTTCGAAAGTCTCTTGAGTGAAGCCCGGGACCTCCGCTTCTCCCCCACCATGCGTGGTCGGAGAGGCGGAGGCAGAAACCCCGGCAACAACCGCTAGATCACCGAAGGGCTTCAAACACTCCGGTGTCGTGGTTCTTTCGGACGTTGTCCCAGTCGAAAACCCGACCGTTCATGGCCACGTACACTCCGGGCGGAAGTACCTGTGAGACGGACAACGCCCCGCCAAGGTTGAACAGGCCATCCGAGGAACCGAACGCGATCGGGATCATCGCCCCGGTGAGAACGATGGTCTTGTCCCGCACTCGCTCAGCCAGGATGCGCGCGGTATCCACCATGGTGTCTGTGCCATGAGTGATGACGATGTGGGGCTCGGGAGCATCTGAGCAGCTGCTCGCGATGAGGTCGCGATCGGCGTCTGTCATGTCGAGCGAGTCGACCAGCATCAGCGTCCGGACCTTCACGTCCAGGCGACTCCGACCCAGCTCGAGCATCTGCTTCAGATGCGTACCACGGAAGTCGAGTGTGCCGTGAAGCTCATCGTACTCCTTGTCGAACGTCCCGCCGGTTACAAACAACCGAATGGGTCCGAGCCTACGGCTCCGAGAAGCCTGATCGGCCCCGACTTCGTCGTTCCCGTGTGCCACTGATTTCCCCTTCCCTAAGTCGATGGGTGCGGTGGAAAACTCCTCAAGGCCGCCTGGATCCGCCAGGCTCGCGCCAACCGAACATCGTGTCCACGAGCGGTTGCGGGAGGGGCGTCGCGGTATACCCTAGAGGCGACTCCTCCGACCGGACACGCCATGAACTTCGAAGCTATCAATCCCGCCACTGGGGACTTGATCTCAACACACGAGCCTCACACGGCCGCTCACGCTATGGACGCCGTCGGGAGAGCACACGCGGCGCACATGGAGTGGCGGTCTAAGTCGGTGCAGGACCGCACGACCCCACTCCTGGTTCTTGCCGGGATGCTGCGCGCCCGAGCGGACGAATTCGGCCGGCTCATGACGTTGGAAATGGGAAAACCCCTCAGCCAGGGAATCGCTGAGGCGGAAAAGTGCGCCACGGTGTGTGAGTACTACGCCGAGAACGGACCGGCGGCTCTCTCCCCGGTGACTGCACACACAGACGCGAGCAAGAGCTACTGGACGCATCAACCCCTAGGAGTCGTCCTCGGCATCATGCCCTGGAACTTCCCGTTCTGGCAGGTGGTGCGTTTTGCAGCCCCGACGCTGACCGCGGGCAACGCGGTCCTACTCAAGCATGCCCCGAGCGTACCGGGCTGTGCATTGGCTCTCGAGGAGCTGTTCTCAGCAGCTGGATATCCGGATGGGCTCTTCGCGAACGTCTTTACCGACATCCAGACGACCGGCACCGTCATCGACGACCGGCGGATCCGTGCCGTCAGCCTGACGGGCAGCGTGCGCGCCGGACAGTCAGTCGCGTCCAGGGCCGGTGCAGCCATTAAGAAATGTGTCCTCGAGTTGGGCGGAAGCGACCCCTCGGTCGTGTTGGCGGACGCAGACCTGGAGCTGACCGTAGCCAGTTGCGCACTCGGTCGTTTGATCAACACCGGCCAGAGCTGCGTCGCGGCCAAACGGTTCGTGGTGGTGGAGTCCATCCGGGAAGACTTCGAGAAGAGACTCGTCGCAACCATGTCGAAAACCGTCATGGGCGATCCGCTCCGAGACGACACGGACATCGGCCCCATGGCGCGGCTCGATCTTCGAGACGCCCTCCACGACCAGGTCCTTCGGTCCGTGGCGTCCGGAGCCAGACTGGTCTTGGGGGGCACGGTTCCGGACCAGCCAGGAGCGTGGTATCCGCCGACGATTCTGGCAGACGTTCGCCCGGGTATGGCAGCGTACTCCGAGGAACTCTTCGGGCCGGTGGCTTCGATCGTTCCAGCCGCAGACGAAGCCGATGCCGTCCGTATCGCAAACGACACGTCATTCGGACTCGGCGCCTCCATCTACACGACGGACGTCGCTCGCGGGGAGCAGATCGCCGCCGAACAACTGGACGCGGGCAACTGCTTCGTGAACGGGATCGTGAAGTCAGACCCCGGGCTACCCTTCGGTGGCACCAAACAAAGCGGATACGGCCGGGAGCTGTCTCCCCTCGGCATCCTCGAGTTCACCAACACTAAAACAGTGTGGGTGAAGTAGGTCCTTACTTCGGCGCGTCCGGCACTGCCTCCAACATCTCTTTGGCAACGTCCTCGGCAGACCGCATGGTCGACATGTCGAGCTCAAAGTCCGGCCGCCCGGGCGTCTTGAGCTTCTCGATGAGTTCGTGGGCTTCCCGGCCGGACAGGCCCGCTTCTGCTAGCTGTTCAGCGCTCAGGTGGGCACCCGACTTCGCTGCGAGTCCGTCGTCACTCGCCTCGACGAGTTGAGATAACGCGGCGAGCTCTCCGCGGCTCATGGGCTGTCCAACCAAGTCGTAGTCGACCCAAGCCTCGTAGGACAATGGGGCCACACGTTTCACCATTCCGGCAATAATCTGGGCGAAGACCTGGATCTCCCATTGAGCATGGGGATCGGCCCGGAGCGACAAGAAGTGCAGCAGGTTGTGTAAGTCGATCTTCCAATACCACTGGGTATAGGTCGAAAGCGGAAGATCAATCCGAGCGACCTCGCGAGCGACGTCCTCACCGACCATCCACGTGTACCCACCCGCAGCGTCCTCTCTGAGCCGGTCCCAACGCTGGACCGCTTCCTGATACAGTTCGTCGGATGCGTCCGCGTCACGGCCCTGATTGTTCTCCTTACTCTGAAGCGCAAAGTGCTCGCGCTCCGGCATGTAGAAGAGAAGCGGCATCAGACTGTATCGCCCGCTGTACTCGTTCACGGAAGCCGTGCGGTGCCGGATCCACTGACGCGCCACGAACATCGGCATCGCACAATGGAACTTGAACTCGACCATCTCAGAGGGCGTCGTGTGCCGATGCCGGCGTAGATACCGGATCAGGCCTCGGGTCGCGGACACCTTCCGGGTGCCATATCCGTAGCTGACGCGCGCTGCCCGCTCTACGTCTTCGTCTGATCCCATGTAGTCGACCAGCGAGACGAATCCGTGATCGAGCGCGGGAAAATAGCCACCGAGGATTTCCTCAGCTGCTGGGCTTGTGGGCCTCTTCGTTTCCATGCCATCATGTGCGTTAGGGTGCATTTGACGCTGTCGGTAGACCGAATATAGCCGGGCCGTCGCACACCGAAAGAAACGCGCTGGCGGCTATCTTCGGATGCTTGGCCTTTTCTGTTTCTTTCATACCCAATTGTACATTCACGTCTAACAATGCCAAATAATAGCTAGACACGAGCTTGATATTTTGAACTTTGTGGCGAAGATTGTTGGACAACAATTAAGCATACGCACTTACCCTTACGGGGCCCCTTCGTCTGGCGGGGACGCGAATCTCACCGCAACTTGCAGAATCGTCTCTTCAGCGTCGGTATACGTTGAATAATGCAGACTGAGCCGTCCATTCGAACTCGCCTCACCCTATTGGTGAGGGGTGTAGCCCTGCCCCTCGTGTTCCTTGCTGGCTATACAATTTGGACCGAGTTCAATTCGAATCTAGATGAAGCGAAAGGCCAAACGGACCAATTCGCACGGTCCACCGCGGCCGCAGTTCAACAATACGTTCACGGCGTGGTCGAGATCGCGGGCGAACTCGTCGCGAATCCCGAAGTGCGAGCGCTCGACCCTGAGCAATGCCTCGCGGCGTTGACCCCGGTCGTGGAAGCCCTTCCGCACGTGACCAATCTGGTCGTGAACCGGGTCAACGGGCCTCTCGTGTGTTCGGCGGTGCCTCTTCCGGACGACCTCAGTCAGGACAACTCGGACCGTCCCTGGGTACAGGCAGCGATCGAATCGGGCACCTACACTATCGCCGCACCCGCCCCGGGGCCGATTTCCCCGTTCCTGCTCACTTCTATCACGGTTCCGATTCGTGGCGACGAAGATGAGATCACCGGCACCCTAAGCGTCCCACTGGGGATCGCCCATCTTCAGGCACTCGTGGAGATTCCGTTGCCTGAGGGAGCCCTGCTGACGATTACAGATACTACGTACACGGTCATCGCCCGGTCCATCGACCCAGAGGAGTGGGTCAGCAGAAAGCTCCCCCTCGACGACCCGGACGAGCGCTCGGACATCTCCCTACTCACTGGCTACAACACGACCGAAAGCGCCGACGGTGTGCGCCGCCTCTTCGGGTATACAGCGATCGAAGGAACTCCCTGGATCGTGTGGGCCGGTCTCCCGACGTCCATCATCTACGGCCCCACGATCTCGGGCCTGTATCCGAAGCTGGGCCTGGCCGCGCTCACGCTGATGTTCGTGTTCGTCTTCGCGCGCATCATCAACCGGCAAATCCAAACCTCGCTCTCTGGACTAAGCGAGCAGATGAAGGCGGTCGAACCCAGTCTGGATGCCGTCCTGACGGAGTCGGGCCCGTCTGAAATCGCCGACGTAGCACGGCAATACAACGCCCTCCTCCAAGGCAGGCGGCGAGCGGAGGCGCACGCCGCTGCAAGCGCCGACCTCAGCGTCTTGGTCATGCGTTCGACCAACGACGCTTTTTGGGATTGGGACTTGGGCACCAATCAGATCGAATGCAACCCACGCTTCTTCGAGATGTTCGGAGGCGTCGCTTCCCAGCCCGAGGAGGCGATGGTGTTCTGGGCGAACCGAGTGCACCCGGAAGACATAGAGCAGGTGCGTGCCCGCATAGAGGAGGCCCTCGCATCCAAAACCGAGCACTGGACATCTGCGTACCGAATGCGCCGTGCAGATGGCGAATGGGCCGAAATCTCCGACCGCTGTTACGTGGTAAACGATCCGGACGGAGCACCTGTGCGGTTGGTCGGAGAGATTATGGACGTGACCGAAGCTCGTTCCGCGCAGCGCCAAATAGAGAAGGTCAAAGAGCGGTATCAGTCCATTTTACAAAATGCCGCATTCGGCATTTATGTCGCCTCGATGGACGGACAGATACTCGATACGAATCCAGCCTTCCTAAAGCTGCTCGGCGCTGACAAGGCCACTGCCCTGACTTGGACCGACCGCGATTTCTATGTGGAGCCGGCCGACCGAGACCGCCACGTAGAGAGGTCCCTCACCGGCGGTGCATCCCACCCGATTGAGACTCAGTGGCAGACGCCGAATGGCAGGCGCCTCTATATGCGTTTGTTCATCAGCAGCTTCGTCGAAGCCAGTGGCGACATCGCCATCGAGGTCATAGCCGAAGATCTCACGGAACGCCGCCGACTCGATGGGCAATTCAGGAAAGCCCAGAGAATGGAAGCTATGGGGCAAGTGGCTGGGGGCGTCGCGCACGACTTCAATAACCGCCTCACGGTGATTCAAGGGCGTGGAGAAATGATCCGCAGCGAGGTTGAGCACGACCCCGACCTCACGGAAGGCATCAATGCGATTCTCGAGTCGGCAGCGCGCGCCGCAGAACTGACACGTGGCCTCTTGGCCGTCAGTCGAAAGCAGATGTACCGGCCTCAGGTCATCTCCCTCAATGAGTTGGTCGACACGCTCAACCCTGGGCTCAAAACGATCTTAGGGGAGCGATTTGCGCTCGAGGTGTCACAAGAGGACGAACTCCCGTCCGTTTCGGCAGATCCGGGCCATCTGCAACAGGTCTTGGAAAACCTGATCGTGAACGCCAGGGACGCGCAGACGGATGGAGGAACGGTGTTCCTCAAGACGTCCGCCCGGAGCGTATCCGTGGATGAGGCCTCTGAAGTCCCAGGACTGCGAGCCGGGTCCTACGTGGCTCTCTCCATCACGGACCAGGGGCCCGGAATCCCCCCCGAGGTGTTGAACCGAGTCTTCGAGCCCTTCTTTACGACCAAACCGATGGGGATCGGAACAGGGATGGGCCTTGCTGCGGTCTACGGTCTAGCGAAACAGAACGACGCATTCGTTTCGATCGACACGGAACTCGGTCGTGGCACCACGGTCACCCTTCTCGTGCCAGAAGAGGGAAGTGATCCCATCAAGGTCGGAGCGATCGGACAGACGGAGGTCCCCCGCGGGGACGGCTCCCGCGTCCTCGTGGTCGAAGACGAGGAAGGCGTCCGGGTCGTCGTGGTCAGAACCCTCCAGGTGCTAGGGTATGACGTCCTCGAGACCGAAAATGCAGACGCAGCCCTCGACCTTCCAGACGAGGCGCTGGCGTCTCTCTCGGCGCTGGTCACCGATGTGATTATGCCCGGTATGCAAGGACCGGAACTCGCTGACGCATTACGTCTCCGCTTCCCGGACCTTCCGACCCTGTTCATCTCCGGATATCAGGATCAATCGGGGGCGTTCGACTTCGAACCGGGATCGGGGCTGGCCTTTTTGGCCAAACCATTCACGCCACAGGAGCTGGGCTTTGCGTTGGCCGACCTCCTACGCAGTCTACCCGTCTCCTCAGACTAGTTCGCAGCACCGGCGTCGAGTCCCCAGGGACGGACGAAGTCCTCGGGCTCCACTCCCAGAGCGTCCGCTATCCGCGTGATGTAGTTGAAATATCCGATCACCTGAGTCGCGTCATGGATCGCACAGTCGTCAAATCCGTGTGACCTCAGCACATCGAGGTCTTCCGGACCCACACCGTTTTGGTCGTGCGTGAGTTTTACCGCGTAGGCACATAACGCTTGATCCGCCTCACTCAAGTCGGCCTCTCGCCAATCGCGCGCGATCGCGTGAACGAAGTCGTCCCTCTCGTTGTCACTCCTAAACAGCTCCGTGACCTCTTCCCGGAGGTCGTGCGCGTGCGCCTGAGTTCAGTAGAAGCAGTCGTTCGTCCTCGAGGTGACGACCGCCAACATCTCCCTCCTCCATCGGGTCAGGGGCGAACGCCCGAACATAATGGCGGCGTAAAACTTCATCGAAGAATCCATCGCTCGGGGGTTCAGGCTCATGATATGCACGATGTGCCATATCCGACCTGCTCGCTCGAGCGCTTCGTCGAAGAGTTTCTTGAGGAGACCGGTGGCCTCCCCGACGGGGATCTGTTTGATATGAGGCATGACGGAATCTAGGTCGGAGATCGCCGAGTGAACCACATCGGCCTTCTTCTCGTAGTAGTAAGCTAGACACCAGGAGGAGGTCACCCGTGGGTCAGTGCCAGGGAAAGACAAAGAAGGGCGACCAGTGCCGTCGTGACGCGAAGGGCGACACTTCGTTTTGCTCCATCCATCAGGACCAAGAGGTGCGCGAGCGCTTCCCACCCAACAGTGAAGAGTGGGATCATGATTCCATAATGAAGGCGGCAATCGGGTTCGCCTTGGTCGGGGCGGTCCTCTTTTTCCGCTTCCGCCGCTAGCATCTACGGGGACAGAATTCAGGGCGGCCGCCGCGATTTGTAGCGGCGGTCCTTTTCCGTCCCCCCCTTTTAGGTTGGCGAGGTTGCGCACACCCGCCGCCGAGAGTCCAATTGCGAGGGCTGGCAGCGGCCAGTCAGCGGAAACTCACTACACCACGACCCGGAGCACCCCTCGGTGACACCGTCATTGTTCGAGCGCGCGGAGACGTTCCGCGACCGAACCGCCATCATCGCCCCCGAAGGCGTTTTTACGTACGGCAATCTTTTGGACGTCTCGGCGACGGTGGCAACTCGACTGCTCGCCGGACGGGACGATCTAGAGGAAACTCGCGTTTGTTTCTTGGTTCCACCGAGTTGGGAGCACATCGTGACCCAATGGGGAATCTTGCGCGCAGGTGGCCTCGCGGTGCCCATGGCGATCTCGCATCCGTCGACCGAACTGGACTATGTCCTCGGTGACGCAGAGCCCGAAGCCCTTGTCGCCCATCCGAAGCTGTTAGACCGCATCAACATTGCGGCCGATCGTCGGGCCATCCCGGTCCTACAGACGCCCGCGCTCGTCGCCGATGGACCGGTGGGCGAGTTGCCTACCCTTCTGCCGGCTCGACCGGCCATCATGTTGTATACGTCAGGCACCACCGGCCGGCCAAAGGGTGTCGTGATCTCCCACGGCAACGTCTCCGCGCAGGTGACAGCCCTGTCGGAAGCTTGGGCGTGGAACCCTGACGACCACATCCTGCTTCACCTGCCGCTTCATCACGTCCATGGCATCGTCAACATCCTGACGTCTGCCCTGTGGAACGGCGCTCTGTGCGAGATACTCCCGCGTTTCAACCCAGTCGACGTGTGGGAGCGCCTGTCCCGGTGTGATGTCACCCTCTACATGGCTGTGCCCACCATCTACCGACGTCTGATCGAAGCCTGGGAGGACGCAGACGCACCGACACGTGAGGCGTGGAGTGCCGGGGCCAAGTCATGCCGCCTGATGATCTCCGGATCGGCGGCACTTCCCGTTCCGACACTGGAACGTTGGGAAGAGATCACCGGCCAGAGACTCCTGGAACGATACGGGATGACGGAAATCGGCATGGGCCTCTCTAACCCTCTGGAAGGAGAGCGCCGTCCGGGTCATGTCGGTCACCCGCTGCCGGGGATCGAGGTTCGCTTGGTGGACGACAACGACCAGCCGGTATCGGGCGATTCTGCAGGACGAATTCAAGTCCGTGGCCCCGCTGTCTTCGCCGAATACTGGAGACGAGAAGAAGAGACAGCGGCCTCCTTTACCGACGACGGATGGTTCCGCACCGGCGACCAGGCGGCCATCTCGGATGGGGCATACCGGATCCTCGGCCGGTCCAGCGTGGACATTTTAAAGACCGGTGGAGAGAAGATCTCCGCCCTCGAGATCGAGGACGTCCTGAGAACCCATCCTGCTGTGGCCGACTGCGCCGTGGTCGGCGTCCCCGACTCGGACTGGGGGGACCGAGTGTGCGCAGCCGTGGTCCGGAACCCCTCCAGCGCCTTTGACTCCGAGAAATTGAGAGCTTACGCGAAGGAGCGCTTGGCGCCCTACAAGGTGCCCAAGGACATTCTCCTCGTGGACGACCTGCCCCGGAATGCGATGGGCAAGGTCACCAAGCCGGCGATCCAAGAGCTGTTCGTTCAGCATGGCTAGTGCTCGCCCAATTCGTCTGGGCCTGAGGGAAAACCTCCCGCAATTCACACTCCTGGTGGGTGTCAACGCGCTTGTCGGCGGGATGATCGGTCAGGAGCGCACGGTCCTCCCGCTTCTCGCGGAACAGGACTTCGGTATCACCGCGATGACCGCCACGCTGACCTTCATCATGGCGTTCGGAGTCGTGAAGGCCGCAGCCAATTTCGTGGCAGGGGCACTCGCCGACCGGTTCGGGCGCAAGCCGATCCTGCTTGCAGGGTGGTTATTCGGCCTGCCGGTGCCGCTTCTCCTGATCTACGCCCAGAGTTGGAACTGGGTCATTTTGGCGAACGTGCTTCTGGGTGTGAACCAAGGTCTGTCGTGGTCCGCGACCGTGATCATGAAGATCGATCTGGCCGGGCCTAAACACCGTGGCACCGCAATGGGCCTCAACGAGGCCGCAGGCTACCTAGCGATCGCCGCGACAGCCCTCGCGACCGGTTACATCGCCGAGCAAGCGGGACTACGCCCGGCCCCGTTTTTCTTGGGGCTGGCCTTCGTCGGGCTTGGACTCGGGCTGTCTCTCTTTTTCGTGCGCGAAACCCAAGGGCATGCTGAGGCAGAGAGCCGCACGCGGGACACTTCAGATGAGCCGCCCCCCCGGAGGCCCAGTCTGGGTGAGATCTTCACGCTGACCAGCTTCAAGGACCCTGCGCTCTCGTCATGCAGTCAGGCCGGCATGGTAAACAACCTGAACGACGGCCTCGCGTGGGGACTCTTGCCGATCTACTTCGCGCGCAATGGACTGAACATCACAGAAATCGGGGTGCTCGCGGCGGCCTATCCCACGGTCTGGGGCATGGGGCAAATCGTCACCGGTGCAATGTCGGACCGGCACGGACGAAAGCGCTTCATCGTGGCCGGAATGCTGACCCAGGCCGTGGCGATTGCGATGTTCGCAGGCCTCACCGGCATGGGCGCCTGGCTGAGCGCCGCGGTCTTGCTAGGACTCGGTACAGCCATGGTGTACCCGACGCTGCTGGCTGCGGTCGGCGACGTGGCGCACCCGTCATGGCGCGCGTCTTCCGTCGGGGTTTACCGTACCTGGCGGGATCTAGGCTTCGCGGCTGGCGCCTTGATAGCCGGAGGAATAGCCGACGCGACGTCGATCGAGACGGCGATCTGGGTTGTTGCAGGACTTACCGCGGTCTCGGGCCTGGTCGTAGCCATTCGGATGTACGAAACCCATCTTCCCCACACGCCACCACACAAACACGTCCCGGAGTCCGGATGATCGACGCTGTCCTCGGCAATCTGCGCGAGTATTGGATGGTTCACTCGCTGCTCTTGCTTTACACCGTCATGCTCGCACACCACGCGTGGGCCGGGAAGAAAGGAACCAAGGACCTGGCCGACTACTACGTCGGCGGACGCAACATGGGTGGCTGGGTCATCGGGCTGTCATTCTTCGCGACGTACGCCAGCACCAACTCATTCGTCGGCTTCAGTGGCAGAACGTATGCCTGGGGCGTGCCCTGGATGCTATTCATCCCGATGGCCGTGGCATTCAGCGTCTTCTCTTGGCTCGTGGTCGCTCCTCGTCTCCGATCGTTCACCGCCGAGATGGATTCCCTGACGGTGCCGGACTTTATCGGGTTCCGTTTTGGGAGCACGCCCGCGCGCATCTTCGCAGCTCTGATCGTGATCGCCGCGTCATTCTTCTACATGACGGCAGTCTTCAAGGGTATTGGAAACCTCGTCGAGGTCTTTCTCGAGATCCCCTACAAGATCTCGATCGTCATCGTCTTCTTCGTTGTCATGACATACACGATGATCGGGGGCTTTATCAGCGTAGTAAAAACTGATGCGGTCCAGGGCGTGGTGATGATGTTAGCGGCAGTTCTGCTCTTTTTCGGCACGGTCAACGCGGCTGGCGGTCTCGGTGCCTTCTCCGAAGTGCGCAGCCAGCCCGGGGGAGAGGAGTTGTTCACCTGGGGAGGAGGCGTGGCCATTCCAGTCCTGATCGGGACGATGGTGGCGGGCCTCATAAAATTCGCAGTCGAACCCCGCCAGTTGTCGCGGTTCTTCGCACTGGAAGGAGACAAGGCGACGCGCACCGCCATGTGGGTGTCCTCCCTCACCTTCGCGGGAGTGTTTTCGCTCCTGATTCCGGTCGGGCTTTACGCGCGAAAGATCTTCCCATCGGGGATTGAAGACACCGATCTCGTTATACCGAACCTTCTCTCAGAGGTGTTCGGACAGGGAACCAGCGCCTTCCTGCTGGTCGCGATGGTGGCGGCCGCCATGTCGTCGCTCGACAGCGTGCTCTTGGTGATGGCGTCCACGACGGAGCGGGATATCGTCTCGATCCTGAAGCCCGGGCGCTCGGAGACTCAGGAGATGTTCTGGACCAAGGGATGGGTCGCGCTCTTCGCCTTTGTCACCATGCTGATTTCGCTCAATCCCCCGGGCGGCATCGTGGAACTCACAGCTTTCAGCGGAGCGCTCTACGGCGCCTGCTTCTTCCCAGCCCTGGTGCTTGGCCTGCATTGGAAGCGTGGAAACGGGCAGGCCGTCATCGCGTCGTTCATCACCGGCATCGTCGTGCTCCTAACGTGGGGCTTCGTTCCGGGTTCAGAGATCGTCCACCAGATATTCCCTGCCATGGCTCTGTCCACCGGGATCTACGTGTGGCTGTCTTACGTCGGCGAGGACGCAGCGAGTGAGCAGGTGGTGGCATTGATGGAGGCCGCCGACGGGTAAGTCGAAGGATCCCTCCCGGCACACCGTAGTAGCAGTCATTCCATACGAAGATCACCCCGGAGCAGATGCACACGTGAGCACCCTCGCCATAGCCGAAGACCAAGCAGACATCCTCGCCTCCCTCCGCCGCTTGAAGGGGCATGGAACGGTCGGAGATGTCGTCTCCGATTCCGGCCTGGCCGCAGACAATGTTCGAGTGGCCCTCAAGGGGCTCCTTGAGTCGCACCGCGGCCACTTGGACGTGTCCGACTCCGGAGAGCTCCTCTACCGCTTCGACGAGAAGCTGATCACCCGTGGGACCGAGCCTGTCCTGGCTAGAATGAAGCGGCAGACGACGTCAGTGCTCACGGCAGGATTCAAAGCAACCATCGTCATCATGCTGGTCGTGTACTTCCTGATCTTTGTGGCACTCGTCATCGCGGCACTGTTAGCAAACAAGAACAGCGACTCACGCGGGGGGGGACTCGGCGGCCGGCGTGGTGGTGGCGGACACCGGCACTTCCCGATGGGCAATTTTTGGCTCTGGTACTACATCTGGACGCCCCGATGGCGTATCGGCCGGCCCTACTACGGACACCGCTGGGAAAGCCAGCTCCACAAAGACGACCGGTCGCCCTTCTACAAGAAGGTGTTCGCCTTCGTGTTCGGGCCCGACAAACCCCAGCCCACGCAGAACCAGCTGGACCGCGGGACACTCCGCCTGATCCGCGCCCGGAGCGGCGTGATCACGACGGCCGAATTGGTGGAGCACACAGGCCTGCCTGTTGATGAGGCGGAAGACGAAATGGGTCGTCTTTTGGGTGCCTATGACGGCGAGGCCGTCGTGTCGCCGGACGGCGAACTGGTCTACGCATTCCCGAGTGTGATGGTGAGTACACACGAGGCTTCGACCAAAGAGCCTCACCCGGCGTGGCTCCGGCTGGAGCCGCAGCAGGAGCTGACCGGAAACACTGCCAAGAACAACGCGATCGTCGTAGGCATGAACGCCTTTACACTCGCGGCCGCCGTAACGTCGCCATGGTTCATCTTCCCGCGATTGGGAATTGGTGGCCCTGCGGCGTACGTCGGATTGGTGTTGGTGCCGGTTGTGTTCTCGGCGCTGTTCTTCGCCGTGCCTGGGCTTCGGATGTGGGGCGTGAAGCGGGAGAACAAGCGCAGGATCGCCCGTAACATCAGGAAGGTCCTGCTCGGGCTCGTGTACTCGCGTGCGCTGGGCGGAAACGCCGAGGTCCGGTCCGACGAAGTCGGCTTTTACATCGCCGAGCGCATGAAGGGTGTGGACGCCAAATCGATCGACCGGGCCGTGGACGACCTAGCCGCCGAATTCGACGCAGACGTCTCTGTCGACGAGGCTGGCGTGACTCGGTTTCAATTCCCAGCGATCCGAGAACAGTTCACCGCCAGCGAGACGGTGCGTCGTAAGCTCCAGCTTGAGAAGCGCTCTCTGGGTGAAGTCGTGTTCTCTACCGGGGACTCGGTCGGGGAGGCTGGCGACCGCGAATTGAAGCTCTTCGACCGCGAACTGAGCAGAGACGAGGCACGGTTCGACAAGTACCTGCCCGCGACCGACCGAGTAGGGTACGAAGACGACTTCGACCTCGTCGCGTTCGATGAGGAGCTACGCTCGAGGGGGCTCGCCAAAGCGTAGTGGCCTCGATGCCGATACCGGGACTCCTCGCGTCCCAAGTCGGTGACCTTCTTCTCGCCGACCTCGGCATTCCGGCCTCGGTCACCAAACGCGCCGCCGCCGTTGCACCCTCGTATGGTCTTGGTTTCGTGACCGAGTTGAGGCGAGTCCAGGGCAGCTAGGTCGACCGCTCCAATCGATACACCCCGATCTCACCCACCTTGGGGTCGGAGTCTCGCCCTACTTCAGTCATGCCGAGCTTCACGGCAATACTGATCGAGACAGAGTGTGCGACGGGAACCGTCGCATCCACTCGGTAGGCGCCCGGCTGTTGCAGCACCCAGGCAACCAGTGCCTTGGATGCCTCCGTCGCGTAGCCGTGGCCCTCGTGTTCCGGATAAACCGAGTAGCCGAGCATCGTCCCTCCATCCAGCGGGCGGCCACTTAGGCCACAAACGCCTACCGCGAGGTGAGAGTCCTTCCGTTGTACGAGCCAGACCCACCACCCGAGCTCGGCCGGGGTTTCCTCCATCCGATCCAAGAACATGGGGAGGTCCTTTCCGAACAATGGCGGTGACTCCACCGGCTCGGGGAACCATGCTCCGGTGAGCGTCCGCAACGCCTCAGCATCCTTCTCGAGCCACGCACGTAGCGCAGGAGCCGTCATCGCAGTGAGGGCGAGCCGTTCGGTTTCCAGCACCAAGGAGTCGTGCACTTGGTAAGGTCTCCATCGTCTTAACGAATGGGTAGATCATGCAAGAGAATCAGGGTTCGCCTGGAACCGTTGCGCATCATAACATGGATAAGTGAGCAGCATCCCCTTGGCTACACGCCGTCGCCGTCCCGCCCTCATCGCGCTCCTCGCACTGATCGCGCTATTCGTTCTATCCGGGTGTCTCGGCCTAGGCGGGGCTCCCGATGACCCTTTCAACGGGCGTCGTGCCGACGCTCCTGGACGACTCAACATCGAGGTCCGGAATCTGAACTTCAATGACCTGACCGTATTCGCGATTCGCCAAGGTCAATCCATTCGACTCGGTGAAGTCACCGGAAACACCAACCGTGAGTTCACGATTGCCTGGGACTTCGCGGTGCCGGTTCAGTTCAGAATCGACATCGTGGGAGGACGGCAATGCCGCATTGGAGAACTCGCTGCAGATCCCGGGGCGACGATCCAGCTGCACATCCCAGCGAACGTCGGGCTCACCGAGTGCCGCGGTAACCGGCGATGACCACTCCTAGAGTCGTCACGTGTGTGGCGCTGCTCGTCACTTCCTTCGGATGCACTTCGGCCGGCCCGCTCGTTGTGCGCGAGGATCCATTCACACGGACACCGGTGGCCGAGCGGGTCATTCGGCTTCATGTGCAGAATTCGAATTTCAATGAAGCGCGGCTTTATGTGATCGGGCTGGGCTCACGCACCGGACTGGGTATCGTCCAAGGAAAAACTCACGCTGTGTTCTCGATTCCCTGGGAGCGGTCGGAGCCCCTGCGCATCGAAATCAATATTCTCGCTGGGAGCAAATGCACGACGCGTGAAATCAGCGTCGACCCCGGCGACACGCTGGATCTGCAAATTGAAGAGGACTTTTTCCAGACCCAGGGCTGCGATCTCGCCTGAGGTCAGAGAACACTTGCGTTACTCAGAGCCCGCGCTACTCGTAGAGTAGAAACGGCTCTACCGACGTGCTGAACTCGGCCACTTCCTCGTCCACACCTGCGAGGATCTCGTCCGTCGTCGCACCCGCGTCGACGCCCAACCGCAATCCGTCGTGACCCCACAGGATATCGATGGGCATGAGATCTGCCTCGTACTCATACGGAGGTGGACGCCAACCGAATTCTGCCGGTGCCAGAGCACGCGCGGCGCGTAGGATCTCGACCGTGGCACGGACAGGCTCGAACGAGTCAAGATCGGTCACGTGAAGTTGCCCACCCCCACACAGGGATTCCGCATGCTTCTGGAACGTGGGCTCGAAGTGGCAGGGACGGACTGTCACTCCCCGTAAACCTGCGCCCGCGAGGCGCGCACCCATCGCGTCCGCGTCCAAGTAGGGGGCGCCGAACAGCTCGAACGGCCTCGTCGTGCCCCGCCCCTCTGAGAGGTTCGTCCCTTCAAGCAAGACCATGCCGGGATAGACCTCGGAGGAATCTGGAGTCGGAAGGTTTGGGCTCGGAAATACCCACGGGAGCCCCGTGTCCGGCCAGTGCATCCACCGACACCAGCCAGCGCACTCGATCACCTCCAGTTCGCAGCCGATCCCTCGCACCTCATTCAACCAGCGCGCGAGTTCGCCACAGGTCAGGCCATGCCGCAACGGGATGGGATGAAGTCCCACGAACGACTCGAAGCCCACACGGAGCACGGGTCCCTCCCGACGGCGCCCGCCTACGGGGTTCGGGCGGTCGAGTACAACGAACGGGATTCCAGCTTCCGCGCACGCTTCCATAGCCAACGCCATGGTCCACACGAAGGTGTACACGCGAACCCCCACGTCCTGGAGGTCGAACACCAGTGCGTCGAGCCCCGAAAGCATCTCCGGACTAGGCTTCCGCATCTCGCTGTAGAGGGAGTGAACAGACAAGCCTGTCACCGGGTCTAGGTAGTGATCCGATTCGATCATGTTGTCCTGCTTCTCACCCCTGGCACCGTGCTGGGGGCCAAAGAGCGCCACCAAATCGAAGCCGGCGCGGATCATCACGTCAGCCGAGAACTCCAGTTTGGACGTCACGGACGCGGGGTGCGCGATCAAGCCCAGTCTGCGTCCGCGAAGATGCTCTGCGGCACCAGTCACCAGGCGCTCCACACCCGTGTCGACCCTTACATAGCTCACGAGCCGACCCCCACCTTCACGCGTTCAGCGATTTCGTTGAGCATCCGCAGAGGGGACTGACCGAAAGCGGCACCGTCCGATGTGTTCACCTGGAGCGCCAATGCGAACCCGTATTCAGGGAAGTAGTAGGCTTCGGTCCGGTAGCCGGGCATGAAACCGCTGTGGCCCCAGGCGGTACCCGCCGGTAGCTCCATCATGATGACGCCCAGACCGTAGCTGCCCTCCGGGCCGAGAGGCGCTGGGGTGCCCGCGCGGAAGTCCTCAAGAATAACCGGGTTGAACGCCCTGCCTTCCTGCACGTGCTTGGTCCAAATGGCGAGGTCCTCGGTGGTCGAAGCAAACCCCCCGCCGGCCCATTCAAACTGGGGATTGAACACCAGACGACCGTCTTGCACCGTCGCATCGAAGGCGCCAAATCCGTTTTCGGTCCCGGCGTACCCATTCGCGATACCAGGCACATCAGGACGATCCGAAGCAACGGTGTTCTCCAGCTCGAGTCGGTCGAGGAGGTTTCGTCGGATGTCATCGTAAATGGGACGACCGGTGACGGATTCCACGGCCATAGCAACGAGGACAAAATTGGTGTCCGAATAATCCCAGCCTTCCCCGGCCGCGAAAGGCGCCTCCATACCGTCGAGGTACGCGACCCGCTGCGCGGGAGTCCACGTCCGCATGGGATCCGCTGTGAGGTCCTGCAGAAACTGCGGATTGAACTCGTAGCGCACGATTCCGCTCGTGTGGCTCATGAGCTGCCGGATCGTGACATCCGCACCGTTCGGGAGCCCGCCGTACCAAGGCTCGTTCCCAAGGTAGTCCGACAGCTTCGAGTCCAGAGGCAACCGCCCGTCAGCCGCCAACTGCAACGCAATGGCACCGAAGTACGTCTTCCCAACGCTCCCTTGGAGCATCCGGTCTTCGGGCCGCATCTCGCGATGGGCGATTGTGTCCGACCATCCGGCCGCAAAGCCTAAGGAGGATCCGTCCGCTAGAGCGACGCCGAGCGTCAGTCCTGGGAAAGCGGAGTGCTCCGTCAGGGAGTCTAGATGCACCTGAAGGGTGCGGACCAGTTCGGTTCGGTCCTGAGCCTCAAGCGGTGCCAAAGCAGCCGAGAGGATGAACAACAGCGTTGCATCCACTGTACGACGAAAGAGCATGGAAATCGGAGGTTAAGCTGAGAACGGGCCGTGCCCCGAGAATGGGTGGCCGGGTCGCGCCCCGCCACCCTCTTACTCGAGTGGCGTATCCGTTCGGTTGGCCCATTCCTCCATGGACCCATCGTACACGCGGACCAGCGGGTACCCCATCACCTCCAGCACGAACGCGGTGTGCGTCGCGCGGACCGCCGCCTGACAGTGGGCCACGACCTCCAGCGCAAGATCGAGAGGTGCACCGGTGATGAGTGTGTCTACCTCATTCTCGGAACGGAGGACTCGAACGGCCTGAGCGTCGGTCGAGTTTTCGAGCCGTCGATTCCACTCGAGGTGCGTGGCTCCAAGGATGCGACCCTTCCGCTTGTTGCCACGAAACACCACCCCGTTGAACGCGTCCTCGGAGCGGACATCGAGCACCTGCAGGTCCTCGTCCGCGTGGCGCCTCTGAAGTTCTGCTCGACCAATAATCCGTCGAGGATCCACCTCGATGTCGAGATCCTCGACCTCCCGCACGTCGGGCACCTCGTAGCTCACGGGCAGCCCTGCGGAGACCCAAGCCTGCCACCCGCCATCGAGTACACGAACCCGGTCGAAACCGTAGTAGGCAAGCACCCACCACAATCGGATGGCGAACAGTGTGCCCCAATCGTCGTAGATGACGACGTCAGTCGACGGGCCGATTCCCATCGTTCGGCACATCTCTTTGACCGTTCCCGGGCCTGGCAGGTCGGTCGTGGTCGCTCATTACTTTGATGTAGGGATGGCCGGGACGACGATCGGCGCCTGGCTCGCGCCACCCCGTTTACCTCACTATCGACGCCCCGGAGTAAGCGTGGTCCGGTATTCAACGCCATTGACCGTCAAGACCGCTGTGTAGTCGCCAGGTTCCACGAAGTTCGGCCGGCGGAAAAATCCACCTCCCCTCCCTCCCTGATTCCCGCCCAATCGGTCCAGCGCCCACTCTGCCTGATGCAGTCCTGCGGATCCGCCGGCCTCGAGAACGTTGACCATCGACCCCTGTGCGTCCTGGATCTCCAGCGTGACGGCCGCATCATCTCCGAGCCAATAGTGGACGTAGGCCCGTTCATAGTTGAAGCCGCCGCGACCGCGGCCTCCACCTGCCGGCAGCGCTCCGTTCTCGGCGTCGAACAAGTGTGCGACGGACGCCACAACCGTAGGCGTCACCTTCTGAAGCTGGCGAACATCTAACGCGAACATGCCGCGTCCGTGCGTCGCGGCAATCAAGAAGTCTTGCTCATCATGCACGACCAAGTCGTGCACGAAGGTGCCGGGCAATTCATTGCTGAGTGCCTCCCACTCCTGTCCCTGGTTCAATGAGACATACACCCCGACGTCATTCCCCAAATAGAGGAGATTGGGGTTCTTGGGGTCTTCGCGAATGATGTTCACCGGCCCGAACGGAATGCCGTCCGCGATGCTCTCCCAGGTCTGGCCGTAATCGGTCGACTTCCACACCAACGCGTCGTAGTCATCACTCCGGCGGCCGTTCTGAGTGACATATACCGTGCCTTCGTCATAGGCCGACGCCACCACCTCAGACGTGAAGCGAGCGGAGCGGAGCCCTGCGGAGATATCTGTCCAACTTCCGCCGTCATCCATCGTGACCTGCACCCGGCCGTCGTCCGTCCCAGCATACAGCAAGCCGGCCCTGATGGGTGACTCCGAGAGCGCTACGATCGTCTGGAACTGAATGTCTCCCTGAGTTTCCGGATCGTTCGTGGTCAGGTCAGGGCTGATCCGCTCCCAAGTGTCTCCACGGTCGGTCGACTTGAAGACCATGTTCATTCCGTGGTAGATCGTGTTCGCATCGTGCGGAGACAGGATGAAGTGTGCGAGCCACTGGCCGCGGAGCGGCGGTTCGCCCGCAGGGACTCGCGGCATGATCGACGTGCTCTCGTTCGTCGAGACGTTGGTCCGTGAGATGGTCCCGTAGAAGCCAGCCGAATAAACGATGTTGGGGTCCGTCGGGTCGATGGCATGGTGACTGCCCTCTCCACCCGGAGCACCGCGCCACTCGACCGCTGGGATCGCGTGCCGCCCATTGGTCAGGTCTACGACTCCACTGTACGACCCGTGATCTTGGACCGAGCCATAGACCCGGAACGGGTCGCCCTTGTCGTAGTTCACATTGAAGAACGTGACCAACGGCAACTCGACGAAGAAACGCCAGCTATCCCCCCGGTCATAGCTAACATAGGCACCACCGTCGTTGTTGTTGACGAGGTAGTCCGTGTTGTTTGGGTCGATATACAACCCGTGGTGGTCGGCATGCATTCCATTCATGGGCCGGAACGTCTTTCCCGCGTCCTCAGACACGTTCAGCCGTAGGCCCATCACATAGATCCTGTCGGGATTCTGCGGATCGACGCGCATTTGCCCGAAGACCCACCCATAGGTCCCGCCGAGCCCTTCCATATACGGTGTGCTCTCACTCGTCTGCCGCCACGACCCACCACCGTTGTCCGAGCGGAAGACGGTGGCACCCTTGATGATCCCTCCGCGTGGTCGGCCGTAGGCGTCCGTGGCGTTGGCTGGGGCTTCGCGTGCAATCTCGTAGTTGTCGACAAAGGCGTAGATGGTCTCGGGCTGCGAGCGTGCGATATCGATGCCGATACGCCCCCGGAACCGGGCGTCTGGCAGACCGCTGTTCACCTGATTCCAGTTGGATCCCCCATCGGTGCTCTTCCAGGCGCCGGAGCCGGAGAAGAGATCATCCGACCCGGAAAAGGCCGGTTCGTTACGTGGGTCGTTCCCTTTCGAGCGCCTCCGCTGCCACGTCGCTGCATACAGCGTGTTCGGATCGTCCGGGTGAATGACGACGTCGATCGCGCCCGTCATGTCGTCGATGAAGAGGACGTTCTCCCACGTCTGTCCCCCGTCCGTGGTCTTGTAGACTCCCCGCTCGGGATTGTCGCGATACTCCTGACCGCTCGCGGCGACCCAGACCGTGTTGGGGTCGGTCGGATGCACCACGACCCGGGCGATCGTACCCGTCTCGGTGAGGCCCATGTGGGTCCATGATTCACCGGCATCAGTCGACTTGTAGATCCCATTCCCGATGTGCGAGCTGCGGAAGATGTTGGCCTCGCCGGTCCCGACCCAAACCACATTGTGGTCGGACGGCGTGATCGCAATGTCGCCGATTGAGGCGGTAACCTCGTTCTCGAAAACAGGCGTCCACGTCGTCCCCTCGTTCTCCGTCTTCCACACGCCACCACCGGCGGCTCCGACATACATGGTGTACGTGCCGCCGCGCGGCTCCGCGACCGCCACGTCCACGACGCGGCCGGAGATGTTCGTCGGGCCCAAGTGCTGCCAAGGGAGCGCGCCGAACCGCGAGTTCTCCACCAGCGCCTCATGCGCAGCGAACGCATCGAGTCGCTCGGTCGCGGACATGCGGTCTTCCTGCGCCCGGCCTGACGCGGGGAACAGCACGATCCCGGTAAGAAGCAGTGCGCACAGAGGAGCGGAGCGGAAGCCGAGCGAGATCTTCATGAGAACAAACCGGTTCTACAGGACGCGGATAAGCGCCTGAACTGGCGCTGACTCGCAACGTATGCAGCATCCTTTCCTCGTCGCCAGGGTCACAGCTCGATCCGTGCAACGTATTGGGGATACTAGCGTTCAGAGCCGCCCGTCATAGCTTGCTTACGTGCAGAAAATGCCCCGCCCGGAGTGCTTCATGCCGACCCGTAGTCGATCCGTTCTCGTGTTGCTCGCTCTCACCGCCATCGCCGCATGTGGCGGAACGGAGGCCGAGGATCCCAAAGAGACCGAGGAGCACCAAAGGATGCATGCGCTACTCGATCAATACGCCATGGTGCGGCTCGAAGCCGACGTCTCACATCTCTCCGAGAATGA
Source organism: Longimicrobiales bacterium (assembly GCA_029245345.1). Taxonomy (NCBI): domain Bacteria; kingdom Pseudomonadati; phylum Gemmatimonadota; class Longimicrobiia; order Longimicrobiales; species Longimicrobiales bacterium. The sequence goes on from JAQWPM010000012.1 coordinate 297,209, forward strand.
CCAGGAAGTGGTCCGGCTGCTCATTCAGGCCGTCCAGCCGATGGACGACGTGTTCTGGCAGCAGGCCTACGGTGACCGGACGGCGGCCGAAGTGCTGACCCACGACGACCCGGCCACGCTCGAGTACCTGCGCATCAACTACGGGCCCTGGGATCGCCTGCACGCCGACGCGGCATTCATCGAGGGAGTGAGTGCGAAGCCTGTTGGCGCGAACATCTATCCCCGAGACATGACGCAGGAGGAGTTCGAAATCGCGGTCGAGACGAACCCAGAACTGCAGAGTCTCTACACGTTGGTGCGTCGCGATGGCGATGGCGATTTGGTCGCCGTGCCCTACCACGAGGAGTTCGCCGAGCAGCACATGGCTGCCGCCGCGAAGCTCCGCGAAGCCGCCGAATTGGCGTCGGACCCCGGCCTTGCCAATTACCTGCGTCTTCGTGCTGATGCGCTCGGGTCCGACGACTACCGAGCGAGTGACATGGCCTGGATGGACATGAAGAACAACCCGATCGATGTCATCATCGGTCCCATCGAGAACTACGAAGATCAACTCTTCGGGTATAAGGCGGCGCATGAGGGCTACGTGCTCATCAAGGACCAGGCGTGGAGCGACCGGCTGTCCCACTTCGCGGCACTCCTTCCAAGCCTCCAGCGCGGGCTCCCGGTGGACGCCCGTCTCAAGGCGGAAACGCCTGGGACCGACTCTGACCTGAACGCCTACGACGTCGTCTACTACGCCGGCGATGCCAACGCCGGGTCGAAAACGATCGCGATCAACCTGCCGAACGACGAAGAAGTTCAGCTGGCCAAGGGCACACGGCGGCTCCAGCTCAAGAACGCGATGCAGGCCAAGTTCGACGAAATCATGCTGCCGCTCGCGGCAGAACTGATTGTGGAGGACCAGCGCGCCAACATCACGTTCGATGCCTTCTTCGGGAACACCATGTTCCACGAAGTCGCACACGGACTCGGCATCAAGAACACGCTCAATGGGCGCGGAACGGTCCGGACTGCACTACGTGAACACGCGTCCCCAATGGAAGAAGGCAAGGCGGACGTGGTCGGGCTCTACATGGTCACACAGCTCTTCGAGCGAGGTGAGCTGACCGAGGGAACGATCGAAGATCACTACGTGACTTTCCTGGCGGGGATTTTCCGCTCAGTCCGTTTTGGGGCCTCTAGCGCCCATGGTCAAGCGAACATGGTCCGCTTCAACTACTTCCAGGAAAACGGCGCGTTCAGTCGTAACGATGTCACCGGCACCTACCGCGTCGACTTCCCCGCGATGAGCGAGGCCGTGAATGGGCTGAGCGAACTGATTCTCACGCTCCAGGGGAACGGCGACTACGAAGGTGTCGATCAGCTCATGGAAGAAAAAGGGCTCGTTCCGGACGAGCTTCAGGCTGACTTGGACCGGCTCGATGCGATGGGAATTCCCCGCGACATCATCTTCGAACAGGGCATTGGGGTGTTGTTCGGCGGCTGACTGACAGGAGTGTCGCTCTAGCGCCGCTCTTCCCTGACAACTTCGAGGATGTACACCTTCGCCGCGGCAAATTCGTCGATGCTCGTCGTGTCACCAGCCAACTCCACGCCGTCCATGATGGTGTTGATCGTTAGAAGCTCGTTTGCGGGAACGCCACAGATCCGATAGCGCCCTTCCTCGTCCGCATTCACCTGGAAGCCGGACATGGTTTCCCCGGTGATGCGAGCATTCTCAAGGCCGACGTTGACCATGCGGACCTTCTCCCAACGCACCTGTACCGCCGCGCCGGGCATGGGCCGTGAAGTCGCCGCATCCCGCACCCAGCCCAGGAGCAGCGACGTGCCTTCATCGACCACCTGGTCCCGACATGCCTCGAATGCAATGTCCGTAATCGAAGGCATCATGAAACGGACCGCAGCGACCCCGCCCTTCACGACTTCTTGGACGACCGGCTCCGGCACGTAACCCATCATCTCGAGCCGGGCATGTGAGAAGTGAAGCTGGTAGGTCCCTTCCGTCAGGCCCGGGATCGCGAAACGTCCCTCCGCGTTCGTGAAGACAGACTGCGGGGACCCCACGACGCCGACCCGGGCGCCTCGCAGGGGTTCGGCACCCAAACTGTCGAGGACGATGCCTTCGATCGTCCCAGTTTCGGCCCGAACGACGGTCCGACCGCCGGACTCCTGCACTTCAGTGACGATCCCGCCCATGACTCTATACGCTTCAAGATACGGTTGGCGCCGACCGGAGGCGTCCCGGACATAACCCACGGTCGGCATCCGAATCCACCACTCCGGCACGATCCAATTGCCGTTCGGAAGGCGCCGAAAATCGACTCGTCCGCCCACGTCGGGTGCAGTCAGATCGGCATTGAGATTCCGGTATCCGTACTCCAGATATCGGAGTTCGTACGAGTCGAGATCGATCCAAATGGTGCCCGCGATATCGGTCACACGATTCCGATTACCCACGGGTTCGAACTCGAGGCCAACGAGCCCATCGTTCGATTCGCGGCCACGCGCAAGCCGCAAACAGTGCGTGTCAAGGAATGCGTCGCTGAGGAGCACGTCGGCGTCTGGGGCAAAATAAAGATCGCCATCGTCATCGGTCTGAACGAAGCCGTTCTCCAGAAGGTCCTCTGCAGGTCGGCTCTCGAAGGGGGTCCGGAGATACCCAGAGGAACGCCGCCGCTGCTCCTCCCGAGTGATCTTCGTGTTCGGATCCACGTCCCGCGTATAACGCTCCGTCTGGTATCGATACACCTCTTGGCCGTCCGTAAACGCCGCCGCTGAGAGGGCCTTTCGCGCCTCGTCCCAAACGTCCGCTATGATCAGGCCCTGCTCCGGACGTACCGAGCAGCGACCACCCTCTGCCTCGACCTGGATGCCCTCCAAAACGATCGCTCTCGACTCGAGTCGGAGCTCTCGAGCAACTGTTGCACCGGCGACCACTTCGAAGATCTCAGTTTCGCCCGCCCCCTTCCCGATCATTTCGGCCCGTACCTGATACATACCCGGGGCCAGACCCACGAAGAGCGCTCTACCTCGCTCGTCGGTCAGGGCGTTTCTCACCGTCGACCCCTGTCCGTCGTCCAGATAGGCCAAGGCGCCGAAGATAGGCTGCGATGTCTCGGCATCGATGACCCTGAGCAGCACGGTCTGTGCGTTGACTGCCGGACTCCAGAGGAACCCGCAGAGGACCACAAAGACGAGAAAGAAACGTGTTGAGCGCATTGAAGTTGCGTCGATGCCGACGACTGAAGTGATGCGAATACCACCTTCATATACGACTACGACACCCGACGGTTCCTAGACGTTCACAACCCTTCCCCCTCCATTTGGTTCATATTGAAAACAAGAGGAGTCAACTGGAGGGCAAAGGCACTCGGCGAGTTCGAACAACTCATACTCTATGCGCTGCTTTCTCTGGGCACTGACGCTTATGGAGCCTCGATCCGCTGCAAGATCGTATCACGGACCGGTTGAGAGGTGAGCGCCGGCGCGGTATACACCGTATTGAAGCGACTGGAAGCTGCCCGCCTGATCACCTCAAGCGTGGAGGAACCTCAGCCGAGCGGGGTGGCCGCCGCCGTAAGTACTCCATGCTCCGCCCAAGCGGCGCACTCCTCCTCCAGGTATCACGCGATCGGATGGCCAAGCTGTCGGCAGGCCTCGAATCGTCACCGGCCTCGCTCGCCACCTGGGCGGAATAGGCATGCCACCACCCGTTGTTCGCTTCCTGTTGTGGCTCGTGCTCCCTGCGCCCCCGCCAAATAACTGAACTGGAGAAGCACCACCTCCGCATTCACAGCCCTCGCCGCGCACGACATGCGGCGCACGAGCCTAACTGTGGACGGCGTCGCCACGCGGGGACGTGTCGCATATGAACGTTGGCGGGACCAATACGGATCTTCGCAAGATGTGATTGGGAGGAGCTTCCAAGTCGACGAAGAGAGGTACGCGATCGTCGGCATGGCACCGGCCGCCCTCTCGTTTCCGAAATCCGATACCGACGTATGACCGCGGTCACGCACCGAGGCTCCCAAAAGATCCGGCTTCCCCGAGAAACCTCTACGAGGCTCGCGCCCTGATCGTGCTCCGACAGGAGTGGACGAGGAGCCACGCTCCTAAGCGATCCCACCGCCAGAGAGTGCCTTCACCAGACGGAAGAGAAACTCCTGTCCTTCGAAAAAATTCTGGATACTGATCCGCTCGTCCTGCCCGTGTGCCCGCACGTCGTCCATGTCACCAAACAGGCCACTCACGCCGTAGACCGGGATGCCTTCTTTCCGCAGATACAGACCGTCCGTTGCACCCGTCGACATGACAGGGAGCACCTTCACCCCTGGCCACATCTGTTCGGTGACTCTCTCAATCGGGCCGAGAATTTCGTCGGTCAACGGAGACGGCGGGCTCGGATTGGCCGCGCCGTCCATCTCGACCGTCACATCAAAGGGAGCTGCGATCTCCCGGAGTCTCACAAGCACGTCTTCGGGATCGTGCGTCGGGAAAATGCGGCAGTTCACGTTCGCGGTCGCAAGCTGCGGGAGCGCATTCGGCGCATGGCCGCCTTCGAGAAGCGTCGCGACGCAGGTCGTGCGAAGGCGTGAGTTGTAACCGGGCTCGACGGAGAGCGTCTCCGCCGCATCCGCATCATTCGGATTCGCAACGATGCGGCGCATGGCCTCGCCCATCTCACCGCCCACGAGCTCGGCGGACCGCCCGAAGAACTGCTCGGTGACCTCGTGGAGCATCACAGGGAAATCGTAGCTCTGCACTGCCACTAAGGCCTGTGACAGGTCATAGATCGCGTTCTTTGGCACCGGCAGCGAAGAGTGACCACCAGGATTGGTGCCCGAGAACCGAAAGTTCAGGTACTTCTTTTCTGCAGCCTGAACATTGTTGGAGATTTTCCGACCGTTTTGAGCCATGCCACCGCCGCCCTCATTGAGCGCATACTCGGCATCAATGAGATCTCGGTGCTCCTCAAGGAGGAACACAACGCCGTTGCGAGGACCGCCCTCTTCGTCAGCCGTCAGCGCCAAGACGATATCACGCTCAGGGACGAAGCCTTCTTGGCGCATCCGAATGAAGTTGGCCGTGTAGATCGCAGCTTCGTCTTTGTTGTCCGTCACGCCGCGGCCGTAGTAGTAGCCCTCACGTTCGAGGAAATCGAAGGGGTTCAGGTCCGGGCTCCAATCACCGGGCAGCGCCTCCACCACGTCGATGTGCGCAAGCAACAGAATCGGCTTGAGGCTGGAGTCCCGACCTCGGAATCGCGCGACGAGATTGCCCTTCGTAGGCGAATCATCGGGGATCAGGACATGGACGTCTTCCGCAGGGAAGCCGGCATCTAACAGTCGCTGGGCCATAGCCCGCGCCGCGATCGTATTGTCGCCGCGCACTGAATTCGTCGTGTTGATCTCGATCAACTCAGCGAAGATGGACCGCGCCAACTCCTGGTGTTCCTGGGGAGGCAACGTCTGCGCATCAACGGCTGCTGCGGTGACCGCCACGGCTGCAAAGGCACTCAATAACCCACGGTAAGTCGGCTTCATCGTCCATCCTCATTCATATCAGTGCGTGATTCCAGATTCGCTTCGATTTCGGTCCGTGTCCTCCACGGGGTCCGCATTTCTTGTCTCGAATACAGCTCAAGTTGATCGCCAATGTGGGGCGAGTGGGACTGCGTCGCATTCCCGTACGCAAGCAGGACGCGGGCGTTCACCCCGTCCGGCGTGAATTCCATGACGGAGTAGTAGGTATCTCCGTGGTTCACGACCCGACTTCCATCCGCTTGCTGCTGGAACTCGGCGACCCGGAAGACGCCATGGGGGTCACCAGGGCCGCCCGAGACAGGCACATCGAAGTCGCCTCGCCTCGCACGGTGGACATCCCCCCATGCCACGTCGAGCGAACCTCGCTCCGCGACCACTCTGGCTGCAGTTTCGGCCAGTAGAGCGACTGCGAGCTCCGGGTCAACCATCCCATAGGGTGTGCCAGACGGCATCGCGGCGTCCCAGCCAAAGCCCCACGACGATCCAGATCGTACCCAGGCCTGGAGCCATGCCTCGAAGAGAATTCCTCCCCTGCTGTCCGCGCTGACGGTCCGGTCCCAGGCAGACAACACCGCGACCGCTTGTTGCACCATTTCGTCGTCAGAGCCTTCCGCCGCCGCGAACAGGTCGTTCAGGACACGGTCCGCCGACTCCATCAGCGTCGAGTGTTTGTAGGCCAGGGCCTCATCGAACGTGATCGACTCGTCGTTGATGAGCATGTTGGCGCTGCGCTGCGGTCTGAACGCCATGCCTGTCGGCGACATATAGGCCGGGAAGTCGCTCGGATCCAGTGCTTGAGGCACGGTCGACGTCCAAGGGGGGTCGTTCGCGTTCTGGAGCCAACCGTTCTCGGGATCGAGGACGCGCGGCAGTTCGTCGTAGCTGTGGTACGTCGTCCAGAGCGTGGACGGGTCACTCCCGTCGACTACTCCGCGCCAGGTACCGACGTCACCCATCGATCGTTCGGGTACAGATCCGTTGAACACGTACAAAATGTGTCCCTCAGCATCCGCATAGATCGCGTTGAACATCGGGATCTGAAGACGGGACAGTGCGGCTTCATACTCCGCGAGGCTCTGAGCACGCGCCATGTCCCACCATTGGCCAACGACGCCGGGCTGCTCGAGCCCAGCGACCCGCAGCGCAACGGCACGCCCACTTCCGGCCGCGAGGACGGGCCCGTGGACCGACTCCCTGACTGTGAGCGTCTCCTCTCTCAGGCCGCCCCCCGCACCCGTCACGAGAATGGTCTCATCTCGTGATTCGAACGCCCTGACCTCGTCACCGAATAGATAGCCGTCATCGGCGAGGTCCATGCGAAACAGGTCGGCGCCATCGTAGGTGTTCACCGTGTGCGTCCAGCCGAGTTGATCGTTGAACCCGATCAGGACCCCGGGTAGCCCAACGAGGGTGCTCCCATAGGTATCGATGGTCGGGCCGACCAAATGCATCTCGTAGAACAGGAAGAGCCCCGCCCACGGCAAGTGCGGGTTCGCGACCAACATCGTGTTCCCGCTCGCAGACCTGCTCGGTCCAATCGCCCAGGCGTTGGATCCGATCTGGCTGGCCCACTCTTCCTGCGACTGCTCCAACGGAGCCGGCCCCATCGCCGTGCGCTCGGCCACTGCTGCGCCGGCCTGCCGCATGACTCCTGCGTTTGCCATGAAGGTGAAGTGCATGGCGCGATTGGCGTGCGACAGCACGTCCGCTGGCGTGACCGGAAGCACGACCTCAACGTCGTCCGCGATCAACTCTGGGTGCGCTTCGGCATACGCATTCGCTCCAGCGGCGAAAGCCTCGAGGTTTGCCTGCATATCGGGAGACTCGCCCTCAAACCACTCTGCCCCGCGACCCGGGACACCCATGATACGGAGGTATTGGTCCATGGGAAGGAAGTCCTCACCCCAATACTCAGCCGCTCGACCACGCGCCTCGCCATACAGCCTCAAGATGAGGTCGCCATGGCTCTCCATCTGGGCCCAACCCATGCCACGGAAGACGTCGGCATCGCTGACGCCGTAGATGTGCGGCACCCCCCAGGAATCCCAAAGGATCTCATTGGAGTCAGGTCTCTCACTGCTGGGGGCGCAGGACGTGACGAACAGCCCCACGAGCGCGACGAAGAAGAGTCGACGTGTCATGTGTACCTATATATGGCCTGAGGAGGCACTAAGGGTCGGACACCTCACCGGGGCGCGCAATTGCCCGGCCTAGGGCACCCAGGTGGTGAAGTCGGACGCGGCGCAGCGGGCCTTCCCTGCCGGAGTCTCCGCAGGCTCACCCAGCTCGATGCACGCGATAATCCGCTCACCGTCCGGCACACCCAGAGGACCACGGGCATTGGGATCATCCATGATCGCGCCGGACTTCAGGTGAGTACCCAGACCCATCTCGCACGCGGCCAGGCTCAGGTTCTGAATGCCCATCCAAGCGGCCGCGTAATCCTCTTCCTTGATCTCGGGATTCTCGTCCTGCGCGATCGCCACGAGGAGCATCCCCGGGAGATCACGGTGTACGCGTGAGACCTTGTCGATCACAGCCTGCGCCGCCTCCGGATCCTCTACGCGCTTCGCCTTCCGCATACCTAGCGCCTTTCCGTAAGCCGCTCGCCCCTCCGGCCCGAGAACGTAAAAACGCCACGGTTCCGTCATCCGGTGGTTGGGTGCGCAGCAGACCGCACCGAGCAACCGCTCGATCTCCTCATTGGTGATCGCACGATCTGTGAAGTTCTTGATCGAGCGCCTGGAAGCGATGACGTCCATGACCGACATGCGAATTTCCTCGTGTTACGATGGAAGGTTTGTAAGACCGGAATCATGTGAACACAGGGCACACTTGAGAAGCCCTCGGCCCTGCTGTGAGCCAGCTCAGGCTGGCGAAATACCGGGCATCCACTCTACCCTCCCGGGTCCTTCACAAGGAGTCGGGTGTGTCGTTTCGAAAAGAACTGGGTCGGTTCGATACCGCGATGGTTGTGGTCGGTGGAATCATCGGTGCCGGCATCTTCATCAACCCGTATATCGTGGCACAGCGTCTCGACTCGCCCGCGCTCGTCATGGCGGCTTGGTTGGCCGGCGGGGTAGTCGCCCTGGCCGGTGCCCTGACCTTTGCCGAGCTCGGCACGCTCTTCCCCAAAGCGGGCGGACACTACGCCTACCTGCGCGAAGCCTACCACCCCATGGCAGGCTTCCTTTACGGCTGGGGCCTCCTCTTGATGATCGAGGGCGGCGCGATCGCGGCAGTCGCAATAACCTTCGCCGAATACACGCTCCGGTTGGTCGGAAATACGGGAGCAGACGGGCAGATCCTGGCGGTGCTCGGCATCGTCGTCGTGGCGGCGGTGAATTACGTCGGTGTGAAACCGGGCAGCCGGGTGCTGAACACATTTGTCATCCTGAAGCTGATCCCGATCGGCCTGCTGATCTTCGCCGGACTCTTCCTGCCGATTCGGGAGACCGGAGCCGAGGCGGCCATCGGTGCAGCAGCTGGCGCCCTCGAGCCGATCGTCCGACCGGGGGGCGGAATGCTGCTGTTCGCGTTCGGCGCGGCACTCATCCCGATCATGTTCACCTACGGAGGATGGCAGAACGCCAACTACGTGGCGGAGGAAATGAAGGACCCGGTTCGCGACATGCCCGTTGGGCTCCTCGCCGGAACCGCCCTCGTCGTGCTCGTCTACGGACTCATCAACTTCGTGTACCTCAAAGTCCTTGGGCACACAGGACTCGCGAACACGCTCACGCCCGCGTCAGATGTCGCCGACCTGTTGTTTGGCACAACTGGGAATTTCCTGATCACGCTCGGCATCGCGGTATCGACCTTCGGCTTCTTGAACCTGACCATGCTTGCACCGACTCGCGTGTATTACGCGATGGCCCGGGACGGCCTCTTCCCGGAGCGCGTCGCCAGACTACATCCGAAGTACGACACCCCTTCTGTCGCCATCGTCATCCAGTCCGTCTGGGCGGTGGTGCTCGTGACGACCGGTTCGTACGCGCAGCTCGTCGATTACGTCGTGTCGGCCGACTGGTTCTTCTTCGGACTCGCTGGGGCATCTCTGTTCGTCTTCAGGAAGAAAATCCCTCTCGCTGAGCGCCCCGAAGGCGTCTTCGCGACCCCCTTGTACCCACTGGTCCCGGGACTCTTCGTTGCCGTATCAATCTTGATTCTGGGGAGTGTGCTCTGGAACAACCCGGTACGCTCCGGAATCGGATTCGCCATACTCGCGGCCGGGGTCCCGGCCTACTTCTACTGGAACGCGCAGCTCGTAGGTAAGGGCGGCGCTGATACCTCAGAGACTTCCATCGATGTCTGACACACGTTTTCCAGAGACTTGGGCACCTTATATGACGTGGGCCAAGCACCACGCTAAAGCCAAGTACGACCTCACGGGCTCCAACCTCCTGCCCTGTTCGATGGATGAGCTTCCTGGAGCACGAGACGCGCTGGAGATTTACGGACGGAACGACGATGGCTGGCCACCTTTGGTGGAAGCGATCGCATCTCGTTTTGGGGTCGCCACTGAGCGCGTAGCCACGGCACCCGGAGCGTCAGGGGCCAACTACCTCGCTCTCGCAGCTCTGGTCCGTCCCGGTGACACGGTGCTCGTGGAATGGCCAGGGTACGATCCACACATGGGCGCTGCCCGCTTTTTGGGCGCGAACGTCACGACATTCCAGCGTGGATGGGAGCAAGGGTTCACACTCGACGCGGACGAGGTCGCTGCGTCGATCACGAGCGAGACCCGCGCCATCGTCCTCACGAACCTCCACAACCCTTCTGGGGCGTACGCCGAACCGGAAGCACTGGTGGAGGTCGGTAAGCTGGCGAAGGTAGTCGGAGCCAAGGTCATCGTTGACGAGGTCTATCTCGATGCGCTGGAGGGAGTCGATAACTCGCCAGCCGCCACACGCGACGACGTCTTCATTTCAACGAACAGCCTTACCAAGTCCTATGGCCTGGCGGGTATCCGGGTGGGCTGGGTGCTTGCGGACCCCGAGACCGTGGAACGTATCAACCGAGTGCGGGACGTCATCGACGCTGTCGGCTCGATCCCGTCCGAGACACTCGGCGTCCTCGCCTTCGAACAGTTGGATGGGCTACTGGAGCGTGCCCGAGGTGTCCTTCACCCGGGCCAGGCGATCATGCGTGAATTCATGGCAGCCCACCCCAGGCTGGAATGGGTCCAACCCATCGGTGGATCTGTAGCCTTTCCCCGTATTCAAGGAGTGGAGGACGTGGGGCCCTTCGTCACCCGAGCGGCAGCCGACTTCGATGTCGGGGTGACGCCCGGATCGTACTTCGGAGCCCCAGCGCATTTTCGGGTGGCGGTGGCTGGAGAACGGGATGTCCTAGAAGACGGCCTCGCCGCACTGGGACGCGCCTTAACAACACACTTTGGTGATGTGTAACGGTTCGGAAGCGTCAGCGTCCTTAAATCCTCACGACGGCGCAGCACACGAGGCCTCGTTCAGCTACCCGAACGACATCGGCGTGAGTCCTGACGGCCGCTATCTCTATGTGAACGACGTCGAAGACCTCCACAGGCATCCTGCTCCTCTCTCGCCCCTGGTGATCCGCCGAATCGACCTAGGCAGTAGCCGCTGAGTCGTCCTTCTTCTCGCTTCCGCCCCACACAGTGGCCGGTACGATCAGACCCAAGAAGACGATGTGGTACCAGGCAGGCATGAGATCCCAATACGTATACTCGACGAAGATGCCGACGGCCAACTGAATCAGGGCGAACACCCAAACGGTCTTCATAGGTGACTCCTTCTTCACAGAGGCACAGACAAATCCGGCCACAACCGAGATCACTACGCTGTAGATGATGCAGGCGATCAACACGCCGGTGTGCGTCAGCGGCTGTCCCGTAACGATGATCTCTGGCAACGCGACCGCGGCGATCTGATTGAAGCCCAACCACAAAACGGTCCACAGTACAAACGCCGCGATCACACCACCGATTGCTCGGCCCATAACACACCTCCTGCTGGTCTTCGGATCACCCGGCGCGGCCCGAATCTTCGCTGCTCAGTCCGAAGGGATGCAATCCCTGAGATCGGGTGACGACCGGAGCGCGCACTGTCCTCCAACACCGGGCCTTGCCGAAGACCCCGCACAAACGCCAGCATACCTGCCTGACTCAACTTGGAGCACCGCATGCCCAGGCTTGGCCCACACAGCATATGAACACCCTAAAATCAGTCCTCGGAGCCGGCGCTCTCGCGCTCGGCGTCGTCGCAATACTCTGGCTTCGCGCAGACACCGAGCGGGCACCTGAGCCTGTGGCGTTCGCCGCAGTGGCCAACGAGCTCTTCAACTCCGGCGGAACACTCTCCGACGCATGGGCGGACTTCGACGGTGACGGGGACCCCGATCGGTTCGTGGGCTTCAACGGCACGCCGTCCCGGCTCTACATGAATGTCGGCGCTGGTGACTGGGTGGACGTCGCAGCTGATGTTGGTCTGGCGGTGGAGCGATCTGTGCGCACGTCGTCCTGGGGAGACTTCGACGCCGACGGAGACCCCGACCTACTCCTGGGTTACGCGGGCGATGCTCCGGTCACGGCATTGTTCCGGAACGACCGAGAGAACGGCTTTGTGAATGTGGCGGCAGAGACGGGGCTCGAGTTAGCAGAGGGGACGACTCGCCAAGCCTCGTGGGTGGACTACGACGGTGACGTTGACCTCGACCTGTTTCTGGGTATGCGGGACCGAGCCAACCAGCTCTTTCGCAATGACGGCCCTGGCTCCAGCCCCCACTTCGCGAATGTCACGGATGAGTCCGGCATTGGTGACACGCGGCGCACCGTAGGCGCGGTCTGGGCCGACTTCGACCAAGACGGCGACTTCGACGTGATCGTCGGCAACATGAACGGCGATGCCAACGGGCTCTTCATGCAGGACGCGGGACACTTCACGGATGTCGCCCCCGGAACACCCGTGGCTGGCGGCGGGCGCGGCGTGGGAGACGAGGCGCTCGGGACAGTTCGGCCCTGCGCTGTCGACTATGACAAAGACGGTCACCTAGACCTCTTCTTCGCCAACTATGGTCCGAACGAACTCCTACGCTCGGCGGGCGACGGGCAGTGGGAATCAGTCGGAGAAGCGCTCGGTCTTCGTGTCGACGCCCGGTTCGACAGTTGCATCTGGGGGGACTTCGACCACGACGGTACTGAGGACCTCTTTGTGAACGGCACCGTGACGGGCGGCGTCCAATACCCCGACTATCTCTTCCGGCGAGAAGGCACTGAGACGTTTGTGAACGTCCTCCCGTCCGACCTCGCGGGCCTAGCGCTGGACCATGGAGCTACCTGGGTCGACTTCGACGGTGATGGGGACCTCGATCTTTCGGTGAACGGCGCTCCGGAGGACGGGGTCCATCTTCTTCTGCAAAACCTCCTGCGGCCCGAGTTCGCTGGACAGTCTCTCCAGGTGCGAGTGCTGGATGGGAGTGGTGCAGCTACCCGGACTGGCGCTGAGGTACGGCTCTTCGCGGCAGGAACGGACGAGCTTCTCGGCTTGCGACTCGTCGATTCGGGCTCTGGGTACGACTCGCAGTCGGATCTCCCGGTTCATTTCGGACTCCCGGGGGCACAACCCGTAGACGTCGCGGTGACGATTCTGGCGGGAGGCGAGAGGCTCACAGCTACGGTCACCGATGTCGACCCGGCTGAGTACCGAGGCCGTGTTCTCGAGCTTCGCGTGGGCCAAAACGGCGAGGTCGCGCGCTAGCGCTCAATACGCTGGGCGCTTGTGCGACCCCCTATAAGGCCGCAGCATCGGAATCCGTTCGTATTTCGATGTTCGCAACGCTCGAGAATCGCATGAACAGAGCTGTCTTTGCTTCCGCCTGCCTCCTGTCCATATCCGCACCCGCCTTAGTGGCCCAGGAGGCCCAACGCCCCCTGACCCTTGATGACTACGGGGCCTGGAGCCGGATCACTCAGGTATCGCTATCCCCAAACGGACAATGGATGGCCTACGCCCATCAACCGAACGACGGAGACGCGACATTCTTTGTGCGATCGCTGGACGGAGACGACACGCACGAGGCGATGAACGGGACCGTGGCGGCCTTCTCCAATGACGGGCGCTGGGTGGCGTTCTTGACCTCCCCCCCCGAAGAGGAAGCGGACCCACTCCGCGAACAACGAGAGCCAATCCGGCGGGCACTCCATCTCATCGATCTCGCGACGGGCGAGGAATCCGAGGAGTCCTCTGTGCGCTCGTTCGCCTTCAGCGAAGATGGGCGATTCCTCGCAATTCATCGCGAGAGGTCCGACGCGGACGCGGAACATGAGGGTTCCGATCTCATTCTGCGCGACTTGACCCAAGAGACGATGCTCAGCTTCGGGAACGTGTCAGGCTTCTCTTTCAACGAAGCCGGGGATCGCTTGGCATACCTCGTCGACGCAGATGCGATGTCGGGGAATGGGCTCTACCTGGTCACTCCGAGTGACGGACGGATTCGTCCGCTCGACACTGGCTCGCACAAATACGACGACCTGGCTTGGAACGATGCGGGCACGGGACTGGTCGCGCTCCGTGGATCCGAAGAGGAGGGTTTCGTCCAACGGGAAAACGTTCTAGTCATCGCTTCCGGCCTGGGCGGCTCGCCTCACACGTCGACGTACGACCCGTCCGACGATACGTCCTTCCCCGCGGGATTCGTGCTTTCCGAACTCGCGAACACGCGGTGGACTCAGGACGGGGATCGTGTCGTCCTCGGGATCAAGGAGCAGGAAGCGGACGTCGACGAAGACGATGAAGAGGGGCCGAACGTCGACGTTTGGCACTGGGCAGACGACCGGCTCCAGTCCGTGCAGATGGTCCAGGCGAGCGCGGACCGCCGCTCTACCTACACCTCCGTCTACAACGTGGATGACGGTCGCTTCGTACGCCTAGCCACAGACGCGATGCAGCGGGTCGACATCACAGACGACGGACGTTGGGGGCTCGGCCGACACACTGGCAGCTACTTGGATGACCTGACCGTAGCCGGAGGACTCGTGGACTACGTGCGCATAGACCTCGAAAACGGCGAACAGCGTGAAATGGTCAACGGCCTCCGCCGCGCGATGGGGACCTCTCCGGACGGCGAGTGGTTCATCTTTCTCCAAGACGAAGAAGTGCACGCCATGGAGATCGCGTCGATGGAGCGCACGAATCTCTCTGAGCAATCCGGTGTCGACTTCGTAAACCGCGAGTTCGATCAAGTGAACGAGGCTCCGGCCCATGGTGTCGCGGGCTGGACCGAGGACGGGTCGATTCTCCTCTACGACAGATGGGACGTGTGGCAGGTCGCCCTCGATGGCGGGAGCGCCTTGAACCTTACAGGCGGCATGGGCGACGCCGAGAGCATCCGCTTCCGCATGGCTCGCCTCGATCCAGAAGCCGACTTCGTCGACCCAGATCAGACGATCCTGTCCGCATACGGCGAATGGACAAAGAAGTCTGGCTACTTCCGCGCACGCCCTGGCCAGGCGCCGGAGCCGCTCCTGTTCAGCGACGAGATGGTCGGGCAGGTGCGTAAAGCAGCCGATGCAGACCGCGTCATCTTCACGCGGCAGACCTTCGAGCGATTCCCTGACTATTGGACTGCTGACACCGGCTTCAGGAATCCGACTCAGGTGACTGATGCGAATCCGCAGATCGCAGAGTTCGCGTGGGGCCGCCGCGTCTTGGTCGACTACACGGACGATCGCGGCAATGACCTGCAGGCCACGCTCGCCTTGCCCGCCGGATACGTCGAAGGTCAACAATACCCGACCATCGTGTACTTCTACGAGAAGATGTCGCAGCGACACCATCAGTTCTCGATGCCGGTTTATGACGATCGACCGCATATGTCGACGTACGCCAGCAACGGGTACGCCGTCCTCATGCCCGACATCGTGTACGACGACGGTTACCCAGGAAGTTCGGCTCTGGACGATGTCGTGAGCGCTGTCCAAGAGACGATCGAGTTAGGCTACGCCGATCCGGAAGCTGTCGGATTGCAGGGCCATTCTTGGGGAGGATACGAGACGTCGTTCATCCTCACGCAAACCGACATGTTCAAGACGATCATTACGGGCGCTCCGCTCACGAATCTCATGAGCATGAACAACATCCTCTACAAACGCTCCGGGAATCAAAACGGTCCCATTCTCCAATTCAGTCAGGGCCGCATGGGCGACCAGCCGTGGGACGACATGGAGCGTTGGATCAGTCAGTCACCGGTCCATCACGCGCCGAACATCGAGACACCATTTCTGATTCTCCATGGTACGGAGGACGGAGCTGTGGACTGGAATCAGGGCCTCGAGATGTACACCGCGGCACGCCGACTCGGGAAAGAGGTCATTCTGCTTTCGTACCCCGACGAACCACACCATCTGGCGAAGGAGGCGAACCAGAAGGACTTCCAGACTCGGATGAAGCAGTATTTCGATCACTACCTCATGGGGCTTCCTGCTCCAGAATGGATCACAGACGGCGTGCCGTTCCTTCGCAAAGGGCGGGAAAGCTCGAGACGAGTGATTTCGTGAGCTGACGACCGCGCGCCTGTGCACTGGCAGCGCTGTTCCTCTTGGGCGGGTGCGTGAGGGGCGGAAGTGCGCGCGGACAGAGTACGCGTATGATCACCGCCGAAGACCTCGTGCCAGGCCGATACTCGAACGCCATGGACACCATTACGAAGCTTCACCCCGGTTGGATGAACAGAGTCACCGACATCTTCGCGGACGGTCACCGGATAGACGAAGAGGACCTGCGGCTTGAAACTCCCGCTTCCATTCAGAGCATCAGCCTCCTCCAATGCGAGCAGGCGATGATCAAGTGTCCGGTGCGCTGCGTGTCGCAGACCTATCTGGAGATCGTCCGGAGACGATAGTCGCTGACGCCCGAACTACCAGCTCTCGATCTTGTCCTGAGCTGTGAAGAACAGCACTCGTTCCTTCACGGGATCACCGGTCAGACGGGTCCAAGCCTCCGCATAGAGATCGACTTGGCGGCGATACGCATCCACACGTGTGCCGAAGTCGGGGTCGGTGCCGACGTCAGTCTTATAGTCCGCGATGACCCAGCCACCCTTCTCGCGGAACGCGAGATCGATGACACCTTCCAGGATCTCTGGAACGTCCGACTCCTCTTTTTGCTCCCGCGCCGGAGATGGTGCTTCGATCGCCATCCCAAAGAGGTCCAGCTGTTTTTTCCCCTTGGTGAGCTCTGTCGCTTCCACGGGGGGCTGCTCGGCGGCGGTCTCGCGCACATGGACAACGGAGAACGGCACCTCGGCTAAGACCTTGTCCGCAGCTTGTGCACGCGCCCACAACTTCGAAGCGAACACCTTTTCCACCACGGCCAACAGTTCCATCAATTCAGTGGGGTCACCGTGGTCATCCTTCGGACGCTCGTAGTCGATCAGCAGATCACGACACACCACCCGAAGCGCTTCTGACGACACGCCCGCTGCCGCTGCGGCGAGCGCCCCGTGGACGGCACTCCCCCATGAAAATCCTCGAAATGCTCCGCGGGGCACAGCTTCCCCAGATGGAACGTCCGAAGTCGCGTGGGATGGATCTCCTTTGGCGATTTCGGTCACCGATCGGTGCCTGAACGACGGCGCTCTCAGTTCCTCCAAGCGAAGCTGCGCTGCTTCCGCCGCGGCATGCGCGTCCTCTGGAGACAGATCGACAACATCGGGTTCGGGCGGCTCGACCGCGAACAGCCGTAGCTCTTCGGCCCGTTCGTCCAGCCACCCGTCCAGCGCCCTCCACGGCGACCGGCCTGGTCCCCCGGGCCAACGGGCCACCAGCAACTCTTTCTTCGCACGCGTAGCGGCTACGTACAGCAGGCGCACCTCCTCCGCCGCTTCGAAACCACGCTCCTTCGCATCCTTCTCATCCCAACCCTCCGGGAGCGCGAGAACCTGGTCGCCTCCCCAGCCTCCGCGCGATTCGGTCACGCGCAGATAACCCAGGGCCGTGCCGTCCTCGCCTCGGCTCATGTGAATTTCAGGATTTCTGGCCCGAGCCCCGGTCGGGTCCGCGAGCACGACGACTTCTGCCTCAAGCCCCTTCGCCTGATGCAGATTCATGAGTCGCACCACATCAGGCCTTCCAGGCTCAAGCGGTGCCTCAGCCTCGGAAAGATCGAGGGCGGCGCGCAGGGCCTCGAGAGCACCGGGCAAGGAGGCGTCTCCGGCCAGCGCAGCCGCCCGCACCGCGTCCAGGGCGTAGAGCAACGCCCCAGCGCGTAACGAGCCAAGGTCACCTGCCGCGGCGAAGGGCAGAAGGCCGAGTTCGCTGGTCACACGAGAGACGAACACGTCGGCTGGTCCGGTACTGGCCGCTCTCCACCAGACACCCAATACCTCGAGCGCGGCATCCACGTCGGGGTGCCCGCCACCCCGAGGTCGAATAATTTCGAAGGCGCCACCCGCCAAACGGTGTTGGACCAAACGTTCGTAATCGATGCCGAAAAACAGCCCGACCAAGACAGCCAGTACCTTCACTGGATTCGTCGGGTCGATCATACATTCCAGCAACGCTTGGAGTTCGCGGAGCTCCTGCTCGACTCCGACACCGGCTCCGGTGACTTGCACGGGAACGGAGTGCCCTTCGAGCGCTCTGGCGTAGACTGCGATGTTCGAACGCAGACGTGTGAGAATCAGGAAGTCACCAGCAGTGCGCTCACCGGAGGCCAGCCGTTCGGCGATCCAAGTCGCGATGCGACCCGCATCGTCTTCAGCCGCACCCCGATTCGTTCTTCCTTCCGGAGCGATGGCGTACCAAAAGACCCCGTCCGGCTCATCGTTCTGGGGAGGCCGTGTGTTGAGCGGCTCGAACGAAGCTTGCTCCGGCGTAGCCTCAGGAGGAAAGAACCCCTCCTCTTGGAACAACTCGTTCACGAGATCCCCAATGGGAGGGCGTGAACGAAAGTTCGTGGTAAGCTCCAGCACGTCCCCGAAGTCCCGAAAACGGTCCTTCACGAAGCCATAAAGCTGGATGTCCGCGCGGCGGAAGCGGTAGATGCTTTGTTTGGGATCCCCCACCACGAAAAGAGCTCCCTCCCGCGGCGCGACAGACCTCCAATCCGTGGTGAGCGGCGGCTCATCACCTTCCGGCTCCTCCTCATTCGGCTCGGAGGCGAGGAGCAGCATGATCTCGGCCTGGAGTGGATCGGTGTCTTGGAACTCGTCGATCAGAATCCGGCGGTATCGGCGCCCTAACTGTTTTCTGACATCGTTGTTTCCGCGCAGAAGATCCGCCGTGAGCACCAGCAGGTCCTGGAAGTCGAGCCGCCCCGTGCGCTTCCGGTGCGCCGCGAAGTCTCGCGCCGCGTGAAGGCCGAGCCGGACAGCCAGCCGATACCGGTGACCGTACCATCGGTTCACCAAACGGTGAGCCGGTGTGTCCCCGACCCCGAACGCATTCACGTTGTCGCATAGGGCCTTCGCCAAGTCCCCATCCTTCCAACGGTTCTTCGTGATCTTGTGAGGAGTCGATCCACTCTTACACAACTTGGACAGAGCATCAAAGAGCTCCGGAGGCTTCTTCCACCCCGTGACATCGCGGGTGAAGTGGAGCGTCCGTAGCTTCTTCTGGAGAGGATCCCAACTCCGCTGTGGTTCGTGGTCCGGCATCAGCTCCCATGCGCGATCTACGAGTTCCTCAAGCTGTCCGCAGACCTCGGTCAGCTCGGACGGTTTTGGAGAAGCCACCTCATCCGTCGGGAAGTCGACGTCGGGATTTTCGACCAAGTGATTGAAGAGCCCCCAGAGACGCGATGGCTGTAGTCCGGCATCGGACAACTCTTCGAGGATCGGGTCGGCATCGCGGACGAGCCGTTCGAGGTACGCCTCCCAGAAATGGCGCCGGACCCGAATTCGTTCTTCGACGGGAAGTTCCTGAAACGCCGGATCCAGACCGACTTCCAACGGACGCTCTCTAAGGAGCCGAGCGCAGAACGCGTGGATTGTCCCGATGAAAACCCGATCGATGTCATCGAGAGCCCTCGCAAGCCGCTCTCGCAGCAGATCATCACCCCCACCACCCGCTTCCTCTCGGACCCGGTGTTCGAGACGGATCTGGAAACGCTCTCGCAGCTCCGCAGCAGCTTTTCGTGTGAACGTGACGGCCGCAATTTCCTCGACCGTGGCCTTTCCGGACCCGACCAGCGCAACCATGCGAGAAACCAACTCGGTAGTCTTGCCCGAGCCGGCCCCGGCCTCCACGAGGAGATTCATCTCGAGGTCGATCGAGATGCGTTCGCGCGCGGGCGCGTCGTGAAAAGGCAGTGAAACCACTGCGTTATCGGTCATCGCGGCAATGTGGTCTCGGCAGGGGTCTGGGGGAAGGTGTCCCAAGGGCGCGCTAATTTCCCTCTGCGCGGTCCAGCAACGCCCGCACCCGATCTGCCGGTACGCCCAGGTTGGAGCCGCCGAACTCGGGGAGAATCGCAGTGTTCACAGCCACGACCTCACCTGCAAGCGTCAGGACCGGACCGCCACTCCCCCCGCTCGTGGTTTCAGCGTCATAAACAACACGGGCAGAAGTGACCTGACCCACGATGCCTCGCGTGGCCAGCGGCTGCATGAAGCCCGCTAGGGATAAACGTTCCGCCTGTTCGTAGAAATCCACGACGCCATCACTCTGGAGCTGTGCCACGAAGTAAGCTTCGCTGCGAGCCATGAGAGCCCTCAATCCAAGCGGATACCCCACGACGATCACCGCATCACCCGGAACGGGGGCAGCGTTCGCGAGCGAGACGAAAGGAAGTCGGCCGGACATGTCCACTGCCTCCAGCACCGCAAGATCCGCATCGTCGGCCGCGACCATCAACTCGACATCAAAAGGACCCGCGATGTCGGGGAGGTAACCCACGAATCGATGCCACTCCGCCCTGAAGCCTGAGGCCAAAATCCCACGGGCCGCGTCGTCGAATTCCCACGGGATCGCGACGTGGCGGTTCGTTACCACGAGGCCATCGGCGCTCGCTACGAAGCCCGTTCCAGTTACGAATATCTCGAGCGGCGGCCCCTCTCCCTCCAAACTGAGCGCCGGATGCCCTAAGGGATTCGCAACAGGTCTTCCATCTGGGCCCAGGATCATTCGAAGCGGCCGATCGGTACCCGGCTCCATGAACTGATAGGACCCCTGCAGGAACAGCGTGGCTTGAGCCGCCGCCGCAACGACACGGGCATTCGCGGTCGAGCGTGCTTCTAGTGAATCGACCCGGTCCCGCGTGGCCCTCAACTCCGTGGCCACCTCCGCGAGATCATCCGCGTTCAGCTTTTGGGCGCTCGCTGTCTCCACGAGGGCGGATAGTCCTTCCACCCGTTGAATCTCATCGGTCAACTGATCTTGCAGTTCAGCATTCCGATTCCCCAGCACGACGATGGCGGCTGTCAGAGACAGGAGCGCGAGCACCATGAAGGCTCGGAACGATCGAGACGTGTTCGTCACCAACTCACGGGGCACGCCAGTCGCAAAAGAGGAGGCCTTCCGGACCACCGTCTGTTCCATGCGCGCACACTCCAAGCAGTCCTCAAATACCTGCGGAAGTGACTTGTACGGCTCGATGCCCGCCTCATAGATCCGGAAACGGAGTAGCGCTCCATCGCGTCCGATCTCGAGTACGTCACCGGACGCCAAAACGAGATGTTCGACAGCCTCACCATTCACCCACACTTCGGCGTCGGGAGATGTCGTGATCTCGTAGGTATCGCCCCTGCGCGTCAGGGTGGCATGGTGCGGCAGGGGCAGGGGTTCAGTGTCCGAAGGAATACGGACCGCACAACTCGGATCCGTCCCCACACATGAACGTTCTCCGCCCAACCGCACGGTCGTGCCCCTACGACTGCCAGACAAAAACACGACGACAAGGATCGCCTCACTGGGTGCCGGCAGTCCGTGAGTGTGACCGCTGGTCACCTACACACCTTCTGCATTCAGGTCGTAGTGCATGATCCGGCCATGGCGACCGTCGCGATCACGTTCGAGCCCGAAGACAGGACCGGAGGGCCCCGGAGCAGCGTCGATGAGTCCGCGGATCCGATCGTTATCGCGCGCTGTCAGAGCGAATCGAAAGGCGCCGAGATTACGCTCCATCTGTCCTAATCGGGTCGCTCCAACGATCACTGCCGCCACCGCCCGCTGATCGAGCACAAAACGAAGAGCTACGGACGCGATATCCGTCTCATGCCCATCCGCCACCTCGCGCAGAGTGCGAAGGAGCGCCTGTAGCGCATCCCATCCTCCGAATTCATCGATGATGAGTCGGTACTTAACGAGCGAACGATTCGTGCTCGCGGCGGGATCCGGAGCACCTAGCCAGCGGTCCGTCAGAAAGCCCCCGGCGAGGGTTCCAAAACAGAGGAGACCCATGTCTTTTTGCACCGCATAGGTTGTCAGCGCTCCCTCAGCTCGCCGATCCAGGAGCGAGTATTGGATTTGATTCGACACCAGTCGCCCGCCCGCGTCCTGCGCCCTCTCGATCCTCTCCACGTCGAGGTTGGTCACTGCGAGATGCCGGATCTTCCCCGCATCACGCAGGTCGGAGAGGTACTCCACCGCGTCCTCGGAGCCTGGCACGTCGTCCCGCCACCAGTAGAACTGGACGAGATCGAGCCGCTCGATCCCGAGTCGGGTCAAAGACCGATGGATGATGTCATTGACGTAAGAACGGTCCAACTGCTCGAGCGCATCATAGTCGGGTACAAATTTGGTGTGCACCTGGAGCGCACAAGCGGTCGAGGTGGACGCCCACTTCTTCAGGAAGCGCCCATACAGCTCTTCCACACCGGTGTAGATGTCAGCACAGTCAAAGGTCGTCACGCCCAACTCGGCGGAAGCCATGAGCACGTCGACCGTGGAATCGATGGCCTCCCCAGAGAGCCTGTGGCCTTCAGAGAATTGCCACCCGCCGTGAATGATCCGGGAGACCGAGTAGTCCCCCGCGAGCGTCCCAAATTCCATACGACTTGGGTCGGGGTTCAAGCGGTTGATTTTCCGAGAGGAACACGCGTAACGTCGCCGTGCCGGAACGTGGTCTGGCCTATTCGTGTGATGCGAAAGCGTCCGCCACACAGCGGATCCGGGCAAGCGACGTCCCTATCGGTGGTCATCCAGTCGTTCGGGTGCGTCTGTCGCTGCTTCGCGGGCAGGAGCGGTAGTAGGGCAGCGAGCGAGTAGAACGGAAAACTCTGTCCCGCGGGCAGCGTCATGTTCTCACCGGAGACTTCGAAGTAGTCGCCGACCTTGTGGTTACACACCATGGGCTGGTCGCTCGCCACGACCTCAACCCTGAGATCGTAGAGCGTGAAGTCGTCAAGTGAAGGCACCAATTGTTTCCTTTCAGTGGGAGTGCCCGCAACGTAGGATTCCGCCGGCCGGAGCACGACCCTTTTACCGCGACCCAAACACGATGGTCCCCTTGAGAGATCCCTCAGAGCCGACGGCGAAACTCACCTTCTTCGGAGGGGTGGGCGGTGCACTCGCGCCGTTCGTGGTTTTTCTCACCGGAATTTCTTGGCTCGGGCTGGCAGGTGCACCTGACGAAACAGGCTTTTGGCCCATCGTCTTGCTGGCCCTCATCGCCGGACTGGGCCTGGCTCACGACCGATCCGCATACGCCGACGCTGTGGTAGACGGGATGAGTCGGCGCCTCGTGATGATCATGGTGCTGGCCTGGATCCTGGCCGGAGTCCTTGGGACTCTCCTTCGCGAGAGCGGACTCGTCGACGCATTGGTTTGGGCAACGAGCGTGATGGGTGTGTCAGGCGGAGGCTACGCGGTAGCCGCATTCCTGGTGTGCGTGGTGTTCTCGGTCGCGACCGGAACGAGCCTCGGAACGCTTCTGGTCTGTGCGCCCTTGCTCTACCCGGCGGGTGCCGCCCTCCACGCGGACCCGGCCTTCCTGATGGGGGCGATCATCGCAGGGGCCACCTTCGGCGACAACGTCTCACCGATTTCAGACACGACGATCGCATCGGCGACGACGCAGGAGGCAGACCTGGGAGGCGTCGTTCGGTCTCGCTTGCGATACGCCCTGCCCGCAGCCGCGATCGCGATCACGGTCTTCGGCATCTTCGGGGGTGCCCAAGGAGGGGCGACGGTCACGCTCGACATCTCACCCGACGCCGCCGGCCTCACCATGTTGCTCGTACCAGCTCTGGTACTCACTCTGCTCGTTCGCCGAAGCCACCTGGTAACAGGACTCATCGCCGGAATCGTGACCGCAGCAGTTCTCGGTATGGTTCTGGGGCGTTTCGGGGTGGGCGACCTGATCGGCATCGACCGAGACAACTTCATCGCCACAGGACTCATCCTAGACGGAATGAGGCGAGCCATCGGAGTCTCGGTCTTCACTATTCTTCTCATGGGACTCGTGGGCGGCGTCGAAGCAGCGGGTCTTCTTGATCGCTTGATCACTTGGATTCGCCAGAAGGCGGCCCAAGCCCAGCAGGCCGAATGGTGGATCTTCGGATCCGTGACTGCCGCGACGGTCCTCACGACCCATTCGACCGTGGCCATTCTTACGGTGGGCGAACTCGCGAAAGACGTGGGCGAAGCCGCCGGCATCGGAGCTTACAGGCGCGCAAACATCCTCGATGTTGTCGTGTGCACGTACCCGTTCTTGCTCCCATTCTTCATTCCGGTCGTCCTCGCGGCTTCGCTCACTTCGGGAGCTGGGGACATGCCACGGCTCTCGCCTTGGAACGTCGGGGTGCACAACGTGCACTCGTGGGCACTCCTCGTGGTCATCATAGTGGCGATCGCGACGGGATGGGGACGCCGAGACTCGAAAGAACCCGTTACGCCTGAGTGACCGTACCATCTTCGGTGACGCTCACCATCGCTCCGACCGTGAGGCCTCGCTGGTCCTCTACGGAGACCTCAAACATCGGCACCGACGCATATCCGAGCTCGCGGCCGACGACGACACCCAGAGATAGAATGGCGTCGGCCTTTCCCATGAGAATCGCGGCAGGCGCATTCCCCTCTCGTACCAACTCGAGCATGATCGCGCTCGAAGAGCTAGAGCCTACCGCAGCGGGGATCGCTAGCACGGTGCCAGCAATCGACTGGCCGTAGTTCGGGTGCCGCGGATCGACAATCGTGCCCGCCACCGGATCGACTCCGCCCCAGAAGCTGATCGGGTGATCCAAACGTAGGAGCGGCCCTGACGCCTGCCCTGGAATGAGGGGCCGTCCGGTTACCACGACCACACCTCCGCGTCGCGCACGACCCGGCCCTGGACCCCCGACTCCACACAATCTTCCAGGCTCCCGTACAACACCTCGTACCCCGTGTTCGACGGCCCGTAGTGCGCAAACTTCCCCGAGTTCGTCATGAGCACGCCATTCACGGCGGGCAGGATCGGTGTCACCACCACGCATGTGTCAGCGATGATCTCGACACCCGCGCTTCGAAGAGCCTTGGTGTGCCCGCGTTCGTCCAACGTGCGGAGCGTCCCCCGCGCAGTGCACACATAAAACGGGATCGACAGGTGACGGCCGCTTAGAAAGCGTCTCAATGAATCGAATTCGTCGAGAGAGAAGTGAGGACTGCCCACCGCAATCGCATCGACCCCGTCCGCCTGATGCGCCGTCGACAAGCGCTCCAACGCGGGCATGATTTTGTCTGGTGTCGCTTCGATTAGAGGCAAGACCTCACCACCACTAACCGCCTCCAGCGTAGGAGCCTCCGGAGTGACACCGACCACGTGGAAGAGCGCGACAGCCCCCGTCGACGCAGCGGCCGCGCCGAGAGCCTTCAACTGGTCGCGCGTGACGGACTCGGGGAGCCCTACGATGGCGGCGATCTCTTGCCCGACTTCGAGTCCGAGCCAAGTACCGAGGACGGGGAAGAAGACATCACGGGCCTTGAGCGAAGCAGGAACCCGCGAGACGTCAACGACAACGCGAGCCCGCCGATTCTCCTCTTTGTGGAGACCGTAGAAAGGAGCTCGTCCGGAGATCGCACAACACGCATCGAGGAAGTCACCATACCGCTCGGTGCGAGCACCCAGGACCGAGTTCACAAAAGCGATCGCATTGGACTCGCCCCAGGCGACCTGCTCTCCCACGCCAGGCTCGTGTCCCACCTGATATGGGGCGCAGGTGAACGTCGCCTCGGCACCCATTTTTACGTAGGCGTTCATCTGTCGGCGAGCCATGTCGGTCTTGTGTGCGTCGGCTCGCACAGCTCCAGGATGGAGGAGGTCCAAGGCCCCCACGTTCAGCGTGGTCGGCACTGCGACCCTACCTCCGCCACGCACCAACGCCTCTGCAAACTCGACTCCGCCATCACCGTGATGTAGGCACCCGTCGATGTGGGCGGAAGAGACTTCCACCAAGGAGTCGGCACCCAACAGATCTCCCGCGGCCACCACGATGCGCATAGCCATCGCCGTGGCGTCACCGTCGGAACCGTTGAGTGCGTCGCGTTCGCTCTGGGTCAGGTGGAGTAGCATGGCCCCAGATTGGCCCTCAACAGAGAGAAGGGCCAGGGGGCGAACGGTTAGATTCAGTAATGCCCGCTGTGACAATCTCCAGGTGTTGGAGGACTCAGCGGAATCACGATCCTGATCACATCAGAGGACCTCAAATGAGGGCCAAGCTCTTCACCGTCGACGAACGCGTGCGGTGGTCCGCCGTCGACAAAGCAGGGATCATCTTCTACGGCGCTTATGTCGGTTTCTTCGAGATCGCGGAAATGGAGCTTTTCCGGGCGGCCGGGATCCCCTACAGCGAAGTCTTCGACCGGTTCGACATCTGGCTTCCCCGGGTGCATCTAGAGTCGAGCTTCCACTACCCATCCCGCCTAGACGACGAGCTACGCGTCGCCGCGTACTTCACTCACTTCGGAACGAGCTCGGTGAAGATCAACTTCGATGTGCTCCACAAAGGCGCCCATCAGTTAGCGGTCACCGGGCATGAGGTTCTCGTGTGCACGACCCGCGACTCCATCGAATCTCGCCCTCTGCCGGAAGCGCTTCTCGACGCGATGCGCCCCTACCTCATGACGGTGGAAGAAGCGCGAGCAGAGCTAGGCGTTCCGGCGACACCCTGACTCCGCAGGGCATCGTTCGAAGTCCTAGATCTATTCTATCCTGAGGGCGGCAGCCCGCGCCGAACACCCGACCGACGTGTCCGTGTAGACGAAGGCGAGATTGTCGTTGTCGAGAACAAGGCCCTGCATGCTCTTGGAGCCGGGGGTCAATTCCAGATAGATCTCGCCCGTGTCACGCCCAAGGGTGCCCTCGAGATCGAAAGCAGCGGGTTCCCCGCGTACCTGCCACGACCCAATCAACCTGATGCTGGCGGGGATCGCCCCCGCTGGGCGGAAGTGACTGAAACTGGCCTCGATGTCAGGGACCGTACAGATCGCGCTGGTAAACACGAAGGACCATTTCCCCTGCAACAACGCGGGATTGAAGTCCTCTAGGGCGGAGGGACTCGCGGCGTTGCAACCGACGACGGTCACGCAAAGCAGGGTCAACAAGCGTGTCTTCATTAAAACGGCTTTTTCGAGTCTTGGCCAGCAACAAATTGTAGCACATCCGGGCCGGTAATGTCCCGGCGCGCCAAGCTAGCAATGCCATCCCTCAGAGGCCATCGTGTGCACATGATTCCGATCGCACCTATCGAACTCGACGCCATCCAGGCTGCCCGCGACCGCATTTCGGACGTGGCGTTCCGTACTCCCCTGGTACGGCTCGACGTGCGCGGGCCTTCGCGGGAGATCTGGCTCAAGCTCGAGTGCCTCCAACCCATCGGCTCTTTCAAGATCCGCGGGGCGGCGAATGCCATGGCCCTAGCCGATCCGGACGTCCTGGCCCGAGGAGTCTACACGGGGAGCGCCGGCAATATGGCTCAAGGCGTTGCCTTCAACGCACGGCGACTCGGCATCCCATGTAGAGTCATCGTGCCAGACAGTGCGCCACAAACGAAACTCGCGGCGATCGCTCGCCTGGGCGCAACGGCCGTCACCGTGCCGTTCGACGAATGGTGGGAAGTACTGCGAGACCACGGGCACCCGGACGAACATGGTTTCTTCGTGCACCCGGTCAGCGATCCGCATGTGATCGCGGGAAACGGAACAGTCGGCCTCGAGATCTTGGAGCAACTGCCTGAAGTAGCAGGAGTAGTCGTTCCATTCGGAGGCGGGGGGCTCTCCTGTGGCATCGCATCCGCAATGGTTGCTGGCCACCCAGAGATTCCGACTTACGCCGCGGAGGTGAACACGGCTGCGCCGCTCAACGCGTCGTTCGAAGCCGGACAACCTGTGGACGTCGATCGTGTGCCCACCTTCGTAGACGGGATCGGTGGACGGGGTGTCCTTCCGGAAATGTGGCCCTTGGCATCCAGTCTCCTGGCGGGAAGTCGGGTCGTTTCAATCGAAGCCATCTGCGAAGCCATTCGGATCCTGGCCGAACGAACTCACGTGGTCGCTGAAGGCGCCGGAGGAGCCTCCCTCGCCGCAGCGATGCAGGGCGTCGATGAAGGGGACGGCCCGATCGTGGCTGTAGTGTCCGGCGGCAACATCGATGGAAACGTACTGGCCACGATTCTCGAAGGCGGAACGCCTTAGCGCCGTTTCGTCAGCCCAACGCGAGAGCGTCAGTCCTCGAAGGTCCTCACTCGCTTGAGTTGGGCGAAGGCGGGCCAGAGGCCTGTGTTCAGGTGCTCTTCCGACCAGTCGGAGAGCGGCGATTCCATCTTCCCGAACGACAGCGTCCGAGAACGGCACACCTCTGAGAAATCGCAAAAGCGGCAGTCGTCCGCTCGTTCTGTCGGGACAAAGCTCCCGCTGGCTACGGTGTCCAGCATGTGTCCAACCAACGTCCCGACACCGGCCAAGGCCACTCGAGGGAATACGAACGCTTGATTCTCTCCTCGGCGCGTCGGGAAATGGTACTCTCCAGCGACGACGTCCCCACCCAAACGCTTTTCTGCCGCGAACGAGTAGAGCGCGTGTTGCAGGCGCCGACCTCCGTTGAACGCCCCGGTTCCGGCCGCGAAGTCGTGGGGCATACCCGTCTTATAGTCCACGACGTGCACACCCTCGAGATTCTCGTCCACGCGATCGATCGCGCCCCGTAAGCGAACCTCACCTTCTTCCAACGGCATAACTACGGGATCGTCATCTCCAATCCCGAACTTCATCTCCAGCGCGACCCAAGGGGCAGTCGTTTGCCGAACCATGCGTACGAACGAGCGCACATCGTCTTCGAGCCCGGAGACCTCACGACGCTTCGCACCCTCGCCTGGCACTGGGACCTCACGCTCGAGACGTTTGACACTGGCGCCGAGCGTTTCCAGAGCGAGCGACTCGAACGCCGTGTCATCGAGTCTGAGCTTCTGCTCTCGTGCCTCACGCAGCGCGGTTTCGTAGACCTCGTGGAGCAGACCGCCTCGTCTCAACGGATCGAGCCACTTTTCTGGATCGAGTTCCGGGTCGTCGGGGGGGTAGGCCTTCAGAACCGACTTATGCAGATAACGGAGCGGGCACGTACCGAGGTCTTCCAGGCGGCTCGCAGACAAAACGAGGGCCGGATTTTGGCGGGGATCTAGTTCCGTGGGTCGTGGTTCAATTACCCCGTGGGCTGGCCCGGGGACCCCTTCCCGTCTCGCTGCTTGGGTGGTCAAGCCGGCATCGAGTCGGCCGAAAGCCGCCCTCACGTGGTCCACGCCGCGGCGCATGACCTTGCCGGATCCCAGCGCCTTCATCCAAATGTCGTCGACATCTAGAGGCGGCCGGTCTCCGGCCGGAATGCGACACACGACACGCCCCAACTCGGCGTGAAGATCCTCGAACGTGAGGTGGCCGTCCTGCCGGACGAGCCGAAGAACCTGAAGGAGAATGGGAGAGGGACTCACCGCGCGAGCCTCGGTCGCCTTCCATGCCCCGTAGCTCAGCGTAACCTCCGCTTGGTTGATCCGGGCAAAGAGCGCAGCAAAGCCGAATACCCGCTCGCGGAGCAACTCCGATGACGTTGGGAGACCCTCTCCCAAGACTCGTCGATCGCTATCCAACAACACCGGATCCTGCACGCCCATTCCGGGAACACGCTCTGCATCCGCACCGACGATGAATACGAACGGCCGACCTGTGTATCCACCATGCTCTAGATCCGAGAGATGCATGTGGCCACCCTCGGAAGACCACGGTGCACCGGGATCATCCGACCCACCATCCGGACTTGGAGCACGCACCCGGATCTCGAGGTAACGACGCAGGATCGTCACCGCAGCGCGGAACTCCGTCCTCCTTCGTAGTGTCGCCTCCACCCGCTCGAGAACCCGAACGACCTCGTCCCGAGCACTCCGGTCCGCACCGTCACCCTTCGGCACCCGCCGCAGAAACGCGCGCAGGCCTCGAGCGATTTCGGCAGGAGAGACCGGCCGACCTCCCTCGCCCATTCGGTCCGGAACATCGGGCGTCGCCTTCAAGGCCGGGAAGAGGATCGACTGAAGAGCTTCGAGTTCACCTTTAATCCGATCTCGCCGCCGGGTGAACACCTCTTCCGTCTCGAACTTCCCAGGCCGCATGGCTTCCACGGCTTCGATCCCGGAACGGATCTGAGTGCGATACCGCTTCCGTCCCCACCCGATCCGCAGGCTCCGGAACCGCCGAGACAACGCCGCAGCAGCGTGGCGTCCAGTAGCTTTTCGAGGCCTCAGGTCACCCGCCTCGAGGAGGCGGCGAATGGTGTGTGCCTGGAAGCCCTCTTCGATCCAATCGAGATACGCCCGCACCACCCGCCCCGGCCGCGTCCGCTCTACGGGGAGGCCGACCGCATAGGTCACCGGCAACCGCAATTGTGCGGACAACGCATGCATCGCCGAGCCGTAGGCAGCTGGATCGGGAGTCACGATCTCCACCTGATCCCAAGCGATGCCTCGTGCGGCGACCCGACGCACGACCTCCCTTAGTTCGTCCGTCACGGACGAAGCGTGGAAGAGTGACGTCTCGTTCATCTCCACATCCCCAGGACACTCATCAGGGCTATACAGATAGGAGGCCGCACCGCCTTCCGCGTGGCGATTCCACAAGACGGCGTCCGGCACCTCGAGTCCGACCACCGGATCTGTCTCCAAGACCTTCGCCCCCCGGGCCTGGAGCGCGGTCAACAGCCGTCCGGTCAATCCACGCGTGCTCAATCCGGGGAGCAGGAGAAGCTCATCCGCACCTAAGGACTCCGGCATACGAGTCCCTTCGTTTTCCAGGGCGACGAGCGCACGCTTAAAGATGGACGCTGTATCAGCCCGCCGCTCTCCCCCCAGGAGCCGCTCGTACCTTTGGAGAACGCGCAGTAGGAAGAGGCGCTTGGACCAATCGGAAAGCCGGGCCGCGTCGAGTTCTTTAGGCCCGATCCCGGACAGCCTCATCGCGATGACCGCACCATGCACTTTCTCACGAAAGCCCACGCCTTCTCCTAGATCCCCGAGCCCTGGCCCCTCACCTTTGAGGGCGGAATCAAGCGCTTCGTCCAAGAGGGCCTGCTGCTCGAACGCATCGACAATCCGAAGACTGCTCCGTTCCAGTTCTTCACGCGCGAGCCGAGTCGCCAATGGACGCGTAGTCACGACCTCAAAGCCCACCCACCCCGCACGATCCAAGGAAAGGCGTCGCAGTAGCTCTCTCCCTCCACCAAACGTCGGGGAGACGATCAGCTTGCGGGCTACCGGACGCCGCTGAGCCACTCGGGCCAGAGCTTCAACAAGGTGAGGTGCAGCGGAGGTGGTCATCCACTCCCGGGCGTGCGAGGTCGCGTGACGCGCCAAGATAGGTCCGGTACGCCTCGGGCGGGAGGAGGCCCGGACACGTCACATGAGAGACGGACCGCTCGTTCTATCATTGAGCGCCGATTGCTCTACCTCCCGCCACGAAGAACGCCATGCGACTCTACCGACGAATCCTACTTGCCACTCTCCTAACCGTCGGCGCCTGCGGCACCACTGAGCCGATCTTTTGCACAGAAGAGGCCCGGGCCGGGATCAACGTCACAATAACGGACGCCTTGAGCGGCAACGCGTTGACCGCTGGCTCCACGCTGACCATCCGGGAAGGCGACTATGTGGAACGTTCGACTGAGGCCTTCGGGAACACCATGGCCGGTGCCTGGGAGCGAGCAGGCACCTACGAGGTCTCGATCGCCCGAGAGGGATACCATACATGGATGCAGTCAGGTCTCGTCGTCAACGAGGACGACTGTCACGTCATTCCCGTGAACCTAGATGTAGCGCTCGAGGCCATCTCCGTACCGTGAGGAGTGCCGGAATGGCACCAGGAGTCCCCCCCCGTCCGCGCAGAGGCCCAGCGGGAGCACACCACCCGGAATAGCGACGCGCCAAGCGCGTCTCTTGTCGGTTATTTAACGAAGAGCATGTCGCGGTACGTCGGCACCGGCCACAGGTCGTCCGGCACGATCCGCTCCAGGCGATCGACAACATCCCGGACTTCTTTGAGGGCAGGAATAATATTTGCCCTCATGTGCTCCGCCTTGGAAACCACGTCGTCACCGCCCTGGTCCTGATTCCGCTCGGCAAGGACAGCTAGCTTCTCGGTGAGTTGATCGACCAGTGCCATCACCGCATTGGCTGTGACCAAGACGCCGTCGGCTTTCAGCCCGACATCGTCCGCCCGCTCAGCGGTCGTCAGCAATTCGCCCAGGTAACGGGTCGCTGCCGGCAGAATCATGGTCTGCGCCATGTGCTGGCCGGTCTCACCCTCAATGTTGATCGTCATGAAGTACTGCTCCACGAAAATCTCGTATCGCGACTCGAGCTCACGGTGTGACAGCACCCCGTACTTCTCGAAGAGAGCCGTGTTCTTTTCGTCCACGAGCTTCGGCAGCGCGTCCATCGTGGTACGCAGGTTCAGCAAGCCGCGGCTTTCGGCCTCGACCACCCACTCGTCCGAATAGTTGTCACCGTTGAATACAACGTGCTTGAACTCGGGGATCTCGCTCGCGAGTAGCGCACGCAGCGCCTCATCGAATGCAGTGCCGTTCGAGAGATCAGCCTCGAGCTTCGTGCACAACTCGTCGATGGCTTCGGCTACGATCGTGTTCAGGATCGTCGCGGGGAACGAGACGCTCTGCGACGAGCCGAGTGCTCTGAACTCCCACTTGTTACCCGTGAATGCAAACGGGGACGTCCGGTTCCTATCGCCCGCATGCTTCGGCAGACGCGGCAGAACGTTCACCCCGAGGCCCATCAAGCCGTTCGGCGTGCTCGTCTTGGCCTCCCCGGCACTTTCGATCTGCTCGAAGATGTCCCGAAGCTGGTCACCCACGAACGCGGAAATGATGGCCGGCGGCGCTTCGTTCGCACCGAGGCGATGATCGTTGCCCGCATGGGCGACCGACGCCCGTAGTAGGTCCTGGTGTCTCGCGACGGCCTTCAGAGTCGCAGAGATAAAGAAGAGGAATTGCATGTTGTCATGCGGCGTCTCTCCGGGCTCGAGCAGATTCTGGTCTTCGGTGGCTAGAGACCAGTTCAAGTGCTTCCCTGAACCATTGATGCCCTGGAACGGCTTCTCGTGCAGGAGGCACACAAGTCCGTAGTTGCGAGCCACCCGACGCAGCGTGTTCATCATGAGCTGCTGATGGTCGGCTGCTGGGTTTGCATCTTCGTAGATAGGCGCCATCTCGAACTGCCCCGGAGCGACCTCATTGTGACGTGTCGTCACCGGAACACCCAGCTTGTAGAGTTCGAACTCCACCTCATTCATGAACTCGAGGACCCGCGCGGGGATCGAGCCGAAGTAATGGTCGTCCATCTCCTGACCCTTCGGCGGCTTCGTGCCAAACAGCGTCCGGCCAGCCGTCATCAGATCCGGTCGACGATAGAAGAACTCCTCGTCTATAAGGAAGTACTCCTGCTCAGGGCCGCACGTCGCACGCACGGCCTTCGGCGGTGACCCGAACAGCTTGAGCGCCCTACGCGACTGCTGGTCGACCGCATGGATGGAGCGCAGCAGAGGGGTCTTCTTGTCCAGCGCGTCACCGGCCCACGAAGCGAACGCCGTAGGGATGCACAGGTACGCGCCTCCAGGACCTTCCATCAGGAATGCGGGAGACGTCGGATCCCACGCGGTATATCCGCGGGCCTCGAAAGTCGCGCGCAGGCCGCCCGACGGGAATGACGACGCGTCTGGCTCGCCCTGGACGAGCATCTTGCCGCTGAATTCGGTGATGGCCCGACCATCGCCAGTCGGCTTCAAGAATGAATCGTGCTTCTCCGCAGTCGAACCCGTGAGCGGCTGAAACCAGTGCGTGTAGTGTGTGGCGCCTTTCTCGAGGGCCCACTCCTTCATCGCGATGGCCACTGCCTCGGCCACGGAAGGGTCGAGGTCCGTGCTGTTTTGGATCGTGGACTGCAGGGCCTGGAACTGCGGCTCCGGCAGCCGTGACTTCATCTGATGGAGGCCGAAGACGTTCTCTCCAAACACGTCCTCGAGAACGATACGCTTCTGCTCGCCACCCTCTGCGACGGGAGCAGACGAATACTTGGCTGCAGCCAAGGTGTCGAAGCGGGGGATCACACGGCTCATGGGCGGCATCTCCTGGTCAGGCGCTGGCTCGATCTTCTGGGAGAGAACCTCGCAAGCACCACGGACCGACTCAATGGGCAACTCTCCTATTTTTGCCTAAATTTTTTTACGCTAATATTGCTAAAGTCGTAGCTATCCCTGTAGTATCGGGCATGCATCTTCAAGGTAGAACGCGGGAAATGGGCCGCCTGCGGTCCATATTGGACCGCCGGGAAGCATCATTCGTACACGTATCGGGGATCCGAGGAGTAGGCAAGACAGCACTCCTTGAACGAGTTCTCCAAGACTATCCAGCGCTCCACTTCCGTTGCGCGCCGCGAGCCGACGAGGCACAACAGGCATCCTTGTGGCAAGCATTGGGCGCCCGACTCGATTCCACGGAAGGTCCGCCAGGGGACTGGGCAGCCCTTTTGAATGCGGCACTGGCGCTCGCTGAGCCGGGGGGGAGGCCTTTTGTAATCGTCCTCGACGATGCATACAGGCTCGTGCACGGTCGTTCACGAATCTCGGATGCCGTCACCCTTACCTTGCAGCGGGCCCGAGCGGAGGACCGCACATTCCATATCGTGACGGCGTCTCATACATCCGCTCCCATTGGCAGAGAGCGATTGGCCGGTACGTTCGGAAGCGAGGTCAACGTCGAGCCCCTGTCGTTTCGCGCAGCGCTCCCATTCCTCCCTGGCACGACACCTCGCGACTTCGTCAGATCGTATGGAACGTTCGGCGGCATTCCGAACGTCCTACGATCCGTAGACCGGTCGGTCACTCTGTCGACCAACATCCGGAATCTGCTCCTAGAGCCGCGGGCGGTGCTCGCCGACGCGGGTCGGGACTGGATCGAGCGTGATGTGCAGAACCCGACCCGCTACTACGCCGTCCTCTCCGCCCTAGCCGGAGGAGAGACGGACTGGGCTACCGTGCATCGAGGAGTACCCGACCTCACCACCAGCGGCCAGGTCGCACCTTACTTGCATCGCTTAGAGGGGCTGGGCCTTGTACGCACTCGTCGTTCGCTCGATGCCGGCCCTAGGAGCCGGTCGCGCCGCTATCGCGTGTCAGATCCGTTCCTGGCGTTTTGGCATCGTTTCGTACTTCCGCGGCTCAACGATACGCGCGGTGACTCGACGTCATACCTGAATGACGCCATCCGGCCCAGTCGCGATGATCACACACACAACGTGTTCGCTGAAATCTGTCGCCAGTTCATGGCCCACGATGCTCTCGGTGTCTTTGGATCGAACGCGCGCGAGTCGGGGAGCCTCTGGGGTTCTGGGTATGAAATCGATTCTGCTGGAATCCTGGGCTCGGGGGCTGCATTCTACGGGAACTGTTTTTGGAGGCAGGTCCCCCATGGCGGAGAAACATTGACGGCACTCGATGAGGCCATTCGGGAAAACCGATACGGCTTCGGGCGTGAGCATCGTCAACGCATTCTCTTCACCGCTCGCCCGCCCCCACGGGCGCTCAAGCGGGCGGTCGCGAAGCGCCACAACGCATCAATCATCGGTCCGGGTGTTCTTGCCGGCATGGCAGACGAATGACCGTCGAACGCGTGGACCAACGGAAGTGACCCTTTCACCTGGGTCATCGAGTGGGGGGAACCGCCCCGCGTTGTATCGCTCTTAGCCGGCTATCCGCACCAGCACGGCCATCCGTATTCGCGAAAGACTAGACGTCTAGATTCTTCACGTACCTGGCGTTCTTCTCGATGAACTGGCGACGAGGCTCGACCTCGTCACCCATCAGGCGGTCAAAGAGGTTCGAAGCGATCGCTCCGTCCTCGATCTGCACCTGAAGAATCGTCCGCGCGTCGGGATCCATCGTGGTCTTCCAGAGCTGATCGGGGTTCATCTCACCGAGCCCCTTGTAGCGCTGAATGTTGATGCCTTTGCCTTCGCCGCTCTTTCCACTGATACGCTCGATGTATTCGTCCCGCTCCTTGTCCGAGTAGGCGTAGAAGTCGTGCCTACCCTTGTGAACTCGGTATAACGGCGGCTGCGCGATGTAGACGTACCCCGCGTCGATCAACTCCCGCATCTGCCGGAAGAAGAAGGTCAGCAAGAGGGTGCGAATGTGCGCTCCGTCCACGTCGGCATCGGTCATGATGACGATCTTGTGATAACGCACCTTACTTAGTTCGAACTCCTCACGAATTCCAGCGCCGATCGCGGTGATCATGGCCCGGATTTCCTCGTTCGACAGGATCTTGTCGATGCGAGCCCGCTCCACATTCAGGATCTTTCCTTTAAGCGGGAGAATGGCCTGGTATCCTCGATCGCGACCCTGCTTGGCCGACCCGCCTGCAGAGTCACCCTCAACCATATAGAGCTCACACAGCGACGGGTCCGAGATCGAACAGTCCGCGAGCTTGCCCGGTAGAACGCCACCCTCGAGTGAGCTCTTCTTGCGTGCGAGATCGCGAGCCTTCCGCGCTGCTTCACGCGCTCGGGCAGCCTGAAGAGACTTCTCGATAACAGCCTTCGCTGCCTTCGGATTCTCATCCAGGAACGTCGCCAAGTGCTCGTTTACCGCTGCCTCGACGGCGCCACGCACTTCACTGTTGCCGAGCTTGGTCTTTGTCTGGCCCTCGAACTGCGGCTCCATGACACGGATGCTCAGCACACACGTGAGACCCTCACGGACGTCGTCCCCAGAAAGGCCCTCGTCCTTCTTAAAGATCTTGTTGCGGCGGGCATAGTCGTTGATGGTACGCGTGAGCGCGGCCTTGAGGCCGGTCAGGTGCATACCGCCTTCGTGCGTACTGATGTTGTTCACGAAGGTGTGTGTGTTCTCGCTGAAGCCCTGGTCGTATTGGAGCGCACACTCAATTTCTGCCTCGGGCCTCGACGTCTCGAAGTAGCAGATCTTGTCGTGCAGCGCCCCACGGCTTCCCCGGAGATAATCGACGTACTCTGCGATACCACCTTCGTACTGGTATTCCTCGGCCTCTTGACCATTCCGCTCGTCTGCGAGCGTGATCTTCAGCCCCTTGTTGAGGAACGCCAACTCGCGTAATCGGTTCGACAACACTTCGAACGAATACACCAATTCGGTGAAGATCTCGTCGTCCGGCTTGAACCAGACCTTGGTGCCTGACCCCTTGGCCTTCCCGATTTCTTCGAGATCCTTGGCCTTGATGCCGCGCTCGTACCGCTGGTGGTACTTCTTTCCGTCGCGGCTGATCTCGACTTCGAGGAAGACGGACAACGCGTTCACCACGGACACACCCACACCGTGGAGTCCACCAGAGACCTTGTAGGTATCCTTGTCGAACTTTCCACCCGCATGCAGCGTGGTCATGGCAAGTTCGACACCCGGGACCTTCTCGGTCGGATGGATGTCAACTGGAATGCCGCGCCCGTCATCGACGACAGTAATCGAATTGTCGTCGTGGATCGTCACGAAGACGCCCGAGCAGTGCCCGGCCATCGCTTCATCGATCGAGTTGTCCACCACCTCATACACGAGGTGGTGGAGTCCGCGCGCGGACGTGGACCCAATGTACATACCGGGCCGCTTCCGGACCGCTTCCAGTCCCTTGAGGACTTGGATTTGTCCGGCGGTGTAATCGTCTTTCTTCTTCTCTGCCATGTCCGCCCCGTGAGCGTTAAGCGTTTTGCTCGATTACTCCGTCTCTGCAAGCACGAAGACGATCTTCTCCAACGGCACGTCCGGCATCGCTTCGTTCACGCGCTGCAGAAAGTCCCGCTTCATCAGGTTCAACTCCATCATCCATGCGCTGGTGCGCACTTCCACGAACAACGTGGCGTCCGAAACGCCCTTGGCCTTCGTCACCGCCGCCACGTGTTCTCCGACCAAGCCATCCCAAAGATCGAGCACACCCATCCGCTCGACCTGTTTCTTCACACCGTGTTTGTCGAGGAGGCCCGAAAGGACCGCGTCGACCTTTACCGGCCCCCTGCCTTTCACGTCACGATCTTCCCTGCGTCGATCCTCCATCGCGGGAGCGAATCCCGCCGGATCTTCACGTCTGCTTCCTTGGGAGCCGTCATGACGACCTGGCCCGTATCCTCTGTCTCCATCAAGTCCAAAATTCTCTCGCTACGTCCCTCGTCGAGCTCGGCGAACACATCGTCGAGGAGCACCAAGGGACGCTGGTCACGTGTATCCCTGATGGTCCGTGCTTCTACGAGCCGGAGTGCAAGCGCAGCCGTGCGACGTTGTCCGCCGGAGCCATAAGCGCGCAAATCTATCTCTTCGTCCGCGTCCTCAAGCCGAATGCGGAGATCGTCCCGGTGAGGTCCGACAACGGTCGTCCCCTGGCGACCCTCTCGCTCCGCGGACTCCTGAAGCGAAGAGCGGAACGCATCGGCGATTTCCTCCTGAGTGCCAGCACTCTCAATCGTCACGTTCGGCCGGTACGTCATCCGCGCGGCCTTCTTCCCCGAGACCCGCTGGTAGTAGTCGTGGAAGGCCTTTTCGCGCTCCGCAACCCATCCCCGACGCGAGAACATGACCTCGGCCCCCGCTTTGATGAGTCCGGGGTTCCAGGCGCCCACGACCGATCCCGCTCGTCCGTCCTTCAACGCAGCATTTCGCCGAGACAGGATCTTCTTGTAATCCTGGAGTGCCGACAGATACTCGGACTCACTGAGCGAAAGCACGATGTCGAGAAAACGTCTCCGTTCCGACGGTCCGCCGTTGATCAGTTCAATGTCGGCGGGCGAGAAGATTACCGCCGCGAGGCGTCCCAATACGTCGCCAATCCTGTCCGGCTCGTCGCCATCCAACGAGACCTTCTTTCTCTTGCCTCGTTTTTCAAAAGCAGCCGCCACGACTTGGGAGGAACTTCCGTCTTCCAATGACTCCATAGTCCCGGCGACTCGAAACACGCCTTCGTCGAAGGCCACGAGCTGCTCATCGCGGGCCCCGCGGAAGGAACGGAAGGTCTCCAGATAATAGATCGCCTCGAGGAAATTGGACTTCCCTTGAGCATTGTCGCCAATCAAAGCGACACCCTCGGAGGGAAGTTCAAGTTCCTGACTTCCGAGGTTGCGGAAGTGGCGAATAGCTAGCCCGCTCAGACGCACGGACCGAAGGCTGGGAGAGTCCCTGAATGCATGGGACAATTTAACTGTTCACGGGCCCAATGAGAAGCCCGCCGCATACCCCACAAACGCTTGCAGCAGAACGCTTTTCAGCGCGTCACGCTTACCATTTCAGGCCCGCCAACTCAACGGCCCTGGAAGTCGGCCTTTCGCTTCTCGAGGAAGGCTGCCATGCCCTCCTTCATGTCATCTGTGGAGGCGAGCAATCCGAAGAGCGAAGACTCGAAATCCAAAGCATCCGCGGTAGCTGTATCGAGGGCGTGGTAGATGGACTCGAGCGCCATTCGCATAGCTACCGGACCGTTCTTGGTGATCTTGCGCATGAACGTCTTGGCGTCACCCAACAGCGTATCCCTTGGGTAGATCGCCGAGACGAGCCCGATCCGCTCTGCGCGTTCCGCTCCAACCATGTCCCCGGTCAGCGTGAGTTCGATCGCTCGGCCCAAGCCCACGAGCCTCGCGAGACGAATCGTCCCGCCGTATCCCGGGATGATACCAAGGCCCACTTCGGGGAGACCGAAACGCGCGTTTTCGCTGGCCACCCGGAGGTGGCAGGCCAAGGCCAGCTCACAGCCACCGCCAAGGGCGTATCCACCGACGGCAGCCAACACGGGCTTCGGGAAGCGTTCGATGTAGCGGAACACGTCCTGGCCGTCCCTGCTGACTTTGACACCTGAGAGGGAGTCCATCTGGGCGAGCTCGCCGATATCGGCTCCCGCCACGAATGCCTTCTCCCCCGCGCCGGTGAGAATGACACCGCGCACGTCGTCATCCTCGGACAAGCCCTTGAAGACTTGGCCGAGCTCGCCGACCACCTCGGAGTTGAGCGCATTGAGCTTGTCTTGGCGGTCAATAAAAACGATGGCGATGTCGCCGTCCCACTCGACTCGGACGTACGTCAGATCAGACATGCTAGGTCCTACCTCTCATTGCGCGTTGGACTGTCTCAACGGTGCAAGATAGCGACCCGTCGCACGATGGAAAAACGGAGGGCCAGCCCTTACCTTAGCGCGCCATCCGAGTGTTGACTGCGGTATCCATGCGGTGTCTTTCACGCCGTGTTTTCTCGTCTCGAATCGGACCACGAGGTCCGAAGTAGGAGCGTACATGAGCCGGTCCCTGAACAAAGTGATGCTGATAGGAAACGTCGGAAACGATCCGGAGATTCGGGCGACGTCGTCCGGCGCCCGTGTCGCCAAGATCTCTCTGGCAACGAACCGGTCTTGGTCCGATCGCTCCGGCCAAAAACAGGAAAAGACCGAGTGGCACCGGCTCACGTTCTTCGGGCGCCTAGTCGACATCGTCGAGCAATGGGTCAAGAAGGGTGACCGACTCTACGTGGAGGGTCGTGTAGAGTACTCCCAGACGCAGGACGACCAAGGTGTCGTGAAGTACTGGACCGACATCGTGATCCAAGAGATGGTCATGCTCGGTTCAACCTCCGGTGGTGGTGGCGACGGCGGGAGCTTCCCGGGCGGCGGCGGTGCCCCACCTCAGCCTCCCGCGAGCGACACCGACGGCGATCTGCCCTTCTAGGCCGATCGTTCCAACGACCGACTGAAAGGGCGGCAGAGCCCCTGGCTAGGACACGCCGTGACACCGACCTCGGGTTGTGAAAAGTCCGCGGCGCTGAGTGCGTCGTGATCAATCATCATGCCGCATCGCACGAACCCAATCACGATCGGTTCGATACGAAGATGCTACCCCAGCCTCTCCGGGCGTGAGATTCGCTCGGGTGACCGTGGCGATCGGCCCCTCATAGCTGGCACCCATCCGGCGCCCTGCGAGGAAGTAGGCGAGCCCGAGAGCCAGTACTAGGACAGCACTGAGCCCGGCCAAGAGCTTGGCCACTGTCTTCACGATCTAGATGCGGGGAGGGCCTCGGTGAGGTTAGTTCGCTTCAATCTTGGCTTCGGTCTCCCAAAGCCCCATGAAGTACTCCTCATAGCTATCGGGATTCGCCCGGTAGTCGACAAGCCAGATATCGAACGGGGGTAGCGCGACGCGACACGACAACCAGTTCGTAGCGATGCGCACCATCTCCACGTACGTGAGGTCGCCCTCGCCGCCTTCTTCTCGATAGGCCCGTTGGGCGAGCAGATAGATCTCGTCCGGACTCAGATAGAGAAGGAGATCCGCGACCTGCGCAGAGCAGTAATCGAGGTACTTGGCGCGCAGGACTTCTAGTGGTTCATCAGAACCTGTGTCGCCTGCGTCCATGGCGGTCCTCCCGCTGGACATGAAAAACCCCCCGGCCTCGCCGAGCGCGATGTCTTCCGGAGGGGTCGATCGCGCCCAAAGGTATGAACCGGAGGGCCTAATTACGCAAGTATTTCGCGCCGTTTTATGAGACCGCTTGCGGGGCCTCCTGCGCGGGCGGCTGATCCTGCTCCCCTTGCTCACGTAGATGTCTGTAGATCGAACGACGGGTTAGACCGTACAGGACGACACGGCTCAAGAACTCCGGATCGGTCTTTTGGACCTCTTCGGCCTGAGCAGCGATATCGCGCGGCAACCGCACGTTGAGCTGTACAGTACTCGTCTCCCACATAGACACACCTCGCCCTAAGGTCGGAGTTGAAAAATTTGTGTTTCTTGGATACCGCCCAGATCGTGAATTAACATGCGACGGTAACGGAGGGGAGGTGCCGGCCACCTCGTGGTGAGCAACACTCTAAAGCTACTTCTGGGGACGCGCAACCCCTTACGCCAAGAAATGCCATGAATCCTAACTCGTTACCCCACAACAGGTTACGATTTCATTGATTTCCGTAAATCAAGTGTTCCCAAAACACATCGCAGCTTAAAATGTTCACGATTCCGTTCACGGAAGTGCAAGCGTAGCACGGAGTTTGGGAATCGACCCCTTCGCAAAATGCTCTTCAGTCCGTAACGCATTTTTTGCAATAAATGCGTTATGGGAGAGTCGACCTCAAAAAGGCTTCGAGGGATGCGTTTTCGAACGCGTTGAAGCGGTCGCGGAGGTCAGAAGGGTCCGCTTCTTGGAAAATCATCGCCGTCCGGTGCACGCGCCCTGAGTCCACTTCTCGGAACGCGATGAAGCCTCGCCAGCCCGACCCATCTCGAAACGACATCAGGTGCGCCAACCACGGCTCGCCGCGATACGAGACCGGACGCACCTCCACGGTCGCCGGCGCCTGAGCGGTCGGCGCTTCGGGAGCGTCGTCGAGATCAATGAGATGGGCGTCTGGATTCTCTAAGCGGTCTGCCTCCCACACCAGGAAGGGTGGCAGGGGCAAAAGCGACTCACAGAAGCGCGTGAGTAGGTCCAATGACTCTTCCCCAGCTACGTCGAAGCCGGCTGCCCGTGCAGCCCGCACCATGGGGCGTACCGCATCCCTGGGCATGAGATGCATCAGCTTCCCAGCCTGCCTCCGTCGATAGGCTTGATAGCGGTGACGGAGTTCCTCACGATCAGGGCCCGGAAGCCCGACGCCTTCACCTGAAGAAGGCTGATCACCGATCACCGTTAGTGGATCGCCTGCGCGCCAGCGTCCGACGAAGCGATCCGGACGGCCTGAGCCGAGGGCTCCTGAACCTGAACCCTGCCCAACGTCTCTCGCTCTCCAAGGGTCTCGATGAGCGGCGCGAGCGAGTCGAAGCGAGCTGGCTCGAATCGGGCCATGAGGGCCGACAACCCCTTCCTCATGGCGCCAAGTCGGACCCGCGCTTCAGCAAATGAGGTCGGAAGCGCGAAACGAGCCTCATACTCGATTGAATCTGCTTCCCCGTCCGGATCGTACCGGCACAGATCGGCGGTCGGGAAGGCCTCGGTCAAGGCGTGCTCGAGTTGCGGATCCGGGTGCCGCATCGCGGTCTTGAAGACCACCGCGCATAGGTCATAGTCCAGGTAGGCTCGAGTAAGGCGCCCCGGCCCCAGAACGAAGCGGATGGACGTGCCCTCGTGGAGATCGAAGTCTCGGCAGATGTCCCTGAAGCCGATCCGCAGGAAGGTCGGGCGCGTGAGCGGACCGAAGCCGATCCTTTCCAGGATTCGTAGTCCCAGCTTTAACGCGTATCGCCGCAGCGGCTCTTCTTCCTGCGTGGACGCGGTTGCCGTGATCAGACTCGCTATGTGGTCCAGAGTGGGCTCGTAGACCCAATCGAGAACAACGAGCTCGGTGCTGAGATCGAGCACCTTCACGCTTCCGCTCCCCAGGTCGATCACCTCCGAAGACGCGGCATACCGTCCTTCGACGACTAGAGCGAGGCCGATGTCCTCGATGCGGCCACCCGGATTGTCCATCTCATGGACATCCCGGTATTGCACCACGGCGCGCGTAAGCGGGAGCTCACAGATCCCCGGAACATCTCCCATCGCCTCGGGCCGGGCGTAGGTCTGTGCATTCGGATCCATATGCCTGTCTCGTCCATCGTCGGCGACCGAAAGGCTCACCAACGATTTTTTGGGAAAAGAAACCCGGCTAGAAGCCGGGTCAGATAGGGTTTTCGCTGGGACGATACCCAGTAGTTACAACACTTTTTTGCATCGCGCCGTATCCGGCGGCCCTCAACGATAATGATATGTTTACGAAAAAGGCAAGGAAAACATATATCGGAGGGCGACCGAAGGGACTGACGCCTTGCTCCGACTTGGTCGGCCGGTCATCTTGCGGGGGCAATTCCACTGGAAGCCCGGCCCGATCTTCTGAATCCGCATTCAACACGCCTCCATGACTCAAGGCAACCACATCGCTCGCGAGGCTCCTAACCGAGATCAACCGGACGTGCGGAGTGGTTCCCCAGTCAGCGAACGAAGGCGGTCCGTGGCCTTCATTGAGCGGGAAAGCGAGTCCTGGGCGTGCTTCCTAGTCACGTTCGCGGCAGGTGATGGACTCATACACGGCTACTTCTCCTTCCGCCCTGGGAGCGGAGAAGCGAACGAGGACGAGGTCCGCACGGCCGACATCTTGATCGAAGACTCCGAAGCCGAAGTTCACGAAAAGGCGCGGGGCTTGGGACGACCCCTTCTCGCTGGCCTCCTCGACTCAGCTCTGCATACGCGGAAACGAAGCGGCCG
This sequence comes from Longimicrobiales bacterium, assembly GCA_029245345.1. Classification (NCBI taxonomy): domain Bacteria; kingdom Pseudomonadati; phylum Gemmatimonadota; class Longimicrobiia; order Longimicrobiales; species Longimicrobiales bacterium. Next base: position 341,417 of record JAQWPM010000012.1, read on the forward strand.
AGACGAGAGCAAACTTCGGGGTCGTTTCCGGACGCTTCTCAAAGAGAACGCTCAGGAGATCGCTGGAGATTGGTCCACTGACGCGACGATCGTGCCGAGCGGCGATGAACTGGACCAGCTGAGGTCGATGTACGCATCGTATCGCCTGGACCAGGTCTCCCACTTTATCTGCTTGGTGGACCCGACTGACTTCGAACAGGCGGTCGACCAGATCCTAGCCGGCGAAAGCGTAGATTTTCGCGCCAGCGACAAGGTCCAGTTCGCGATGATGGTGGTGGATCACATCGAGCGAATGTTGCCTCTCCCGGACTTCGACACCTGGGTCAGGGACTACCTGGCGAATTCCGAGGCGTACCGCCTCTATACGCATACGCTGCATCGGGAAGGGCGCCTGCCCTAGTCACAAGCAGGCAGCCGATTTAGCTTTGTGAGCTAATTATTTTCCGACCAACGTTAAAGGTGGTGATTGTCTTGGAAGTGGTCATCCAGGATAACGAGAGTCTGGACCGAGCACTGCGACGCTTCAAGCGCAAAGTGCAGCGGTCAGGCCTCTACTCCGAACTCCGTAAGCGCCGGTTTTATGAAAAGCCGAGTGCTCAGCGGAAGAGGAAGCGCGAAGCGGCGATTCGTCGCGAGCGCAGACGGCAACGTCGCGGCAAGGCCTAACGCGCTTTGTTCGGCCAGCCAAAAGGCGGTCCTCCCTCACGGGAGGGCCGTTTTTTTGTTTCTACCTGCCGTCGCAACTCAATGGACACCGCGGCCCACTCGGTTCCAGCGAATCTCTCGCAACGCAGGAAAGGGTCGGTAAGAATCCGCGTTGTACGAGAAGTAGGTGAACACCACGCGCCCCTCGAGGCGCCATGACTCCAGCAGACCCCAGTAGCGCGAGTCCAGGCTCTCGTCCCGGTTGTCGCCCAGCATAAAGTAGTGCCCGTCGGGAATCACGATGGGCCCCCAATGGTGTCGCGAGGGCACATACGAATCCCGGTCGACACCCGCCACCAAGTGCTCCCGCTGCCACTCAAAGTCCGGGTGCCGATCGTCTTGGCCGGTGTTCGAGTTCACATACGGTTCATCCAGGGCCTGGTCGTTCAAAAACAGAGTCGCGCCGCGCATCTCGAGGGTGTCACCGGGAAGACCCATGAGGCGTTTCACCAGCTTCATGTCGATCTCATGGTGTGGATCGAATACCCAGACTTCACCACGCTTAGGTCGCGAGTATCCAAGAGCGTGCGCCTGAGTGCCGGGAATCCGAGCACCGATAGCGGCACGATTCGCGACAAGCATGTCGCCCACGAGCAGCGTACCCTCCATGGACCCCGACGTGATGACGAAGGTTTGGAGAAGGAAGGTGCGGATCACGATGAACAGAACGAACGCGACCACGAGCGACTTGATCCACTCGGTCAGCGCATTGACCTCGGTCTCCTGTTTGCCGCGGCGGCGGCGCTTCTTATCAGGCGCTGCAGACTCTTTCGGGCTGTCAGCGGCCTCGTCATCGTCTACGCTCCCTTTCTTCGTCTTCCTACCCAACATCCGCTCCGTCCGAGGACTCCGACACAACACAACACAAAAGGATAGACTCGTTCGCGTGTGATAACAGGCCCTGGCCGACGACCCATCGGATCAGAAGACAGCCGCTCGCTGTCCAATAGACCCTAGGAGGCGCATAGCCTCCCCGCGCATGAGTACGATTACGGGTGACATTTTCTCTGGTGCGAGGGTCGCCACCTGAGCCTGCGACGTCTCTCGGCCATCTACGATGAACGGCATACAGCCAGTCGCCGAATGCGGCGATACTCGAGCGCGGCCCCCACGTCCTGAAACGCCGTCCCACCCGCGAGCACGTCGCGGCCGACGAAGCGGAATCCAAACCTCTGCGGGCGGCAGCCGTCCTTGCCGAGCCGCAGCGATCCAGGCCGCCAAAACGGCGGCCGCTGCAAGCGCGATAGCCGGAACCATAAAGGCCCATGGAGCCCGCGATGACACCGCGAACAGAAGTGACTCCAAGTACCGCGTCGACACAGCCGCAGCCACGCTGCCGAACAGGATCCCAATGCCCGCTAGAGTCAGGCCTGGACCGCACCACTCCTCCCACTACGACCTCAGGCTGAGCACCCAACGCCATCCGGACCCCGATCTCGCGTTTATGCACCGAGACATGGTGCGCCAACACTCCGTAGATCCCTATCGCGCCCATTCCTTGGGGAAGCCAGATTATTCGACGCAACTTCCCCCACCGCAGGAGTGAGCGTCATGAACGGGCCATCGACCACTCCTAGCGGCACCCTCGCACGGGTCGTGGGAGTTCCGGGCGCCGTCCTCATGGGATTGGGCTCGATCCTGGGAACGGGAATCTTCGTGAGCATCGGAATCGCGGCGGGTGTAGCGGGTCCAGGAGTCGTGCTCGCAGTCATCCTGGCTGCGATTGTCGCCACGTTGAACGGTCTGTCCAGTGCTCAGCTCGCTGCGGCCCATCCGGTCAGTGGCGGGACCTATGCTTACGGCTACCGCTACCTCAACCCCCGTCTCGGCTTCACTGCCGGATGGATGTTCTTATGGGCGAAGTCGGCATCGGCTGCGACCGCGGCCCTCGGCTTCTCGGGTTACGTCCTGTCGGCATCAGGCGTGCACGGGACCCTCCCTCGGGTGGCGTTGGCTCTCGGCTTACTCGCCGTGCTGACCACGGTCGTCGCGGGCGGAATCCGTCGGTCAAATGCTGCGAACGCTGTCATCGTATCCGTGACCCTGGCCGGGCTCTCCGCATTCGTACTGATCGGATTCCCGGGGATGTTCGAGCGGGGCCTGGCTCCGTTTCAACCGTTGCTGGACCCTATGACGGGCGGCATGAGAGGACTACTCCACGGCACTGCCCTCATGTTCGTCGCGTACACCGGATACGGGCGTATCGCCACTCTGGGTGAGGAGATACGGGAACCTTCCCAGAATATCCCGCGCGCCATCATTACCACGCTCGTGGTGACCATGGTGGTCTACGCCGTAGTCACCGCTGTGGCGGTCTCTACGGCGGGCGCAGAGGGCCTCACGTCGGCGACCGACGCCGAGACGGCGCCGCTGGTCGTTGTGGCCCGACTTCTCCCCGTGCCTGGAGTGAGTTGGGTCGTCGGGATCGCTGCGGTCACCGCGATGGCCGGAGTTTTGCTGAACCTCCTCTTGGGTCTGTCGCGGGTGGCCTTCGCCATGGGACGCCAAGGAGACCTACCACGTAGTGTGGGACACGTCGCCGGACCCGAGAAATCACCGGTCCGCGCAGTGCTCCTCGTGGCAACGATCATCGCCGTCCTAGCCAGTTCGGGGAGCGTGGTGACCACGTGGTCGTTCTCGGCATTCACCGTTCTCGTTTACTACGCGCTCACGAATTTGGCCGCGCTCCGCCTGCCCGAGCCGGACCGACGATACCCCAGGTGGACAGCTCTATCAGGACTGGTGTGCTGTCTCGGTCTGGCCTTCTTCGTGGACGCCACGATCTGGGCAGCCGGGCTGACACTCATAGCGCTCGGCCTGGTCTGGCACGAAGTCGCACAGCGGCGCATGCCGCGAAGCGGAAATCAGTCGAACTGAGTGGCCTCAAAAGACCGCATCGACGGATGTGCGACACGATTCAGGAGCGCGTCGAATCGCGGGCCTGACCTGAGCGACTCGACCCAGAGGTTCTTAGCAAGGAATACGACCGAGCCGATTCCCTTGTCGACGGCCTCATCTAGGTAGCGGAACGTCTCATCTGTGTGGCCGAGGCCGTGCTGCACCCTCGAGTAGTCCACCTGAGCCGCCGTCACGGGGGTGACATTGTCATAGCCCACGGTTGTGAACGTAGTGATGCACCAGCAGAGGGCCTGTAAACAAACTCCCCCCGCCCCCGCGGGTGCCTTGTGGGCCGTCCCAGAACGATCCAGCCGCCAACCAACCAATGAGCCAGGTTCTGTTGCCACGTCCCCACGCCGCTCGCCTGCCTTCGCGCACCTCTTCTCGCATCACCCTAAGTCGCCTTCACGTTTGATCCTGGCTCTCCCTTCCTCAATCCTGTGGCCCGAGCCTCCAACGGCACCACTCATCGGGCCCGACACACCGTGTGGGTCTCCGAGTCGAGATGCAATCCAAAACCGAACCGCGTGTGCCGGCCCAGCGTCGACACTATCTTCATCGCAAGTTTGAGACTTTCCTACCTCCGTTCGGAAAGACCCGTGTCAGAGAAGACGGACAAATATCAGCTCGTCGATCGCGAAACGGCCTGGTTGGCGTTCAGCGAACGTGTCCTCCAAGAAGCCGCCGACCCAGCAGTCCCGCTCTTCGAGCGACTCTTCTTTTGCGGCATCTTCTCGTCGAACCTAGACGAGTACTTCCGAGTGCGGGTCGCTTCGCTCCGAAGCCTGCTGCGCCTGGGTAAGGGCGGGTATGCGAAGTTCGGGATCGAGCCACACCGACTATTGCATGACATACACCGCATTGTAATGACTCAGCAGGAGCGGTACGGGGGCATCCTCGGTCCTTTGATGGACGAAATGAGGGCTACGGGCATTAACCTTGTGAACGAAGAAACCGTCGATCCCGTACATGACGACTTTCTTCGTTCCACATTCCGCGACACGATCGCCCATCATCTCGATCCCGCACCACTTCGAGGAAGTGATGGTCCGCCCTTCCTCAAGAACAACAAGGTCTACCTCGCGGTCGAGGTGTGGGACGGAACCGACGGTGTCCAGACTTCATGGACACCCTCCTATCAATTGGTTGAAGTGCCGTCGGGGCAAGTCTCCCGATTTATCACGCTTCCGTCGCGGGGTGACAATCACGAAGTCATGTTCCTCGACGATGTGATCCGGTACTGCTTGGATGAGGTCTTTCCTGGGAAAGAAGTAGGCCGCAGCTACGCTCTAAAGCTCACCCGAGATGCGGAGCTCTACGTGGACGATGAGTTCGAGGTCGACCTCGTTGAAGCGATCCGCCAGAGCTTGGGGAAGAGAGACACCGGCCTACCCAGTCGATTCCTGTACGACATGAGCATGCCCTACGTCCTCGTGCACACACTGCAGCATGAACTCGGCCTCGCGGAAGAAGACCTCATACTGGGTGCCCGATATCACAATTTGAGCGACTACATGGGCTTCCCCCGCTTTGGGAGTGACGACCTTAGCTATCCGGACTGGCCCCCAATTCCCCACCCGACCCTGGAGACTGCCCCCTCGATCCTCGAACTGGTCAGAGGAGCCGATCAGGTCATCCACACACCCTACCAGTCGTTCAACCATTTTGTCCGCTTCCTCGATGAGGCGGCCGAAGACCCGGACGTAACGGCCATCTCGCTGACCGTGTATCGAGTCGCCAGAGACTCGGCCGTACTCTCGACGCTGATCAAGGCGGCGGAAAACGGGAAGAAGATCACCGTCTTCATGGAGGTTCAGGCTCGATTCGACGAAGAGTCGAATCTTTACTGGGCTGAGCGCTTGGAGGCGGCAGGTGTTCGAACCCTCTATTCGATGCGCGGCCTCAAAGTCCACGCAAAGATCTGCCTGGTGGCACGGAACGAAGGGGCCAGCGTCCGACACTACGGGTACGTCGGGACAGGCAACTTCAATGAGAAGACCGCGGAGATCTACACGGACCACGGCATCCTCACGGCGGATGAGCGTATCACCGCAGACCTAGAACAGGTCTTCATGTTCTTGGCCGGCGAGATCGAAGAGCCTGAGACGCAACACCTCCTCGTGGCGCCCTTTACACTGAGAAAGGGTCTGAAGCGACTCATCAAGGACGAAGCCAAGGCGGCCAAGCAAGGACTGCCTTCAGGGATCACGCTGAAGCTGAACGCGCTTGAGGACACCAAGATGATTCGAGCGCTTTATGACGCCTCCGGTGACGGAGTGCCCATGGAGATCATCCTTCGTGGAATCTGCAGACTCCTCCAGGGCGTTCCCGGGCAGAGTGAGACCATCAGTGTGCGCAGCATCATCGATCGATACCTCGAGCACCCGAGGATCTACCGCTTCCACAGCGGTGGAGAAGACCGCATGTACCTCGCGTCCGCCGACTGGATGAAGCGGAATCTGTCACGGCGCGTCGAGGTTGCGATCCCCGTCTACGACCCCGAAGTCAAACGGCAGCTGGCGAAGCTCCTAGACATTCAGCTGGCCGACAATCAGAAGGCCCGCTCGATCGAGGCGGACGGTACGAACCCTTATCTGCGCAACGACGAAGCGCCGCTGCGCGCTCAAGCCGTGTTCCGTGACTTTGTAGCAAGCCTGTAAGAGCCACGTGAGCCCACAGTGGGTGTGCCGCACTGATCACGTCCTGAACGAGATCGTCGATGAACGTCTCCCTGAGGAGCGAGCCGAAGACCGGGCTCGGGTCTTTGTCTACGGACCGGAAGCTGTACTCTCGGCCATCTGCACCCAAGAATCGTAGTGACCGCGTTTGACGCCCCCCGCCGGTACGTGCACGGCGATTCCAACCCGCGACGCCGGAACCGCGCCTTTAGTCCATCTCGCGTCATCTCACACACATCCGCGATGGCGTGGAGGCCCTCGTAGTGCGTAGGGAACTCGAGAATCCGGCGACTAAACGCGCACAGGGGCATGGGCAGCGGCGTACCTGCCCCCTTGAGATCCGCCAGGCACTTGTCGACCCAAGACGCTCCCTGAGCCTGTTCGTCGATCACCGTTTGAAGGCGGCTGGTCAGAAAAACAATGCGCCGCAGTGGCAACTGGGAGGAGCGACATTCGTTTTCCCAACGGACCAGAAGCCCTCTGGCCCAACTCCAACACGGGGACATCCGAGCGTACACCCACGAGCGGCCCTCGAGTCCCATCGGCCAGCACGGTCAGTCGAGGCAAACCCCATTCCACCGCAGCTGGAGCAAGGCGAACTCATAGCACAACGTCTTCTTCCGGGTCTGCAGCGTTCTGCACAACCGTTCGGACCTAAGGGTCTGAGACGTACGCTACGATCATGGGGCCCTGTCCCTACACAACAGGATGGGCTCACTCTACCAGGGGCCAGTGTCTAAAATCGGATCCTGCAGCGCCGTCGCGACAGCAAATTCCTCCGGCTCACCGTACCAGGTGTGACCCCCAGGGTCACGAATCGACCCTAGAAGCCCAACCATGGCAGAGGCTCTAGAGCTCTAGGGCCACCGGCTTATCACCAGACCAGTCATAGAAGCCCATACCGGTCTTTCGGCCGTAACGACCCATCGCGACGATTCGCTTGAGCAATGGCGGAGGGGCGTACCGCTCTTCCCGATACTCGTCGAACATGATCTCACTGATCTTGTAGAGCGTGTCGATACCGACGAAGTCGCACAGCATGAACGGCCCCATTGGGTAACCACAACCCAGCGCCATTCCCGTGTCGATGTCCTCAATGCTCGCGACACCTCGTTCCAGCTGCCTGATCGCGTCAAGCATGTAGGGAACCAGCAAGAGGTTCACGACAAAACCCGAGTTGTCTTTCGCGGCGATCGGGACCTTGCCCAGCGCCTTCGCAAAGGCGTGGGCCCTATCAAAGGTCTCGGCGCTCGTCACGATGGTCTTCACGACCTCGACGAGCTTCATGACCGGGACCGGGTTGAAGAAGTGCAGCCCCACGAAACGATCCGCTCGCTCCGTGGCCGCGGCCATATCGGTGATGGTCAGGGAGCTGGTGTTCGACGCGAAGATCGTGTTGTCACCGCAGATACCATCGAGTTCACCAAACAGGGCATTCTTGGCGTCGAGTTCTTCCACGATGGCCTCGATGATGATGTCACACTCAGCCAGATCGGACACATGAGTCGTGTAACTCAGGCGAGCCCCCGCTGCATCGCGATCCGCAGCAGTGAGCTTCTCTTTTTTGACCGCCCGGTCCATCGACTTCTGAATACGGGCCTGCCCTTTCTGAAGCAGCTCGTCGTTCATCTCACGTACCACAACATCGAAGCCGCTCTTGGCTGCGATCTCCGCGATGCCACTGCCCATGAGGCCACATCCGACCACCCCCACCTTGCTGATATCCACTCTGCTTCTCCGTTATGTGTATTCGGCGCCGGGCGCCGGTTCATAAATTCTACGCTTCGTCCTGCATCACGTCCCGAGCGACACCATGAAAGTGTCGCTTCACCCAACGTCTCCAAGATGCAGGAGGAGGCTCGAGGGACTCGCCGCGTTCAAGCGTATCGAGCACTCCTTCAATCTCCATCTGCACCTCGCCCAGCTTCTTCTTGTGTGAAGCGCCTGCGAGGTAGGTGATACCCGTCGCGATCCCCGTCCCCAGCACGATACCCACCCCGACCGCGAGGCCGACCGGTGTAAGCGCGGCCAGTCCCCACCCAGCCAAAGACCCGGCGGCTAGGCCTGCAGAGCCACCCCCGATCCCGGTCCCGATGATGCTCTCGTCACGAGTCCCAGGATCAACCACGAACTCGATCCGCGACCGGTCGTTTTCTAACGATGTGACGTGGACTTCGACCGACTTCGCCGAAGCGAGATAGTACTTCCTTGAAGTGAAGCTCGCGGCACGAGCGATCTGAGACGCCCAGTCCACTGAAGGTCGGTACAGGAGCAATTCTGAAGTCCTCCGTACCGACTGCAGCAACTGCGAGCCTGCGAGAAACTCGTCGATTTTCGCGGTCAGATCCCAGCTGGTACCAGGCACTACTCGGGCCGCCCGAACGTAGAGTGGCCCAAAGATCCGATCGACGACGCCGACGTCCAGGCCTTCTGTCCGCACGTCCGTTAGCGCCTGTCTTACATGCTCGGAACTCAGTCCCACTTCGCCCGCAATCCGAAATACCTCCACTTCGGACAACGAACCATCACCCGCTCCATCAGCGGACGACAGCTCGGCGGCCCGTCGAATGACCGCGTCGAACTCCCGCCGGGTAAGGCTGGTTCCAGGTTCGTCAGTCATCGGCCGCCTAGAGCGCCTCTACGATCACGGCACCGCCCTGACCACCACCGATGCACGCGGAGCCCAGCGCATACTTCCCGCCGCGGCGCTTTAGTTCGTGCAAGAGATGGATCGTGATTCTGGACCCGGATGCAGCCAACGGGTGGGTCAGCGCAATGGCGCCCCCATTCACGTTGGTCTTCTCAGGATCGAGGCCGAGCTCTTTCTCCACGGACATGTACTGAGGCGCGAACGCCTCGTTAACCTCGACGAGGTCCATGTCGTCTAGCGTGAGGCCTGCCTTCTGGAGAGCCAGTCGTGCTGCAGGAGCCGGACCGATGCCCATAATCTGCGGCTCAACGCCAACGAAGCCCCACGAGACGAGACGTCCCAGCGGGGTCAGGCCATTCGCTTCCGCATAGTCCCCACCAGCAAGCACCGCGCTGGCGGATCCGTCACCGAGTCCGGAAGCGTTACCGGCAGTCACGAGTCCGTCCTTCTTGAAGTACGGACGGAGACGCCCAAGCGCCTCCATGGTCGTGTCCGCACGAATATGCTCGTCGACCGCGTAGATCGTGTCGCCCTTTCGCGAAGGGATCGTGACCGGGGCAATCTCCGCATCGAAGTACCCAGCGTCCCAAGCGGCTTGCGCCCGCTGATGCGAGTTCATCGCAACTTGGTCTGCCTCTTCGCGCGTGATGCCATACCGATCTGCGAGCTCCTCAGCCGTCTGGGCCATCGTCAGGTCACAATTCGTGTCCATGAGCGACTCCCAAAGCAGATCCTCGAACTGCTTCCCTGCTGGCCCCAAGCGGAGACTCCCGAAGCGGGCGCCACGTACAACATGCGGAGCCTGGCTCATGGATTCGGTGCCACCGGTGAGACAAACGTTGGCCTCGCCCAGAACGATTTCTTTCGCGCCCTGAACGATGGCTTCGAAGCCCGAACCACAGAGTCGGTTAACCGTGAGGGAGGGAGCCTTCTGCGGGACACCGGCACGGAGTGCAACGTGGCGGGCCAGGTAAATAGCGTCGGCCGAAGTCTGGAGGGCGTTACCGAAGAAAGTATGGTCGACCTGGTCGGCCGAGATGCCCGCAGCTTCAATAGCGGCCTGACTGCTGATCACACCGAGATCCGTAGCCGTGAACTTCTTCAACGAACCACCGAACGTTCCGAATCCAGTGCGTTTGCCGGACAGAACGACGACATCACGCGGGTGACCCTGGGTAGCCATGGAGCCTCTATCTGATGAAGGGAGAGCTTTGGGTTTGTCGGACCGAGAGCTACCCCCTCAGAGCCGCCCTGTTCACCCCCATCGGGTCATCCAACCCAACGATCAGCTTCCCGGGAAGCCATCCCAGTCGATCACCTCACGGGCGAGCCAGATATGGCGGCGGTTATGCGCGTCCAGAGTGCCCAAGCCGGTACCCATCGAGAAGCGGAGGAGCTTCATGAACGGGGACGAAAATCGAGCCTTTCCGAGATCCAAGCCCTTAGCGTCCGCAGCGACCTGAGAGATATCTCCCTGAACCCGAAGGAAGCGCTCCAGTACGTCAGGGCTCTCGAGCGTGGGGTCCGGCTTCATCTCCTTCGCGGTCTTCATGCGCATCTTCGGAGGCGGCTCCATCTGGCCAGCGAACCAGCGCCCAAACCAGGGATGCTTGTACGGGCCGTCCGACTTGCGGCGTTTGTTCTTCATGACACAGGTCTGCATCGCCTCGATATAGGGCTCGTTCACGATGCACATGTGCGCCACGTGCCCAGCCACCGACCACTTTTGCTCGTTCGGCCTCCAAAGCAACTGGTCCGGTGAATACGCAGAGAAGATTTCCTCCACTTCGACCGTCTGCTCCTGAAGCGACTTGATGAGCTTCGGGACATCGGAAGTAGATGTAGGGATCATGGGATGGTCCTCACCGTGAACACCCTACCCGTGCCCCTGTCGGGACTTCACGAGGACCCCCTATGTGAGTTCTTCTGAGGGCGATCCATCTAGATACTGCCTGAATGCCTGCTTGTTGTTGCACTTCATATAAGCCTCTTCGGCCGTAATCACACCGGACATGAGGAACTCCAGAATGTGCTGGTCAAGCTGCTGCATCCCATCCTTCTTACCCGTCTGAATGATCGACGGGATCTGATGGATCTTGTTCTCACGGACCAAATTGTTGATGGCCGGGGTGCCTACCATGATCTCGAGCGCGGCCCGCCGGCCCTTTCCGTCCTTGGTCTTCAAGAGGACCTGCGCAATTACGCCTTTGAGTGACTCGGCGAGCTTGGCCCGAATCTGCGCCTGCTGATCCGATGGGAATACGCCGATGATGCGGTCGACGGTCTTGGGCGCAGATGAGGTGTGGAGCGTACCGAACACCAAGTGACCGGTTTCCGCAGCGGTGATCCCGAGTTCGATGGTCTCCCGGTCGCGCATCTCACCGACCAGAATGACATCTGGATCCTCACGAAGCGCTGCTCTCAACGCATTGGCAAAACTCTTCGTATGCGTCGAAATCTCACGCTGATTGACCAAGCACTTCTTATTCGGGTGCGTGAACTCGATCGGGTCCTCGATGGTGAGGATGTGCTCCTGGCGTTCCTCATTGATGAGGTCGACCATCGCCGCGAGCGTCGTCGACTTACCCGAGCCCGTGGGCCCCGTCACAAGCACGAGCCCCTTGGTCAGCATGCAGAACTTCCGGACGGCGTCCGGAAGTCCGAGTTGATCGAAGGTCAGGATGTCGGACGGAATCGTCCGCATGACCGCCGCCAAGCCCTTTCGCTGCCAAAAGACATTGACTCGGAATCGGGCCATGCCCGGAATCTCATACGCGAAGTCATAGTCCAATGTGTCGAGGAAGCGGATACGCCATTCCTCATCCATGATCTCATAGACCAACGACTCCATGTCCTTGCCGCTGAGGTCACGGAATTTGAGCCGCTGCATGTGTCCATGAACGCGCATGATCGGGGGAGCACCCACCGTCAGGTGGAGGTCGGAGCCTCCCTGCTCGAACAGGACCTTCAGGAATTGATCAATCTGCGCCATGTGACGGCATCTCCGTTGGCCTCAAGTCAGTCTGTTTAACCGTGCAGCGGTTCAAGCGTCCACTCAAGGTGGTCGCCTTCTTCTCGCTTGATGTGCATTTCCCAACGAATCCCGGCGTCATAAGCCGGCTTACGATCCTCATCGACCTGCCACAAAAGGAACGCCACAGAAGCCACGTCGAGCGCGCTTCCTGCCCACGACGACTGATTCCCTGTCAAATCCACCGTGACCACGTCGAAGTGGAACGCCCGCAGAGCTTCGAGTTCCTCCGACCATTGGTCGGGCTCATTCGGCATCTTGACGCTGAACGCCTCATCTGCGGCGGCTTGGTCTTTCGCATTGATGTAGATACTCCGCCACGACGGATCGAGCAGTAGTGGAGGAAGGTGTGGAAGGATCTCGTGCCCCAACTCGGGCGGGTCCGCAGTAACTACGAAGCGGGCCGAGCCCGATCGAGCCAGAAGTCGGATCTCGGACATAATGCCTGGATTCGGCAACGCGAAGCGATCCGAAAGCAGCGAGAGTTCCTGAGTCGGCTGGAACAAGAACTCGTGGCCCGACTCGTCCGAAAGGTATTTAGCCTCAACCGGCGTCACGATGCCCGCCCGCGACAGTTCACCCATCCACCTGGCCCTGTTTTGCCCCTCAACCTGAGCCATAGGTGAAGGATCAAAAAGCTGAGCCATCTCCTGTTCCCACAGGGCCTCCAGCGGACGTCGACGGATCGTGCCGCTGTCATCGTACCAGAACCACGATCGGTGCCCCCTCGTCGAGATCCCGAACCGGCCAGAGGCTGCCTCGAGCGCCAAGCTCATCGAATCGAAGAGGTTGATGGCCGAAGGTCGCTGGGATTCTTCCGCTGCGGATCCGCGCGCGTAGACATCCCGGATCAATCCGCGAATCGTGCTCGCAGATGCCAATGCCAACTGAATCTCCAGATCCGTACGGGCGTTCAGTTCGTCCACGGCCCGGGTCTTGATGGGCGAATCGACGATTACAGTGAGCAGATCCCCCACTTTCATGATCGGGAGCGTCAGGTTCGCGAGCGCCCACTCGGGCGTGACCAAAGCCGCAGCTTCTGGGTCAATCGAGTCGGCCTCTGGGAACACATACGGAAGGTCAAACTGAGATGCGAGACCCCATTCGAGCTCCTCCGCCGTAAGGAAGCCGCACTCGACAAGCGCCTCGCCGAAGTAGCCCCCGTTGTCTCGTTGATACTCGAGAGCCCTGGCGCAGTCATCTTCAGTGATCCGTCCCAGACCCATCAGGATCTGGCCGATCGTGCGTCGTTCAGCCATCTCGGATTCCGTCTGTCGTTAGTTGGTTGCGGCCGTGTTCCCCACCACTTGGGCGGTGATCCACTGGCCGACGCCATCCGTACCGAGGTCGCCACCGAGATCCGGTGTCGTCCTTCCTTCTCGGGCCGAAGCAGCGACAGCCGCCTCAACCCGCTCAGCCGCTTCGGCGTGTCCGAAATGATCAAGCATCAATGCCACGCAACGAATAGCCCCGATAGGGTTCGCGAGGTTCTGGCCCGCAATGTCTGGAGCGGACCCGTGAACCGGCTCAAAGAGCGCATTCTGGCCAGGATGGATGTTGGCGGAAGGAGCTAACCCGAGACCCCCGGTCACTTCAGCGGCGAGATCGCTGATGATGTCGCCAAAGAGATTCGACGTGACGATGACCTCATATCGCTCCGGTCGCCGCACCAAGTCCATGGCCATCGCATCCACGTACATCGCATCCTGTTCGATGGCCGGGTATTCCTCACCCACCTCAGCGAAGACCCGCCGATACAGTCCTCCGGCGTGACGTTGGACGTTGGACTTGTCCACCAGCGTGACGTGGTGCCGCCCACGCGTGTGTGCAAAATCGAAGGCCGCTCGAATGATGCGCTCGACGCCTTTCCGTGTATTCACGTCCTCTTCGATCGCGACCTCGTCGGCCGTGCCCGTCTTGAACGTCCCACCCATGCCTGTGTACGCGCCTTCGGTGTTCTCGCGAAAGGTCTCGAGGCGGAGAGATTCGACGTCGCGAAGAGGGCAATGGTCCGGAGCGAGAAGCACACAAGGCCGGAAGTTCACGTACAAGTCGAGTTTGAATCTCATGCCAAGGAGAATGTCCTTAGCGTGCACATTGCTGGGCACTCGAGGGTCCCCCAAGGCGCCGAGAAGGACCGCGTCATGATCTTCGGACAACGACTTGAACTCATCGTCGGTAATCGTGACGCCGTCACGCAAGTAACGATCTGCGCCGAGATCCCAGTCGACAAACTCGAAGCCCAGGCCCTCCGCATCATTGATCGCATCTAGGACGCGACGCGCTTCGCGCACAACTTCGACGCCTATGCCGTCTCCGGGAATGAGGGCGATTCTCGGCATGCTCAGGGGGTCACAACTGTGAAGAGGATCGACAGAGGACAAACCTCGTCGGCGTACCGGCAGATTACGGTTTTTTTACCACGATCACCACCCCACGCCCGCTCGCACCGCTCCCCTCCACAGCGTACGGATACCGGCCCGCCGGGGCTTCCCTGAAGTCGAGTACGAATCGGCTGTCGAGCCGCAACAACGGAGGGGAAGCGACCTGATCTGTGCGCTCGAGGAAGTCCTGAGCCTCAGGAGTCAGGCCGTCGATCTCAAAGATGATCTCGTGGACCAGCCAATCCGTGGTGACAAATTCGACATACGCACCTCCCTCAACCGTGGTCTCGGCAGGCTCAGCCACTTCGACGGCGCCGCCAGTGATCGAGATCTGGTAGACCTCGTCGTAGTCGGTAAGGCCAAGTTCTTCCCGAAGGAGCGCATCTGGCCGAAGTTCAGGATCAGCCTTACACGCAGCCAAGAGAGTCACGCAGGTGAGTGCGAGCGCGGCATTGACCCACCGGCTCGCGCGGAGTCCACCGCTAACCGGCGACTTCCGTTCCACACGCCAGGCAGAAGCTCCACGTTGGCTCGAGCTCCTCGCTGCAGTTCGGACACGGGACCACATGTATGTCCTGTCCACAAAACGGACAGAAATTGACATTGGTCCGCTGAGGGAGGTCGGCTCTGCACCACCGGCACGCCGAAGGGGTGTCCGCCACATCGTTGGCAGTCGTCTCATCCGCCGGGGTGTCATCCACGCCGTTCTCTGCGAAGAAGTCATCGGCCGCCGGCTCTTCCGGCGGCGCCAGCTCGTCCAACATACGGATCTCGACCTCATCCTGGGCCTCGATTCCAGGCTCGGGCTCGGGCTCGGGCTCGTCGTCGAGAAACACCAATTCGTCGGAGGCCAGCTCTGGCTGGACGGCTCCATGCGACCCATCCACCGCATCCGAATTGAGGCGGACATCCACGGCCGCAAATTCTCTGTAGAGCCCTGTGTTCGGGTTCGACGATTCGAGCTCTTCACGCAGGTTACGAAGGGCTGCGTCCGAGTCGAGAACCAAGAAGCCTCCTTCACCGGCGAGGAGTCGGAGGAGGGCGTCTTCGTAATCACCGTTCATCTCGACCCCGATGCGATCGCGATGCGATCCATAAGGGACGAGATTTTGATAGATCTCCGCGACGGTAAACGGACTTGAGATGTATTCGGGCCGCTGACTGCGAATTTCTTCGACCAAAACAGCATGGAACCGCTCGAGCAATGTCCCCGTGTCCTCCATTTTCCCTACTCCTCGGATTCGACTTCGAGTCGTAACAGTCCCGCATCAACAGCAGCCCGAACGAAAACCTCCGGCTCCGTGAAGGGGAGCTCCACCCCATCTTGTTCATGCCACCGCTCCGCGAGCCTGCGCATGTAGTGCGCCACCGTCTCGTGAGAGAAACCGGCCTGGTCCCGCATTTGCCGAACGATCTCGTACCAGTTGCCTCTGATCTGGTGACCGTCGTTGAGGCGTATGACGTGTCTTTCTTCTGATTCGTTGGCTTGGCTGCGCTCGAAGAGCTCCGTCTGACTCGGGTCCGTATAGTCACCGGGATCCACACCACGCATTTTCGACTCGACCTCTGCCAGCAATCTGTCGATCGGGTCGTCGAGTTCCTCCAGCTCGTTCAGGCGCTCCTCCCACGGCGACATCCTGGAGTCTCCGGCTTCCAAATGCCACAGTGAACGCTTCAACTCCATGAGCCGCCAAACCGCTAAAGCGTCCCAGTGTTCGACCGGAGGCACACGCTCGAATTCTCTGAGTGCACCCTCCCAATCTCCACGGTCGTACAGTAGGTGGCCCAAGTAGATGCGGGCCTCATGAAGGTCCGGATCGATTCTCAGCGCACGACGGATCTGACGACCTGAGCCGACTTCGTCTCCAAGCCGATGGAGCGCATAACCGAGCGAAGCGGCTGCGTCGGCGCTGTCCGGCCTCGAGGCTGCGGCCTTTGCGAAGACGTCACGGCATTGGGAGTACAGAGCCTCCCGATAGAGCGCGCGACCCATGGTGAGCATGAGCTCGGTATCGTCGTCGAAGCCCATCGATGCTACTTCTTCGAACAGCTTCAAGGCGGCCTCTTGTTCCCCGAAGCGCAGGAGAGTCTCGCCCAAACCAACCAAGGCATCCTCGTGGCTGGAATCCAAGCCAACCGCCTGTTGGAACGCTCTGCGAGCCCACGCATACTCTTCGCGTGCGAGCCGCGCATATCCAAGACCGACATAGAGTTCCACGGCATTTGGATACAGCGAGAGGCCCTCCTTCAACATCTCAAGGGCCCCCTCATAATCACCGTCGTTGTAGAGCTTGTGTGCCTGTTCGTCGTATTCCTCTGAGCTGAGGAAACGTTCGGGCATTTATTGAGCTCCTTGGCGATCGCAGTCGATCGCTCAGTGTGGACAGTTCGCGTCCAATGTAATGCCCGCTTGGGGGCGGTACCACCCGACATTTGGGACGCATCGGGCGTCGAAACGGCCTACACTCGCGCGTAGGTCACCCCGCATTGGCTACATACCAAGTTCTTCCCCGCCCGGACTAACCGGACACCCTGCCCATGCCTGGGACAGATCGGATCCTTCCCGGAATCAAACACCGCTTTGACTGCCTTACGTTCGGAACGTCCCCCTTTGGGGATCTTGATCTCGTAACGCAACGAGGATGCGCTGCACTCAAAAAATGCCGTCGCACTTCCGTCCTCCAGCGGCTTGATGACGAGCAGAATTAAGAACCCCCCGTTTGGAGACTCCATCTGCAGGCCTGCATAGTAATTCTTGAGCAGCTGCTTTTGGTTTTCGAGCTGCAGCGCATCAGTCAATCCACTCCCCCTTATCTAGGCACCGTGGTAGGCAGTCGGTAACAGCGCCGGCGTTACGCGCGACGTTCGAATAAATAGGCCGAGTCCTCACGCCTCGAGTCACCGTCTACGCTGACGGCAAAACGCGCGCCGGACCAAATGGCCGCCCCGCCGTACTCGCCGTTCTTATTCACGGCATAGTAGTTGACGCCGAAGTTCGGACGTCCGTCTTCATCTTGTAGACGCGGCTCGATCGTCAGGTGGACGATCCTGCGCAGCGCCTCCAAGCAGGCATCCTTCGGATGCATGCCGTTTCGCATGAGTTCCACGATGGTGTGGCTTCCACATGACTTGATCACAGCTTCACCACGACCCGTCGAGCCCGCAGCACCGACGTCGTTGTCGCAGTATTGACCCGCACCGATGATGGGCGAATCGCCCACCCGGCCGGGGATCTTGTAGGCAAGACCCGACGTTGTAGTCACCGACGAGATATCACCGTTTCTGTCCACGATGTCGCAGTTGATTGTACCCTGCGGACGATATCCGTCGTGGGAGTCGAGCAGGCCGTCACCGAATTCATCCGGCTCACGCATCCTGCCAATAGGCTCGAGCGACTCTGCAGGAGTCAGATAATCGTCCCGGTCGGTCAATCGAGCGCGCCACTCAATCCAACGCTGCCTCGACTCGTCCGTAACGAGGTCTTCGATCTTGTGGCCCATCGATACCGCAAAGCGCTGAGCACCCTCCCCCACTAAGAGATGGTGGTCGGTGTAACGCATGACATCCAAGGCAACGAGCGAAGGCCGTTTGATCCCCTCGATCGCAGCAACCGCACCGGCGCCACGCGTCGGCCCATGCATGAGCGAGGAATCCAGCTGAACCACACCGTCCTCGTTCGGGAGGCCGCCGTATCCAACCGAGGTATCGCGAGGGTCCTCTTCTACCAAGTTCACGCCCCGAACCACAGCTTCGATCGTGGAGGCACCGTTCGCGAGTTCTTCGATGGCCCGAGCGACCGAATCAAGCCCGTTCGATGAAGCTACACAGGTTGGGGTCACCCTTCGGATCAGGACATTCGGAGCCCCCTGCAACGTTTTTGGGAACATACCGAGCGCCGCCCCCGCCCCTACTCCGGCGGACGCCCTGATGAAGTCACGTCTTGTGCTCAAGTGCCTCCTCCCAAAATCTGCGTGGTGGCGGGCGCATTATATGCGGGAACAAGTGCTCTCGCCACCCAAAACTCAAAGGAACGCCAGGAGATTCCACGGGAAAGAACCCCTTTCAGAGCTCCCGATGTCCCCAGCCGGGCCGCGTCCTACATACCCAGCGGGTTCCATTCCCCAGGAAATCAAGGGATCGCCCCAAAACAGGGGTCTTGAGCACAAAAAAAGAAGCGGGGAGCCCTGAAGGCTTCCCCGCTCCGTTTAAAGTTACTGCGAGCTAGCGGTTATCCAGCCACCGCGGCAGCGTCGAGCTCTGGAGCCTCTTCCAGTGCAGCTTCCTCGAGCACCGGAGCCTCTTCAGCCACCGGGGCGTCGCCTTGCGTCCTGGCGCCACTGCGCGGACCATGTGCGATGGCCGGGCGGCAGAAGCGTATACCGATCTCGTGAAGACTCTTGAGATCGCCATCGGTCAGATCGGGGTAACGCTCGCCGATGTAATCGGTGGTTTCATCCATCCAATGCTTTTGATCGTCCTCTTCAGCCCGTAGGACGCCACAGCGATTGATATGGCTAAACAGCTCGTCGCGTGCTCGCTCCAGGAGTTTCTCTTTGCCCAAATCGGCCTCCGTTTATCGGTCTTGTGCGCACACGTTCGGTGCGCCTTTTGACACAATGGTTTTGCATTAGCCTTATAACGTAAATGAAGTCCTGTTTCCGACCAAACCCCTGGGGTCGCCTTGAATAATTCGGGTTCTTGACGTTGAAAAACTCCTCAGCTCCCGACGCCGTAACGCTCGAGATTTTTCGGCATTTGTTCACCGCCTTGGCCGAAGAAATGGGCGCCGCATTGAAACGCGCCTCTTTCTCTCCGAATATCAAAGAGAGGAGGGACTATTCATGCGCCCTCTTCAACCCTGAGGCGGCAGCAGTTTCACTCGGCGACCACATGCCGGTCCATCTAGGCGCCATGCCAATGAGCGTGGAGGCGGCCCTGTCCGAGTTGGGGGCGCTCGCACCCGGCGACGTGGTGTGCTTGAACGATCCCTTCAAGGGCGGCACCCATCTCCCCGACATCACGCTGATCTCGCCGATTCATAGCTCGAACGGCCGCCTCCTGGGCTACGTCGCCTCACGGGCGCATCACAGCGACGTCGGGGGATCAACCCCCGGCTCTATGCCGCTGGCTCGCGAGATCTACGAAGAAGGCGTTCGAATTCCGCCGGTCCGCCTCTACAAGGAAGGCACGAGAAACGAAGATCTGTGGATCACGATTCTGGCCAACGTGAGGACCCCCGATGAGCGTGGAGGCGACTTGGACGCCCAACTCGCCGCACTCCATACGGGGACCACGAGACTCCTGGAGATCGCCGAGCGAAGAGGTGTCGACGAGACCCTCGCTGCGATGGACGCCCTCATTGCCTACGCAGACCGGCTGGTGAAAGCAGGTCTGGAGTTGATCCCCGACGGGACGTACCATGCCGAGGACGCCATCGAGGACGACGGCTTCGGATCCGGACCAGTCCCCATCAAGGCGACCATGACAGTCGCTGGGAACAGCCTAACGATCGACTTCGCCGGGTCGTCACCTCAGGTGCCGGGCGGGGTGAACGCAGTCGCTGCGATCACGTCCTCAGCAACTCGTTATGTCGTGCGCTGTGTGGTGGAAGCCCTCCTAGGAGAACCGCTTCCGGCGGGCGGCGGATCGATGTCCGCAGTAGAACTCAAGTTACCCGAGGGATCGATCGTAAACGCGAGGCCTCCCGCGTCCGTCGCGGCAGGGAACGTCGAAACAAGCCAACGCATCACCGACGTGCTCATTCGGGGCTTCGCCAAGGCGCTTCCGGACCTAATGCCTGCCCTCTCGCAAGGCACTATGAACAACACGACGGTCGGGGGCATCGACCCGCGGACCGGTCAGCCCTTCGCGTACTACGAGACGGTCGGGGGCGGAATGGGCGCGGGTCCGACCGGGCCTGGGTTATCCGCGGTGCACTGCCACATGTCGAACTCGCTCAATACACCCATCGAAGCACTCGAGCACGCATATCCGTATCGGGTCACACAGTATGGAATCCGACGCGGTTCCGGGGGTGACGGGCTCCATCCCGGAGGCGACGGCCTCCGTCGGGACTTAATGCTCTTGGGACCGGCACGGGTCGCCCTCCTAGCAGAACGCCGCGCGGTCGGTCCGTCGGGGGCGCGGGGCGGCTCCGATGGGGCGCCAGGGCAGAACGTGATCATTCGGGACGGGGTCGAGGAACACCTCCCCAGCAAAGCGACGTTCTCCATCGAGGCCGGCGAAATCATCAGCATCCGGTCGCCGGGCGGCGGCGGCTGGGGCACCCCTGATTCTAAACGAGACAAAGATTCATGAGTTGTATTCTCCGCTATGCGGCGATCTGCGATCACGCCAACCCGACACCCGAGGGCAAAATCGACCTCCACGGCGTCTACCATGATCTGTCAGCGCCTGGATTTCCGGCAAAACAAGAGATGTTGGTGTTGGTCTTGGTGCTCGAATGGGACCGATCAGACCATGGCCGTTACATCTTCAAGGCAGACCTGGAGGACGACGAGGGCAACATCTCGCTGACCGTCGAGGGTGAGACCGAAGTGAGCATCCCCGCCGAAGGGCACCCGCCATCGCGATCGCAATTGGTCATGCCCATGGATGGGGTCGTCTTTCCTCACGCGGGCCAATACACGTTCCGCGTGAAAGTGAAGGGTCAGGTCCTCGAGGGTCCTGGCGTCTTCCTCATGGAGGTCCCGGAAGGACCCGCCGAAGCGTGACTCTTCGTGCCGTATCGCTTGGCGTGGCAGTTGTCCTCGCTGCGTGCGGCGGGCAAGAAATGGCCGCGTTCTCATATTCAGGGGTCACCGCCGAGCGCCCCACCGGTTCCGAATGGATCAGTGAGGACGGACTTGTGGCCGCGTACGACATGACGACCCTCACGGAAAGCGGCCTCCTGCGGGACTTTGGGCCGAATGGTCTTCATGGTTCGTTTCCGGGCGACGAGGACGGCAATACTTCGGGTGGCCAGGGACCCGGCCCCGTCTCTGGCGCACGGATCTTCCGCACCACGGCGGATCGAATCGACCTGCCTGAAGACCCGGCGTTCGACCTGGATGGCCCGCTCACTGTCGCCGCCTGGATGCTCGTCGACTCGCTGGGCCTTCACCAGCACGTGGTCGCGTGTGACGACAAGTGGGCGTTGTGGGTCCTCCCAACCAACCGCTACCGCCTTGGTGATACTCAGGGCGGTGGCTGGTCATCTGAGGAAAGGGCCGTATCCAAGGGCGCCTGGGCATCCGTGGTCACAGTACTGAGAGGCACGAAGGGTGAGCTGCTCGACCCATCGACGGCGGCTCTCTATGTAAACGGGGAACTCACGGACGCGGCGGCTCATCTCCGCTCAGACGAAGCTCGTGAGCTCGGGTCATGGAACTCCGGCGACCTATTCCCGAGCGATGCGTGTTTCATCGGATTCGAGTCCCACCAAGGAAACACCGTCCATCAGACGATGCCGTTTGTCGGTGAGATCGACGAGATCCTCGTCTTCTCGCGGGCGTGGACCGAAGCCGAAGTCCAGACCTTCAGCCGGCCGACAAGGTAAGGGGCATGAAGCTGCCCCGGGGATACACGGTGCTCGCCGCTGAAGGCACCGAGGGCTTCTCTTGGGTGGAAGCAGCCGGTTGGGCTGATTCCGTATTGGGATCGGGCGCCACCCTCCACGAATGGGCTTCACGAGAGGACGGGGTTGAGACCTTCAAGGGCCGCGGAACCGTCTACTCGGTTCCCGCGCCCGCCCCAGGACCGGACCGAATGGAGAGATGGGCGGTCCGCCACTATCAACGTGGTGGCCTTATGGCGACGGTCCTCGACGATCGGTACGTGGCAGTTGGCGCGGCACGCCCGGACCAAGAACTCTCAGCGAACGCAGAAGCGCGCGCGCGCGGGATACCGACTCCTGCGATCATCGCCGGAGCGATGTACACGGCGGGGGTGTTCTACCGGGCGGACCTGGTGACCGAACTGGTCCCCGATGCAGTCAGCCTCGCAGACGTTCTCTTTTCCGAGAGTGACGGTCGACCCAAGGCCGATGCTCTCTGGAGCGCCGGCAAGCTCCTTCGCATGCTCGAGAACGCACGCATCGTACATGCGGACCTCAATGCGATGAACATCCTGATCGAGCGTGAATCAGGAGCAACCCACGTAATAGACCTGGACCGAGCAGCTGTCCTGCCGCTCAACGGCCCACCTATGGACGGTGGCATGAGAGCTCGGCTGGAGCGATCGCTACGCAAGCTCGAAGACACGTCGGGACGAACGTTGGACGATGTTGAATGGGCGATGCTTCAGGCCGGACAGACCGACGCATCGTGACAAAATCGACCACCACTAACGTGACTGAGGGATGGTCAGGACCACCTCCACGTGAAATCTGCATCGTCATGCTTTCGGCGATCGGCGATGCTGTCCATGTGCTCCCGGTGGCCAATGCCCTCAAACGAGCGTGGCCTGATACGCGCATCACTTGGATCATCCAGCCGGTGCCGCACCTATTGGTGAAAGACCACCAGGCCATCGATGACTTCGTAGTATTCAATCGTCGACGCGGCCTGAGAGGGTGGACCGGCTTCCGCGACATCAAGCGGGAACTGGCCGGCCGACGTTTTGACCTGCTCATCGGCCTTCAGGTCTACTTCAAAGCAGGCCTGATCTCAGGGCTCACCAACGCCGACGTAAAACTGGGATTCGATCGATTGCGGGCGCGGGATGCTCAGTGGCTCTTCACCAACCGCAGGATTCCGCAGTCGGGCCAGCACCATGTGCAGGATCAGTACCTGGAGTTCGTTCGTTACCTCGGTATCGACCCCGAGCCGGTCCGGTGGGACATCCGCCTGAGCGAAGCAGAAGTGGACGCTCAAAGCGTTTTCTTCTCCCGACTCGAAAAGCCGGCCTGCGCGGTCGTCGTAGGAACGAGCAAGGCCGATAAGAACTGGAGTTCGGAGGGGTACGCCCGAGTCCTGGAAGAGATCGAGACTCAACATGGCATGCAGCCGGTGTTGATCGGCGGGCCATCAGCTCTGGAACGGGCCATGGCCGACCAAGTCCTTGCTTCGACCAAGGCCAACGTGGTCGACGCCCTGGGTGATGACCTAAGGAAGCTGGTGTGGCTCTTGGAAGGCGCACATCTCCTCGTGAGTCCGGATACGGGCCCGCTCCACATCGCCCGGGCGCTCGAAACCCCCGTCGTGGGTCTTTATGGGTACACCAATCCCAAACGGACCGGCCCATACGCCAAATACCAAGATCTGGTCGTGGACGGATACGCCGAATTCCCTGGTGAGGAGTATCCATTGGATCACACCTATCGCGACGGCATGAAACGAATCACCGTGGATGGCGTGTTGGAGAAGGTTTCCTTGGCGGTCGAGCAATATCCGGTCCGCTGATCCAAAGTCATCCTGGGGGCCAAATGGCGGAAAAGGAAGTTGCCGGAAGGACGGGTAGCTGCGGTCACCTGCCGCCTCGCCACCGTCTGCATGACCCATCGCGACGGCACCTACGTCGCGTCAGACAACACGTGCCCCCACCAAGGCCGGCCGCTAGGCGCAGGCTCGATCGAGGACGGCTGGCTGCGCTGCCCGTGGCACGAGTGGGACCTTCACCCAACGACTGGCCTTCCGGCCGGGGCCTAAGACGATGGCGTTACGACGTATCCGGTCGAGGCCCGGGAGGACGGCGTCTATGTGGGATTCCCACAGGAACCGGCACAGGAGCGTACCGCCACGGTCTTCCAGGCGCTCTCCGGCCTCGTGCCCGAGGACGCGATCATCCCGGTGGATGTCGGCAACAACACCTACTCCTTCGAGTGCCACAGTCAGGCGGTCCTGATGTCCGGGTATCTCGGATCGATCGGATTCACGCTACCCGCCGCTTTCGGTGCTTGGACCGCGACCCAGAACAAGGACGGACGCTTCGCTGACCGACAGGTCGTGTCGGTTTCCGGAGACGGAGGCCTCGGCCAATACCTCGCCGAGCTGACGACCGCCGTGAAGTACGAAATGAACATCACCCATGTGCTCCTGAACAACTCGGAGTTGGGCAAACTCTCGAAAGAACAGCGCTCGGGGAATGGGGAGGTGTGGCAAACGTCCCTGGCAAATCCCGATTTCGCCGCGTATGCGGAACTCTGCGGCACGATCGGGATTCGAGTGGAGAGCGAAGCCGAGCCCGCGCTCAAACGGGCCATCGCCCACGACGAACTCGCACTCGTCGAAATCCTCGCTGACGCACAACTGATCTGAGTCGACATGACACGTTCTGATTCTTGGACCCGCGTGGGCTCCGTAGCGCCCGCTGCCCTCCGCGACGCCACCATCCAGCTCCACTGGGCGGCGCAGGTGCTCGCCGCCGCGGGACAGACGTTTGCGGAAGCGCAGGACGACGACAGTCACCTCGCGATGATGTGGGATGCAGACCGGGGCGAGTTGGTTGGCGCACCCTTCGGCGGCGCCTATCCGTTCCGCGTGGCACTCCACGTTCAGGACATCACTCTCCGGTTTTTGGACCGCACAGCTGAGCCACTCGGATCGCTCCCCCTCGCCGGCAAGACGATGGCGGACGCCTACGAGTGGCTGCAGACGGGGCTCGCCAACTACATGGGCCGACTCACCCAGATCGACAAACCCGGATGGGAGATGCCGGAACACGCGGTAGGACGTGGCGAACCGTTTTCCGCAGACATGGATGCCGAACTCTCAACGCTGGCATGCTTGTACGAGTCGGCCGCAGGAATCCTCACGCCTCTCGCTGACGGACATGCTCACGGGTCCCCGGTGCGCTGTTGGCCCCACCACTTCGACATCGCCACGCTGCTCACGGTAGCGTCGGACGAATCCGGGAATGCCACGAAGACGGTAGGCGTAGGCATGGCCCCAATGGGTGGCGGCTATGAGGGGTGGTACTGGTATGTCTCGCCGTGGCCCTTCCCTGACGCAGGCGGGCTCCCCGAACTCGAGGGCCCCGGCGCGTGGCACACCGAAGGCTGGGTCGGAGCTGTGCTCACCGGTGAAGACATCGTAGAAGCCGATGACGCCTTCCGGGGGGCCGTGGTAACGAAGTTCGTGGACTACTCGGTTTCGACCTCGGTCGAGGTGCTCAACCGAACCACATCGCCTTAGTAGCCAGATACATAAAGGCGATCATTGCTCCAAGCAGTGCTTCCCACTCGTTGTTACGGCGGTACTGCGCAAAGCTGAATCCACCGGCCACATCAGATTGGATGGGCCGGTACGGCGTCAGCCGCGGGAATACCGCTGGGACGTTCGACTTGTATTCGTCGAACCTCTCACCAAACAGCTCACTCAACACCTCGGCCTCGTAGGCGAGCGTCCGCCCGTACACGAGCGTGTAGAACACGAAAAAGACCGCGGGCCAAATCCAATGCCCCCCGGCCAACGTGACTCCGAGCCCGATGAAGAAACTGCCCACGTAGAGTGGATTGCGCGTGAACGCGTACGGGCCAGACGTCGTGAGGTCCGAATCCTTGTGGATGGTCCCTGCGGCCCAGGCTCGGATGATCAGCCCGAGTCCGGCGAGCACGTGCCCAGTGGCAAGCAACGACGGCGTCGGAGATGCGAACCACAGGAAAGGGAGAACGAGGAGCCAAACGGCCCTCGTGCGAATCTTCCGAGGGTCTTTGATCGAGACCTCCGGATCAGCGCCATCTAGACGTGCCGGCGGCTTTTGGCCTTCGGTCATGCCTCGTCTGATGTCAGATACTCTTCAACGGCCCAGGCCAACATCGGGATCATGATCTCGTGATGCCCGGTGACCTGACACCTCTTTCCACCGGCGCTCCGCGTTGGACGCTGCACCACGTTCATACGTGGCCGATAATACCGGATCATGTCGAAGTCGGCGGCGCCAAACTTCCGCGGCGCGACTGCGTTGAGGTTCCACGCCATGGAGAGGGCCTTGAGAAGCATCTCTGCATGATCACGGCCGACCCGACGTTGAGCACGAATCCAACGTCATCGACCTCGGGCAAGTATCCGGCCATGCGTCGGAAGTCGCTCATAGATGTCTGCCCGATCGCTGCGCCATCCGCGGCGGGGTGCTGATGGATGATCTCGCGGCCGGTCTCTTCTGCCAGCCCGAAGGTCCCGTCGACGAGTCCGATCTCGACGTCTTCACGAGGTCGCACCCCAGCGAGCCACTTCGTAGTCATGGATGGCCACCGAGCAGCGAGACGACCCCCCTCTGGCTCCGGATGGCCGAAGCGATACCACGAGCGACAGATCGGATGAATCTGCCTCGAGAATCGACGGTAGGCCACGTAGGAAGTCGTCGAAGGACCCGGCCACCCACTTCTTCGATGGTCTTCAACCGCGAGACGTCGTCTTCAGCGGGGAAATACGGGCGGGCGGCTTCGTCGCTCACCGGTTCGTAGCTGGGTCCACCTGCGCCCTAGATGCCCGACCCTCCGCCGCCACTTCCCTCGCGTCCGGATGCAAAGGCACACCGGGCTGATAGTCCTTCAGGTACAGTTCCAACGCTCCCGGAAACCGGGGGATGTTCGACTTCATGTAGACCATGATCTTGCGGTCGTCATCCGTCAGGTAGATCTCCGCCTCGCCGCCTTCCCCGAAGAGTCCGTCGGTCTGGACGATGGGCTGAACAACGATCGTATTGAACTCCCCACCGTCGACCTTCTTCAGCTCGCGCCGTAGGACGTTGATCACGACCGGGTTGCCATCGTCCTTGAAGTAGCGCGGGATCGAATACGAACGTCCTACCTCAAGGTCCATCTGTCGCAGGAAGTAGATGAACGAGAGGTCGTCGAGCGGGAAAGAAGATCCTAGGTCACCTGTGTGATCCGGCGACTCGATCTCTTTGTCCGGCCGTACCCATCTGCCTTCACCCGGATACATCTCGTAGTGGCGCGTCCCATGGTAGCTGACCTGGTCCGACACCTTGAGGAAACGCCAACTCTGCAGCGTCTCGATGTCAAAGAAACTGGTCGACACGTCGTGAACCTTGAGGCCCAGCAATGACCCGCCGAACTCCATGACAGCGCGGTAGGTGTTATTGCCGCGTACGGTATCCAGCGCCTCCACCGAAACGTGTCCCTCCCCGACGTCGAACCAGCCGACCTCGACCCGGTAGATCATGTGCTCGCCCGGCCCAAACGGCACCGACGCCGCCGCCGAGTCCGTCGGGTACTCGGACGCGAGGCTGTCGAGAGCCGCCCGCTGATCGTACGCCATCACTTCCTCTTGGGCAGCCACCAGCCCAGGGGAACCGAGGGCGCCAGCAACCAGTGCGGCACTCAGGACACGACGATTCCGCCCCGAAAGGGTGTTCACGCAGCCTCCGAGTCCGGTCGATCTTTCCAAAGCCTCGCGCCACGCAGTCGAGCCAAGGCCATAAAGGTCCCGAATGCCTGAAAACGTGACTCACGAGTCTGGAGATCGTAGCGCAGCGCAAGCGGGGCCTCCGCAATGCGCCGGGCATGGGGGGCGAGCTTGCCGAGCAACTCCACGTTGGACGCCCACCCGTCCGTCTCCACGAAACGCGTCGTCGTCGGAAGGTCACGAAGTGCCTTACGAAGAACGATGACGCGGTATGCTCGCAGCCCAACGAGCGGATCGGAAACGGGAGACTTACCAAACACCCCGCGAAGAAAAGTGCGTGCGAAGCGACGTACGAGCCTCGGCCCACGGGGCAGATCATTCGCCCCGGGGTCAACCGCGCCGGCCACGATATCTGCTCCGCCCTCCAAAACCTTCACCAGACCAATGATGTCTTCGGGGTTCTCCGTGAAGTCACCCTGAAGCACGACCGCGCAGTCACGTTTCGGGTAAGGAGCCTCCTTCACGACCCACCGGAGAAGCTGCTCCACAGATCCGCTGTAGCCAAGCTGTTCATCTGACTTCAATACCGTGAGCGGCAACGCCCTGCGATATCGACTCAAGACCTCATTCGTGTCGTCCGTCGATGCGTCGTCATGCACCACGATCCGATAATCACGGTCGAACTCACCCAGAACCTTCCCAACCTTCCAGAGAAGAACTCCGATGGTGTCGGACTCGTTATGTGCCGGGACGCAGACGTAGATCACGATGAGCCGGGATTGAAGAATCTCATTACGCGTTGTCCAACACACCTTCGTATGTGCATCGGACTCAACCACTTATACAGGCCGCCCCTCGGGCGGTTCCTGATCAGCCAAAAAAGGTAATGGGAATCAGCCCCGGGTTCGCCTCGTCGGTCACTCCCTCACCTTGCTTCACCGGAAGGCGGCAACATCGGGATCACTAGAATAAGGTGGGGCTCCGTCATCGACTTCGGTGTCCGGCCGCTTCTTCCAGCGCTTGTGGTGCCAGAAGTACTGATGGGGAGCCCTGCGGATGGCGCGTTCCAATGCGCGGGTGTGGGCGATGGTCAGCCCTTCGATGTCCGCCTTACGGTTCCCGGATGCCTCGAACTGGATGGGTTCGATGTTCACCGTGTACTTCGGGCTCGGCCCAGGATCTCGTAACGGTATTGCAAGCATCATCGGGGCCCCGCTGCGCAGAGCGAAGAGCGCCGGCCCACGAGCAGTGGACGCGAGCTTACCGAAGAAGGGCACGTAGATCCCACCACGGTGAGCGTTTTGATCCGCGAGGATCGCGACCGCGCGGCCGGCCCTCAGGGCGTCCATCACTCCCGTAGGCGCCTCGTCCACATTGATCACACCCATGCCAACGCCCTTTCGGGCCTTCATCAGTTCGTCACCGAATCGGGAGTTTTCCATACTCTTCGCGACAGCGTCGAAAGGCACCCCGCGTGTCGTAAAGCCGGCCGCCCCGATCTCCCAATTTCCAAGGTGGCCGGTCATGAGAATGACCCCCTTACCCAACTGCATCGCCTTCTCAAACGCTTCGAAGCCGACCATGGTCGTTCGTTGGTTGAGCTGCTCTGGAGTGAGCCGACTCAGCAGGAAGATCGCGACCGTCTCCCGTCCCACATGCAGATACGCGTCTCGGGCCACACGGGCCCGCCACGCCGGGGTCTCGTCAGGAAACGCCATCAACAAGTGTTCGTCGACCACAGACCGCCGGATTCTGAGCACGTAGCCGAGAAACCATCCGAGAGCCGCCCCCGATGCCATCGCCCAACGCTCCGGCAGAAGTGCCAAAATGCCAGTAACAACTCGAAATATGCCGATCTCCAGGCCATCCTTCAGGCGACTTCGACTCACACCGACGGCCCTGATGACCCGTCGAACTGAAGTTCGTAGAGCCGACGATACAGGCCATTTAACGCCAACAACGAGATGTGGTCGCCTCGTTCGACGATCCGGCCACCATCCATCACCAGGATCTGGTCAGCAGACTGTACCGTCGAAATTCGGTGTGCGATAACGAATACCGTGCGGCCCTCGACAAGTCGCTCGATCGCGTCCTGGATCAACCTCTCGGACTCGGTATCGAGCGAACTCGTGGCCTCGTCAAAGATGAGGATGGGCGGGTCCCTAAGGAGCGCCCGAGCGATAGCGATACGCTGGCGCTGCCCCCCAGAAAGCTCGACGCCACGTTCGCCCACTACCGTGTCGTAACCATCGGTCATGTCCGAGACAAAGCCGTGGGCGTGTGCCGCCTTCGCAGCATCGACGATGGACTCTTCCGTAGCCTCGGGGCGGCCATACGCAATGTTGGCCCTGACCGTATCGTGGAAGAGCACCGTCTCTTGAGACACGATGCCCATGAGACCCCTGAGCTCCGCCATCCGCACGTCTTTGATGTCGGTCCCGTCGATCATGATGCGCCCGGAGGACACCTCGAAAAAGCGCGCTAAAAGATCGACGAGCGTCGACTTTCCGGCTCCGCTCGGACCGACCAACGCAACGACTTCTCCCCGACTCACGGAAAAGGAGACGTCGGACAGAACGGACTCACCCGCCCCGTAGGCGAATCCGACATCCTCGAAGACAACGGCTTCGGAGAAACCCGCGATCGGCTTCGCGTCTGGAGAGTCCGTAATCTCTGCAGGGGCATCCAAGAACTCGAAGACCCGCTCGGCGGCGATGAGTCCGGGCTGAGCCGTGGCCGGGAACTTGGCCACGTTCTTCACGGGCGAGTAGAGTTTCATGGACAGCCCGAGGAAACCGACGAATTCCGGGCCGGTGATGTCTCCAGCAATCACGAGACGAGCTCCGAACCAGAGAAGAATCACGGTCCCGGCGGCGGCCAACATCTCGGTCATAGGCGCCGCGGCGGCTCGGGCAAATTCGGCCCGAAGGAAGTGGCGATAATACTCTGACGTCAGGCCGCGGAATCGCTCCTTCTCCCGCCTTTCTGCCGACGAGGATTTCACGAGTCGGATCCCCGCGAGGGTCTCTTGAACGTGCCCATTCACCTCACCACCTAGGTGCAGCACGCGACGATCTCGCTTTCTCAGCACGTTCACGAGCGGGCCCCAGATAATCATGGCTCCTGGGATCACGATGAATGCCGCCGCCGTGAGCTTCCATGAAATGAGAAGCATGGCCAATAGTGCGACACCGAATTCAAAAACTGCGGAGAGCAGCTTCGAGGACTCGGCAGTCACGAGCGTGCGCACCTGCTCGACCTCTGTGGTCAGACGGCTGACGATCTGGCCCATGCGGACCCGACCGAAGAACGAAAGATCGAGCTCGACCAAGTGATCGTAGACTTGGTCGCGAACGTCTCGGTTCACGCCCTGCTCCGCTCTCGCAACCAGATAGGTACGCGTGAAGTGAAAGACGTTCTTCACCGCGAAGACGATGATGATCAGCACGATGATCCGTCCGATCGCGACAAGGGGGTCCCCGGACAAATCGACGTACCGGTAGACGGTCGCATCCAGGAGCCGCTCCATGCCGGTCCCGGTAGACGTCACCACCCCACCTCCACTCAAGAAGAGCGCCGAGATGAACGGAATCAGCAGGATGTAGACGGACGCGTCGAGCACCGCAAAAGCCGCCGTCGCCACAATGGCTACGGCGAGAACACCCGCGTGAGGCTTGAGAAATGCGAGGATGCGGAGGTAGGTGGATCCGCCCGCGGTCGGGGCCAGGTTCATCGCCTTGGGGTCAGGCTCGCCACGGGGACAATCATTTCTTCCGGACTGATGCCACCGTGAAGAAACGAATTCCGGTAACGCGCCTGATATTCCCTGAGCTTCGTCGGGTAGACGAAGAAAAAGTCCTCGACAGCCAGCAGGTACATCATGCCCAACTTCCCAGCGGGAATCCGTAGGTGTTTCTCGTCAGAGGTCGAGAAAACCGTTGACGACACCTCTGCCCGCAGGTCCTGTCCGAACTTGTAGCGTAGGTTGCTCGTCGCGTCGCGCCGGGCGAACACCGTGGTCGGGTGCTGGCACAGAATGGATCCGTGATCCGTGGTGAGGATCACATGGTGGCCTTGCCGCGAAGCCGCCTTCAATACCTCGAAGGCGGTCGATCGCTCGAACCAGGAGCGGGTCAGATCCCGGAGAGCAGCTTCATCCCGGGCCACTTCCATTAGGATGGGCGACTCCGAGCGGCCGTGTGTCATGAGGTCCACGAAGTTGAAGACCATCGCGATCACAGCACCCGGCTTCTTGAGCGCGGACTTCACACGCGCCCTGACCTGCTCGCCCTGCCGGTCCGAAAAAATCTTCTCGTAATGCACATGCACGTCGCGGCCCGTGATACGCCTCAATTGCTCGAAGAGGAGCTTGTCTTCGAACGCATTCAGTGAGCCTTCGTCGTCCGACTGATCCCACCATTCAGGTCGCTTCTTGGCGATCTCATCCGCGTATTGGCCAGAGAAAATGGCGTTGCGGGCATAGGGCGTCGCGGTAGGCAAGATCGAGTAGTGGTACGTCTCCTCAATCTCGAAGTACTCCGTCAAGAGTGGCGCGATCACTCTCCACTGATCCAAGCGCATGCAGTCCAACACGACGAAGTACACCGGATCCGAGCCAAGTCGCGGTACGAGGAACTCGCGGACCAGGTCGACAGACAAGCGAGGTCGATCTTCAGAGCCCGCCATCCAACGCGCGTAATGATCAATGACCCACACGCCGAAGTCACGTCTCAGATCGTCCATCATGGACCGAACGGTATCGAGCAGACCGTCTTCCCCAGCCTCTCCGAGCGAAATGTGCCAATCCGTCAGTTCGGTGAAGACGCGCGCGAAGTCGTCCGCCGTGCGGGCGTCCTCACGCAGTGTCGAGAGCCGCCCGAAGCGGGCGGCGAAGTCCTGCGCCACACGCTGTTGGCGGATTGAAGACCCCTCCAGAATACGCGTGACCACCGAGAGGACCTGCCGCGGACTGGTTGGTTTCACGAGGTAATCATCCACGCGCCGCCCAATCGCCTCGGTCATCGTGGTGTCCTCTTCGGACTTGGTGACCATGACGACCCGCTGATGCGGATCGTGTCGTCGCATGATTCCCAAAACCTCAAGACCGGTCCGACCGGGCATCTGTTCGTCTAAGAGCACCAGATCGTACGCGTTTTTCTTGAGTAGCTCGAGCGCATCGTCCCCGTTCGAAATGGCGTCGACATGATATCCGCGCGCCTGCAAGAACAGGAGGTGTGGCTTGAGTAGGACGATCTCATCGTCGACCCAGAGTATTCTTTTGCCCCCGCGGGCAGTCTTAATAGCCATGCCGAGAAGGTACAGGGTGAGAGAGGCGGACCCCAGGGGAACAAGACGCGAATGGGGCGCTAGCTACCGAACACTACTCCGAGCCTCAGTTGCAGTTCATCTCGAACGGCACGAAAGGCGTCGAGTTCTTCCTCTCGTGAGCTCCCTGCACCGGCCGGGTCCGGAAGCCCCCAATGGGCTCGCCACGCGTCCTCCAGCCACACCGGACAGACCTCTTCGGCGCACAGAGTGACAACTGCATCGACCGGCCGCTCGACTTCATCGATCCCAATGGAAGCATGGCGCGAGATGTCGATCCCGATCTCGGACATGACCAGGACGGCCTGTGGCCGGACGAAGGACGGCTCTGACCCAGCAGACGAAATCGTCACGCCTTGCGGCGCCATTCGTCGCGCGATGCCTTCAGCGAGTTGGCTCCGAGCGGAGTTCGCCACGCACAAGAAGAGGATGTGCCGCGCGCCCAGCAATGCGAGTGCTTCAGCCTCAGCTCGCCAGTCAGACTGCTCCGAGGTGAACGTCAAGTTCATAACGTAAGACGTCGGTCGGCGTAGCGCGTCAGGGATAGGGTCTCCTCGATACTCCGGGCCTGGATCGTGACATGCAACCGTTCCGGACTGAGCCGGTTGCTCGCGTCGCAGCTGTATGGCGTGAGCGCGACTGATCCTCTGACGTATGAATCCTTTTCGGTGGCATTGCTCGTCGTAGCCCTCGTTGCAAGCTGGATACCGGCGGCCCCGCTTCCCACTGAGTCGCGGGCCTAGCTGATCGGCCGTGTCGACCGACTGTACGCTTCGACGCCGCCCACGACGGGCAGCGAAATCGACGTCCCGTTCAGGTCCACGGTCAGCTCCGTGCCCGGCTCCGGCCAGAGCGTGAAGTCACGGTCGCTCGAGAAGATCATCAGCCCAATGCGCTGACCCGCGGGGATTACCTGATCATCAGGCTGCAGGTCGAATTCGAGCTCTACGAACTCACCCGGAGTGAGCGGCGTGCTGGTCCTGAGCGAAGTCGCATTCTGAGGATCAGCCCAACCACGCGTGATGATGTTGTCGTTGATGGATTCGCTGTCCGTCCAGGGAAGCGCGACAAGCCAAACGGACAGGTTTGCGGCCTCAGTATTCGCCGCCACACGGATCCTCACTGTGGTCAGACCCGACAGGTGCAGGTCCTCACGAAGCTCGGGTGTCGCATAGAGGAGCCGCGAGTCGGATTCAGCTGCCGAGGCGAGCACGCCGCCTGCGAGCGACACATCATCAAAGACCGACTCTGGCGGGTGGTCGCTCAGACGGTCGGTGGAGAGCGCTCCGACACGGTTGCCATTTCCGCGAGGGGTGAGTCTCACACCTTCTGCCTGTGGATGGGGATAGTCCGGATAAGCCGTCGGGTTCAGTCGCCCGTCCTGGCCACGGACGATGTACGCCTTAGGATCGTCCTCCACTCCGTTCTCCACCCCGAACAGGTAGCGCGTGAACCAGCGGTTCATCAGTGCCATCGGGGGCGGGCCGCCGTGCCCACCCTGATGGTAAAAAATCTGCACCGGCACCCCGCGATCCTTGAGCGCCTGCGAGATCCGGTAGCTGTGCTCGGGCATGACGTTCCAATCGTTGAAGCCGTGCGACATGAGCGTCGCAGCCTTCACGCCGTCGATGTGGTTCAGGTAGTCACGCTCGGCCCAGAAATCGTTGTAGTCGCCAGTCTGACGGTCGTGGCTCCCCTGCATCAGTTCGTCACGGACGGTCGCGTTGCAGAAGTCCCGGGTCTCAGGGTAGCCGCTGTTGATGAAGTCGTAGAGCACGTCCACGTCCTCACCCAGATAGCCATCGGGCGAACGCACGAGTCCGTTGGACCGGTAGTAGTGGTAGTACGATGTGTTCGGTGCGATGGGGATGATGGCCTCTAGACCGTCGACTCCTGTAGTGGCGGCGGCGAGCGGAAGCGTGCCGTTGTATGACGTCCCGGTCATCCCGACTTTGCCCGTCGCCCAGTCGGCGTGGACTTCGTTACCGCCACGCACGCTTGTGAAGCCGCGCGCGCGACCGTTCAGCCAGTCGATCACCGCTTTGGGTGCGAGTGATTCGTTGGCGCCGCCAACGGTGGGGCACCCCTGCGACTGACCGGTGCCAGGCGACTGCGAGTGGATGACCGCGAAGCCTCTGGGCACCCACGTCGCGATTTGTGAACCCGAAATGCGGGGCTGCTCGGCCCGATGTGAGATATCCGGGATCGGCGTACGCGTTGGTGGGTCATCACCAACTTCCTGACGGACGTCCCAGAAGTAGTTGAGGTCCACACCGCCCGTGCCCGAGTAGTAGGGGCTGGACTCGTAGACGACCGGGACCTTGAGGCCCTCCGTCTCGGTGGCCCCCGGCCGAGTCACATCCACGTGTACACGATCCAACTCACCGTCCCCGTCTGAGTCGAACTCGGTCTCGACCCACAGGTGGTGGCGCACCCAGGTGGCAGTGTCGGCGAAGGCCTCGACGACTTGTGCTTGGCCGTCCTGAAAGACCGGGACGGTTTGTGCCGAGGCGGGGGTGGCTGCGACTAGGCAGACGCTGGCGACGAGGACGCAACGAGGCGCATCACTCATGAAAACACTCTCGGGTCGTGTTGATGGATGCCGGTACTCAGCCAACATGCACCGCTCGCTCGCCGCGCGCACCGGGGCAACGTGACGAAGGAGATCGTGCCACCGATCAGGATGCCGATCGAGAGCTGCATCACGGCCCGCCGAGCGATAGTCGTGACGAGGCCGCTTCTCTTGGACCCCAGGACCAAGGCGTTGAAGGAGAAGATCCCGTCGAGCGACTGCAGGTCTCGCACGATGGCGTTGGGATCGACCTCCGCGACGACTGCGCGCAAGGGCGATGAGAACGACCCTGGGTCTTCGTGGAGTTTAATATGTCAAGAAGGCTACCCGTCCCGCATTGGTCAGTCGTTTCCAATCTTGATGTCATACTGGAACCACGATGCCACTGCCTTCCCT
Source organism: Longimicrobiales bacterium (assembly GCA_029245345.1). NCBI lineage: Bacteria > Pseudomonadati > Gemmatimonadota > Longimicrobiia > Longimicrobiales > Longimicrobiales bacterium. The sequence goes on from JAQWPM010000012.1 coordinate 377,363, forward strand.
TCCTGCATGGCAGGCCGGAACATCCACTCGGATGCCTGACTCACCAGGCGTCGGTTGAAATCGCCGTTACGGGTCGGAGGGTCGAGGCGGGTGGAGTCAGCGACGACGCGACCCGTCTCGTTAACGAAGACCCGCACTTGCACCTCGGTACCGCGTAGTCCCCGATCGCCCGGCGGGATGATCATGCTCCGCGGCTTAGGTGGCTGGAGGCTGAAGAAGCCTTCATCCGCATTTCCTCCATCACCCTCGCCCTCGCCCTCTTCCAGCCCTGGTCCGTCGTCGTCCAGCCCTGGCGCCTCACCGAGGACGGACGCCGAGTCCGTCTCAGTCATGTCTTCGAATTCAACAGGGTCGATCGCGATGTCGGTGGGAATCGGAATGGGAGGCGGCACAATGGGCGTCACCGTGGGAGGCGTCCGAATGTTCATGGCCATGAGCGCGCCCTTGGCCGCGCGGTTGTCACCCGCTCTCGGTCCGGCGGCCGCGAACGGAGAAACCGGGATCACATCCCCCTGCCATCCGAAGAAGAGAAGTAGATGGACGAGAACGGACATGAGCAGGCCTGTACGCCAGATGCTTCGCTCTTGGCGCCTCCGGTCCTTCGCCTTGATGTCGTGCAATTCGTTCATGTCCGTCCGGTCTGACGTGCATCCACCTAATACTATAGAGACGTACGCGGGGGTGTTTCGGACACTACAGTCTCTACTTCGTAACTTCCATCAAAACTGCATTCGGTATGTAGTATCTTGGCTCCGGCTGACGAGCGTGTCGTCAACATGGTTCTCCGGAACGGACGCGTACTCGTTGTCATAGCTGACGTCGTCGAGGTCGCGATCTTGGCCGTTTATATCCCTTGTCCGCACAGCCAGCCGTGTGGACCCCGTCAGGGCGTTGCGGTCAGAATAGCCCTCGGTAGATTTTGCTACCTGATGCGCCGGCAACTTCCCAACGGGGGTCGCCGGCTCTTCTTTCTAGGGATTCATGACCGAACCGACGACCGAGTCCGACACCGCGAATGACTCGCGCCTGCGCGCTTATTATGAGCTGACCAAGCCCGGAATCGCTGGGTACGTGATGATCACGGCGGGAGTCAGCGCCTTCGTGGGGTCACGCGGCACGATCGACATGCTCTTCGCGATTCACACGATGCTCGGTACGGGCATCGCGACCGGCGGAGCACTCACGCTCAACCAGTATATGGAGCGTGACATCGATGCGGTGATGCATCGGACACGGACCCGGCCCTTGCCCTCCGGCCGGCTGAATCCGATCGAGGCGCTGGTGTTCGGTGCACTGCTTCTGGTGGGCGGCCTGTTCTACCTAGGAACGCTCGTCGGAATCGTACCGGCAGCGCTCGCGGGATTGAGCGCAGCGATATACCACCTGGTATACACGCCCCTCAAATCGCGCTCGTACGTGGCGACACTCGCCGGCTCGTTTCCCGGCGCCCTGCCAATGCTGATTGGTTGGACCGCAGGAACAGGGGATTTCAACTCAGCCGGTGGATGGATGTTCGCCATCGGCTACCTATGGCAACTCCCTCACGTCCTCGGCCTGGCCTGGATGCTCCAGAAGGACTACGCGAAGGTCGGTTTTAAGCTGATCCCGCAGGGCGGCGCCAGGGTGATCGGTCGACACATGATGGTGGCGACCGGGCTCCTGCTTCCGGTGAGCCTGGCTCCGACCATCCTCGGATACACCGGCATGATCTACGCGGGCGGAGCCGTGGTTCTGGGCCTGGCCTTTGTAGCGTGCGCGGTCGGAGCTGCGAAAGACTTGACTGAAGAAACGGCCCGGCGCGTGTTCTTCGGCTCCCTGTTATACCACCCCCTGTTGTTGGTGCTCATGCTGTTCGACACCATTCGTATGTAGGAACAAGAGCGAGCGACCCCTGTTCGCTGGCCGCAGTCGCAAACCCGGAGGACACACCGTGCGCCGCTTCACCTTCGCGCTGGTTTTCGCAGTGTCATCGCTCACCCTGCTGGCCAATACAGTCGTCGGTCAGAGCAATGATCGCCCTCGCGCCCGCGACATCGGCCTCTCGGTAGGCGTCCTCACTCCCGGTACTCACAACGCGATCACCGATGTCGCCGGAGTCCGAGTCGGGCACACGACGGTTTCAGATGGCGTGCGCGTCCAGACCGGGGTTACGGCGATCCTCCCTCACGGGGGCAATCCATATCTCAGCCGAGTGCCCGCTGCGATCCATGTCGGGAACGGCTACGGGAAGCTCCTCGGGGTCACGCAGATCCGCGAACTCGGCGAAATCGAGACGCCCATCCTGCTCACGTGCACGCTCTGTGTCTGGAAAGCGGCCGACGCGATGGTCGAGTGGATGCTCGGGCTGGACGGCATGGAAGAAGTCCGGTCCCTGAACGCTGTTGTGGGTGAGACCAACGACGGGGGCCTCAACGACATTCGGAACCGTCCGATCGAACCCGCTCACGTCATCCGTGCACTCGAATCCGCCACGGACGGCCCGGTCGAGGAAGGCGTCGTGGGGGCAGGAGCAGGAACGTCTGCCTTCGGTTGGAAAGGCGGAATCGGCACCAGCAGCCGAGTGCTTCCCCAAGGGATGGGCGGCTATACGGTCGGGGTTCTCGTTCAATCGAACTTCGGTGGCATCCTCCAGATGGGAGGAGCTCCGGTGGGTGTTGAGCTCGGCCAATACGCCTTCGCCAATCAGGTGGGGCACGATGAAGACTACGACCCGCAAGCCGACGTCCAGGAGTGGGGCTCAATCATGATGGTGGTCGCCACGGACGCCCCTCTCTCAGCCCGAAACCTCGAGCGACTCGCAGCCCGCGCAATCATGGGACTAGCTCGGACCGGTTCGTATGCCAGCAACGGATCCGGGGACTACGTCATCGCATTCTCGACCGCCAACGGTGTCCGTCGCTCGACGACTCCCGGCGAGCATACATTCGACGACCTGGCGAACGGCAGCATGAGCGGGCTCTTCGAGGCTGCAGTGGAATCCACCGAAGAGGCCGTGTACAACTCGCTCCTCAAGGCCACGACCGTGACGAGCAACGGGCGAACGGTTGAAGCGCTCCCCCTCGACGAGACCATCGAAATCCTGCAGCGTTATCGAGCGATCCGATGACCCCGCCTACGGACGTCGATTGGCTCGTGCGGACAGCGGTGTACCAGAGCTTTGCCGCGACGGGGAAGGCTCCCAGCCTAAGGGATTTGGCCGAGACCTTCGAGAGCACCCCTGAACGGATGGCCGAGTCCCTCGAACGACTACATCAAGCGCATCAGATCGCGCCACATCCGGACGGATCGGGCGTTTGGTGGGCGAATCCCTACTCGGACGTGGAGTCGGCGTACCCAGTAGAGACTCCCGTCATGACCACCTACGCCCCATGCGCTTGGGATGCGTTCGGAGTGCCTGCTATCGCCGGCACCGACGGGTGGATTCGCACGCGGTGCGCGGAGAGCGGTACGTCACTGGAGTTCGGGATTCGAGACGGCGAACTCGCGGGAGACGACGGCGTCATCCACATGGTCGTCCCCATCCGGGACGCGTGGGCCAACATCGGCTTCACGTGAAGCAACATGCTTGCCTTCCGGTCGGAAGGGGACGTGACGGCATGGCTCGAACGCACCGGACATGGGTTCGGAGCGATGATCGACTTCGCGACGATGTGGGCGATCGCCCAGCCGTGGTATTCAGGGCGCCTAGAAGCGGGGTGGCGAGGCCTCTCCGCCGAGGCAGGACAGGCGATCTTCGATGAACTCGGGCTCACCGGAGCGTGGTGGCGCCTGATCGAGCCCTAGCGGACGATCTCGGCTCCGATCAGTCGATCCACTTCCATACCCGTGAAGCCAGCCTCGGCCAGCACCTGGCGAGTATGCTCCCCTAGAAGGGGAGCGCCCCGGAGCGGTTCCGCGTCCTCCTTAGGGCCAGATCCCGACATCTTCACGGGGAAACCCAGCGAACGTACCAAACCGAGCGACGAGTGCTCGACGTCGATCACCATGCCCCGAGCCTTCGTCTGGGGATTTTCGATCATCTCCCCGACGGAAGCGATCGGGCCGGCTGGAACGCCCGCGTCCTGAAGCCGTTCCAGCCAACTCTCCGTGGAGCGCTTCAGAAAATGCGGCGCGAGCACACGGACCAATTCGTCCAAGTGTGCCATTCGGTCCGGATTAGTGCTGAAGCGCGGGTCTTCGTGGAGCTCGGCCGCATTCAGCGCCTGGGTGAGGCGAGTCCAAGTCGCCTCGTTGGAGGCACCCACATTGATCCACCCGTCGGTCGTCGGGAAGGTCTGATACGGGGCGGCGAGGGGGTGAGCTGACCCCATGGGGCCGGGTGACACTCCACTTGCGAGCGCGATCGCGCTCTGCCAGAACGTCTGCGTGATTCCAGCTTCAAAAAGGGACGTGTCGACGTGCTGCCCTTTCCCTGTCCGCTCTCTCTCAAAAAGCGCGGACACCACACCCAATGCCGCCAGAATACCCGCAGTAATGTCGGTCACCGGAGCACCCACTTTCACGGGTGCCCGTCCCGGCCCTTCCCCGGTCACGCTCATGAGCCCCGAATAACCCTGAGCGATCAGGTCGAAGCCGCCTCGGTTCGACATCGGTCCCGTCGAGCCGAATCCCGTGATCTGGCAGTAGACCAGTTTTTCGTTGATGGCTGATAGGTCATCGTAGCCGAGCCCCATCTTCTCCATCGTTCCGGCACGGAAGTTCTCGATGATCACGTCGGCATCCTTTACCAACCGGCGTACCACCGACCGCCCCTCTTCGGAACGCAGGTCCACAGCAACCCCACGCTTCCCGCGATTCAGCATCATAAACGCTGCAGATTCGCCCTTTACGTCTGGCGGAACGAATCCACGCGTGCCGTCCCCATTAGGGAGACGTTCCACCTTGATGACGTCGGCGCCCAGATCGCCGAGAAGGAGCCCACAGACAGGGCCTGCCATAATGTGGCTGAGTTCGACGACTCGGACTCCGGACAGTGCCGACAGCATGGACCTACTCTCCGGTGAACGTCGGCTTACGCTTCTCCACGAACGCTTCGCGGCCTTCACGGTAGTCGTCCGTCTGGAAGGCGTCGTGTGCCTCGGCGCGCTCGGCATCGCTAAGCGGCGTCGGGTCCTCGAGCCGGCGGATGAACTTCTTGTGCCAACGATTCACAAGAGGAGCACCCGCGGCAATCTGCTCCGCCAACTCGCGACCGCGCGTCCGGACCTCACCATCCGGCACCACGCGATTTACAAGCCCGATACGCCGTGCTCCGGCCGCAGGCACGAGCTCCCCCGTGAGGAGAAGATCGAGCGCCGCCCCAGCTCCGATCAGCCGCACCAGCGGATCGAGTTCCGTGTGCGACATGGTCAAGCCGAGCCGATTGATGGGGGCCCCGAATCGGCTCGATGCCTCGCAGACTCGAACGTCACAGCAGCTGATGATCTCTAGGCCCCCGCCCACGCAGAGTCCCTGAACGATGGCGATCGTTGGGTGTGGACAGTTCCAAACGGCATGGAGCGCCGTGCCGATCGCGTCCGAGTATCCCTTCACGTCGTCCGGTGCAGTTCGTTGAGCTTCGAAGGCCGAGATATCGGATCCGGCGGAGAAGGCGCGCCCACCCACACCTCGGATCGTGACGCACCGAACATCCGCATTCTTCGTCAACGTCTCGAACTCTTCTGCTAGGGTCCGCCAACCAGCGATACCAAGCACGTTGTGCTTGTCTGGGCCGTCGAGACGGATCTCGGCAATGCCTGCGTCGATCTTTACGTGGACTCTTGTGCTCATCGGTAGAACATCTCCACGAGGAACATCGGAATCGCCGGAACGTAGGTCACGAGCAGAAGCACAGCGAGCAGCACCGCCACGAAGTACACGTTGACCTTGCTCACCTGCCAGATGTCCGCCTTGGCGACGGAACACGCGGTCACGAGGACCGAGGCAACAGGCGGCGTCTGTTGCCCGATGCCAAGATTGAGGGTCACGACGAGTCCGAAGTGTACAGGATCGATGCCTGCAGCCGTTACCAAAGGCATCACGATGGGCACGACCAGAATGATGGCTGCCGCAGAGTGAAGGAAGAGCCCAATGACCAGGAAGAAGCCGTTCAGCAGAAGTAGGATGGCCCAACGGTCCTGGGTCATACCCATGATGCCCTCCGCCACTCGCTGCGGTACCCGGACCTCCGTCAGGTAATCCCCGAGCAGCGCGGACGCAGCCACCAACAGCATCACGACGGCGGTCTGCGTGCCCCCCTCTAGAATCGCCTTCTTGAGATGCGGCAGGTCCAACTCTCGGTAGATCACACCGCCAATGAACATCGCCGCCACGACGGCCAGCCCTGCGCCTTCCGTGGCGGTAACCCATCCGCTGAAGATCCCGCCCAGGATGATGACCGGAAGTGTAAGGGCCCACGCCGCTTCCCTAGCCGTTTCCCAAACGCGCTCGAGCTTGAACATCTGCTCTTTAGGAAAATTACGTTTCCGGGCCAACATGTATGCGACCAACATCATCATGAGGCCGCCTAGGACCCCTGGGATGATGCCAGCAACAAAGAGTTCGACAATCGACGATCCAGACATCACCCCATAGAGGATCATCGGGATCGACGGAGGGATAATCACCGCGAGGGTCGCAGACGAGGATGTCACTGCAGCCGCGAACGACTTCGAATATCCCTTCCGTTTCATGGCTGGGATCAGGATCGATCCGAGCGCCGCCACGTCCGCGACCGCCGATCCGCTGATCTCTGCAAAGAAGAGCGAGGCGCTGATAGTGACCATCGCCAGACCGCCCCGGATGAAACCGACCAACGCAGAGGCAAAGTTGATCAATCGCGTACTGATACCCGACGCGTTCATGATCGCGCCGGCCAAGATGAAGAGCGGAATCGCGATGAGCGGGAAGGACGTGGACCCGCTGTACATCACGAGACCCACGTTGGGTAGCGAACCTATCCCACCGGGCCCCGTGATCATGGCCAGCACCGCCACGGCTCCGAGAGAGATCGCGATCGGGATCCCGAGAACCACCAACAACAGCAACACGAGGCCAATTCCGAGCAGACTCATGCGTCGGCTCCAGAGCTCGCCGGCCCATCAGCTTCGGCCGTCGCCACATACGCGAACTCCTCGTCAGGCTCAGCGACTGGCTCCCTCAGCGCATCTGGCAGCGACAACAATTGCGAGACGATGAAGAGCACCGCACCAATGGGAATCACCGACTGAGCGACCGCGGTCGGCACCCAGGGAAGAGACACGAGCGTAGTCCCTCCCAGAACGGAGAAGACACGTACGCCCGCCCAGGCTAGCACGGAGAAGAAGGCGATCACGACGACTTCGCCGAACAGCACGACGCCCTTCCTGAGATTGCCGTGCATCTTGTCGACGAGCGTCGGCATGCCGATGTGCGATCGACTCAGGGCAGCGAGAGCGGCTCCGTAATAGGTAAGCCAGGCGAGCATGATGGAGGCAACCTCGTCGTACCAGACGAGTGACGCCCCCGCCTTCCTGAACCCGACGCCCACCACAACGATGACGGCAAGAGCCACCATCAGGACCAGAACGATCGTCTCCAGGAAGACCCGGAGTCGACTTCGGAAGACGGCTGGTTTCACGAGTGGCTGGAGCGAGTGAGGGTCAATTCGATCCTGAGTCGAGGGCTCGCCGGACTAAGTCTCCGCCACCCTCCACGGTCGCGTCAAACTCCTCGTAGAGCCCCGTACTCGCCTGCACGAAGGCCGCACGCTCCGGCGAATTGACCTCCACGCCGGCATCACGGACGGACGTCAGCAACTCCGTATCCAACCGGGCCGCCGTCTCATGCACGAACGCCTGCGTGGACCGGACCTCTTCTTCCAAGATTTGGCGAACATCGTCGGACAACCGATCCCATTGACTCGGAGACACCACCACGTAGGCAGGAGTGTACACATGGCCCGTCATGGACAAGTAGTCCTGCACTTCGTACAGCTTGGAGCCCCATATCTGGGCGAGCGGGTTCTCTTGTCCGTCGATCACACCAGTCTGCAACCCAATGAAGACCTCGGACAAAGCCATCGGCGTCGGGTTGGCTCCATAAGCTTGGAAGAGCTTGACCCGCCACACTCCGCGGGGAGTGCGAAGCTTGATGCCCGCCAAGTCGGCCGGAGCAGTGATGGGCCGCTCATTGTTCGTCACATGGCGAAATCCGTTCTCCCAGACACCGAGCATTCGATACCCCGCGGCCTCCGCAAGCGGTGCGAGATCAGGCCATACGACCGCCTCCTCGATGGCCCTCATGTGCTCCCGATCCACGACGAGATAGGGCATCTCGAACAGGCCAAACGCATCGATCTGGGACGACATCACCGTGGACGGGAGGGCGAAGTCGACGGTGCCCAGTTTGATCTTCTGTAGCAGAAGTTCGTCACCACCCAGCTGACTGGAACCGAAAACAACGACCTCATAGCCGTCGAGACGTTCGTTCGCTCGGCGCGCGAACTCTTCCGCCGAGAGAGCGAAGAGCGATCCCGGCTCCCCGACATGTCCGAACTTGAGCTCGATCGGGCCACCGTCCCCTTCAGCGACGCATCCTATGGAACCGAGCGAAATCGCCACAAACGCAGCGGTCGTCGCCACAGTGCGGAACCGAGACATCACGTCCCTCCACCTTCAGTAGTCAGGAAATCCATGGCAGCGCGCACACCCCCCGGCTGATGCGGGATCCCGGCCAGAGCCAGTCCCATCTCTATGCCAGCAAGTGCACCCATAAGCGTCAGTGTGTTGAAGTCACCCAGGTGCCCGATGCGAAAGAGCTTGCCTTTGTAGGGCCCGAGCCCCGTCCCCAGCGACATGTCATATCGGTTGAGAATCAGCGTTCTCAGTTCGTCGGCGTCGAAGCCGTCCGGGATCACTGTTGCCGTCACAGCATTACTCGCCTCAAGCGGGTTCCACGCGAAGGTGTCGAGGCCCCACGCAGCGACCGCCGTACGCGCCACCCGTGCGTGACGTGCGTGTCGCTGAAACACGTTGGCGAGTCCTTCCTCACGCAGCATAACGAGCGCCTCTTCAAGTCCGTAAAGGAGGTTCGTCGCGGGCGTGTACGGGAAAGTCCCCTGCTCATTCGCAGCGAGCTGGTCGTCCCAATCCCAGTACGAACGAGGGAGCGTCGCGGCCTTTCGTGCCTCGAGCGCCCGCGGCCCGATCGCGAGAAATGCCAGTCCCGGAGGAAGCATGAGCCCCTTCTGCGATCCGGATACCGTCACATCAATGCTCCAAGCGTCGTGTTGGAGGTCCGTGGCAGCCAGAGACGAAACCGCATCGACAAAAAGCATGGCGGGATGTCCCGACTCCTGCATCGCCGTACCAATCACTTCGACATCGCTGGTCACACCCGTCGACGTCTCGTTGTGAACGACAAACACCGCTTTGATGGCGTTGATGTGATCGGCGCGCAGAGCGTCGATCACTGCGTCGGCCGCGAGGCCACGACGCGGTTCCCAGGGCTCACGTTGGACGATGAGCCCGAAGCGGTCGGCCACGGCCGCCCATTTCTCCGCGAAGAAGCCCTGATCGAAGACAACGACCCGGTCTCCAGGCGAAAGCGTGTTCGTGATCGCCGCTTCCCAGGCTCCGCTCGCGGACGACGGGTGCACGAGAACGTGGTGTTTGGTCCGAAAGAGCCACTTCAACTCCGCTAAGAGCCGACCTGTGAGTTCCTTGAATTCCGGGCCTCGGTGGTCGATGGTCGGGCGGGACATCGCACGCAACACCCGGTCCGGCACGTTGGTCGGGCCGGGGAGCTGCAGAAAGTGTCGTCCGCTGCGGTAGGTCACGGTACTTGGCTCAGGTGCGACTGGGGGTAGGGTGGCATACGTTGCCGCCCAAGAGAAAAACCAACTTACACGGTACCCCACGCCCCGACACCCATGAGCCGCCTGAGCACCGATCGCGCACCCGGCGACGCAGACCTTGAACGAAAACTCCGCGGTGCGATCCGGGGCGAGGTTCGTTTCGACGCATTTACTCGCGGGTTGTATTCGACTGATGCGTCTCACTATCAGATCGAACCATTGGGTGTGGTCTTTCCGAGATCCGCTGAGGATGTAGAAGCGATCATGACGGTCGCCCGCGAGGAGGGCGCCCCTGTTCTTCCGCGCGGCGGCGGCACGTCTCAGTGCGGACAGACCGTGGGCCGGGCCATCATCGTGGACGTGAGTCGCCACCTCACGGCATTCGAAGTCGTGGGAGAGGACCACGTCGACGCCGATCCAGGGCTGGTCTTGGATCATCTCAACTCGGCCCTGAAGCCAGACGGCAGCTGGTTCCCGGTCGATCCGTCGACCAGCAACCGTGCGACCCTGGGAGGCATGGCGGGCAATAACAGCGCCGGGTCTCGGTCCCTGAAGTACGGGATGATGATCGACAACGTTGCGGCGGTTGAAGCCGTGCTACCGGACGGGCGCCGCCTCTGGCTGGGTGAAGGCGGCTCTGAGGGGTCGCTCATCCCTGACGAACTCACGGCACTTCGCGCCCTGTACGCGCGGGATGCTGACGAGATCGCCCGGACCACTCCCAAGGCCATGCGTAACGTCGCCGGCTACGCCGTCGATCGCCTCGCTCCGGGGCACGAAAACCTGGCGCAGCTCCTTGTGGGCTCGGAAGGGACGCTCGCCTTCTTCACCAAACTCAGACTACGCCTCGCCCCTGTACCGCGGACCCGCGTCTTAGGCGTGTGCCACTTCCCCACTCTGCTGGGAGCTCTGGATGCGGTACAGCACATCGTCGAGCTCGCGCCCAGTGCCGTGGAACTGGTAGACGAGAACGTCCTAACGCTCGCGGCCGAGCGACCGGAGTTCCGGTCCGCGTTGTCGACGTTCGTCGTAGGAGCCCCGAAGGCGCTCCTGCTCGTGGAGTTCGCAGAAGAGACGGCCGGTGCCGACCTCTCCGGGAAGTTGAAGCAGCTCGCGGACCTCCTAGGCGAACTCGGCTATCCCGGCGGAGTGGTCCGGGCGGAGACGGCCTCCATGCAGGCCGCTGTGTGGAGCGTGAGGAAGGCCGGCCTCAACATCGTCATGTCCATGGCGGGGCCGAAGAAGCCGATCTCGTTCATCGAGGACTGCGCCGTCCCTCTCGAGCATCTGTCCGGGTACGCAACGAGCGTCGAAGAAATCTTCGCGCGCCACGGCTCCACGGGCACCTGGTATGCACACGCCTCGGTTGGGTGTCTGCACGTACGTCCTGCCCTAAACCTCAGGGACCCGGACGACATCCGCAGCATGCGTGCCATCGCTGAGGAGACCCACGAGGTCGTGCGCAGATACGGAGGCACACATTCTGGTGAGCACGGCGACGGGCTCCTGCGATCAGAGTTCCTCGCAACGATGCTGGGGGACCGCATGGCCACGCTCTACGGTGATGTTAAGCGCACTTTCGATCCGTCCGGGCTCATGAACCCTGGAAAGATCGTCGACCCACCGCGCATGGATGACCGGAGCCTTTTCCGGTACAACGAAACGTACGCGGAGTCCGCTCCGGGGCGGGCCGAAAAGGCTCTCCCCGTCGTGTTGGATTGGTCCGAGGACAACGGGATCCTCTCCGCAGTGGAGAAGTGCAACAACAACGGCGCATGCCGAAAGTCGGATCCGGGCGTGATGTGTCCGTCGTTCCGTGCCACGCAAGACGAGCGACATTCGACCCGAGGGCGGGCGAACGCCCTCCGGCTCGCGCTTACCGGACAGCTGGGAGAGGACGGACTCGATTCGCCCGAAATGGCCGAGGCCATGTCGCTGTGTATCTCTTGTAAGGGATGCAAACGCGAGTGTCCCACCGGCGTCGACATGGCGTCGCTGAAGCTCGAATGGCTCCACCACCAAAATCGGAAGCACGGAATCTCGGCGCGCGAGCGCCTTCTCGCAGATCTCCCTAGACGAGCCTCCATGCTCAGTCGCCTGGCGCCGCTCGTGAATATTGGCGGCGCCAACTCGCTGCTTAGAGGCTTGGCCGAGTCGCGGCTCGGAATTTCCTCGCGACGCCCACTTCCGAAGTGGTCCTCGCACCCCTGGCGAAAGAGTGAGGCCAACGGCACCCTCGGCCCGGGAGATGCCTTCCCCGCCGTGGCACTCTTCGTCGACACTTTCACGCGTTGGTTCGAGCCCGAGGTCGCGCGGGCTGCCCTCGACGTGCTTTCCCAGACCCGACAAACGTCCGGCGGCGTCCGGGCCAAAGGTCGCCCTCTGTGCTGCGGCCGCACGTACCTCAGCGCCGGACTACTCGACGAAGCACGGGAGGAAGGTCACCGAGTCATCGACGCGATGCTGCCATACGCTGCCAATGGGATACCGGTGGTAGGCCTCGAGCCCAGCTGTGTTTACACCATCAAGGAAGACCTTCCTCGCCTCATCCCCACGGAGGACGCCCGTCGAGTAGCGGACAACATGATCCTCTTCGAGGAGGCAATCGATGCCGACCTGGAGTCAGGCATCACGTTGCCCTTCGTCCAACAGAGTGGGTCCGCCAAGGTCCACGGACATTGCCATCAAAAAGCGGCGGGGTCCGCAGACGTCACCGCACGGCTACTCAACCGGATTCCTGGCTTCGACGCCGAGTTGATCGAGTCGGGATGCTGCGGGATGGCTGGAGCGTTCGGATATCACGAAGAACACTACGAGGTCTCAATGGCGATCGGAGATCTCGATGTCCTCCCCGCCGTTAGGGAGGCCGGCCCCGACGTAGCGATCGTCGCTGCCGGTACGAGCTGCCGTGCTCAGATCACAGACGGCACCGGGAGAGAGGCGAAACACCCCGCCGAAATAATCAGAGACGCACTTCAGAAGCAGATCGAACCCTAGAGCTCTCGCCCTTTCGGCTAGTCGGCTTATTCGCCGCGCGACGCGGCAGAGCGATTTAGATCCCGAACGACCCGAAGAGCAGGTTTCCTGGAGCATCAGGGTCGATTCCTCGATCGAACTCACCGGCGACACTCATCCGTTCCGCTCTGCTGATCATTCCACCGTGATCGGGCTCTCCGCGCAGGATTCGAACATTCTCCACGACCCGCTCGAAGTCTCCGGCGTCGATCTGGCCGTCGTCATCTACGTCGTACACCTGGGAGTGGCGGGTCAATTTCTTGATCTAGAGATCGCTCAGCATCGATTCACTCGGGTTGGGCTGCTGCGGGCCAGGACCATCCGGACCGCCTATAGAATCACTAGATATGTCCTAACCCAGCCGCGCCACTACTGCTGAGGACACCTCTTCAAGTTCGAGCAGGGCTTCGCGTACATCGAGTGCAACGTCCGCATCGACCGCGATGGCCGCCAGCGCGTCGCCTCCACGGGAGAGCCGTGACTGATGGTACTCTCCGATGTTGATCTCGTGGTTCCCAAGGAGGGTGCCGACCCGGCCAATGACTCCAGGCACATCGTGGTTCTTGAGCACGATGAGCGCTCCGCTTGGCACAATGTCCACGTGGTACTTCTCGATTCTCACGATGCGGGGGTGTCCCTCCCCGAGGAGGGCGCCCGCGACGCTGAAGTCTTGGCTCTCACCCTTGATGATGACTTCCACGAACTCGGTGTACGATTTGTGTCTCGCGAGCTGTGCCCTCGAAATCCCGATGCCCCGCTGACGGGCTAGGTGAGCAGCGCTCACGAAGTTCACCACATCCTGCCCGAGAACCCTCTCGAGCAATCCGACCAGGACATACGACGTGAGGGGCTGCACAGCCTCATCCGACTCCCCTCCGTAACGCACTTCGACTCCTGTAATCCCACCTGGCGCCAGAGCGCATGCAAGCCGACCCAGCTTGTGACCGAGCTCGAAGAGCGGCATAAGCGCCTTCAGCGCATCACCGCTGATGGCGGGTGCGTTGAGCGCCCGGGAGAGATCCCCTTCCGCCAACGCGGCCCTCACCGCTTGAGAGATTTCCACGGCCACGAGTTCCTGCGCTTCCGGTGTCGACGCGCCCAGGTGTGGGGTAAGCACAATGTTGGGCGCCTCCCGAAGGGGACTGCCCTCTTCAAGAGGCTCGTTCTCGTACACGTCCAAGGCCGCACCCGCGATCTGGCCGTCGTGAAGCGCCTGAGCGAGCGCCGCCTCGTCGACGACACCGCCGCGCGCCACGTTCACGATGAACACACCGTCTTTCATGCGTCCAAGCGTTTCCGTGGAGATCAGGCCACGGGTGTCGTCGGTGAGCGGGACGTGAAGGGAGATCACATCAGCCTTCTCGATGACATCGTCGAGCGATGCACGGCTTACGCCCAGACCGGAAGCACGCTCCGCGGTCAGGTACGGATCATGCGCCATGACCTTCATGCCAAAGGCTGCACATCGGCGGGCCACCTCACCGCCGATCCTTCCGGCGCCGATGAGGCCCAGTGTCCGCCCTCGGAGCTCGACCCCCTTGAAGCTCGACCGCTCCCACGCGCCGGTGCGCATCGACGCGTCAGCCGCGGAGACCTTTCGCACCATCGACAGGATCAAAGCCATCGTGAGTTCCGCCGCGGAGACGGTGTTGCCCGCCGGAGCGTTCACAACGGCTACGCCCCGCTCCGTGGCCGCCCCCAAGTCGATGTTGTCGACACCTACGCCGGCACGGCCAATGACTCGGAGGTGTTCCGCTTGTGCGAGCATTTCCCCGCCGACTTTGGTCGCACTCCGCACGACTAGGCCGTGCGCATCCTTCAGAGCTTCGGCGAAGGCCGGGTCAGACGAATCGTCGATCTTGATCACTTCGAAACGAGCGTCTGCCCGAAGCGGCTCGAGGCCAGTGTCAGACACCTTGTCTGTCACGACCACCTTGAAGGTCGGCGTCATAGGATCACCTCGGTCAATACTTCGAGAAGTTCGTTCAGTTCGTCGAGCGAATGGTCGCCCATGTGTCCGATTCGGATGGACGTCTCTTTCAGTTTCCCGTAGCCCCCACCAACCACCCAGCCCCGCTCTCGCATCCCCTTCACGATCGGGGGTCCGCTCAATCCCTCGCCCAGCTGAACCGCAGTGACCGTGGGAGAGCGACACCCTTCCGGGGCCATGACTGAGAGGGGCAGACCATTGGCCGCCATCTCAGCAACCCAAGCGTGTGTGCGCTCGGCCATGGAGGTGTGGCGGGCCCAGCGGCCCTCCATGGTTTCTTCCGCGAAGTGATCGAGCTGGACCTGAAGCGCATACATCGTGCTCAAGCCAGGCGTCGTAGGCGTTTGGAGCTTTTCGATGTTTTTCTGGAACTCGACCAAGTCGAAGTAGAAGCCTTTCCCAGTTACAGAAGCCGAACGCTCCATCATCGCCTCAGACGCGACACCGAACGACAGGCCGGGTGGAAGCGCGAGCGCCTTCTGTGACCCCGTCAGAACGAAGTCGAGCCCCCATGCGTCAGTGCGAAGCTCGGCCCCACCGCACCCTGTGACTGAATCGACCAGCAAAAGCGTGTCTGCATGCTGCTTCACAACGGTAGAGATGGCTGGAAGGTCGTTGAGCGCGCCGGTTGAGGTCTCCGAATGCACCACTGTGACCGCGTCGTAGTCACCACCTTCGAGGGCAGTCGCGACAGCGGAGGGATCGTGGGCTTCGCCCCACGGAACGGAGACCTCGTCTACTTCGAGTCCACACGCCACCGCGATCGAAGCGAAGCGCTGACTGAAGGCCCCATTCACGAGCGACAACACGCGGCTGGAAGCTCCATTCCGAACCGCAGCTTCC
This sequence comes from Longimicrobiales bacterium, assembly GCA_029245345.1. Classification (NCBI taxonomy): domain Bacteria; kingdom Pseudomonadati; phylum Gemmatimonadota; class Longimicrobiia; order Longimicrobiales; species Longimicrobiales bacterium. The sequence continues at coordinate 393,025 of JAQWPM010000012.1, forward strand.
ATAAGGCCAGACGCTGAAGAGCTAGAGATGAAGACGGGCCGGGCCGTAAAGAACGCCTGCTTGAGGCCTTCTTGGAGTGGCCCCATCACTTCCTGGATACCAGGCCCTCGGTGTCCGATCATCGCCTTAGTCTGGGCCGCGAGGACATCGGAGCGGACCTCCGTCGGACCAGGGAGGAAGAAGCGACCGAAGGGAGTCTCGCTACCGTCAGAAGCGGTCTGGCTCAAAGAATATGCTCCGCGCGTGGGGGGCATTCGTGTCAAGAATCGGCATAAGGAAGGTCCGAGGAAGCTAACGAGGAGGCCGATGTTTACCAGTTGTCAGCGCGCTCCTTTGTAGGATCGCTCGTGGCACCCGCATGTTCTCCGCAACCCACCCGAACTCCGCATGTCCGCCGTGCCCAATCCCCGAAATTGCCCCACGAAATCCACCGCAGATCTCTGTGGCAGGCCCTGGGGATTTACCTCGCGGCATCATGGGGTGCGCCCCAGGTCGTGGGTACCGTGGTCGAGACAGCTAACCTCCCGGAATGGCTCCCTGGAATGGCACTCGTCCTCTTGATCATCGGGTTGCCGGTGGCCCTCGGGACGGCGTTCGTCCAAGTCGGAACAGAGCCTGCTAGCACAACATTGGAGTCATCGGAGGAAAGCCCGGAGCCGGGCGACGGCGGAACGCCTTCGTGCGGTGGGGCATCGTGGCAACGCTGCTTCTGCTCCGAACCGGCGGCCTAGCGCCTGAAGCTGGAAGCCAAGAAGGCCTTCCGTCGATCGCTGTGATCCCGTGCAACAACCGGGCGAAAACGCCCTAACGCCAGGAGTCCTTCCAGCGGGTGTAACACACCGCCGTAACCCCTGCTTTGTCCAATACGTCGAGTCCTTCTGGATTCCGATAGGTCTCGCGGTAGAAGACGTAGGCCACATTGGCTTGGACCATCAGCTTCGCGCACATGATACAGGGACTCGCGGTGAGGAAGGCGACCTTGTCCCGTAACTCACCCGGCGCCTTAACCAGGGCGTTCATCTCAGAATGAATACAGCCGCACTTGCCGGCCTCGTCCGAATCGCACCGGTTGGGGAAACCCCGGACATTGCCGTTGTAGCCGATCGAGACGACGTGTTCCAGGTTCGCATCGGTCAGCACGGTACCCACCTGTAGCCGAGCACACGTAGACCGCTTCGCCAATTCCTCGGCCATGCGCATGTACACTTCAAAAAGCGGTGGTCTCTCAACGCGGTCGACACTAGCAACGGCATCGTCACCCACCTCCACAACGTTGAGTGGATGTTTGTTGCCTGGAACTCCATCCTTGTAAATCAGCGACATCGCCTCAGTCCTCTCTCAGTTGTTCTTCGATAGACTTCGTTCGCTCGGTCACCACGTCTCCCGTGTGTGTCGTCTCTACGGGCTCGATCAGCACGAGGCAGCACTCTTCTTGAGCGACAGGATTGTGCCGCATGCCCTTCGGTACGACAAACGCGTCACCGGCTCCGAGTTCGATAGGACCCTCGTCCATCTCGATGCGCAGTCGCCCCTTGAGGATGAGGAACATCTCATCTTCATGCTCATGGGCATGCCAGACGAATTCCCCTTGCACCTTCGCGACCTTCACGAAGGAGTCGTTTACACGCCCGACGACCTTGGGAGACCAGAGCGTCGTGAGGGCTTCGGCTTCGGCCAAGAGGTTGAACGACTTCATTCCCATCCCAATCCCTCCAAGAAGATCTTTGCCTGAAGGTACTCGACTGGGGCCCAAGCATCAGTCAGCGGTGGTCCAACAGAAGCGACCGGCGCCTCAACCCACTCGCCTCCGGGTAATGTCGAGCGCTGACTCGCCGCCACTATGATGAGGTTCTGCGTCACATGCAGACCGTATCCCGGGTTCGCGCGGTAAATGCGGACCTCCGGAAAGACCGACTCGAGCGTATAGGTGAATCGTTCAAGGAAGGCGGTTCCGGCCCCGCTGAGCGGCGACAACACATTCGCCATGAAGAGGCCCTCAGCTCCGAGCCGTTCGGACATCGCACGCAGAGCTTCCTCGGTCACCATCGTCCACGGAACCGTGAGCAGATGGTCGAACACATCGAGGTAGGCAAGATCATACCTGGTGTCACTTGACCGCATGAACACTCGTGCGTCGTCGTGAATGACTCGGATGGTCGGGTAGTCGACCTGGCGGAACGCAAAATACTCCTCCGCCAACTCTGTCACCGCCGGGTCGATCTCGACCACGTCGATTCGCATACCCGGATGTGCGCGCTCGAGCGCGACGGGAAGCGACAGCGCAGCCCCGCCCAAGACCAGCGCCGACTCCACTCGATTCATCACCGGCTGGAGAATCTGAAGGCTGGCCAGAGCATAGGAGTGCGCCGGAGCCCCGGACTCGACGTACTCAGCAGACGAGGACCCGCCATTTTGCCACAACTCGCGTACGGCACCGCCCCCATCACCCCAGTTCCGCTCTGTAACCGCGACCGACGAATACAGGGTCTGCTTCTTCAGTAACGTGTCCACAGGAAGTTGGGAAACAGCGGCGGCCAACGTCCCCACGCCGAGCGCCGTCAACACCAAAAATTGGGTTGGAACACGCTTTCCGAGCACGGCCCCAGCAAGGCCAGCCAGAAAGAGAATCAGCACAGCAGTCAGGCCCATGAGGACCGGTAGCGGGAACATGGGCAGGAGAACAAAGCCGGTCATGAAGGATCCCAGGATCGACCCTGCTGTGGCCGCCGCACTCACGTCGCCAGCCCGTCGTCCTACCTTGCCCAGGTCATGCGTGTCGGCCTGCACCAGATAGGGCACTACGGCCCCGAGGCACAAAACCGACGGTGCAAAGAGGAACAAGGCGCTCACCACCGCGCCGGGAATGAAACCGAGGACACCTCGAGCCATCCAGGGAAAGCTCGCTCCGACGATGGGGAGCGCGGCAGTGACCGCGGCGACCATGAGCACCGCCGCCAATGGCACCTTCCCGGCATCCGCCAACCGCCCACCTAGATGACTTCCGAAGGCGAGGGCGGTGAGGATCACTCCAATTACCGCAGTCCAAGGTACCGCCGACAAACCAAACACCGGGGCGATCAGTCGAGCGCCAGCAATTTCGATGGTGAGGACAGCGAAGCCAGACGCGAATGCGAGCACGAAGATCCCCGCGCGATTGACGGGTACACGTGTCGCGTCGGACTTGAGCTCGTGCGAGTCGTCCGGCGTGTTTTCAGTTTCGGTCGGGTGGGTATCGATCGAGTCAGACATACATCGTAGAAGAACGCGAAAAGCCCGGACCGAACGATCCGGACCCCGCAAAGTCTGCCGTGTGTTGCCGCAGAGCAATCGTGCTACGCAACTCGATTCAAGAGACCGAGCAATTCCTGAAGTGTGCTCCGTCCACGATCCTTCACGTACCAACGCCGAACGTGCTTATAACGCTCCGGCGTTGGCATGGAGAGTCCTTCATCCATGAGCCACGCCTGGATCTCCCCCGGCCGGGGGCCCCACCACCCGATCTCGTTGAAGTCGTCGTCGTAGATGATCACGACTGGAATCGAGCGAGCACGTCCGTTCGTCAGGTGTGAGTCCATCAGGTCATCGTTGTCGTCTCGCGACATGACTCTCAAGTCCCATCCCGATTCATCGGCGAGACGCGCGATCACAGGAAGTGTGTTCACCGCGTCACCGCACCAGTCCTCCGACAGCGCGACCAGATACCAATCTCCGGGAATGGTCCGGGCTTCCGCGACCAAGTCGTCCGGTAGTCGGACACGATCGTACACGCCGCGCCAGAGATCCTTGTTCTTCTCGACGACCTCGAGATAACGCTCGAAGGTCGGAGCCATCTGAAATCTCTGATCGTCCACTGCGACTCCATCAATGAAAGCGCCCGGCCAGCGATCCCGCGGAGCGAAGCAGAAATATGACCTTCTCCGTACCAAATCCGAACGGGTGCTGGAAGTCATTGCCAAGGGCGGCATACCAGCGATCCCGCGGCGTTGATGTGGGTGTGCTTCGGGCGCGAGCCCGGCTTGCTAGGGTCCCCAGCCAGCACCGAGCCACGCGACCCAACCGCACCGCGGTGCACGGGCGGCTCGCGCCGAACCAGCTACCGGATCACTCGCGTCCCCAGAGCCACCGGTGCCATCACCTTATAGATCGGCACAAAGGGAGGCCTGGCAGCCTGCGCCTGCCCGCCGCCGCGTCCACCCCTGCCCCGACCAGCGGGAGTCGCTTCCCTCGGAATCCATCCGTCCATCGTATTCCAGTACACGACGTTGTCCTCGGTCTCGACCTCGAGCATGTGCGCAACCAAGCGGCCCAGGTACTGCGCGGTGGGAACGACATACGTGCCGGCGGGGAACGTCTCTTGGATCGTCAGGACCTCACCCACTTCGACCTTGGTAGCCGCCGCATGATTGTAGGCCCGTTCGTGGGTGACCCCGGCGACGGTGTACGCCTGGACCTCCAGGGACGTCGTCTGGCTCAGTTGCTCGACCGTGATTCCGTGTCGTCGCAACATCGCGACCGCATCTTTCGCTTCACGAGGGAGTAGGTAGGCCCATGGACGCTCGCGGGTCGCCAGCACGACGGGCTTCTTCATGATCTGGGCGCCGGTGACCTGCTGAATCTCTACCGGATCACCCGGAGGGATACCGCGCCCGCCATTAGGCACGAGCTCGTAGTCGACCGTGTAATCTTCCGGCCCGTACTCCATCGCTACGGTGATATCACCGCGTGGCTCAGCGCCCATCGCGATCGTCTCGGCCCGCGCGGCATCAATGACAGAGGTGAGGCGATCCCCATGTTCAGCCGCATACTCGACAACGGCCAAATAACCGAGATACCCGGCGCGGGCCCCGACCTCGAGGAGCTGACTCGGCGCCTCGAACAAGATCCCGACCGAATTCACGAAGCCGCCGTAGTTGCGTCCGATGCGCGCCTGTGATCCACCAACACGCCACTGGTACTCATCACCGCCGGTGTAGTAGAAGGACTTGTAGCCCTCCGCCTCCAACTTGGCATCGATCGCTGGGAAGATCTCCTGGTCGCAGAGGAGAGAGATTTCCGGTGCTGGATCCGCATGACTGGGACACTGGTAGTTCAAGTTGTACGGCCGCGAACCACCGTTGTGGCCATCAACGAACATGTGCGGACGCCATGCGCCGATCACATTCGCGATGTAGTTGGCGATCGAGGGCTGTTCGAGCTTCACGTAGTCGCGGTTCATGTCGATGCCCCACGAATTGCCACGAGAACCGAACTCAGACGCCTCGAATCCATCCGGATTGATCTGCGGCGCAATCACGATCGTCACCTCGTCGAGGAGGTCGTTGGCTGCGGTGCCCGGCGTGGCCAAGTCGCGCATCAGAACCAGCAAGCCCTCTCTGAAGGTCCGCTCGCCGCCGTGGACGTTCGCCGCCAGGACGACGATCGGCCGGCCGAGCGCCCATGCTTCCCAGGGCTCACTCACCAGCGGACGACTGTAGACGGCGTAGGCTAACTCTCTACCCTGCCGAGTCTCGCCATACGTCCCCAGGCGCATTTCGGTAGACGCCGCTCGAAGCGACTCTAAGTAGTCCCACATCTCTAGATGCCGAGTGTGCGCCGTGAACCCATTCAACTCCGCGGCAGTGCGTGGATACCCCTCCTCAGCCGGGGACCACGCCACCTGAGCTTGGGCGGCGGGAGCCAGCACTGCTGCGACGACCGCGGCAGCTAGGAACGAGCGAGCAGATCGATGGAGGCCACGGGCCGTGTTCACGTTCATTGGACACCCTCAGAATGAGTCAGTGCCGCGATCGTAGGGCCCCGGTCCGGGTGTTGCAACCGACCTGGAACCAGGCTGAGCAGCCAATGGTTTGCGCTTCACGGAGCGGGTCACGGTTCACATTCGAAATGGGTGCACAGAATGAGGTCGATCGGGCGGAGAGTGGCAGTAGCAGTCTTGGTCGCAGCCTACGGATGCGGGGGTGACACCGGACCAGTCGCCCCAATCGACGAGGCCGTGGATGAGTGATCACGGCTCAGACGCACCGGTCCATGCGCGTCGTTCGGGTCACGAACGGGACGGCGACCGATGTCGCGACATTCACGGCCCCCGACGGAACATTCTTCGGCCAGCAGACCAAAGTCGGAATCGATGCACAGGGAGGCGTTCACCTCGTTTGGTGGCAGAGCGGCGAGTCCTCCGGCACCGTGTGCCACGGGGTGTCCGGCTCACTCATTACGCCAGCTGGCTCACCTTCTTGGCCGCCTTCTTACGCATGTTCGGATCGAGCACGCGCTTCCGAAGACGGATGCTGTCCGGCGTAACCTCGATGAGCTCGTCGTCCTCGATGAACTCGAGCGCTAACTCCAGCGTAAGCTGACGTGGCGGCTCGAGCTTGATGTTCTCATCGGATGACGTGGTGCGCATGTTCGTGAGCTTCTTCTCTTTGCTCACGTTGACGTCCATGTCGTCCGAACGTGCGTTCTCACCGACAATCATACCGCCGTAGCAGTCGACACCCGGCGGGACGAACATCGTTGCGCGATCCTGAAGGTTGAACAGCGCGAAGCCGACCGACTTACCCAAACGGTCCGCGACGAGCACGCCTCGTGAGCGACCCTTTAGCGGGCCAGCCCAACCGCCCCACGCGTGGAACTGGTGGTGCAGAATGCCTTCGCCGCGGGTGTCCGTCATGAACTCAGAGCGATACCCGAAGAGTCCGCGAGCCGGGATCCGGAAACGGAGGCGCGTCGTGCCGGAATCACCCATGGGGCGCATCTCGGTCATCTCACCCTTCCGACCACCAAGCTTTTCGATCACGGTGCCGACCAAATCTGCCGGCACTTCGACCACGGCCTCCTCATACGGCTCCTGCAGTTCACCACTCTCGTGCTTTCTCGTGATGACGCGCGGACGCGACACCTGGAACTCGAAGCCCTCGCGGCGCATCGTCTCCATGAGAATCGTAAGGTGGAGTTCACCACGGCCGCTGACCGTAAATGTGTCCGGCTGATCGGTATTCTCGACCCGAAGCGAGACGTTGCGCTCCAGCTCCTTAACGAGACGCTCACGGACCTGCCGCGTCGTCACGAACTTTCCGGACTGTCCAGCAAACGGAGAGTTGTTCACGGTAAAATCGACCGACAGCGTCGGCTCCTCCACCGCGATGCCCATCATGCGGTCCCGGTGCTCCGGATCGGTGACGGTTTTGCCGATCTCGACCCCGTCGAGTCCCGCCAGGGCAACGATGTCCCCCGCCTTCGCCTCCTCGACCTCGATCCTATCCAGACCACTGAAGGTGTAGAGCTTCGAAACACGGGCTTCTTCTGCCTGGGAGCCGTCCACGACCATGCCGTGTTCCCCGAGCGCGAGAAGCGCCACGCGCTCTCCCACCTGCACAGTGCCTCGCTCGATGCGCCCAATGGCGATCCGGCCGACATAAGACGAGTAGTCGAGCGTCGACACGAGCATCTGGAACGGCCCGTTCTGGTCCACCTGGGGAGCCGGGAAGTACTCGACGATCTTGTCGAAAAGTGGCTTGAGGTCTCCCCCGGTCGCCTCCGGGCTTTCAGATGCCCAGCCGTCACGGCCTACCGCATACAGGAACGGAGCGTCGAGCTGCTCGTCGGTCGCCTCGAGATCCATGAAGAGCTCGAGTACCTCGTCGTGCACTTCGTGCGGCCGCGAATCGTGACGATCGACCTTGTTGATCACCACCATGGGCAGGATGCCGAGATCCAGAGCCTTACGCGTCACGAAGCGGGTTTGCGGCATCGGACCCTCCGCAGCATCCACGAGAAGAACGACGCCGTCCACCATGCGGAGGATGCGTTCGACCTCACCACCGAAGTCGGCGTGTCCCGGTGTGTCGACGATGTTGATCTTCACGTCGTTCCACTGCACAGCTGTATTCTTGGCGAGGATGGTGATCCCGCGCTCACGCTCGAGCGGGTTGGAGTCCATCACGCGCTCTTGGACGGCCTGGTTCTCACGGAAGACCCCTGCCTGACCGAACATCTGGTCAACGAGAGTGGTCTTTCCGTGATCGACGTGTGCGATGATCGCGATATTGCGGATTGGCATAGTTATGACCTACAGGCACCACTATGTGGACGGCGCGTATCGTTCGGGTGTATAGCCTTTAAAGCTAATGGGAATTCCCACTGTGTGAGATTCTTGGAGCGTCCGACGCCTCCCCACCGGAGCACGACAAAACGAACGCGCAACATCCAGGGCCCAGATCGTTTATACGTTGAACACCTCACCTTAACCCAGATCATGATCCAACTTCTCCTCCGGACCTCCGGCCTTACACTGCTCGTCCTTCTCGCGGCAGCGATGCCCGCTTGGAGTCAGGACGCCCATCCTCCGGTGTGCTCGGAAGGCATCATCCAGCGTATATCGATCGACAACCAGTCGATCTATCCCACGACCCAAGACCAACCTCGCCTGCTCCGGTGGGTCTTCAGAACTGCCAATCTACTCCACATCGAGACGACGAAATCGTTCATCCGACGAGAGCTGGTGTTCGAGGAAGGCGACTGTTTCGACCCCTTCCTCTTGTCGGAGTCACAACGCCTCCTGGACCAATACCCCTTCCTCGGGGAAGCTCGCGTTACCGCAACCGACTCAATCGGGGTCGGCAAAATCGTCCACGTCGTCACGCGAGATGAATGGTCGACTCAAATCGACCTCGGCTTCTCCTATGACGACGGGCTGAACATCGAACGATTTCAGGCCACCGAGGAGAACTTTCTCGGGAACGGCATAAGCGCCGAGGTGACACACCGAGAGCGGCGGGAGGTTCGTGATCAGAACGTCCGGCTCTTCACCCCCCGTTTCTTCGGGCGGACAGACGCCGAGGCACGAGTGGGTCGCAGCCGAGGAGGGTCATCCTTCTTCCAACAGATCAACGCGGGCTTCGTTGGGGAGACCAATCGATTTTCCGGCTCGGAAACCATCGATCGGGACACTCGCTTTTTCAGCTTCACGACGGGTGGGGCCGAAGCCGTTTCTCATGTTCTGGTCCCGATGAGGCGGAACAACTTCGAACTCGCCGCTGCGACTCGACTAGGAGATCCGGGCAAATCTTGGATCCTGGGGCTAAGCCTGGATCGAACGATCATTGAGCAGATTGGAGCGCCCGAACTGGTCTTGAATGAAGATTTCGGTGGGGCGACGACTGGCGAGGCCAGCCTTTCGGACGATGTCATGCGCCAAGTCGGTGGGCGCGGAGCAACGCGCCTCGCGCTCCATGTGGGCACCCGTCGCTATCGCTACCAGGAATACGTGGGGCTCGACGCCGTACGGGAGCGAGAAGTGGTTCCCCTCGGGTTCCTTGGCGGACTCACTATTGGTCGCTCCCTAGGAATCTTCGTTCCCGACGGAGTCCCTGATGCAGACGACACATATGCCAGGTGGCACTCCACGCTGACCGTACCTGTCCGCCAATCCATCATCAGGTTCTCGACTACCTGGGAGGCTGGATACTCGAAGGGCGACTGGCGAGACCTTCTCGGCGAGATCGACCTCGCACTGTGGGCGAGAGCTGATTGGCTGCGCAATCAGACGATCTTTTTTAAGGCGTCCATGGGAGGGGGCTGGCGAACTACCATGCCGTTTCAGCTGTCACTCGGTGGCCGGGAGGGAGTTCGATCTCTACGGGACGACGAGCACCCTGGAGGTACCCGCCTTCTCTTGGTGCTGGAGGATCGCATCCAATTCGGCTGGCCTTCCTGGAGGACGCTCGGCTTGGGAGCGACGTTGTTCGCTGACGCGGGCCAGGTCTGGAAAGGAGATGCTCCGTACGGTGCGGACACCGACTGGGTCGGAAGCGTCGGCTTTGGGCTGAGGATCGCACTCCCCGCCGAGTCCCGGACCATTTGGCGGCCGGAGATCGTCTTTCCGGTCGGACATGATGGCTCGCCGATCTTCCGAGTGACGTTCGAGGTGAATCGAATCCGATTCTTGGGCGGAACCTCCCGAATGGCCGATGCCCGGCGTTTCCGGAGAGGGATCGAGGCGTACTAGAACTACACCCAGTGGCCTTGCCGGACAGAGTCCGGGCACAAAACTTTCGAGTTCACCTCGACCAACGGAGTTTTTTCTCGTGCTCAGCACTATCCGATCACTCGCAGTCTGCTCAGTCTGCGTAGCGTCCGCCACAGCCCTCTCCGCCCAGACCGCGTCCCAGCAATACACGGACGAGGCCCGCCAGCTCGCCGCCGCACCCGTGATCGGGGCAGCCATGGGACTGGTCGAGGCGCTTGACGCCTGGTCGATAGAACGACTCATCGAGCTGACCGAAATCCCGGCACCGCCGTTCATGGAGGAAGTTCGTGGTCGACGTTATGCCGAGTTGCTGAGTGAGTTCGGAGCCGACTCAGTGTGGACCGACGAGGTCGGCAATGTGATCGGTCTCCGGAAGGGACGAACGGGCACGCGCACTATCGGATTCGGCGGACACCTCGACACAGTCTTTCCGGAGGGCACCGACGTCACGGTCCGGCAACGGGGCGACACTCTCTATGCTCCCGGCATCGGAGACGATACACGCGGGCTCGTGGTGGTCCTCACGGTATTGCGGGCGATGGAAGACGCAGGAATCGAGACGAACGAGGACGTCATCTTCGTCGGGGTCGTAGGAGAAGAAGGCCTCGGCGACCTCCGAGGCATGAAACACATCTTTCGGGACGGCGCGGACGCCCCAGACGTGTGGATTGATGTAGACGGGGGTGGCCTGGCCCGGCTCGTAACGATGGGTCTCGGCTCAGTCCGATATCGCGCCACGTTCTTGGGCCCAGGGGGGCATTCTTGGGGCGCGTTCGGGCTCGCCAATCCAGCCCACGCGATGAGTCGCGCGGTACGCCATTTTCAGAACGCCGCCGACACACTCACGCGGAGCGGGCCCCGCACTAGCTACAACGTCGGACGGATGGGCGGCGGCACCTCCGTAAATTCGATCCCATTCGAGACGTGGATGGAAGTCGACATGCGCTCCGTCAGCCCGGAGAGTCTCGCCGTTATCGAACGCGCGTTTCTCACGGCAATGGAGCGTGGCCTGGCCGAAGAAAACGAACTTCGGCGTGACGGACCGGCTCTGACCTTGGACCCCGCCAAGATCGGGGATCGCCCGAGTGGAGAAGGAGACCCGTCGGCTGCGTTGGTCCAACGAGCGCTGGCCACAACGGCGCTCTTTGGAGTGCAGGGTGAGCTGTCCCGTTCATCGACAGACTCGAACATCCCCATCTCCTTGGGCATCCCGGCGATCACGATCGGCAGGGGTGGCATCGGCGGCGCAGGTCACGCACCGGAAGAGTACTGGATCAATCGCGACGGACACCTCGCGATCCAACGTGCCCTCATGCTGGTCGTGGCAGAAGCGGGCCTGGCAGGCCCCATCTCCTAGGACCAAGTGGACGCGGTCTCGAGTTGGACGCTAGCGAAGGCCGTCGCGAAGAAGGGGCAACTCGGCGTGGTGTCCAGCACGTCCCTCGACGCGACCCTGGTTCGGCACCCGTGTGCCGGCGACCAGGGGGGCACCTCCGCCGAGGGGCGGCGCGGCGCAATGATCGTCTACGAGAAAGGACGGCGCCGCTATTTCTCACTACGTCGTCCCCCGAGAAGGTGCCCGGGCGCGGGCGCCATCCCTGTCCGAGGCCCTCAGGGGACCGAGTTGCCCGTCGTGACCTGGGGCCGCGATGGCGTCGAACAGGCCTTGGTCGGGGCGCTCAGAGCGGACCAACTTCTGCTCCTTGCTGAAGCAGGCTAGTCGCCCAACACGTACCCGAAGATCAACGGCGCAACGATGGAGGCATCTGAGTTGATGTCGAACTTGGGCGTGGACGGATCGAGTTTTCCCCAGGTGATCTTCTCATTCGCCGGGGCGCCGGAGTACCCACCGTACGATGGCTGTGCGTCCGTGATCTGACAGAAATACCCCCAGAACGGGACTTCGCGCTGCAGGTCCTGAATGATGCAAGGCACAACGCAGATCGCGAAGTCACCGGCGATGCCTCCTCCAATTTGGAAGAAGCCGACCGACGGGTGCGCCCCGCCTCCATGATGCTGCTCATACCATTCGATCAAGGCCTGAAACTGCTCCGTGCCCGACTTCACACACGTATGGTTCGCCACATTCCCCGCCATCACGTTCGCCGTGAAGATGTTACCCGTCGTGGAGTCCTCCCAGCCGGGGGCGAACACAGGAATGTCCATCTCCTTGGCAGCCAACATCCAAGAGTGTGCAGGATCCCCCTGGTAGTGCTCTGACAACGTCGGGTCATCCAGGACTTCGAAAAGAAATTCGGCAGGTGTCTTTCGATCGCCGGCGGAGGCGGCGCGCTGCCAACAATCGACGAGCCGTCCTTCGATGTTGCGCATGACCGTCTCGGGAATGCACGTGTCGGTGACTCGGTTCATGCCCCGATCGTACAAAGCCTGTTCGTCCCCCTCTGAGAGACTTCTCCACGACGGGACGATCTCGTACTCCTGTGCGGCTACGAGATTGAAGACGTCCTCTTCGAGATTCGCGCCGGTGCAGGAAATCGCGTGCACTTTTCCAGCTCGAATCATGCGACTGAGGATGATGCCGAGCTCCGCCGTCGACATGGCACCCGCAAGGGTCACCATCATCTTCCCGCCGGCATCGACGTGCTCCTCATAGGCCTTCGCGGCCTCCACCAATTCGCGCGCATTGAAGTGGCGGTAGTGCTTTTCAAGAAAGCGTCTTATGTCGCTCAACTGGTGATTCCTCGCTCGGGGATGACTGTCGCAATCCTAGCAACGCATTTTTCCTGGCGATAGCGTGCGCAGCGCGCGTATCCTTTACTAGTCCTTCTTCTCAGGCCCTTCTCACACGTCATGCTTTCAACCACCCTGGCGACTCTTCTCGTCGCTACTTGGGCCGCCATTCTGGTGTCCTGGCTAAAGCGATTCCCGACGGCGCAGTTCTGCCCGAAATGCACCAACCGCACCGAAGGGATTGTGGCACCGTTGTGGCTCCGTCCGATGACTCGTTGGCTGACACTTCGCTGGTGCGCCGACTGCGAATGGCAGGGCGTGGGTCGCACCGGTCCCGAATACGTCCCGGGGCGCCAGATCGCACATGACTCGGGGTTCCACTGGGGTGCCGATGAGACTGGGGAGAACATGGGCTTCGATTGGAAACAAACCGAAGAGCTCCCGCCCCTCCCGACACCACCATCACACCCATCTGGATTCCGGTTCTCCGACGACGAACCAGGCGCGGACAGCCCAAAGCGCGGCCGGTCGGGCTTCGCTGGGCGGGGGGGTCCCAGGACGCCCAGCAAGCCTGCCCCACAAAGCTCTCAGTGGGGTGACTCGGACGTGCAAGACGACAAGAACAAGCCCTCGGGGTTCCGCTGGGGCAACTAGCCGAAGGTCTCTAGGAGATTCCTCGACTCCTCTTCTGCAGGACTCGACCCGGTCGGGCTCCGGTAAACGTGCCGTCCTTGATCGCGGCCTCACCGTTCACCAGCACATGGACCATGCCTTCAGAGTAGTGGTGCGGGTCCGTGAACTCCGCCACATCACGGACCTTGTCTAGATCGAACACGGCAACGTCGGCGATCATCCCGGGGCGAATCATGCCTCGGTCCTGCATTCCGAATACTTGAGCAGGCATGGATGTCATGCTTCGCACGGCCTGGGACAGCGTGACTGTGCCTTTCTCCTTCACGTACAGTCGGATCTTCCGAGCGAACGCCCCGTACGTACGCGGGTGTGGGACGCCCTCACCCATTGGCACCAAGTCCCCATCGGATGAGGTCATGGTCCACGGCTGCGCCATGAGCGTTTCGACATCAGCGTCGCTCATGTTGTAGGACACGATGCTGACGCTCCCAGCTCGGATGAGATCAATCGCGGTATCGATCGGGTCCTGGCCTCGTTCCTCCGCAAGGTCACTCAGCAGTCGACCTTCGATCGACTCGTCGACCCGGTAGCGCCGGAACTGGATACGATCTGCTCCGCCGCGGCGCGCGAGTCCTTCGACCATGCCCTCTCGGATCCGGGCCATCGTCTCGGGGTCCGCCATCCGTACCAGGAGTGAGTCGCGTCCACCCGACTGAGACCAGCGGGGCAACAGAGCCGGCTCAAGCCCGGTAGCCGACGCCGTGTACGGATACTGGTCGGCGAAGACCTGCACACCCTCTGCCCGGGCGCGCTCCACACGCTGAACGATCGCTTCGCCGTAACCCCACACAAACGGTCCGAGGGCCTTCACGTGGGTGAGCACTGCGGGGATGCCCGCTACCCTCCCAACGTTGATGACTTCGTCCACCGCGGCAATAAGGCCCACGCTGTATGTCGACTCATCCCTATAGTGGCTCGTGTATGATCCACCGAAGGGAGCAACTTCCTTCGCCAACTCCTCGATTTCTTCCGGAGGAGCGTAATTCCCGGGAACGTAGAACGTCCCAGAGGACAGGCCCCATGCGCCCTCCTCCATTCCATCGCGGACGATGGCCTTCATGCGCTCGAGTTCCATTGGCGTTGCATGCCGGTCAGCAGACCCCATGACCTCCCCCCGGACCGAGCCATGGCCCACCAGCTGAGCGACATTCACCCCGAGGCCGTCCTCAAGAAGCTCCGATCTCTGGCCGGCAAGGTCCGACGAGCCACCCCCGTCCGGATTGGCGAAGATCGTAGTGAGGCCCATGGCCAAGAGGGGCTCTCCATGACTCAGGCCAGGAGACGCGAGCCCCGGGCCAGCATGGGAGTGCGTGTCGATAAATCCCGGCGTCACATAAAGACCGGCGGCGTCGATGACCTCATCAGCCTGCACATCTCCAAGCTTCCCCACGGCCTCAATGCGGTCCCCGCGAATCAGTACATCTGCATAAACCCACGGATTTCCACTGCCGTCTAGGACACGGCCATTTCGAATGAGAATCGTCCGATCCTGCGCAGCGACGTTGGTCGCGACCAGAAGAATCAGAGATACGAGTAGGGTCAATGCGCGTGTAGTCATGTCGATTCTTATTTCAGGATTAGCTGTTCATCGTCAGTCTACGAAGGATCCGGCGGGCTGACGAACAGGCGAGCGTCGACGGCCAGCGCTCCCTCGGCGTATACGAAGAGAGGATTTACTTCGACCTCCACGACACTCGGGTGTGCGATGAGGCAATTACTCACTGCTGCTGCTGCCACCACAGCCGCAAAATCCCCTTTCGGCCGCCCTCGGGCTCCGTCCAACAAGGGGAAGATCCGGAGATCAGTCAGCATCTCAGAGATATCTCCCTCGGTGATCGGGAGAACCCGATGCGTGACGTCCTTCACGATCTTCTCGGCGTCAGCGGTCCGAATCTCAGCCTCGATGCGGCGGTACATCGGCAGACTCACGGCATTGAGGCGTTCGGGGCGGTTCAACGTGAGTACAAGAACCGAGCCTTCTCTACTCGAGAGAAGAGGCTCTTCTGCGACACCAGCGGTGTCGGGTCGATCTTCGGACATTGTTCACGAAAAAGAGAGACAGGACAAGGCCTTCGGTGCGTCGCGAAGCCTCCCTGGTGAATGGTGTCGCACACGTATACTGAGAAAAGCCATCCGACGATAGATGTGCATCCGACTGAACAGAGTGCGCCCTCTGCGGGTAGACTAAAAACTGCCCCACTCAGGGCAGAGGACCCCGCCTGAGGAGCATGACCAGAATGACTTTCCGACTTCCCCGTCCTTTGCAGGGTGCGCTGGTCGCGACAGCCGTCGCCGCGGTCCCCACCCCGATCGTTGCTCAGCAGAGCGCGGCAAGTCTCGAACCCGTCACCTCTGTTGAAGGCATCACCGAATACCGGCTCGACAACGGCCTGCGTGTGCTGCTTTTCCCTGACGCCAGCAAGCCGCAGGTCACGGTCAACGTCACGTACTTCGTTGGCTCACGACACGAGGGGTACGGTGAGACGGGGATGGCGCACCTCCTTGAGCATTTGCTCTTCAAGGGCACGCCGAACCACCCGGACATCCCTCAGGAGTTCAATGAACGAGGGGCGCAGCCGAACGGGACCACGATCTTTGACCGAACGAACTACTACGAGATATTCCCCGCTTCCGATGACAATCTGGAATGGGCGATTGACCTCGAGTCAGAGCGGATGGTCAGCTCACGCGTCGAGCGCGAGGACCTCGATTCCGAGATGACGGTGGTGCGCAACGAGATGGAGTCTGGCGAGAACAACCCTCTTGGCATCCTCGTTGAAAGGACGCTCTCAACCGCGTATCTCTGGCACAACTACGGGAAGTCGACGATCGGAGCTCGCTCCGATATCGAAGGTGTGCCAATCGAACGGCTTCAGGCGTTTTACCGGAAATTCTACCAGCCCGACAACGCGATGCTGGTCGTGGCGGGCAACTTCGACGCCGAACTGGCACTCAGCCTCGTGGTTGAAAAGTTCGGAGCAATCCCGACTCCAGATCGGACGGGAAGCAATACGCTATACCCCACCTACACTGCGGAACCCATTCAGGACGGGGAGCGTCGGGTCACGCTTCGACGCTCGGGTGAAATCCAGTTCGCGACCAGCTCGTACCACGTCCCGCCGGGGTCACACCCGGACTTCGCAGCGGTCGAGGTGCTCTCGTTCATCTTGGGCGACACCCCGTCGGGGCGCCTCTACAAAGCCATGGTCGAGACCCAGATCGCCACTGCTTCTGGGGCTTCGGCATTCCAGCTTCGCGAGGCAGGTCCGCTTCTCACGTTCGCAGTAGTTCCAACGGAAAACGACCTCGGCGACGCTCTCGGTAAAATGAACGCGACCGTAGAGGGCGTGCTCCAGAGCCCGATCACCGGCGAAGAAGTCGACCGAGCCAAGACGGCACTCATGAACGGAATGCGTCAAGCTTTCAATTCGTCCTCGGGGATCGCGCTCCAACTGTCCGAATGGTCGTCGATGGGTGACTGGCGCCTCTTCTTCCTCCACCGCGACCGCGTCGAGCAAATCACGGCAGACGACGTGAACCGCGTGGCACAGGCATACATCAAGCCTGACAACCGCACCGTCGGTCTGTTCTACCCGACTGAGAATCCGGACCAAGCAGACATTCCCGACATGCCCGACATCGCTGCGATGCTCGACGGGTATACAGGCGGCGAAGCGGTCGCCCAGGGCGAGGGGTTCGACCCCTCACCGGATAACATCGAAGCCCGCACCACTCGCTTCGAGCTCTCAAACGGCATGGAGGTCGCACTTCTGCCGAAAGAGACACGCGGCGACGTGGCGTACGTCCGGATCCGTCTGCACTTCGGGGACGAAGAGTCGCTCATGGGGCGAGGCACAGCAGGTGGCTTCGCCGGATCCATGTTGATGCGAGGAACAGTGAGCCGCACCCGGCAACAGATCCAAGACGACCTGGATCGCCTCCAGACTTCGGGCTCCGTGGGCGGGGGGCCGACCCAAGCGGTGGGTCAGTTCCAGACCGTCCGTGACAACGTGAGCGAGGTCATCGCGATGATGGGTGAACTCGTGCGCGAGCCGGTGTTCCCACAGTCCGAGTTCGACATCATGAAGGACCAGCAGCTCTCCGGGCTGGACCAACAACGGACTGAGCCGCAGCCCCTGGCTTCGATCGAGCTGACGCGGCATATGGAGCAATGGCCCGTCGGACACCCGAACTACACCGAGACAATCGATGAAGCGATCGCCGCGGTTGCGGCGACCACGCTCGACGACGCCAAAGCGTTCTACGAAGACTTCTGGGGGCCCCAGAGTGGCAACGTCGTCGTGGTGGGAGACTTCGATGAAGCAGAAGTTCGCGCCGCGCTCGAAGAGGCGTTTGGAGACTGGAAGAGTCCGCGTCCGTACCAGCGCATCGCGTCTTCTTTCTACGACGCACCAGCCAACAACATCACGATCGAGACACCGGACAAGGCAAACGCATTCTTCATCGCACAACAGAACTTCGAGCTGCGTGACACAGATCCAGACTATCCAGCTTTGATCATGGCGGGGTATATGATTGGTGGTGGCATCTTGAACTCGCGCCTCGCTACCAGGGTCCGTGTCGAAGACGGGCTCAGCTATGGAGTGGGCGGAGGCATCTCTGGTCACCCAATCGACCCCGTAGGGCAATTCTCCGCAGTTGCCATCTACGCCCCAGAAAACGCTGCGGCGCTCGAAGTCGCGTTCGTCGAGGAACTTGAAAAGGTGCTGAGTGAAGGATTCACCGCGGAGGAATTGGCCACGGCTCAGCAGGGCTGGCTCGAAGGGGCTCAGTTATCTCGAGCTCAGGACTCCGGACTGTCCGCGTCGCTCTCATCGGGTCTGTACTTCGACCGCACGACCATGTTCGACGCTGAAATGGAAGAGCGTGTGCGCTCGGTGACACTGGAGGAGGTCAACCAAGCGATACGTGACCGGCTGGACATAGCGAAGATCACCATGGTGAAGGCGGGTGACTTCGCGAAGACGAGGACCCCGATCGGGTGACCCACCGAACGAACCCGAAGCTCGAACTCCCTGAGCTTCCGAATTCGATTCCGAATTTTGGGGCGGTGGTACCGACACTGGCGGCGTCTGGCACCACCGCCGCGTCCCCCTTCCTTATCGAGGGAGAGTTCGGCTTCGCCGATGGGAACCTCCGGGGCGGATTCGACCGTGTCGCGTTGTGCGGAAGAATCGTCGCCGAAGGCGTCACCCTAGAAGCTGCTTCTGCGGTGAATTTTGTAGCCACCCCCGGGTTGATACATCGAGAGGTCACGGGGCCGAACGGGATGTGTATCGAGTCCGCGATTGTGGCACCGACTCTCCCCCTGGTAGCCGTCCAATGGTCCGGCGGCGCCGGTACTGGCTTGAAGCTGCACCTGCCCTCGGGTGGCGGCGGCGAATACAATTCGGATAGCAACGTGGTCGTCGCACGCAATGCTGAGGATCCTGATTTCTGTGTCGCGGTCGGTGTCCACGGTGCGAACGGGGCCTGGGCTGTACGCCCGTCTGATGAAGGGCGAGGCCTGCAGTTGGCACACGACCTGGTACCGAATGGAGTCATTACACTCGTGATCGCCGCTGGCCGGCCCGAACAAGTGCGCTCCGCTTTCAATGCGGTCGCGCACGTCAACGCACACTCCGTTCGAGCCACCTCACCCGCAGACGATGTGCTCTACACGGTTACAGGCCTTCCAGAGATCGACGACGGGGTGGCCTGGGCAGCGACCCGCCTCCGCAATGCACTAGCCGAATGCAGACTGTCCGGACCCGTCGCGGAAGCGGGGCACACGAACGCCCCACATGCGTTCTGGGCGGGCACGGGAGCACTCGCGAGTGGCGACAAGGATTCTGCCCTAAGGGCACTCGCACTTCTCATGGACGCCGAGAACGGTGGAGAGCAGGAGGCGTGGCCAGCTCCGGTACTCGCCGACCTCTTGGCGGCTCGAATCGGGCTTGGTACCGGGGACGCACGGTACGTGCGCAAGCGTGCGGAAGGGCTCCTTCTCCAACCTGGACGGCTGAGCGCCGGTCACCATGACCTCGGGACGCTCACGATTGACAGCATTGCCGATGCACTTCGGTACTCGGAGAGCGCGGAGCAGATCGAATCCGTCCGTGGGCTTTCTTCGCAGATCGCTCCCGTCGGGGGACGACGACGCCTACCCATGGCAGGGGTGACTTCCAGCACAGAGGTCGCCTTTCTCGCTGGAGCCCTGAGGCACGGCGCGTCACCCCCGCCTACTGGAAGCCTCGAATTGGATCGTATGGTGTCGGCTTGGGCTGAATTCCCCAGCTATCCGGACACCGCTTGGACCGCCTGGCGTGGAGCGCTCACTGAAGGGCTCAAGAGTGGCCCCGGAGGCCCCGGAAGCTGGGACGGGGCGGAATCAGCCACGGGCATCGGGGCGCCCGTAGCGGGGGCCCTACTCAGCGCTCTCGTATATGGGCTGCTCGGCTACCTACCTGACGCGCCCTCGGGACGGACCCGCCTCGCACCATCCTTCCCGGCGCACCTGACGTCGTTCGGCGTCTCGGGACTCCGACTCGGTGACGCCCAAATCAGCATGCATTACGAGCGCGAAGGAGCCATCCACCGATTCAAACTCGAACCCAAGGTGGCTCGAGTGCCTCCGGTGGTGCTGCTGGAGCCGTTGCTCCCCGGGGGACGCCTAACCTCCGCCCGGGTGGACGGTGACCTCGCAGAACTGGACTCGACACCCGCGCGCGACGGCATCCGTGCGCGGATTCAGGTCCCGCTCGACGGCGATCGGGAAATCGAGTTCTTCACCGAATAAAAAAGGCCGGAAAGCGAATCGCCCTCCGGCCTTCTCTACATAGGCGCTACTTGCCGATCAGGGCGCCTCGACGTAGCCGTGCTCTATGAGCAGCTCCTTGAGGAGCGGCTCACGATCGGCCAGCGGGGTCTTTGCAATAGCACGGGCAAATTCTACCCGGTGCTCATCGGTAACATTGTCTAGTACAGCAATCGGCGCTCCATAACGCAAAAGGATGCGTTTGGCGTCGACAGCAACAGAATCGTTCACATTCCCACCATTGGACTTTCCGAGGGTAAGATGGGTGCAAGCCGCAAACGATAACCAAACTGCGCACCGGCATACACCGTCTGTTTACGCTACCGACGGTGTGTCGAGTCGCGGTAACCGCCTGTGAAGCACCCAATTCTGCGGTTTCTGGCTGTAGTAGTACTTCCATCGGCGATCGTGATGTGGGGAAGCGAGCGCGCTGCCACTGCGGCTCAGGGTGAGATCCGGCACGAATCTGCTCTCCGAACCGCGCGCCTCGCGATCGGCACGCTGAATCAGTACCCTGAGGCTGACACCGAAGCATCCTCACCGTCCCGGGCAGCGGCAGAAGCCGCGTTGGAGGCAGTCGCTTTGGTCGGCCGCATGACGGGGGCCCGGATCGCGATCTTCGCCGACGGCTCCCTGTTAGGTGCCACGGACTCGGCGCCTGCTCTGGCATCGCTCACTCCGGGGCAGCTTGGGGACGCCGCGGATAGTCCCGTGGGCCACGCGATTGGCGCCGGGGCGCTGTTGGTCATGGGGTCGACCACGCGGGAATCGGCCATACTCTCCGCTTATGCCGAACCCATCCCTTCCGCGCCGCTAGTCCCCCCTGGGCTGAGGATCGTCATGGCGCTCCTCTTGGTTCTTCCGTCCCTAACGTGCTGGTTGTTGATGCTCCGCGCGCGCGGGGGGATGTCGAGGAGGAAACGAGACCGCGCAGCGGTTCTTTTACTCGCAGCAGTTCCAGTCGTCGCGTCCATAGTCCTGGCGATTCAGGTCGGGAGAGACTTCGAGCGAGCCGCGAGCACCCTCCTAGCTCGAGACCTGACCCGGAGCCTCGCAGTGGTTGAGGCGCTCGACGTTTCGGGCTCACCAGAGTCGGTGCACGCCATGAGCGGCTTCCCGACTGTGCTCGTAACGGACGGAGCGGTAGAGGCCTCAACTTTAGACTCACCCGCCCCCGCGGTCGCCGCTCTACCCGACCCTCCTCCATCGTTCACGACATCCGGACTGGTGGAAACGCGGGCTGGGCTCTCCCAATACGTCAGCCGTAGGCTGACCCCAAACAGCTTTGTCACGATCCTCGCTCCGCCACCGAGCGACACTCTGGGACGACTCCGGTCGAGGACGAACTGGCTCATGATTGGCTTGGCGCTGTGGCTCGCCCTGGCTGCCGGCACGTTTCTGCCGAGAAAGTCCGAATCCAGCTAGTTCATCACCGGCGATTCGTCGTCGTCTTCATCTTGGGGCACCTGAAGCACGAAGGGCCCACTGAGCGCGAAGCGCGGGACCTCCACCCGGAACTGGCTGCCGTCCGGCCGTCCGAAGGTGTAGTACCCCTCCATGTAGCCGACGGGCGACCGTAACACACAGTAGCTCCGGTATTCGTGTGAATCCCCGGGATTCAGGTGCGGCTGCTCGCCAACAACGCCCTCGCCATCCACCTCGGTGTCGTCTCCGGCGGCGTCGTGAATCAACCAGTGGCGGAACAAGAGCTGCGCTGCATCGTCGCCCTCGTTCTCCATTTCGATCTCGTACGAGAACACAAACGTCCCGTCTGCCGGATCTGAGTCGGCGAGGGAGAAGCGCGGCTGAACGCACACGCGGATGCCGTCGGTCGATTGCTCGTATCGCATACGTGATTCTATCAGAAGGCGCTCGTGCGCGCAGCAGGCCAAAGGCCACGAGTCCCGAGCGCTAAATCCGATCGATCACGATCGTGTGGGTGTTACCGACTGAGAAGACGATCGAACTACCCAGAAACTCTGCAATCGCGTTGCCAAGATCATCTTCCTCGGCAGTAACCGATTACACCAATCAACACGGTCGTGCTCGGATCACCCGGCACCCCCTGAGGGAGAGTCCGGTTCTCGTCGTCGAGTTGATACCCGTTCCTGTCTAAGGAACATTTCCGGGAGGCATCCGACAAGTCCGGCCGGAACGACCCCCGAAGCGACTTCGGCCGGCCATGTATTCATGGTGGCGCTGTGCTGTAATGCGGCTACTCGAACGACATCCATGTCCGCTGCGACTTCAGTCGCTCGGGCACGGAAGATCATGCTACGCAGATTCGGTATAGCGAGACCTGAGAGAATGCCGACGATCGACGCGGTGACCATGAACTCGATGAGTGTAAACTTCAACTTCCGTGGCATCACCATCTCTCCGTAACTCTTGCCTTGGCTCCATCACCACCCCCCAGGAGTTTGCCGGTGGCCCCCGCGCTGACCCATTCGTTCAGCGGCTGGGCGGAATCGTTGGTGATGACCTCATCACCGACGAGACACTGAGCCTGCAGATAAACGGCCAGGCACATGTCTTCGGCCTGCTCTTCAAGGGGCAGCGACTCTAGCGGGATGACGATGACCCAGGCCGGAGGCGCAATCAGTAGGCACACCGCGGACACACCCAGATTGATGCCAAGAGGCAGCATCCACTTAGGCTGTTTCTTAGGCTTAGGCCCTCTCGCCTTGCGCCTCATCACGGGCCGCGGCCTGTGTGAGCACAGCAGCAACAGCGTCAGCCGCTTCCTGGCCTGACGCTTTCTTCAAGTTTCGAAGCACCGTACAAAAGTCCTTGGGCAAGCTCGTACGCTCTCGACGAAGGCATCGGCTCTGAATTAGTTTCGTCAGCATGATCCCCCGCGCCCTCTCCCGCTCCGTCGAAGACTACCTAAAGGCGATCTACAGCCTCTCCGAGGCTGGCGAAGCTGCGTCGACGAGCGCAATCGCGGAAGCTCTGCTCATTCAGCCGGCTTCCGTCACCGGAATGGTGAAGCGGCTCGCCGAGGAAGGACTCTTGGAGCACGTGCCATACAGAGGCGTCCGCCTCACACGAGGGGGCGAACGAGAAGCCCTCCGGGTCCTCCGCCGCCACCGGATCCTGGAGACGTACCTCTGTGAGCGACTCGCTTTCGCATGGGACGACGTGCATGCCGAAGCCGAACGACTGGAGCACGCGGCCTCCGACGATCTCATCGATCGGATGGCTGCGGCCCTCGGCTCGCCCAGCCACGATCCTCACGGCGCTCCGATCCCAACGCGGGCTGGGGAGATCGAGGCGACCGACCTGGCGACGCTCGCCGACGCGCTGCCCGGTTCACGACTGCGAATTCGAGCGGTGCAGGACGAGGAGGCGGCCGAGTTGCGGTCGATGGCCGATGACGGCCTGGTTCCCGGCGTATCGGTAATTGTGAACGCCGCCCCCTCCAACGCGGGTGAAGTCGGGCTCACTGTCGGAGAAGACGGAGACGCCGTGACTGTCCCGAAGGACCTCGCCCGCAAGATCTTCGTCGTCCCAGACGGGTCGGCCCCGTGACGCGCCGGCCCGTGATCTTGGGGGTCGCAGGAGGGGGCTACAATTCGGTGGCAGTAGACCTTCTGGTCACAAAGGTGCGCGGTCTCGTAAGCGAACGAACCTAGGAGACCACTTCGGAATCAGGGGTTCACGAGGCAAGCCGGGACGGAATAGAGTCCGCCGTGGGAGTCCGGATCGACCACAACCTCGAAGGTACGCGTGACGGCGGCCGCAAAGACGCCTGTGCCGTCGCCGACCATACTGGGAACGCGCACTTGGCCCGACGGGTTGAAGTTCCCCCCGCGGACCCAATTCACGTAGTTGCGGTCCGCTGCGGAAATGGTGACCCGGGCTCGCGTACCGGCCGGAAGTCCCTCCTGCAACAAGTTGGCCAGCGCCTGATCCAGCTCAAACCGGTTGAAGATGCCGAACTCACCAGGGAAGATGATCGTGGTGTCGGAAGCGGACACACTGAGGCCCAACAACACCAGAGGATCCGCATCCACTTCGATTCCGAGCGGAACCAGTGCGGCTTGGATGCCTGAAATCGCAGTCTCGTTTATGTACGCCCAGGCCCCCTGCGACGTAGACCACATGACCTCCATCGTCGTCTCTGGTGGCAACACGCATTGAGCCCCCTCCGCAATACCGATGACACCGAAATCCCCAGGCACTACGGTCGCACTCCGGAGCACCCCGCCTCCCGGAAGAGCGATGGTCAGTTCCAGAGGATCGCCCGGATTGATCTGCGCGGACAACGCCGGCGCGAGCCAATAGCACGACCCAGTCCCCTCCACCGGCAACGTCGCCGCACAGGTTTGGATCGACGCCTCCGCGAACTCGAAGGTCGATCCATCGGCACGGATAAGCGCGATTCGGGCCCCCGGCACCTCGCTGAAGCCAGGCGCCAGGCCACCTACCGTTCTGTGAAGGAACGCGATCACCCGGTTCTGTCCGAAAAGTCCTTGTCCTAACTCGACATACACTTCGGCCACAACCACGTCTTCGACGTCTACTATTGTGCTCTCCTGCAGCTCACAACCGGCAGACAAAACAAGGGCGAGGCAGAGCCCCAAGCATCCGATCCATCCTTTGGGCCGCCTCATCAGAAGTGCACCTCAAAGCCGAACGTGGGAAAGATTGGAAACATCGAAATTCCAGATCTTGTGGGGGGGACTCGGTCGTACTCGAAAAAGTAAAAGAGGACGTTCCGTTGGTTGTAGATGTTCACGAGGTTGAGGTAAGGAGTGAGCGTGCCCCACGACTTCGGGAAGTCTCGGCGGAAGCTCACGTCGAGGCGGTGATAGGTGGGATAACGAGAGGAGTTGCGATCCTCGAGCACGACTGCGTACCCGCCGAACCCGTCCGTCGCGTCACTCGCGCCGGCCCAGTCGAGCCGGCCATCTCTTTGTACGAATTGCGGCGAGTAGTACGCATACGAGCCAACCGCCCGCGTGTACGGCGTACCCGTGCCAACGTTCCAGCGCAGCCCCCCGGTCCACCCCCTAGGAAGCGGATATCGCAGAACGACATCCAAGTCCATGCGACGATCGAAGATGGGGGAGTACGTGATATCCGGCGGCGACGGGAACGGCGACAGGATATCCGCAAATGTTCTTTCGGCCCTGAGTAACGAGAGTGCGACCCAGCCGGTTACGTCCCCAGTCCCCTTACGGACCATGAAGTCCGTGCCGTAGGACAGCCCCTCTCCAGCGAGAATATCGTCCAATTCGTCGTTCGGGTCGTCCGCCGGATTGAATACGACAACCCCGTTGAAAGAGCGCACGTAAGCCTCGACGGACCAGTACCACTCTTCATCGATATATCCTTCGAGGCCAAGCTGGACCTGGTCCGACACGACGTGCGGCGCTCGTTGTCCGGAGGTCACCCAAATGTCCAACCCAAGAGGCAGCTCTTCGTCGCGAAGCGAATGCACGAACTGTGTGTAGCGCCCAGTCGCCAACTTCAGGGCGATGTCCCCGTTGGAGAAGAAACGCTTGATCGCCACACGCGGCGCCAACTCTCGAATGGTCTCGCCCGGGTCCGGCAGGTACGTGTCGAGGCGGAGTCCTGCCTCGACAAGCCACTCCCTCGGACGACTCCAGTTCACCTGTCCGTATGTACCCAGAAGCACGCCAGAACCCTCGCCGCTCCCAAAGACCGTGCCCCCGGTTTCAAAGAGGTTCCGGTACGACGTCTTCTCGAGCGCGGCACCGACTTTGAGGCCGAGCTTCGCGCTGGGGCGAGTGTCGAGATCAACGCGAGCCTGAGCCTGTTGGATGTGACTGGAGAACTGCGTGTCCCCAAAGTCAGGAAAATTCAGACCTGTACCGTATCGACTGAAATTCGCTCGAACGTCCAACGAACCTCCACCGCGCCTGGCCCGGGTCCAGCGTACGCCCGCCGCATCGTTGCCCCAGTCCCAATCGATGCGGAGTGGGAAGTCCTCTGGGTCGAATCGCGTGAGATCCAAAACGTCGGCCCCGGTATACCCGGTCAGCATCACTCGGTCGCCAGCGTGGGTCCATCCTTCCATCACGGTCTGAGCATCAGTGAGGTGATACGGAAATTCGAAGGCCGGCTTCAAGAGCACGTCGAAGTACGATCGGCGCCCTGAGGCACGCCATTTCAGGTTGGCCATTCCGAGCGCATTCGCGACACCATCGGGGAGGCGTCCTCCCACCGCGATCCGCGTGGCGAGGAGAGAAATTCCCGCGTCGATCTTTGTCTCCCCATCTCCCGCGTCACTCTCAATCTGGAGCACCGAAGAGACCCGACCACCGTGCTCCGCTGCGAAACCACCGGACTGGAGTTCGGCCCGATCCAGCATGTCCGCGTTAAAGACAGAAAAGAAGCCACCCAGGTGAAACGGACTGAAGATCGGCACGCCATCGAGCAGAATCAGGTTCTGATCAGCCGATCCTCCCCGAACGTGGTAGGACGCCGAAAAGTCCGACGTGGAGACCACGCCCGGGAGCACCTCTACCGCCCGAATAGGGTCCGCCTCGATCACGCCCGGCAACGACCGGAGGTCCGCGAGATCGATTTCCCGCACCGTCGCCCCGCCGACCTCTTCAAAGCGGACACGCTCCCGGCTCCGCTCGGCCTCTACGGAAATACCCTCCATCGCGATGGCCTGCCGATTCACGCGCAGATCAAGCTCGATCGTCTCGCCCGCGGCGAGTGTCACGGTCTCGTCGAGTTCCGCATAGCCGAGTCCCTGCACTAGGAGCCGGTAGATCCCCGACCGGTCGAATTCGAACCTGAACTGGCCCAGACGGTCCGTGTCTGCAGCAACCAGTGTCGTTCCACCGGACATGATGCGAATCGTGACCCCATAAACCGCAGAGCCCTCCTCGTCTCGCACCCTACCCTGCACGGTGCCGACCTGGGCTTCGAGCACCTGTGCGCTCGTCGCCGCGAGTGCCGCCGCAACAAGAATCGCGGAGATCCACCTATCTATCTGCACTGCGATCCTCACTGATCGAAGATGCTGCCATGGAAGGAACGACGGGCCTCTTCTTCCAACCCGCCGCCATCTGTCCTAACGTGCGCCCTCTATACCGTCCGAGGGCCTGTCAGTGCCCTCATTAGCTCTGAGCTCTGTGCAAGCCTACTACTGCGACCATTTCGTTCTCCCGCTGCCGGCAGGGCATCGGTTTCCCATGGAAAAATATCGCATGCTGCGTGAGCGCATGTCGGATGTCGAACGGATCGATCTCCGAGTGCCAGACCCCGCCAGCCGCGCGGACCTCGAGAGAGTGCACACGCCGCGCTACGTCAGCGACGTGTTTTCCGGTGCGTTGTCGAGAGAGGAAGTGAGGCGCATCGGATTTCCGTGGTCTCCTGAACTGGTGGAACGTTCTTGCAGGTCAGTTGGGGGCACGATGGCGGCGAGCCGCGCAGCACTCACAGACGGCGTGGGAGCGAATATGGCGGGCGGAACGCACCACGCGTTCGCGGCTCACGGGGAAGGCTTCTGCGTCTTCAACGATGTGGCCGTCGCGGTTCGAGTACGACAGACGGAGGGCACGGCGAAACGCTTCGCTGTGCTGGATCTGGACGTTCACCAAGGCAACGGGACGGCTGCTATTTTTTCGGGCGACGACTCGACCTTCACACTCTCCGTCCATGGAGCCAACAACTTCCCCTTCCGGAAGGAGGCGAGTGATCTCGACCTTGAACTCCCGGACGGCTGCGAGGATGACGAATATCTCGAGGCGACCTCCATGGGAATCCGGCGAGCGCTCGAACATGGCCCCGACCTCGCCTTCTACATCGCAGGAGCAGACCCTTATGCAGAAGACAAGCTCGGTCGCCTGCGTGTTTCCAAAGAGGGATTGGCGGAGCGAGACCGTCTCGTGCTCGAGGGCTGCGCGGCCGCCGGAGTTCCCGTAGCGGTGGTCATGTCCGGAGGCTACGCGGCCACCGTGGCGGACACCGTCGACATTCACGAACACACCGTCCGGGCCGCATCCCGGGTTTCATTGAGACGAACCACACCATGACCGACCCGGCCGCTCTGGACCGCCTGAACCGTTGGGAACGACTCCCGCTAGCGAATCTTCCGACGCCCCTGGTGCCCGCACCTAGGCTCGCACGGGAACTGGGTGACCCCAACCTGGATCTGTGGATCAAGATGGATGCGGAAACCGGTTTCGCGCTGGGTGGAAACAAGGTGCGCAAATTAGAATTCGAACTCGCGGCTTCGCGACTCGATGGGGTAACCCACCTGCTGACGGCGGGCGGACCTCAATCGAACCACTGTCGGGTGACTGCGGCTGCCGCGGCACGCCTGGGGTTGAAGTGCACACTTGTCCTGAGCGGTCCGGAACCCGCACACCCGAGCGGAAACGCCCTGCTCCATCGACTCTTCGGCGCCGAAGTGATCACGGTGGAGGACCGCGCAGATCGCACACCACACATGGAGGCGTACGCGGAGGAGCTTCGCAGTGCTGGCGAGCATCCACTGGTCGTACCCATCGGGGCTTCCACCGGTTTGGGTTCTCTGGGCTACGTCAATGCCATGGTCGAGCTCGCCAAACAGCTCGACGGCCTCGGCGCACGCCCTAACCGAACAGTGATCTTCGTGCCAAGCTCTTCATGCGGCACACTCGCGGGGGCCCTCCTGGGGATCTCTATCCTGGACCGGGCCGACATTGTGTTGATCGGAGTCAGCGCCGACGCGACTGAAACAGAGCTTCGAAACACTACGCTTCGCATCGCAGCGGATAGCGCCCGGGAACTGGAGTGGAACGGACCACTTTTCGTCGACCAACTCGAGTGCTGTGACTCGGAGGTCGGGGAGGGATACGGGATCCCCACCCCCGCAGCGGTCGAGGCGACCCATATGTTCGGCAAAGGCGAAGGCGTGGTGCTTGATCCGACCTACACTTCCAAGGCTGGATCGGGTTTGTGTGCCTGGGTTCGCAACAACGAGGCACGCCCAGGTGACCGAGTGATCTTCCTCCACACCGGCGGGCATCCCGGGCTGTTAGCCCGAAACATCAACTACTGACTAGGCTTCCACCCTAGGATGGCCGTGCTAAATTTTCCTGATGCCCTCCAATGCGGAACTCCTTGGTGCGGCCCCCCTCTTTCAAGGTCTGGCGTTTGACGACCTAGAACGTCTGGGCGGTGCTGCACGTCTTCAGCACTTCGACGCTGGCGAAGCGATCGTCGAAATCGGTGAGCCAGGACGGTCCCTTTTTGTGGTCGTCTCCGGGCACGTCCAGGTGCTGTATCCCGCTCGGATTTTGGAGGTCGAATTGGCCCGACTCGGACCTGGAGATTTCTTCGGCGAGATGGCCCTGCTGAATGACAAACCCCGGAGTGCCACCGTTCGCTCGGTGGGCCCCGTGGAAGCACTCGTGTTGGACAAGTCCGAATTCAAACAGCTGGTCTTCGACCGCCCTCAAGTCGCGTTGAACTTGTTGGAGGTGCTCTCTGTCCGGATCTACCAAGCGGACCAACAGATCGGCGGGCTCAGCGATCAAGCGATCCGCGACACACTGACCGGCCTTCTGAACCGGCGCGCGTTCAATGAAAGGATGGTGATTGAATGTGACAGGGCACGCCGTTACCAGGAGACCTTCTCCTTGATCCTGCTCGACTTGGACCACTTCAAGTCGATCAACGACACCCTGGGACACGACGTGGGCGATGAAGTCTTGTCATGGATCGGTCGTATTCTGACCCTGCACACCCGCGCCGCGGACATGCCGTTTCGGATCGGCGGAGAAGAGTTCGCGATCGTCTGCCCGGCGACTCACCCCGATCTGGCTAGAGCGGTTAGCCAACGGTTGGTCGACGTGGTGAGGGAAGCCTCACCTCCTATCAGACACAAGCTCAACCTGACCATGTCTGCCTCCTACGCGACATGCCCGGACGACGGCACGGACATGGAAGTGCTCTACAACACCGCGGACCAGGCCCTGCTCCAGGCAAAACGGGACGGCCGCAATCGGGTAAACGACCCGATCGTCATCCCCTAGTCGAACCACGTAGTGAGGCGCTGCCAGGCGCTCAAGAGATCCGGCTCTGACTCGAGGACACCGAACAGTGGGTCCGAGAGCGACCATTTGCCCGTGAGTTTGTGGCCCCGAAGCTCGAAGAGGAGCTTGCCCTTCTCCAATCCTTCGGCCGTGGGTTCGAGCGGTAAGAAGTGCAGTCGCCAACTCCGGCATACTAGAGGCGATCGCGAACAGGACCGACCCACTGGAGACCCTACAGGCAGAATAGGACCCGCCACCTACGTCCTAGCGGTTGGGCGGCCCCACCTGCCACGGCACGAGCGGTGACCTGAAGAAATTGAGGCCTAACGCAGTCCATCTCGCGGACTGTGCGCCGAGTCTCAGACGGTACTCGTCCCACTCGATCGCAGATTCAGCCGACCAACCCAACTCCGCTACCCCCGCGAGGCGGGGGAACGCCATGTACTCGAAATCCCTGAGGTTCGTGACCGTCTCGGACCAGAGCGGGGCCTCGATCCCTAAAACCCCGTCAGATGGGAGCGAGGGAAAGAGCTCGGTGACACGCCAGTCATAGGCGTCGCGCACGTTCGGGATACCGGCCCACGTAAGTCCGAGCGCAGTCGACGAATCGTACTTGAGATCAAGGTAGACGCGATTCGACGGTGACAGAATGACGCCCGCGCCAGCCTCCACTGCGGCAAGAATCCCGGCCTCGAAAGCCGCAGATCGCCCTTCCGCAGCGGAGTCCCGTTCTACTCCCGGATAGGGCCAACTCGGCCTCCATAGTTGCACAGCGGAGCCTGCGACCAGGTCCGCGAGGGCGACTTCGTCCCAGCCGACCATCTTCTTCCCGTACGAGCCGACGATACCCTGCACTCGGTTGATGAACGCAGCGTACTCGTCCTCGGTCAGTCGCTGGACTTCATCTCCGCCCACGTGGAAGTACTCTCCGGGCGTACGTGCGCTGATCTCGCGGATCACATCGTCGAGGAAGTCATACGTGGACTCGCGGTCCACGCAGACGGTGCTGAAGCCGACCGCGGTGCCGATGAACAACTCCGGAGCGACACCATCACAGTTCAGTTCAGCATACGACGCCAGCGCAGCGTTCGTGTGGCCGGGCATATCGATCTCGGGAACGACCATGACGAAGCGGTCCACGGCATAGCGAACGATCTCTTCGTACTGCTCAATGGTGTAAAAGCCACCGGCCCCTCCCCCGACCTCGGTCTGGCCACCATACTCGGTGAGCCTCGGCCAGCCGGGAATCTCGACGCGCCATCCCTGGTCGTCAGACAGGTGGAGGTGGAGTCGATTCACCTTGTAGAGTGCAGCCAAGTCGATGAAACGCTTTACGTCGTCCGCATCAAGGAAGTGTCTCGCGACGTCGAGCATAAGCCCGCGCCACACGAACCGTGGAGCGTCGGAGATCTCAACACCGGGAACCCACAGAGGCTGTGGGAACGCGCCCGCATATTCCACGAGAGGGGGCAGCAGGTGTCGTAGCGTCTGCACGCCGTAGAAGAGCCCGGCGGCCTCCGGTGCCCGGACCGTCACGTTCCCAGCGGTTACCGACAACTCGTAGCCCTCGGCGCCCAATTCCTGGTCAGCATCGGTACGGGTCAGGCGGATCGACCCGGAGGCTCCGACCGCAGAAGACGTGTCCGCGACCACCGCCGGACGTGTGTCGGGATTGTTTCCGATGAGGTCGGCTAGGAAGTGTCCAATCGCCTGACCGTCTTGATCGCCCGCATCGAAAACCACCAACGTCGACTCTGACACCAGGAACGTGTCGGCGGGCGTCCATGCCAAAGCGGTCGGCAGCGGAATGATCGAATGCGGCGCCTCAGCCGGGGCTTCGTCACAACCCGTAGTAAGGACCGTGGCCAGGCCAAGAACCAAGAACGAAAGGAGAAGTCGCATGGAGTGCATCAAGAAGATGGGCCTGGGTGGTTTGATGTGACGAATCCGAACTGCGTCACAGGGCGGCCCGCACCATGACCCCCACGCCCGACCTTGGCAAGCCGACTCACAGCCCCAGAAGGAGCCCCGTAGATGTCGAGCGACCGCACGGCCGCATATGATGTCTCGCGGCCACTCCAAACCGCCCAGCCTGCATCGAAGGGAAGGAAATGAGTCCAGCAGCGACAATCGCAACGACCTGTCTGATAGCGCTCGGCACCTGCTCGTGCACACCCGCGGATCCCCCGCCCCTCAACGTCGTCCTTATCGTCATCGACGATCTGGGCTGGATGGACAGTGGCACCTACGGAAGCACGTTCTACGAAACCCCCAACATCGACCGGCTCGCATCAGAAGGCGTGCGCTTCACGGACTTCTACACGGCCAGTTCAGTGTGCTCGCCCACGCGTGCCAGCCTAATGACGGGCAAACACCCCGCCCGACTGGACCTGACAAATTGGATCGGCGGCGAACAGAGCGGCCTCCTCGACCAAGCCGAGTACATCCGGGAACTGCCGCTCTCTGAGGTCACCGTAGGCGAGGCATTCCAAGCCGCCGGATACCAGACCGGCTACGTCGGGAAGTGGCATCTAGGAGGCGCTGAGTTCCTCCCAGATGCGCAGGGCTTCGATTACATGTTCGCGGTCAACGAAGCCGGCCAGCCTGGCGCGTACTTTCCGCCCTACGAGAATCCGAATTACGCCGTCACGAACGTGCCGGACCTCGACGGCGACCCCGAGGGCACGTACCTGACGGATCGCCTCACCGACGTGACGATCGACTTCCTCACCGAGCACCAGGAAGAACCGTTCTTCTTCGTTCTTTCGCACTACGCGGTGCACACCCCGCTTCAGGCGAAGCCTGAGGTGACCGCACGATACGCGGACAAGGCCGAAGACCTGGGACCCGTCACCGAGGCCGATTACGAGGCGGAACGGGAAGCGGAGACGAAACTCCGCCAAGACCACCCCACCTATGCCGCCATGATCGAGAGCACCGACCAGAGCGTGGGCCGCATCCTGGATGCGCTCGATGACCTCGAATTGTGGGAACGCACGATCGTGATGTTCGTGTCCGACAACGGCGGACTCTCGACGCTCATGCGAAGGAGTCCCACCCAGGCGACTTCAAATTTGCCCCTGCGCGCCGGAAAAGGCTGGCTCTACGAAGGTGGTATTCGAGCGCCTCTCATCGTCCGAACTCCAGGGGTGCCCGCTGGAGGCCTCGTGTCCGACCATCCGGCGTCGAGCACCGACTTGTACCCAACGTTGCTGGCGTTGGCCGGCCTGCCGGCCCGACCGGAACAACATGTCGACGGGGTCAGCCTTGCCGCCGCCCTGACCGCTGGGGAAGCAGCCCGCGACACCCTCTACTGGCACTTCCCGCACTACCACGGCTCCGGAAATCGTCCAGGCGGCGCGATACGTGCGGGTAATTTCAAACTCGTGGAGTGGTTCGAGGACGGCAGCGTAGAACTCTACGACCTAGCGACAGATCTCAGCGAAGACCACGACTTGGCCACTGAACGCCCAGAAGACACGCAGCGACTGCAGGACCGGCTCCACGCCTGGCGCGCCAAAGTCGGCGCGAACATGCCTACCGCGCGGAACTAGCCTTCCGCCGACTCCGATGACTCGGCCCGCACGGCCATGATGCGCTCAGCGGGACCGGGATAACCCATCGCCTTTCTTTGTGCGCCGATCATGCCCATGTGGTAGCCCTCGTGCCAGGCAAAGAAAACAACCTGATCCCGCTTGGTCTGCTCCGCGTGCCAGCCCTCCTCGAGAACGGTGTCGAGCACCTCTTCGCTCAGCTCTGAGAGAGCACCAATGAACTCGGCATCGATTGCGTCCCACTGCTCTCGAAGTTCGCCGAGCGGGGGATAGTCGGCCCCGTCCGTGGCCGCACCCTTCCCAAATGCCTCCTCATACGGGTTGTCGCGCTCAATCCCCAAGAGATTCAGCACCCAAATCCGCGAGTGCATCAGATGACCGATTGCCCAAGCGATGGACGGTCCGGAGTCCCCACGAGATCGCTTGCGTGCGTCGTCGTCCGTGAGGTCACCCAAGACGAACGGAATCATGAAGTTGCTCGTGGCGAATAAGCCGCTAAGGCTCTTGATACTTCCAGACATGTTCGCTCCTAAGTCCATGGCGTGTGACGGAAATAGAAACGGGCCCCAGGGCGACTACCCCGGGGCCCGCTCCATCTATTCAGTTCTGCGCTACCGCAGGTTCCCCATCAGCTTCCTGACCTGAGGTGCCGCAATGAGCGCGACGATCCCAGCAGAGCCGATGATCATGGCCACAGTCCGGAAGAGCGCAGCCGCTTCGAGATCGACCAGCGAACCACCGATCAGCCCAGCGAAGAGGTTGCCTAGAGCCGCGCCGACGAACCAGATACCCATCATCTGACCGACCCGGTTCACCGGAGACAGCTTCGTAATCGCCGACAGTCCGATTGGCGAGATGCATAGCTCACCCACCGTGTGCAGGAAGTACGTCACGACGAGCCAAGCCGGGCTCACGAGGTTGTCTGGCGATGCGTTCGCAGCACCCCAGGCCAACACGAAGAAGCCCATGGCCAGGCCCAGAAGTCCCATTCCAGCCTTCAATGGAATGGACGGGTTCTTCTGTATCTTCTCGAGCGCGATCCAAAGACTGCCGAACAGGGGCGCGAGAATGATGATGAACATCGCGTTCACGGACTGTAGGAACGAAGCCGGCATGAGCCAGCCCATGATGTTCCGATCCGTGAGATCTCGGGCGAAGATGTTGAGCGAGGTTCCGGCTTGTTCGAAGCCCGACCAGAAGATCGCGATGAGAATAAAGAGCCAGAAAATGACCCCCATCTTCTTGTTCTCTTCGACCGTGTGCCCCCCAGCCGTCCACACGTAGACGAAGTAGCCTGCCACCAAGATCAGCACGCTGTATCCCAGATATTGTGCGATCTGGGTCAGAGAGAGCGGAATCGTCCCGTTCGACACCAAGAAGGCGAACCCGGCAATTCCAGCGACGACGCTGAAGAAGGTCATGAAGAATTTCTTCTCACGAGCCTTGATCACCTCAGGTGCATCAGTCGATTTAAGCAGACCCGCATCCCCGAGATATCCCGCGCCCATCCGATACTGAATCAGCCCGAGCACCATACCGACTCCGGCGGCTCCGAAGCCCCAGTGCCAGTGGTAGCCCTCACCGAGGAATCCAGTCACGAGCGGTCCGAAGAAGGCGCCGAGGTTGATGCCCATATAGAAGACGGAGAAGCCGGCGTCACGCCTCGCCCCTCCCTCCGGATACAACTCACCGACCACCGTGCTGACGTTCGGCTTGAGTAGGCCCGTCCCGATGATGATGAAGACTAGGCCCAGGAAGAACATCCTCGTGTTCGGTACGGCCATCGTGAAGTGACCGAGGGCGATGATCCAACCACCGACCCAGACCGCCTTTCTTTGGCCCCAGAGGTTGTCAGCGACCCACCCGCCGGGCAGCGCCAAGATGTACACGAGCGCGGTATACATGCCGTAGATGGCACCCGCCGTCGCGACGTCTAGGCCCAATCCACCATTCTCGATGATCGAGCCGTCACCCTTCGTGATGACGTTGGTGGTCGCGGCCGTCATGAAGAGCGTCAGGAGCGCGCGCATACCGTAGTACGAGAAGCGCTCCCACATCTCCGTGAAGAAGAGCGTCGCCAGGCCCCGAGGGTGCCCGAAGAAGGTCCCCTCAGAAGGCTGTGATCCCATTGTCGCCGATTCGGTGCTCAAATTCGTCTCCGATTTGGATGACTCTCGAGTGACGTCACGGGTCTACGCCACTTCGAGGGGCCTGATTTCATTGAATATTGGCGCGTAACCTAAGCCGGGGGCACACACCCACGCCATTCGCGAACCAGCCGACCTCACTACGTAGAATCTCGTAATAGTTCTGATTGTGCATGGGCCCACCCTAATATGCGACTGTCACTCCCGCCCACTACCGCACAGAAACCATGAATCGCAGACACGTCCTCGGACTTACGACACTGCTGGTGTTCGCTGCCGCTTGTCAGGACATCGACCAAGCGGTCGGCCCCACCGATGTCGCCCCGGGTCCATCCCTGAGCGTACAGCAGCAGAACGATCGGGTCGCGCCTGGTCGAATCCTCGTACGTCTCGCGGACGGCGCCGACGTGACTCTGACCGTGGGCGACGGAACTGGCTCGCACAGCGTCACCGACACCGTCAGTTGCAGGGTCCGTGGCAAGAGGGCCAGGTGTAAATAGGACACTCTCGGCACAAAGAGGCCCCGGCCTCCGTAGGGATCGAGGACCCGACTGGACTGTCAGTCGGGTCCTCGTTTCATTAGGCGAGTATCCGAAGTCACCGCAAAGAGAGGCCACTATGACGGCCGTAATCGAGTACTTGCTCGCCAACCCACTCTTCCTCATCCCGATCCTGCTACTGGTAGCGATGATGGTGTGGGCCATCCTCAAGAAGCTGCTCAAGATGGCCGCGGTTGTCGTGATCGCGGGTGTTCTCTACGTGCTGCTCGTCGAGTACTTCGGAACAGGGCTCTAAGCGAACACCACTAGAACGCGAGCACGCGGGTGACGTTGAAGCCTACACGCCACTCGTCCGGCGTAAAGTCGAACGGAGTGCCGCCCAGGAACTGAGTCGGGTTCATGCGCGGCTGGTTCGTGAGCAGAAGCTTGAAGAAGTGCCCCCCTGTTTCCAACTCGATGCCGAACGTGCCGGAGTCGAACTCCAGGTCCGCGCGCCGAGCACTCTTGATCCACTCCGCGAAGAGACTGGTGTGCTGGGACAGATAGATCTGGCCATGGCCCCCAATGAGGAGAAGCGACTCAGACGTCGCGTCGTCGATCACCGGGTTGTGCAGGAGCGTCGGCACGAGGCCGATGGCCACATTGCTCCCAAAGGCCACGTTCAGCATGAGCTGCCCATATGCCTGCGACTCGTTGTCGTCCGCGGGCACTGAGGTCTGAGTGTTCCAGGCCACGCCACCCATCGCCCCGACCATGAACGACGTGGTGCCGGAGCGGCGGTCCCACAGACGCACCTTGGCGTTGAGCTCGAGGTTGTCGTCCAGGTTGGAGCGCAGAAGGCCGAACATCACCCGATCTGTCGCCGCCACGGCCAGTCCGAAGCGGTTGTACACCGGTCCATCGAAACCCCACAGCGCATCGGCTCCATCGGACACAGCGGGCAAGAACCGATGCGAGATCTCGAAGAGTACCTCGCCCTTGGCCAAGGTCTCCGCCGTCGGCAGGTTCGCAGCCTGCGTGGAGTGAAATACCGTCACCGGAATCTCGGTGGCTTGCTCGCGTCGTTCAAAACGCTCCGGTCGCTCCTGCGCTGCCCCAATCGCGGGTAGGAACACAACCGAGAGAACTCCGACCCACGCCGCACGACTCAAAGGCATTCTCACCACTAACCCTCCACGGGCTCGATATAGAAGTCGAGCGTGAGTTGGACTTCGTTGTTCAGCTTAAGGAACATCACACTCGGAATCTCGATGTCGTGATCTGAGAGCAGCACCTCGAACTCACATTGGACCCGGTATCCTGCTCCGTCGGGTGACACGTCACACGTCATGGCCTGGTCCCGTTCGACACCGTGCACCCCAAACGTGCCCTGCGACGTGATTCGGAACGCGCCGTCGTTCAACGGTGCGGCCCGGGCGATTCGCCCCCCGAACGCCGCGTACGGAAACTCCTCAACCTCGAGGTAGTTGTCGCGCATGTGACGATTCCGGAGACCAATCCCAGTGTCTATGCTGGCCAGATCTACTTCGAAGTAGAACTCGGTGTCGTCGCCGCCCGATTCCGACGAAAGCATATCAGTGTTGAGCGCGACAAAGCCGTCGATCCGATCAGTCACACCGTCGAATTCCTCTATCGAGGCGCTCGAAGTAAACCGCACCAGCCGGTCTGCCTCCAGCTTGATCCGATATTCCTGCTGTGCCGAGACGGGACCCGCCCCGAGCAACGCCCCGAGAAGGAGCGCCCCCGCTGCGTAGGTCGATCCTGATGGTCTCGGGATCAAACCGCCGGCCTAGTTATTGGCAGCACCGCTGTTGATCCAGTTCTTGATGTTCGTGAGATCGATGTTGTCGAGCTTACTGCCACCGATCGGCATACGCGCCCCACTCCCAGTCCCCTCAAGTTTCTTCACCAAGTAGCTGTTCACAGCATCGTTCGCTATGACGTACACGTCACCTACCGACGACTGAACGCCGACAAGCGCGGCGTGGTTTGTCGAGGCGTTACTGCCCAGCGTGAGTCCTCCCGCGCTACCCCCGTGGCAGCCGGACGCGGTACATCCGATCCGAGTGAATATCTCTTGGATATCCGCGGCGAACGACGGACTATCCTTGATGGTCCGAGTCACAGAGCCGTTTTCATTGTTGTTGCCGTCCCCATCACCAATCGGGTCGGTGGGGCTCTCGCTTCCGCCGCACGCGCCGAGGAAGGCGGTGACTACGACTAAAAAGAAGACCTGACGAAGACGGCCCACAGCACGCTCCAATGGATGAGTGATTGTCGAGACGACGAATAAAGATTCGGCACATAACCCCAGCTTTGCCGATCGATTACGAAGAGCTTCATCGTATAAGACGAGTCCGCTTCTGACTATGCCACAAACAGGATATAGACGAGCGCGATCGCGATCTGAGCCAGCGCGAACGGGAGTGCCTTCCCGACAAATCCACCAAACGAGAGCTTCAGCCCGTGTTTATGGATGATCGTCACGGCGACGAGCGTAGAAGCCGAACCAATGGGGGTGATGTTCCCACCGAGGTTCGCGCCGAAAATGACCGCCCACCACAGCGGATCCGTCGGCCCGCGCACCATGCCGTCCACCGGCATGCCTGAGATGATCTTCGCGAGCATCGCCGCGAGCGGGATGTTGTCCGTCACGGAGCTGAACACCGCGGTCGCGACCATCACCGCGCCAGTGCCGAGCGTGGGGCCGAGATCAACGATGTGAGCTACGCCCTGCCCAATGAGTCCTAAGACCTGGGCATGCTCCATGACGTTGATCACTACGAACAGCGCCGCGAAGAAGGCCAGTAGGTCCCAGTCCACTGTACGATAGAACTGATCGACCTCGGACTTGAAGCGGACCAGCATCACCACGGCAAACGCCATCGCGACGAAGCCCATCCCGAGATTAGACACGTAGGGCATGACCGACGTGGTCGCGATCGCGATGATGAAGAGGATCAACATGCCAGCAGCGAACCAGAAAAAACCACGACTCTCGATGCCGTCGTTCTCGTCGAATCCCGAGACGAGCGAACGTGCCTCCTCCTTCGCGGCCTCATCCGCGAGGGGACTTATCTTGAAGAGCTTTGCTCCCATGAAGAGCGTCACGACGGTCGCGACCAAAACGAACGGACTCGCCTTGATGAAGAAGGCGACGAAGCTGATGCTGGCGGCTGTTCCCACGATGATGTTCGGCACCGAACTGATAAGCGTCAGGAGTCCACCGATATTCGTGAGGAGCCCTTCAACGAGCAGGAAACCAAGCAGTTTGTCGCGCCGGTCCAGCTTCTCCAGAGACACTGCCGTCAGCGAACCGACAATGATCATGGCCGTGACATTGTTGAGCACCGCGCTGAACACAACGGTCATCAAGCCGTACAGCCACAGAAGCCTGACCGGATCTCCACCAGAGGCTTTCGTGAGCCGAATCGCGATCCAGGTGAAGAGGCCTGAACGCGACGTCACATCCACGAAGAGGCTGGCGCCGAGGATGATGGTGATCACACCCCAGTCAATGGCTGGGATGTAGACCGGTATAGCCAGCGGATGCCCACCAATCAGATAAGGGCCATACGGAAGCGGCAGCAGAATCGCCCCCAGCAACAGGGATATCACTGCAAACAACCCGACGATCAGCGACTTCTTGGCGTGGAGCTTCTCCTCGAGCGCGAGGCTTACAATCATCGCGACGAGAATGCCCGCGAAGAGCATCGTGATGCCCATAGGGACTTCGGGGGTCACATGCTCGGCCGCGGGGGCTCCCCCACCCTGCGCAGCCAAAAACGCCGGGCGCACGAACAAAGCGCAGCACGCCGTTCCGAACGTCGCAATCAAGCGCATCATAAAAGCAACAATGGTATCGACCTCACCTCGATCGCGAGCGGATATGCGAGACCGTGCATCGCCAATTGGTCCTCGTCCTTCGTGTTCATGACGAGCAAGTCTGCTTCATGCGCCGTGACCAACCGTCGGTACTCCTTCAGGTGATGCCCCCAAGTGACGATGGCTTCAACCGTGACAGGCACGCCCGCCCCACCCAGGGCATCGCTACAGCTCGTCATGTAGTCCGAAGCGTCTCGCTCCAGGCGATCGCGGATACTGTCACGGGCCTCGTCAGTGTCGATGGTCGGGATCTTCCCGATGGTCTCGATCAGCCGATCGAGGGTTAGGTCGTCTTCGACGTGCGCCAGGACCAGCTTCCCTTCCCCATTCGTGAAGCGCGCAGCCCAGTTCACTAGGCGATGATCTCCCACCAGATGGTCCGTCATCGCTATGACCACGTCCGTGTTGGCCACGGACCGTTCCATCTCTTGCTCTGGATGGGGCATGACGAGGACGGGCGTGGTGGTCACCTGCGTGAGCACATCGACGAACTCACCCAACGTGTAGGGCCACTGCCAAGAGTCACTGTGAAGGTGCCGATACGTGCATATCAGTCCCGGCCGCTCTTCCTCCACCAAGCCGAGCAGCTCCGGAACGGACGCAAACTGGGCGCCGTGCACGACGCGCCAGCGCACGTTCTCGCCTCTCTCCAGCACACTGAGATAGGACTTGACCCGGTCCCCGAACGCCGTGGCCGCAGCTTCGTCGCCATCACTAATGATCAACACCGATCCGACTTCGACTTCGTCGTATTCGAACTGGATCTTGGATGCGGCTCGAAATACGGATTCGAATTGGTCGACCTTGGTCGACGCGACCCCTTGGTGTTCGTATCTGGAAGGTGTCACGCGCGCCTAATCGTTGTCGCTGATGACACGCTGGTTCGCCTTATAACGCTCAAACCACTCGAGCACGTTGGCGACCTTAGCAATCAGGTTCGACGGTGCACTGCTCGCTATACCGTGATACGAATTCTGCACTCGCACGAGCTGCGTCGGGACCTTCATAATTTGGAGCGCTTGGTAGTACTCCTCGGACTGACCCATGGGGGTACGAAGGTCGTCTTCACCTGTGATGAGCATGGTGGGCGTCGTCACGTTGCCGACGAGTGATAGCGGCGACCGCTCCCAGTAGTGCTCCAGCATACCTTCTTCCCAGACCGGGCCAGGGAGCCAGTACTGGTAGTAGGACGAGTATCCGTCCGACGTAAGTGAGAAACTGATCCAGTCGATCACAGGCTTCTGCACAACAGCAGCCTGGAATCGATCCGTCTTCCCGACGATCCACGCAGTGAGCACACCGCCACCACTACCGCCGGTCACCATCATGTTCTCCTCGTCGATGTACCCGCGGTCGATGACCGCGTCGACACCGGACATCATGTCGTCATAGTCGTACCCGGGGTACGCATGATGAATGAGGTTTCCGAACTCCTCGCCGTAACTCGTCGAGCCACGTGGATTGGTGTAGAGAACCACGTATCCCGCTGCTGCATAGAACTGAATCTCCGGTGCGAAACGCGGCCCGTAGTTAGAGAAAGGACCACCGTGGATTTCCAACATGAGCGGGTACTTCTTGGACGGATCAAAGTCGGGCGGAGTCGCGATCCAACCATGCACCGGACGTCCGTCGTGCGAGGAA
This sequence comes from Longimicrobiales bacterium, assembly GCA_029245345.1. Lineage (NCBI taxonomy): Bacteria > Pseudomonadati > Gemmatimonadota > Longimicrobiia > Longimicrobiales > Longimicrobiales bacterium. Next base: position 434,984 of record JAQWPM010000012.1, read on the forward strand.
TCCCACCAGATCTCTTCGACAGCCCCCAACTTTTTGTGACCCAGCAGATCTTCGTTGAGCTGCGTGATCTGATGCACCTCTGTGCCCCGCTGGCCGATGGCCACGTCGGCCGGACGCTGCGTCGAGTTCACCGTGAAGGCGAACCGTCCGTTGTTTGCCACGGTATAGGAACCGCCCCCGTACGGCCGGCCTAGCCCCACACCACCGACTTCGTCCGCCAGATCAGTCACCGTACCGTCCAGCGACACGTGGGCGACCTTTGTCATGCCCTGGTCGTCGTACTGGAAGAAGAGGCCACGACCGTCCTGAGCCCAATTCAGTCCACCGAAACTCCGATCGAGATCGGAGACCATGCGGCTTCCGCTGCCGTCCCGATTCATCACGTACAAGTGCCCGACCTGATAACCCTGATAGCGGTCGTCAAAACCCGTGTACGCGATCTGGGACCCGTCCGGCGAAACAATCGGACTCCCGTCCGGCCCGAACCGGTCCGTGAGTTGCGTCAGTTCACCCGTCTCCACGGAGACTTCGAAGACCTCGCTGTTGCGAACGTCGAAATCGGGATCGTCTCGGTTCGCGCTGAACACGATGGCCCGCGAGTCAGGCGACCAGGAGAGCGAGCCGCCGTGGTTGTACGAGCCACTCGTGACCTGCCGCGGCGTTCCGCCATCGGCCGGGAGAACGAAAATGTGTGTGTACCCGTCTTCCAGATAACCACGACCGTCCGAGCGATACCGCATCTTATTGATGACAACGGGGGGCACATTCCACTCGGCGCCATCAGGGCGCGGCGGCATTCTTGCGAAGGTCGGAGTGGCTTCCGGCACGAACATGGTCATCGCAATCCAGTTGCCATCCGGCGACCACGTGATGCTCCCAGCGGACTCAGTCACATTGGTGAGCTCGGCGATCTGGCCGGTATCCATCCATCGAACGAAGAGCTGGCTCGATCCACCCTCGGACGAGATGTACGCGAGACGATTTCCATCGGGCGCCCATCGCGGCGAGTCGACAGCTGAGTTGCCGTCGGTAAGCGCACGGTGGTTGGCACCGTCGGAGTCGATCGCCCACAACGCCGTCCGGCTCCGGTCCGTCATGATATCCGAGCCGCGGCGCACATACACGACGCGAGAGCCGTCCGGTGAGATCCGGGGATCGGCTGCGACCTCCATCTCGAAAACGTCGAGGTATTGGAGACGGTCCTTATCCGACGCCTGATCGTTGACCTGCGCGGCCACCGGCAGCGCAAGAAGAAGTGCGGCGAAGAGCGAAATCGTAGCAGAGCGAGCCTTCATGGTGCCTCATCCGTGTTCTTCGGGCGACGTGTGTCGTCCTTGTAGTCGAGGGAGCCAGAATAGCGCCTCCTCCAGACTAAGGACCAGGGAGGAAACACTCGTACCCGCGCGACGTATGAACATCGAAAGCGAATTCCCTTACAGCCGCGGCCTTTAGCCGCAAACGGCTCCCCGTGCGCACACTTCTGGACAAGCCCCTCACGAGTCTTCTCGTGGCGATCCTTGGGCTTAGTGCGTGTGGCGATTCTGCTCCAGGCCCAGTCGACCCGGTCGAGCCATTCGGGTCGATCACGGTCCAAGTCATTGCACCCGGGGTCACCGCGTACGGCGACATCACCGCTCGTGTGGTGTGGGGCGAGCAAAACCTGACGGCCGCCGTGGACGCGAACGGACTCGCTGAGGTGATGATTCCGGAAGCGGTCTCCGGATTCGGCACTCTCACGCTCGAGCCTGGGCCCAATGAGCCCATGCACCCGGGCTGGGCGCTCATGACACCCGGCGACGTTAGTGGTGGCACCGCCAAGATCGTCCTGGCTCCAAAGAATTGGACGATCGAGTCGGGGGACTATGCCGGGACGACGGTGCCGATAGACCCCGAGCTCGCAGCAGACTCCCGAGTGATGCCTTCGTTCTGGGGCTTCTACTTCCCATACAGCCAAGACGGCTTTGTGCAGGTCGTCGAGGACAATTCCCAATGGGTCGGTGAGATCCGGAGTTGGCCTGAGGGGGATTTCCCGATTCAGGTCGCACTGGATCGCCCGGGATCCACAGGGGACATCAGCGCTGCGGACTCCGTCGCGTTTTGGACCAACATCGACGCCATGGAATCTGCGCTCGGTTTCGACGCGTTCGTCCCAGAACGAATCGAGAACATCCAGATCCTGGGCGGCACGCGACGCCCGAACCACGGCATCCTTGTCCAAGTCGACAGCACGATCCCAGTGCGGGCGTTTACACGCCTAAACCAGCCAGATCCGAAGATCTACTCGCTGTCTGCCGATGCGCGGAGCTGGGGTGGCACGTTTGTAGAGGATTTGTTTTTGATCAGCGCCGACATCAGTTATGCGGTCATGGACTTCGACTCGATCGGCTTCGCGTCGGACGGACAGTTGGTCATGCATGAGTTCATGCACGTCTTAGGCGCGGGACACGGGTGCAGCTGGGGCTCGGTTCAGACCTACTGCGCCTCGCTTGTATCCACGACGCCCTCTGCCGCCGATGTCGCCCATCTCGCGGTGCTGAGTGAGCTCCGACAGCTCGAGCGCGCGAACGGAAGTCGATGGGGCGTCCTGGCGTCCATCTTCGGACATCGCGTCGTCACACTGGGCCTGACGCCTATCCCAGAACTGAACGTGTTGTACGGTCCGATTTCAGCTCCCAGGGACTTTTTTGTGGCTCCTAGCTCCAGCTTCCTACCTGCTCGCGCGCAAAGTCCGCAAAGGACTTCGGTGCCCGCCCGAGTACGGCCTCGACGTCCCCGGTAACGTCCGCACGAACACCCGCTCGGACGGACTGATACAGCGCGATCACCACGCCCGCGACGTCTCCACGCCAGCCCGCGTCTGTGAGCCACCCCAGCATGTCCTCATCCGAGGCGGTTTCGAACTCGACCGGTTTGCCCACGGCTGATCCAATCAAGTCTGCGATCTCAGCGTGCGTGAGCGCCTCCGGGCCGGTCAGAGTGTACGCCCGGCCCGCGTGGCCACCTGCCGTCAGGCACGCCGCGGCGACCGCTGCCACATCACGACCATCCACGACGCTCACACGAGCATCAGCGACAGGCATGGCAAACGATCCCGACGTGCGGATGCGCTCGCCGAGAAAACCCCTTCCGAAATTCTGCATAAAGAAATTCGGGCGCAGGAAGGTGTAATCGACCCCAGACGCTTCGATGTGCCGTTCAAGGCGGCGGATGGGAAGATCGTCCCTGAGCTCCATCCCCATGGCCGAAAGCGTGACCACGTGACCGGTTCGCGCCTGCACTGCCCAATCGAGGAGTGTAACGAGCGTCTCGTGTGCATCGGGATCGAACGGAGGCGGCTGGAGGAAGACCCGATCCGCCCACTCGACCGCGGCATCGAACGTGGCCGGCTGACGGTAGTCGAGTTCAACGACTTCCACGCTGCTATCCGCCAGAGCGGCCGCGTGTGCAGGACGCCGCGTGCCCGCCTTCACTTCGGCTCCCGCTTGGGCAAGGAGGCGGACGAGCTCACTTCCAACCGTTCCGGTCGCGCCGGTTACCAAGATTCTCTCGCTCATATCGCACGATACTGCGTTGAGATTGAGCGGGCCAACCCGGCCATCCACTTGCATCGCACCGCCAAAGGCGGCACTTCATGCGCAACCTAGGAGACCCATGGCCGCAGGAGTGAAAATCCCTAAGTACGTCTGGACCTTTCTCGCGCTCGTCGTGGGGTTAGCCGCGGGCGGGCTGATGCCGGACCTCCTCGCCCCCCTGGCGTCCGCGACCGGCACTCTGATTCGTTTTGTCGTGATGTTGGTTCCAGTCCTCATCCTGGCCGCGCTCAGCCCAGCAGTCGCGACGTTGTTACGCCGCGGACTCGCTGGTCGCTTCGCCGGTGCAGTGGTCTTGTGGTATGTGGGGACCTCGATCGTCGCTGGCGCCATCGCCCTGGTGACATCCGCCTTGATCTTCCGAATCCCGTTCTCCACGAATGGGCGCGGCGCGTGGACGGAAGCGTCCGCGATGCTGGCGTCTTTCGGACAGGGCGGTGCATCGCTCCCGCTTATCGCGATCGTCGTCGGAGTCGGACTTGGTCTGTTCGGGGCAAAGCACGACAAGACCTACGCTGTGCTGAAGCGAGTGGCCGACGCCATCGAGAATGCCGGCGACGGCCTCGCGTACGTGATGCTCCCCCTGATCCTACTCTTCGGGATCACGCTGGGCGTTCGCTTCGGCGCCCGCGCTGGGGTCGCACACTACCTGACCATGACGGCCTACACGGCGGCTCTGTGTGCCATATGGTGGACCTTCTACACGTTCGTGCTCGTGAAGAGGGTCGGACGCAGGAAGCTTCGACCAATCCTTACGGAGTACTACGTGCCGACCGCGCTGTTCGCGGCAGGTACGACGTCCTCACTCGCAACGCTCCCGGTCAACTTGACCAATGCCAAGAAGATCGGGGTGAGGGATGAAGTCGCTGACTTCATCATTCCGTTCGGAGCAGTGGCGAACCTCGATGCGAGCGCGTTGGCGTACATCGCGTACGGCCCCTTCGTAATCACGCACATCTTCGGGCTCGAGCTGAGTTGGCTCATGCTGCTCGCCGCCTGGCCGGCCGTGGTTCTGTTCACGATCGCCGCTCCGGGACTCCCGGCCGGTATGGGCACCGCGCTGTGGAGCGCGACACTGTTCGCCAACATCCTCGGGCTCGACGCTCAGGCGCAGGGTGACTTCATCGCGACGTGGATCGCTCTGTCCGGCGGTATCCCCGACATGCTCCGAACAGCAACCAATTGCACGGATGATGGCTACACAGCGATCGTCTTCGACGCCCGATTCGATGAATGGTTCGGCCCACCAACTGCAGCTGAACCCTGACACTCAACCAACGCACGCGCATGTCCGACATTGAGAAGTTGATTCCCGGAGCGAAACAGCTGGTCCACGTAAACGGACGCGTGCAACCCGGCGAACGAGTGCTGGTCGTGACCGACCCCACGATGGAGCGGTACGCGACGCCCGTCGCGGAAGTCGCCCGTGCGGCCGGGGCCGAGGTCACCGTGTCCGTAATGCCCGTGAATCGGGCTGACGGAAACGAGCCTCCTGCTCCGGTTGCAGCCGCGATGGCTGAGGCTGATGTGATTTTCACTCCCGTGGCGATCTCGATCACGCATACCCGAGCCATGCGGACTGCGCTCGACAACGGGGCCCGGGCGTGCCTCATGACCGCCTACACAGACGACGTCATGACGAGTCCTGCCCTCCTCGAGACGGACTTCGCGGCCCAGGTGCCAGTGTGCCAAAAGATCGGGGACGCTTTCACGGGCGGCAGCACCGTCCATCTCACGTCTCCGAACGGGACGGATTTGAAATTCTCCATCGAAGGACGGACGGCGAACGTCCTTACCAATATTCCCGACCCCGGCTTCCTCGCACCGATTCCGGACATCGAGGTAAACGTCGTTCCGGTCACCGGAAGCGCCGAAGGTGTCTTCATCTCTGACGCCTCCGTGCCCTACCTCGGCATTGGGATTCTGGATGAACCGGTTACGTGCCGAGTCGAAGGCGGCATGATTGTGGAGATGACGGGTGGTGCTCAGGCAGATCAGCTTCGCACGCACCTGGAGTCCTTCAATGAGCCGCTCTGCTTCAACGTGGCTGAGTTGGGTGTGGGCCTGAACCCGAACGCGCGACTCACCGGTGAGATGCTGGAAGACGAAGGCGTCGTGGGCACGATCCACATTGGGATCGGGACGAGTCACACGTTGGGCGGTGACGTCGTCGCACCAACGCACTACGACCTGCTTGTCTGGGAGCCGACCATCGAGGTCGACGGGCGTGTGATCCAGCGGAACAAGGAGATCTTCGGCTGATGAAGGCGGGCGCGCAGATCCTCGTCCGCACCTGCGCCAACATTCAAGTCGGTGAGAACGTCGCGATCGTCACAGACCCCGAGCGCATAGCCATCGCTCGGGAACTGGCACGAGAAGTCGAGGCTACTGGAGGCATCCCCAGCATCCTCATGCCGCCCCCACGCGCGATCGACAATGCAGAGCCCGGCCAGTTGGTCGCGGCTGCACTCAAGGCGGCCGATGTCGTCTTCCTGCCCGTCACCCTCGCCATCGCCCACACACGGGCCGTGCGCGAGGCGATCGGAGAGGGCGCACGCGTCCTATCCATGACGGCCTTTACCGAAGGCATGATGGAGTCGGGCGGCCTCTTTACAGATTTCGCAGCCAGAAAGCCCACATGTCTAGCTCTCGCCCAGCGACTGACGAAGGGATCGACGCTGAGGGTCACGAACCCAGCCGGCACCGACCTCACCATGAGCCTAGAAGGCGTGACAGGGAACAGCCACGCGTGCCTGCTCGACGGACCGGGCTTCAGTGCCGTTCCAAACATCGAGGCCAACTGCTCGCCAACTCAGGAGAGCGGCGAAGGGGTGTTCGTCTGTGACGGCTCCATTCCCTACTACGATGTCGGCGTCACACGTGAGCCGGTGACCTTCCGAATTTCGGAGGGCTTCGTGACGAGCATCGAGGGCGGCGAACAGGCCCACTTCCTCGACGAGCTCCTCACGGCGCAAGAAGACCGGTGGGTCTACAACCTGGCTCAGTTCGCGTTCGGCCTGAATCTGGATTGCACGGACTTCACCGGTGAGATGCTGAACGACGAGGGCGTGAACGGGACCGTGCACATCGGCGTCGGGACGTCGGCCAACTTGGGCGGACCGGTGTCGGCGAAGACACATTTCGACGCAATCTGCCGTGATCCCACCGTGTGGATCGATGACGAGGTCGTGGTCCGCGATGGTGAGGTTCTGATCGGATGATCGAACTCATCACCATGGTCGCGCCTGTCTTCGGTGTCGTTGCGGTGGGTTTCTTCGTTCGGCGAGCTGGCCTGGTCGGCGACCGCGGGACGAAACGAGTCGTATTGTTCGTCTTCAACGCCGCCATCCCGGTCATGCTTTTCAGGACTATGCTCGGCACGAACTTCCCCGCTGAGATCCAGTGGGGCTTCCTGCTCGCGTTCTACGGTGCGGCCTTCGTGACATACGGCGCTGGGCTCGGGGTAGCACACTATGGGTTCAAGCGGCCACGCGCTGAGTTGGCGATCTACGGGATGGGCGCCGGATTTTCAAACACCGTGATGCTCGGCATCCCGCTCCTTCTTGGCGCGTTCGGAGAAGAGGCCACGGTCCCAGTCTTCCTCATCATCGCTTTCCACTCGATTACGCTGCTGCCGGTCTCCGTCGTGCTCATTCAGACCGGCCGAGGCCAAGGCGAACGATCCCTCGCCGGACTGTGGCAGCTTCTACTCGACGTGCTCACCAACCCCATCATTCTAGGCCTCACCCTCGGGCTGATCGCGTACTACTTCGACGTGACCCTACCGGGCCTGATCGACTCCGCGATAGCCCCGCTCGCAGCCATCGCCATCCCGTGTGCACTGATTGCGTTGGGGTTGTCGCTGGGCGGGTACCCGCTGTCTGGCGACCTGAAGCCCGCTCTGTCGATGGCCGCGCTGAAGCTCGCCGTGCACCCTACCCTCGCATGGATCATCGCGGTGCCGGTCCTGGGCCTGGGAACCCCATGGGCTCAGGTGGCAGTAGTGATGGCCAGCATGCCGAGCGGGGCCATGGTCTACCTATTTGGCGCCAGGTACGACGCCGCTCCCGATGTAGCAGCCCGGACCGTGCTGATCACCTCTGCGATGTCAGTCGTGACAGTTTCCGTTTGGATGATGCTGATGGGTGCGTGACCCCCGTGAGAGGTTATCTCCCTCTGACCTCGTGCCGCAGCAACACCTCACCCGGCAACGCCCCGGTCAATTCCCCACCATCCACGACCGCTTCTCCATTCACGAACACGTACTCGATGCCCTCGTTGTGGCCGCCCGGATTCGTGATCGTCGCGTGGTCCTGTACGGCCTCGAAATCGAAGATCACGAGGTCGGCCTTCTGGCCCACGCGCACATAACCTCGGTCCGGAAGCCCAATGATCTGTGCCGGTAACCCGGTCGACGATCGAACGAAGAACGGCAACGTGATCGTGCCTTTGTCACGCACATAAGTCGCGATTTTGTGCGGATACGTGCCGAAGTAGCGCGGATGTCGGCCCGGTCCAGGGTCGACCACGACACCACCGTCCGTGGACGTTGCGGTGTACTCCTGCGTCATGTAGCGCTCGACGTCTTCGGGCGAGCCCGCGATTCCGCGATAACGAACCCCTGACCGGTTCTGCGGCGTGCCCATCGCGATCGCGAAGTGGATCGCCATGTCGACCGGGCTCATGTCGTGCTCGTCCGCTACGTCTTGAAGCGTTCGTCCCACCAGGTGGTCACTCGAAGCCTGCACGATGATGTGCCGCTCTGCCCCACCCTGCAGGTCGATGATGTATTGCGTGTCCGTGATCAGTTCTTCACGCAGAACTGGATCGTCGAGATGGGCCTGTAGGTTGGTTTTATAGTTCGGCGCAAAGTCACGACGGTTCCACATGGGATCGTCGAAACCACCGCTCCGCTCCGTCCCGACTGGGGCGTAGTAGAAGCGCGGCACGACCTCGACCGAACCACCGCCAAACGTCTCGTACGGGTACTGGTCGAGATACACCTGCACGCCTTCAGCTCGTGCGCGATTAATCGCCATCACATCCGTGGCCGACTGGCCCCACGTAGTCGGGCCTTTCGCCTTGATGTGTGAACCAACCACACGGATTCCGGTCTCCCGCCCGATGCGGATCGTCTCGTTCATCCCGTCCGTGGCGGTCAGGCGCCATCCCGGTGGCCACGTCGGCGGCGGGGTGTAGTCCGCGACCATACTCGGAGTGAGCCAGAGCGGAAGCGGCGACTGACTGCGTTGGTGCGAGTAGTAGAAGCCGTCGTATTCGGCGACGACGTGGGCCAAGGCGATGATTTCTTCAGTCGTGGAGAATCGTCCGGGCCGGTACTCGGGGCCGGCCCCGAGGCCCCAGGCCCCTTGCTCCATGCCTCCTCTGACCTCCGCGACCATCGTGGCAATCTCAGCGTCGGTGGCGTGACGCGTGTAGTCGTCTCCCATGGCGACGCCGCGCACCGTGCCGTGTCCGACCATCGGAATCGCATTCGGACCGATGCCCTCACTGCGGTACCCGGCGATCTCGTCACTGAGCGGCCACGTGGGATTCCGACCGTCTGGCCCAAAGACCAGGGTCGTGACTCCCTGAGCTACGAGGTTCGGGGCACTCCGCAGGGCGGCATTACCCGAATACAGGGCTCGGTCTGCATGGGAGTGCATGTCGATAAACCCCGGCGTCACGAAACGGCCGGTCGCGTCGATTGTGCGCGAGCCGGTGGCTTCGGCGAGATCACCCACTGCCACGATCACCCCGTCACGGACGCCCACGTCCGCGTTGATGGATGGACTGCCGGTGCCGTCGAGTACGCGGCCACCGCGGATGAGGAGATCGAACGACTGAGCAGAGGCAGAAGGTGCCACTGCGAGCGTGAGTGCGAGCGTGGTCGCCAGCGCGGTCACTACGACACGAACGTCGGGGATCCGAATCGACATCAGGTTCTCCAGTGGAAGTCAGGACGGTCAGAGTGGGCGCGCGCGTGCGGGGTGTCCAGCGACACTCGGGATGAGTCGCGAATAGAACACCCTACCAGACCCTGAACACCGCTAGGATCGGACGGTGGTCCGAAGCGACCGCCTCGTCGATCACGACGTGTTTAATCAACTCGAACGTGCCCGCGGGACGCACCAATACGAAGTCGATCTCGCGGTCGGGCGCATCAGATGGAAACGTATTCGCGTCACCACCCTTGTCGAGGATTTGCCAAGAGTCCCTCAACAGACCCATGACGCGGTCGCCCCGGCGTGAGTTGAAGTCGCCGGCCAGCACCACGGGATGTTCGGCTTCTGCAAAGAGCTTGGTCACGGAGTCGGCCTGAGCAAATCGCTCCTCAGGCGCACCCGCCAAGTGAACAGACACGATCGAGATGACACCTCGAGGCCCACCTGCAATCTGGACTTCGTGAACAGCGAGCTTGCTCCCCGCAGCCTCTGGGATCTGATGGGTGATCACGCGTCCCACCGGAAGTCGAGTCAGCACCGCGTTGCCGTACTCACCTCCCTGGTACGGTCGGTGCGCTCCGTGGAAGCCTTGGTAGCCAAGCAGTTCGGCCAAGACAGCGACCTGATCTACGCCACCCGTCCGTTCCGTGTTCTTGTCGACTTCCTGAAGAGTTATGACGTCGGCATCCAGGCCCCGGAGGACCTCGGAGATACGCCGCAAGTCGACCTGCTCGTCCATACCGCGGCCGTGCTTGATGTTGTACGCCGCGACCCGGAGCGTCGCTTGTGCCGAGACAGATGGAGGGGCGCACGCGAGCAACACGAACAACCCGACCACGAAGCGGCTACCTCTGCACATCAGTCTTCACTCAATTCCCGCCCTTCGAACATGTCCTTGCCGCGTCGTGGACCCACCGCAATCATCTCAGTGTTACTCCCCCCACGCCACAACGAGCTTGCCGAGAGTCACATGGAAATCCTCAAGTCATACAACCCAGCCAACGGCGAGGTCGTGGGCGAAGTCCGGGTCACGCCCGCATCCGAGATCCCGGCTCTGGTCACACGCGCCCGTGCAGCGCAGAAGGGTTGGGATGCTCTCGGTCTCGAGGAACGCGCTGAGGTCATCAGGAAGGCGAGTGCGATCTTCGCCGAGAGGGCGCAAGCAAATGGCGAGATCATGACGCGCGAGATGGGCAAACCACTCAAGGAAGCAGTGGGTGAAGCGAAGTCGGTCGGGCACATGGACCACGAGCTGGATGAGATGGTCGCAGCACTCAGTCCCGAGGTCGTCGAAGACCCTCGTCTGCGCTCGACGATTTATCACGATCCGCTGGGCGTTGTGGGTGCGATCACACCCTGGAACTTCCCGATATCGATGCCGGCCTGGATGATCCTCCCGGCGCTCGCAGCCGGAAATACTGTGATCTTCAAGCCGTCTGAAGAGACTCCGCTGTGTGGCCAGGCCTACGCTGACGCACTCAACGAAGTGCTCCCTGAGGACGTTCTGATCGTTGTTCACGGCGCGGACGATCAAGGCAAAGCCATCGTTCAGTCTGACGTTGATATGATCGCCTTCACCGGGTCCCGGGAAGTCGGGAAACACATCATGCGGGAGGCCGCCGGCACCTTGAAGCGCGTCGTGCTGGAGCTCGGCGGAAAGGACCCCATGATCGTGCTCGAGCACGCCGACATCACGAAGGCGGCTAAGTTCGCGATGTGGAATTCCTTCCGAAACGCCGGTCAGGTCTGCGTCTCCACAGAGCGCATCTTCGTATTGGACTCGGTAGCCGAAGAGTTCGAGTCGGCTCTAGCGGAGATGACGGCCACAATGAAGATCGGCGACGGCATGGATAACCCTGACATGGGCCCGATGGTGAACTCGGTTCAGCGAGACCACGTGCTCTCCCAACTGGACGCAGCAATTTCGGCAGGTGCCAAGGTCTTGGTCGGCGGTGAGGGTCATCACGACAACTTCATCATCCCGACTGTGCTCACCGATGTCACGGAGGACATGGACATCGCCTGCACCGAGACGTTCGGACCCGTCGCTTTTGTCACCCGCGTCTCGTCGGTCGATGAAGCAGTGGACAAAGCGAACGACACTCATTTCGGCTTGGGTGCCGTCGTGTTCGGGGAGGACACTGACGACACAGCGGCCGTCGCGAGAAGACTGACCGCCGGTATGATCGGGATGAATCGGGCGGCAGGTGGTGCGGTCGGCACGCCTTGGGTCGGCGCTCGGCAGAGCGGCCTAGGCTTCCACAAGTCACCTGACGGGCACAAGCAATTCACTCAGGCGCGGGTCGTCACCGCGCCGCTCTAGCGGCTCAGGATGCTGAAGTGTCGGGCCGCGCCTAGAACGGTCCGCCCATGTCCCGCTCCAGAGTGCGCGTCAAACACGTCGGGCCACCACATCCTTTCTGGCTGATCTCCTCACCAGGGTACGTATGTACCTCGACACCGGCCGCCTCCATACGCACGCGGGTCTCTGGATTACCATCCACCGCGACGGCGACTCGGGGCGAGACCGCCAACACGTTGCACCCCATGGAATGGAACTCTGCGTCGGGCACTTCGACCAACGAGAACCCCCGTTTGAGAAGTGACTCCCGAAACGGTACGGGCAGCAGCGGCGAGTACACGAGCAACAGGTCTTCGGCGAGTGGGCTGATCACGGACATGAGGTGAAAGACGTCACCCGGTCCCTTCCAGTGCGGGAGCGGCACTTCGAGCAACTCCACCTCATCAGGCAAGAGTGAGCGCAGTTGGTCGATGCCGTCTTGGTTCGTGCGATAGCCGCGGCCCACGGCCAGGCACTCCGACGAAAGCCAGGTCACGTCCCCGCCTTCAACGGTGCCGTCGCCCTCGATCGCGCCGAGAACGTGTACGCCAAGCTCGACGTACTCGGCACCGTGTCGAGCAGGCTCACCCCGCCGGGCACCCTTCCCCATCTGACAGAGAATGGCACCCGCGTTGGTCACAATCGACGCATCCCTCACGTAGAGAGAGTCCATGCCCACATCCGATGGGGGCATCCACTCGACGACCACTCCGAGTTCTTCGAGCAGCACGGCCAATGCGTCACTTTCTCGACACGCCTCTTCGAAGTCCGGGGCCCCGAGGTAGTTGAGATCACGCCACTGCTCGTCGATCCGCGATCCGCTCAGAAAAGCATCACGCGCGTGCTTCAACAGAACACGCCGCATGGGTGCTACGTCGGACTGATACATCAGGCACTCTCGGTTAGACGGCCGGCTCGAAACCGACTCCAGAAGTAGAATGGAAGACCAAGAAGGAGAAGGAGTCCTCCCATCACGATCGAAGTGGACCCGGCCCAGACGATCGCGAGCACTCCAAACGTAAGTCCGACCACAGATGTCACGATGGCGCGCGTGGCATCTGGCCCACCCCACAGCTCGGGGTCGCGCCGGATCAAAACGATCTGCGCGGCCGCGGTGAACGCACAGAGCACCAGAACGGTGACCGTGGCGAGCAGAAGCGCAAATTCGAAGAGGCCCACGAGAGCCAGCCCGGTCCAGAAGCCAAGGGCTTTCCTGCTACTCAACGCGTGGTGTGCCGCGGAGGGCTAGAGACTGTTTCGGAAAAGCGCATGGTCTCTCTTGATTGCGAGACATGGTCGGGCGCCAGATTGGCGACCGAGGCCAGAAGAGACAAGCAGACTGCGGACTCTTGTCCCTGGTGAGACCCTGAGGCCCGGCGCATTATCAGCTGATGATGACCACCGAGAACGATCAGTCCCCCCCGGGATGAAGGCGCACGTTGAGCAACCGACGCCACGGATCCGGCATCACGTCACGGTTGATGGCGCTCGTGGTTCTCACGATGTCGCCTGTCTTCATCCTCTTTTTGTGGTCGTCGGGAGACCAGCGAGACATTGCGCTCGAGACGACCACGGCGAGCATTCTCGCCGACGCTCATGCCACCGCGGACCGCATTGAGAGCGTGGGCGTCGAACTCGTGTCGCAAGCATCTGCGGCAACCAACCGCGGGGCCGACCTCACGAGCCGGTTGCTGGCATTTTCGCGCCGGCAACCTTTGGCACCCAAGATGCTGAACCTCAACGAGCTGGTACTGGGGACTCAGGGCCTCCTCGCACGCACGCTCGGTGACGCAATGGTGCTCGAGTACGACCTCGAGGAGCCATCGCCCGTTTGTGTGGCCGACGCGAACCAACTCAACAGTGCTCTGCTGAATTTGGTATTGAATGCTCGTGATGCGATGCCAGGTGGAGGGCGCATCACGATGAGTACCGGCACCCCCGTACATATCTATCTCCCCGAACAGGCCCCGGAGGACGAACCCGCCCAGGCCTGAGGAACGAAAGCATGAACACGATCGCGCTGCTGCTCGCGTCACTCGCCACTACGACGATTCCGCAGGCCACCGATACCGTCGACGTCCTGATTAGGAACGGACTCGTTTACGACGGTTCCGGCGGGCCCGGCATGGTACTCGACGTCGGCATGATCGGAGACCGAATCACCTTCGTGGGCGATGCAAGTGCAGACGGGGTCTACGGTCACCGGACTCTGGACGCCCAAGGCTTGGTCGTCTCACCTGGCTTCATCGATCCGCACGCGCATGCTCAGGGAGACCTCGCCAGCGACAATCGCATACGCCGAGAGAACCGTAACTATCTCATGCAGGGCGTAACCACCGTGGTCGTGGGCAACGACGGTCATGGGACGCACGCGGTGGGAGAGACCAGCGCTACGTATGCGCGCCTCGGGATCGGGACCAACGCAGCATTACTTGTCGGCTTCGGATCGGTCAGAGGGACCGTCTTGGGTTCGAGCGATGCCGCGCCCACCCCCCCTGAGTTGAACGAGATGCGCGGCCTAGTCGACCAAGCCATGCGAGACGGCGCCGTTGGAATGTCGACCGGACTCTTTTACAACCCACAGAGCTACTCGACCACGCCTGAAGTGATCGAGCTCGCCAAGGTCGCCGCGCGATACGGCGGCGTGTACGACTCCCACCTCCGCGACGAGAGTTCGTACACAATCGGGCTGATCGCGGCGGTCCAGGAAGCGATCGACATTGGGCGAGAAGCGGGACTCGCCGTGAACATCTCCCACATCAAAGCCCTCGGCGTTGATGTGTGGGGCGAGAGCGAGGCAGTCTTGAAGCTCATCGCCGATGCCCGGGCGGACGGTCAGCGCGTGACCGCGGATCAGTATCCCTACACGGCGAGCGGGTCGTCCATCAATGCCTCGCTCTTACCGCGCTGGGCTCAGGCCGGAGGAACCGAGACACTCCTGGCGCGCCTAGAGGACGCAGACACCCGAGAGCGTATCGTCACGGACATGACCGACAACCTCCGCCGTCGCGGTGGAGCCGGGTCATTGCTCATCACGGGCGGCCGCAACGTAGAGCTCAGAGGAAAAACGCTCGAGGAAATCGCCGACGAGTGGAGTCTCGATCCGATCGAGGCAGCGATCCGCATCGTGCGAGATGGCGGAGCGGGCGTGGCGTCCTTCAACATGAACGAAGACGACATCGCAACATTCATGAGTTCTCCCTTCGTCATGACGGGATCAGACGGCTCGGGCGGGCATCCTCGGAAATACGGCACCTTTCCGAAGAAGATCAGGACGTATGTGTTGGAAGACTCCGTGATCAGCATGGCGCGGATGATCCAAGCTTCGTCCTCCCAGCCGGCCGAGGTGTTCGGGCTTTCGGGACGCGGAGAGATCAGCGTGGGGGCCTTCGCCGACATCGCTGTCTTCGATCCAGGAACCGTTCGCGACGTCGCCACATTCGCCGAGCCCGCCCTACTTGCCACGGGCATGCGCTGGGTCCTCGTGAACGGAAGGTTCGCAGTCGATGCCGGGCAGCCGACCGGCACCCTGTCCGGCACAGTCCTCTCCCGGGGGCAGACGGCACCGCCAACCACATACGATGGCATGGCGCTGCGGAGCATCGGTCCAGCATTGACCACGGGCCGAATCAGCGACGTCGCGATCGACCATACCAACAAGAATGTGTGGTACGTCGGAGTTTCGTCCGGAGGCGTGTGGAAGACAGACAATCGGGGAACAACCTGGACGCCCATCTTCGACGACTACGGTTCCTTCTCCATCGGCGCGGTCACGTTGGACCCCGTGAACCCAGACGTGTTGTGGATTGGAACCGGTGAAAACGCATCCCAGCGCAGCGCCAGCTATGGCGACGGCATCTACAAGAGCGTAGACGGCGGCGCCTCCTTCCGGCGCATGGGGCTTCTCGAGTCGGAGCACATTGGCGACATCCTCGTGGACCCGCGCGATTCTGACGTGGTCTTCGCCGCGTCCCAGGGGCCGCTTTGGGCGGCCGGTGGAGACAGGGGCCTCTTCAAGACCACGGACGGCGGTGCGCATTGGGAGCGCGTGCTACATGTCTCCGACGACACGGGCATCGCGGACATCGTCTTTGATGCCTTCAATCCAGATGTGATGTATGCCTCGTCGTACCAACGCAGGCGACACGTCGGACTGCTCGTGGCTGGAGGCCCTGAGGGGAAAATCTTCCGCTCGGAGGACGGCGGTACCAGGTGGGAAGAGATCATGGATGGGATCCCGGGCGGCGACCTCGGACGGATCGCGCTCGAGGTCTCCCCTGACGAGGCCGGTGTCGTGTACGCCCTCGTCGCCGCCCAAGGCGATGCGAGTGGCTTCTTTCGGTCAGGCGACTACGGTTCGACGTGGGTGAAGCAGAGCGACTACGTGGTCGTTGACCCTCAGTACTACGGAGAACTCTTCGCTGACCCGAACCGACCTGGGCGCCTGTGCGCCGTCGATGTGCGCATCCAGTGCACCGCGGACGAAGGCGTGCACTTCGAGCAATTGACGACACGCGGCGTCCACTCGGACCACCACGAGATCATCTTCGATCCGGACGATCCCGAGTACATGATGCTGGGGAACGACGGTGGTCTGTTCGAGTCGTTCGACGGGGCGCGTACTTGGCGCCATCACAACAACCTCCCCATCACCCAGTTCTACCGCGTCGGAATCGACGACCGAGAACCGTTCTACTGGGTGTACGGCGGCACACAAGACAACGGCACCATGGGTGGCCCTTCACGGAGCCGAGTGTCACTTGGCGTACGATCCTCTGACTGGACGCGCATCGTAGGCGGGGACGGCTTCCAAGCACGCATCGACCCGACCAATCCAGACATCGTGTACGGCATGTCCCAAGGAGCACGCATTCAGCGTGTGGATATGAGCACCAGCCTGAGCACGAGCATCGCTCCGCCGCAGGCGTTCGACGGGGACACGATTCTGTGGCACTGGGACATCCCGCTCGTTATCAGTCGCTACGACAACGAGCGTATCTACGCTCTCGGCAGCAGGCTCCTGCGCAGTGACAACCGCGGAGACGACTGGCAGGTGCTGAGTCCGAACCTCAGTCGCGGGATCGACCGTGACACACTCCCGGTCATGGGGCGCGTGTGGCCGGAGGACGCGGTCTGGAAGAACGTCTTTACGAACGACTACGGGATCGGCGTTTCGTTCAGCGAATCGCGTTTCGACGAGAACCTCCTGTATGTAGGAACAGACGACGGCCTCATTCAACGCAGTGAGGACGGTGGGACGACCTGGACTGAGATGGATGCGTTCCCCGGCATTCCGAAGCTCATCTATGTGTCCGACGTCGTGGCTTCACGTCACGACCCTGATCGGGTGTACGCCCTGTTCAACAACCACAAACGGGGTGACTTCACACCTTACGCGATGCGCAGCAACGACCGCGGCGCGACGTGGACATCCATCGCTTCCGATCTACCGGCTCGGAACGTTACCTGGGTGCTGGAGGAAGACCCCGAGCGGGACGATCTGCTCTTCCTAGGAACCGAATTCGGCTTGTTCTTCACGCTCGACGGGGGCGGCGGTTGGCATGAACTGACGGGGGGAGCGCCCACGATCCCGTACCGAGACATCGAAATCCAGGAACGTGTCGGCGATCTCGTGGTGGCGACGTTTGGCCGTGGGTTCTATGTGCTGGACGACTACACGCCACTCCGACAGATCACACCGGAAGTACTCGCGGACGACGCCACGCTTTTCGAACCCCGGCCGACACCGGTGTACGATGAGCTCAGGTACTACAGCGCGGGCTCGGGTGCCGGCGAGTACGTGGCGCTCAATCCCGACTTTGGAGCGCTTCTCACCTACTACCTCTCAGAGCCCGTTCAAGACGCAGAACTCGTGATCGCAATCCGCGACGCAGCCGGTGAAGTGATCGCAGAAGTCGACGTGACGAATGCGGCAGGCCTTCAACGCGCGACATGGGATCTACGGATTCAACCGAGTGACGAAGCCGGCCAGCGCCGGGGACCGCTCCCCTTGGTGGAGCCCGGAGACTACACGGCGACGCTCGAAACCCGTTCTGAAGAAGCTGGTGCGGCCCCACTGACGCCCGCCGTAGTCGTGAAGGTGGTGCGACTCAACTAATTGCCATCGGCAAGTATTTAGCAGCACTCTGGACTGGGTCGACGCCGGCGTCCTGCCTTGACACCTTCGAGCGAGCGCCAGAGCGTTCTCCCATGCGTGCCTTCCTTCTAGTCGCAACCGTCGTTCTGGGGTCGCCGTCCATCGTCGACGCCCAGAGTCCCCGGAACGCCGAACTGACAGCGTTCGAGCGGAGTCGTACTGAGCGCTTCCTGAAGGACCGCCTCGCCTGTCTCGGGTGTCATCGGTTGGGATCGGAAGGAGGGGCGATCGGCCCGGCATTGGACCAGCTCGCAGATCGTTCAGATCTCGACTACGTGGTCCGGATGATCCAGAACCCTTCTGGCACCGTTCCAGGAACGCTCATGCCTCGCCAACCCATGCCGGCCCTCGAGGCGCGTAGGCTCGCGACGTATCTCATGACTATCTCTTCCTCGAGGGCCGCTCCGCCAGCCGCGACACAGGCGCCCCCAGCACTGGCCCCCGGCACCCTGGAGGACGGCCCTGCGCTCTATGCTCGACACTGTGAAGCGTGCCACGGAGAATCTGGAGCGGGAGACGGATGGAATGCGGCGAACCTCCCGACGTCGCCTACATCCCACGCGGACGCCGCTCTTATGAGCGCCCGGGCAGATGACACCCTGTACGACGGCATTTCGGCGGGTGGTTTCGTGTTGGATCGGAGCAATCTCATGCCCGCGTTCGGCGAGCTGCTCTCACCTACCCAGATCCGAGCTCTGGTAGCTCATATCCGGACTCTGTGCGCCTGCGAAGGGCCGCCCTGGTCGAACGGAGCCGTTCGATGAGAGCACTGCAGCACGCCCTGGGGCTCACGCTCGTCCTCGTTGTTGTCGGCTGTGGGAGTGATGCCCCACAGCAGACGGCCACGCTCCTGGCATTCCCCGACCCAATGCCTCGAGCACCCGCCATCGTCCAGCGAGAGGACTTCCTGGGGTCCGAAGCGTGCGCCGACTGCCACTCCGACCAATACGACGTCTGGACCGAATCCACGCACGGGCGCGCGGGTGGCGAGCCGAGCCGCGATGTCATCATCGCTCCATTCAATGCTGTTCCCATCCGATTCGAGAACGGTACCGTCACCCCTCGCATTCGGGGCGGTATTTACGAATTCGCTGTTCAGCAGGACGGGCACAGCGACGCCGTCTATAGAGTCGACGGCGTCATTGGGGGCGCACACATGATTGGGGGCGGCACGCAAGGATTCATAACCCGTGTGGCCGACGGGACCGAGCGTTTTCTCCCGTGGGATTGGTCGTTGGGAGCGGCAGAGTGGTTCTGCAACACGGGGTCGCGCACCAACCAGGGATGGGTTCCAATCACGACCGCCATGGCACTGAGCGACTGTGGCGATTGGCCGCCGATCCGGCCCATTGGGACCGTAGCCCGCTACGCCAACTGCCAAGAGTGCCACGGGAGCCAAATCACGACGACTCTCGATGTGGGTGTCGGATACGACACCCAGTACACCACACTTCAGGTGAACTGTGAATCGTGTCACGGCCCGGGACGTGAGCACGTGGCCATGGCGGAAGGTCCCGGCTTCGCGGACGACGGGGACATCGGGATCCGCAGCTTGGCGTACCTGGACAAGGACGAGTCCCTGGGCGTGTGCTTCCAATGCCACGCGCTGAAGGACGTCCTAAAGGAGGGCTACCTGCCAGGCGAGCCTCTTGAGCAGTACTACGCCCTCAAATTTCCAGTGCTCGGCGACTGGCCCTACTTCGCGGATGGACGTGTTCAGTCGTTCGCATATCAAGGCAATCACCTCGCGAGCGCTTGTTACCTCCAGGGACCCATGGACTGTGTAAGCTGTCACGAGCCGCACTCACAAAACTACTGGGACATCAATCGTGAGCCCCTGGCGAGTCCGTTCGACGACGGCCAGTGCACGGCGTGCCATGCCTCCAAAGCGGTCGACGTGGAGGCGCATACGTTCCACCCTGAAGGCACTGACGGCAGCAAATGTGTTTCGTGCCACATGCCGTACCTGCAACACCCTGAGTTGGGGAACGACATCCCATTCGGCCGTTCGGACCACACCATCGCCAATCCCCGACCCGTCTTCGACGGAGATCTCGGACTCGTTGGTGCATGCGCCCAATGCCACACCGACCGATCGACGTTGCAACTGGAGGGTGAGGTACGGGAGCGATGGGGTGAACCGAAACCACACCGACCCGGGGTCTCCGGCCTGGTGGACGAATTACGAGCCCGCAACGTGAGCGAGGCGGCTGAAATGCTCCTGCATCCAGACGTGACGGACCCGCTCATCCAATTCCAAGGCCTCAGCCGACTGGTGGACGGGTATCTGCGCCCGGACGACCCAACCCTACCCGCACAGGTCCGGTCCGGATTGAGCACGCTCGCCTCGAACGTCGACATGGACGTTCGAGCCCTGGCCCTCGCGGCTCTGCACTACACGAGTGGGAATCAACCTGAGGTCCGTGCTGAGCTCGTCGACGCGCTGACGGAAGCGGACGACGACGAAGCATTGAGAGGACGCTGGCTCCTTGCCCTCGGGTTCCTAGGTGATCGGGATCGTGACGCTGGAGATGCAACGAGTGCTGTTGCTGCCTACGACAAGGCCCTCGAGCTGCGACCGGCCGATCCCCGGATCCTCCGCGCAATCGGACAGATGCACAATCAGACCCAGTCGTTCGGCGAGGCAGTTTCGGCACTCCGACTGAGCCTCTCGATTGAGCAGTCCCACACGCTCACCTGGGTCAACCTGGGCATCGCATTGGCTGGCCAAGGGGATCCGGCCGGCGCACGCCAAGCGTATGAACAGGCCATCTCGCTCAATCCGCACGAGGCACTCGCCCACTTCAATTTGGGCAATCTGCACCGTCGTGCCGATCGGCTGGACGACGCAGCGGAGGCGTACGCCGCGGCCGTCGCGGCAGACCCTGGGCTTGGCGTCGGCCACTTCGAATTGGCACGCGCCTACATTCAGCTCAACCGTCTGCCCGAAGCACTCCCGCACGCACGCCGAGCGGTGGAATTCCGGCCGGACCACGCCAACTCCCGTCAAATGCTCGCAGACTTGGAACAAGCCGTAGGGGGCTGACATGACCCACGACGAATACGTCTCGCACGACGCCACTGCGCTGGCCGTGATGGTACGTGGTGGTCAAGTGACCGCTGTCGAGTTGCTCGAGCTGGCGCTGGCGCGGATAGAAGAGGTTAATCCGGCGCTCAACGCTGTCATCCGACTCATGGAGGAAGATGCGCGGCAGACCGCGGAGCGTGGCGGCACTGAGGGTGTCTTCTGTGGCGTCCCGTTTCTGGCCAAGGATTTATGTTCAAGCTACGCCGGACACCCTACCTCGGGGGGGAGCCGGTTGCTCATGGACCTCGTCATGGACCACGACAGCGAGCTGGCGAAGAGAGTTCGCCGGACTGGTGTGTCCGTCGCCGGGAAGACCAACCTACCAGAGTGGGGCCTTACACCGTTCACGGAATCCGAGCTGTGGGGAGCTTGCCGCAATCCTTGGGACACGAGCCGAACCCCGGGTGGTTCGAGCGGTGGCTCCGCGGCAGCGGTGGCGGCCGGTGTCGTGCCAATGGCTGGCGGCGGCGACGGGGGTGGCTCAATTCGCATTCCTGCATCGTGCTGTGGCCTCTTTGGCCTGAAACCCACGCGCGGCCGAGTCCCGACCGGCCCTGACTTCGGGGAACTCTGGCGAGGCGCTGTCGTCGAACACGTCCTCACACGCTCGGTTCGCGACAGCGCAGCGATGCTCGACGCGACCCACGGGAGAGACGTCGGCGCGCCCTATGAGATCCGCCTCCCGGACCGCCCGTTCGTGGAGGAGGTGGGATCCGACCCCAGCAAGCTCCGCATCGCGTGGAGCACGAAGCCTATCATGGGCTCTTCCGTCGATCCGGACTGTGTAGCTGCTGTTGAGGACGCGGTGTCTCTTCTCACCGAGTTGGGGCACGACCTCGTAGAAGACGCTCCGGAGATCGACGGTGCAGCGTTCTCCCAAGCCTTCTTGAGAATGGTCGCCTCTGAGCTCGGAGCAGACATACGCGACGCAGAAGCGTATCTCGGCCGAAAAGCTCGACGTCACGAATTGGAGCCGCTGACCTGGGCTCTCGGACTGTTGTCCAAGGCGCTCCCAGCCGGCGAGTACGCTTCGGCGCTCCGTACCATGGAGCGGGTGGGTCGAAGCGTCGGTGGCTTCTTCGAGGGGTATGACATGGTCCTCACGCCCACTCTAGCCACGCCGCCGGCAAAGATTGGGTCGTTGATGCCGACCTCAATGGAGATTGCACAACTCAAGATCCTAGGTGCACTGGGGTCAGGTCGACTCATCAAGTGGGCAGGCCTCTTAGAGGAGGCTGCGTCGACCGCGTTCGACTTCATCCCTTGGACGCCCATCTACAACGCAACCGGACAGCCCGCGATGTCGGTCCCGCTCTTCTGGAACGCAGAGGGCCTGCCCATCGGCGTCCACTTCGTGGCTTCGGTCGGAAACGAAGCGTCGCTGTTTCGCCTGGCAGGTCAGCTCGAGACGGCCCGACCCTGGTTCGACCGACGCCCCGACATGTAACCGTCCCCCCCCCGCTTACCCGGACGCGTCGTTTCGCTGGAGTGACGCGATGTCCACCCAGCGGGGCGCATGATCCGCAGCGCCGAGGAATCTCAGCATCCCCTCGGGTGAGACAGCAGTTGTCATGGCATTGTCGAGCGGGTGGAAGTTCCAGACCCGAAACGCCTTCAGGCCCTCGTCGAGCGCAATTTGAACGGCTCCGGTGACGTCGTTTGCCACCCCAAATGGAGTGACCGCCCCAGGGATCACGCCGAGGTAACTCATGAGGCGTTGCGGGCTACCGAACGAGAACCGTTTGTGTCCGAGCGCCTCGGCGAGTGCACGGAGGTCCACCACACGGTCTTCGAGGGCAACGACCAGCCACATCGTCCCCTTCTTGTCCCGCACGAAGAGGTTCTTGGTGTGAGCGCCCTCGATCGAGCCTCGGAGCGCCTTGGCCTCTTCAACGGTAAAGACCGGATCGTGCTCGAACGTCCGGCTGACGATCCCGAGATCTTCGAGGCGCTTGAGTAGTTCGAAGGCAGACAGTGGGGCGGTACCATCAATGAGGAGCCCTTGGCTCACCGCGCATCTCCGATCGCAGCCGTGACAAAATCGAGAACAACTCCGGTGACATTCGTTGTGGACTCGGGCGAGATAATATCGCCGGCCAGGACGTGGTACCCTCCACGTTCGGCCGCAGCCGTCGGGAGCAGACGCTTTGGCAAACCGCCCATGCGCCCGAACATCGCGACAGAGGCGTCCGGGTCGACGACGAGATCCTCCGGCGAGTACATCATCAATGTGGGGACAGTGATTTCATCGAGATCGAGCGTGCGAGTCCGTTCCACGACCGCCATCATCGGGAGCAGCGCGCTGCTGGGGTAACACGTGGTCCAATGAAGCGCCTGTGCCTCGCTGACGGGTTCGAAGCAACGTTCACTACCGAGAGTCACCCGCGCGATCAGGTTGCCCCACGGCCACAATAACAACTGAGCTGCCGCCGAATTGGGTCCGAAGTTCGGACTGAGAAGGACGAGGGTGGCTATGTCTCCGCGAGCCTGCTCTTGAGCGGCGGTCCACGTAGCAAGCGTGGCTCCGGTCGACGTGCCAATCAGAATCACTCGCTCGCCGATCGCACGTCCGACAGCCATCGCTTCGGCGGCGTCATCGAGCCAGTCTTCCGCTCCGACATCACCCATGGCAGCCGCGTCGCGGCCATGCCCCGCGAGCCGCGCATAATACACGTTGGCGCCGAGCGCTTCACCAACCAGACGTGGCACGGGATCGATCTCATGCCGGTCCGCTGAGAAGCCATGCAAGTAAACGATGGAAAGCGGTGTGCGCTCCCGGGCCTCTGGATCCGCCCAGAGTACGGACTTCGCCTCGCCAGATTTGATGCCAGGCACCGCCGCCTCAGACGCCGCCAAGTACGCATCCACGTCACCGCCCACATCCGGCTCGACCCATCTCTCCGCCACGGTCGCCCGCGGGCCGAGAAGCACCGCGATCATCAGCGCTGCCACGGCGACCTTGGGCCAATCTCGGCCCGGCCGGGTCAAAAGAAAGCCCGGAATGGATGATGTCTTCATGGAGTCACAGCTGGGGTATCGAACGCGCCCAACGGTAGTCGGGCCCGTCAGGCTCGGCAACGAAGCGGGCGGATCTGGCGGGCGCACGAAGCTCTCCTAGCTTCCCCGCCAGGATTCGTACTCCACTACCCCAGACGTCCGAGTTCATTCGATGCTTCGACGCAGTCCTGTGGTGACCGTTCTCGCGTATGCTCTTCTCGTGGCCGACCCGGCGGCGCTTCGAGCCCAGGCGGGCGCCCTAGATGGCGAATGGAGTGTCTACGGGGGAGACGCCGGTCACACCCGATATGCTCCCCTCGACCAAGTCGACGCGTCGAACGCCACAGACCTAGAAATCGTCTGGCGTTGGAACGCGCGGAACTTCGGCTATAACCCGTACATTCGAAGCGCGACGACACCGCTCATGGTCAACGGGACGCTGTACGCCACGGCGGGTATTCGGCGCGCGGTCGTCGCAATCGACCCGGGCACCGGAGAGACGTTGTGGACCTGGTCGATGGACGAGGGGGAACGTCTGCGGTCGGCGCCCCGAGCCAACCCCGGTCGCGGGGTCGGATATTGGGACAACGGAGGCGGGACCGGTCGCATCTTCGTCATCACGCCCGGATATCATCTCGTGGCGCTCGACGCCGAGACCGGACGCCCTGAGGCGGCCTTTGGAGATGGCGGCATAGTCGATCTCATGCGAGGGCATCGTGTCCGAGACGGCATCGACCTTGTCGGCACAATCGGGGCGAGTTCTCCACCCACAGTAGTTGGGGATGTCGTCGTCGTGGGTTCAGCTCAGCACGTGGGCTCCCAACCGCCGTCGCGAAGCAACACGCCGGGCGATGTCCGTGGCTTTGACGCTGAAACCGGTGCACTTCTCTGGACATTCAAGACGATTCCCGAGTCTGGTGAAGCCGGAGCTGAGACCTGGCAGGAGGGCTCCGCTGCGTACACCGGGAACGCCGGGGTTTGGGCTGCGATGTCGTTCGACCCTGAGACCGGGTTCGTTTATTTGCCTACTGAGGCGGCCACTGGAGACTTCTACGGCGGTCACCGGCCCGGTGACAACCTGTTCTCTTCGAGCCTCGTGTGCTTGGACAGCCGGACAGGTGAAGTTGTTTGGCATTTCCAAACGGTTCACCACGACATCTGGGACTTCGACAACCCGACCGCACCGATCCTGGCGGACATCGAAATCGCTGGCGAATCCAAGAAGATCGTGGCCCAGATCACGAAACAGGGCTTTGTCTTCGTCTTCGACAGAATCAGTGGCGAGCCGATTTGGCCGATCGAGGAACGGGCAGTCCCACAGAGCGTCGTACCGGGTGAGTGGACCTCGCCTACACAACCGTTTCCGACCCGTCCCGCTCCATTCGACAGAGCCGGCTTCACAGAGGACGACCTGCTCGACTTCACCCCGGAGATCCGCGCCCGTGCGGTCGCAGTCGCCAGCCGTTTTCGCATGGGGCCGCTCTACACACCCCCTTCGCTGGAAGTGGAAGAAGACGGGACGGAAGGAACGCTCATGCTCCCGCACTCCACAGGTGGCGGAAACTGGGAAGCAGGCGCACTCGATCCCGAGACCGGCTTCCTGTACATCGGCTCACAGACCAACCCGTACGTGCTCTCCCTAATAGAGGGCGGCGATCGTTCCGACATGCGGTACATCCAAGGGCGGAAGAACGCCCAGATCGCGCCTGGAGTACCCCTGGTGAAGCCGCCATGGGGTCGCATCACCGCGATCGATCTGTCCACTGGAGAACACGCATGGATGGTCCCCAACGGTGACACGCCGCCGCATATCGCGCGCAGGCTGGAAGTCGACCCCTCCACCCTTCCCCGCACCGGGAAGATCTCGAGAGCCGGCACACTCGTGACAAAGACGCTCCTGTTCGCCGGCGAGGGCATGTCGGGCGATCCGGTCTATCGGGCGTACGACAAAGCTACCGGTGATATCGTAGCCAGGATCGATCTTCCGAACGCGGAGGCCGGACTTGCCATGACCTACATGCACAGGGGACGGCAGTACATCGTCGTATCGGTGGGAGGAGGAGGAGAGCCGGCAGAACTTGTGGCGCTCGCCTTACCGAGGGATGGATCTCAGCCCTAGGATCTAGGCGCCCTCCCTCGGCACCAAACGGAGCAGACATGCTTGGCAGGGAAGACGCCATCGGCCATCCTGCGCTCACGGATCGACCGAGCGGACTCGCGAATCGGCTGCACTTTGAATTGGGTTACAGCTACTTGTCCGGAGCCGGCGACCGGGGAGTAACGCTCACCATTCTTTTGATCTCGATCGGGACATCGGACATGGAGACGGGGGACCCTGGCGGCCTGCGAACCATTGGAGCGAAACTCCAAGAGACCACCCGGACCTCCGACCTCGCGGGGCACCTAGGTCACGGACGTTTCTCAGTCCTGCTGCTCGGTACGAACCTGCAAGGAGGTCGTATTACCGCGGACCGAGTCGAATTGGCTCTTGCCGAGATCGCGCCCCTCTCAATCGGTCTCGCCGCCTATGGCGTCGACATGAAAGAATCGTCGAATCTCTTGGAGGCAGCCGGGCCCGCTCGTCGCTGACACCGCGCGTGAGTGCGTCGACGACATGCGCGTTCTCACGCAGGCGACGGAATAGCACGTGGGCGTCCACTAGGTCAGCAGCCCTCTTCGACCAACTCGATGGTATCGGGCGTGTTCGGCACGACACAAAGGAATTCGAAGGGCTCGTCCCCCGCATTCGCCTGATAGGTATGCGGAACTCCGGCTGGGATGTAGACGACGTCCCCAGTCTTCACCTGATGCACATCATCCCCGATCACGACCCGCGCACCACCCCTCAAGACGTACTGCTCGTGCTCTACTTTGTTCGTGTGCATGGGCATGCCGCCGCCAGGCTGCATGATGAAGCGTCGCATCGCGAAGTTGGGGCCTTGGTCCGGCCCAATGAGCACCTGCATCTCTGTCTCGGTTCCTGCTTTCACGAGTTGCTTCGGCAACGCTTCGGCGTGCTGGACGGGCATTACTGGCTCCTGTGGTGGTTGTGTCCCAATGTGGGGGCGAGCGCCGGTCCGAGCCAACCGATCGACCGGTCGATTTCTTCACTCGGAGGTAACGTGCTCGAACGACAGACCCCATCCAACTCTCTCATTGCGCTGGCACTCCTCGCGACCATCAACTTCACCGTCTGCGGGCAGGGCACGGATCAGGAAGCAAGAACGGATCTGACCCCGAAGGTCCTCCTGATCGGGATCGACGGGATTCGCCCGGACGTGCTCGCTGCCGTCGCGACACCTAACATCGATGCACTGATTGCCAACGGCATCTTCTCGGATAAAGCACGGACGGGGTACCCCTCTGTGAGCGGACCCGGGTGGTCATCCATGTTGAACGGCGTCTGGCCTGCCAAGCACGGAGTCACCGGAAACAACTTCGAGAACGACCGCTTCGAAACGTATCCGGACTTCCTAACGCGCATCGAACAGATTCGCCCGGAACTCGAGACGTTCGCTGTGATGGATTGGACGCCGCTTGGCGCGTCCGAGGATCAACGGCACACGATCAGCGACAACATCGACACGAAGATCGTGCTCGATGGTTACGAGCACGGGTGGGTCGAGGCTGATTCGATGTCGGTTCAGCTCACCGTGGAAGCGCTCGCGGAATCGAATCCGGACGCTCTCTTTGTCTACCTGGGCAATCCCGACGAGACGAGCCATCACTTCGCATCGATTGGGGACGAGTACCGCGAAGCGATCCGGGTCGCTGACCATCACGTGGGTCTTCTCATGGCTGCCGTGAAGGCGCGTGCCACCTACGACGACGAGGACTGGCTCATCCTGTCGAGCACCGACCACGGACGCACAATCGACGGCGATCACGGTGGCGACACGCCGGAAGAGCGGACGATCTACTACCTCGCGAGTGGTCTCTCCGCCGGGCGTGGTCTCCTGACCGACTCCACGTTCATCGTTGATATCCCCGTCACCGCCCTGACGCACCTCGGGCTGGAGATCGATCCCGCATGGGATCTGGATGGACGCGCCGTGGGTCTCGCGCGGTAGCACCCGACGAAACCACTGGACGAACAAAAGGCCCAGCGAGGCTTTCACCTCACTGGGCCCGGCAGCGGCACCTGCGACCCTCCCGCCAACAGGCACCCCTAATCGATTTCGATTCACCGAAGACTCCTGCCCTGAACCTCCGGTGAACCCAGGGCCGGCCCGACAGGGGCGGGTAGAGGTTGCTGGACCTCAGGTGCCCGTCAGTGTTCACGGCCCTTGAATGCGTACGACAAGGATACCGGTTCGATCGGGACACTTCCGTCGGGAAATCATGGACGTGACTGTGGGGGATTTCCCTACCGACGTGCACGCTTCGTGTTAGTTCGCTTGCTCCACTCGATGCCCGAGCGCTTCGAGGCCGCGAACGATCTCCTCAGCGTGCTCCCGACCCCGAGTCTCCATCTGTATCACGATGCCCACATCTCCAACGGAGATGTCAGCAAACGCACGACGATGGACAGTCTCCAACACGTTGCCCCCCATGTCAGCGACGGCGCGCGACAGGCCAGCCAATGAACCAGGGCGGTCCTTCACCGTAACGGACAGCCGGACGAGACGGCCGTCGAAGACCAGCCCCCGGTCAATGATCCGAGAGATCATGTTGATGTCGATGTTTCCGCCCGACAGGACAAACACCGCCGTGTCGTCCTCGGCCACTCGAATACGATCCGTCATCAGAGCCGCGACCCCGACCGCACCCCCGCCCTCCACAACGGTCTTCTTTCTCTCGAGAAGCAGCAGGATAGCCGCAGCGATCTCCTCTTCACCGACCGACACCAAGTCGTCCACGTAGTGTTCGATCATGGGAAACGTGAGGTCTCCGACTCGCTTCGTAGCGATGCCGTCAGCGAGCGTGTCGGAGTGAGCAATTTTCACGACTTCGCCAGCGGCCCGTGAAGCCATAGCCGACGCGGCGGCGTCCGCCTCCACGCCCACGATCCGAACGCTCGGCTTCACTTCCTTCACCGCCTGTGCGATCCCGGAGATCATCCCTCCCCCGCCAAGCGGTACCACGAGCAGATTCAGATTCGGCACCTGCTCTAGAATCTCGAGGCCTATCGTGCCCTGCCCTGCGATCACCGCGTGGTCATCGAAAGCGGGCACCATCACCAACGACTCTTCCTCGACAAGACGGTTCGCTACGACCGCCGCGTCGTCCAAGATGGTTCCGGACTGAATCACCCGAGCACCGAATCCCCTCGTGTTGACCACCTTGGTGAGCGGCGCGTTCTCGGGCATCACGACGGTGACCGGAATGCCAAGGCGACCGCCGTGGTACGCTAGCGCCTGAGCATGGTTGCCCGCGCTGGCCGTTACTACGCCCCGTGCGCGTTCGTCAGGAGAAAGCTGAAGCAACCGATTGAGCGAGCCCCGGTCCTTGAATGAACCCGTTCGCTGGAGGTTCTCGAACTTCAGGTGATGCGAACCCGCTGCTACGTCCCCGAAGGCTCGAGTCTGGGTGCACGGCGTCGCAACAATCCCATCACGAATACGCTCGGCGGCCGCTACGATCGCCGGGCGGCCGGGTCCGAGCTGACTCACACTCCCCGGCTGTGTACCGCAACGCGAAGCGCCGGAGCGATGGTGTAGTCGAAGTGCAGCTTGTTTTCCCCTTCTACGATCACATTCGAGGTCTGCTGCCGCGTCTTGGGGTAGTCGTGGCCCTGTTCATTCTCAATGACGAGGAACTCACCGTCGCTCAGCCCTTCGATCAGCTTCTCGACCTGCTCCTGGAGGCGATCCAACAGCACCTGTTCCGTATGGTCCTGCACATCCCCCTCCGCTTCGGCGAGGAGCTCGTGGGTGGAGAGCTTCGGGAAGCCAGTCTCGAAGTCCTCGCTGGGAATCGATTCTTGGTGATTCCGGCGAAAGCCGACCTCATTCAGCGCTTTGGAGTCGAAGTTCAGATCAACGCTCTGAAAAGAGGTCCCATAACGGCGAAACATCATCGAATCAGGATCCGGGATTGAGAAGCTCGGCCAATTCTTCCGGGCTCAGATCAGAGGCAGACTTGGTACCCATGCCACCGGGAGTGCGGGATTTGCCCGCTCGCCGAGCAGCGGCGCGCGACTCCGTCTGCGGAGTCCCCGCGTAGTCGAATTCCGGAAGGTGAATACGCTCCACCACTCGGTCGAGCCGGTGCTCGAGGCTCTTGAGGGCACCTAAGTCACCCGCAGTCACAAACGTCACCGCGGTGCCGGTGGCGCCGGCTCGGCCGGTTCGACCAATCCGGTGGACATAGTCCTCCGGGTCGAGAGGAACGTCATAGTTCACGACGTGGCTGATGCCCTCGACGTCCAGGCCACGCTGTGCGACGTCGGTCGCAACCAAGACACGGACCTTTCCGGTCGCAAACCGCTCGAGCGCGCGCGTCCGTTGTTTCATGGCGCGATTGGAGTGCATCACATCCGTCTTGATGCCCTCACGCTGCAGCATGGCGTCGAGTACATCGGCACCGGCCTTCGTCCGGGTGAAGATCAGGACCTGCTCCCACTCCGGTCCGCTGATCAGCGATCGCAGGAGGTCCGGCTTCTTCTCAGGCTTGACCGAGTAGAAGAACTCCTCGATGCCGTCCGCAGTCGTCCCTGGAGGCGTGGCTTCGATCCAGACCGCGTCCTTGGTGAGCCGCAGCGCGAGGTCGTGCACGCCATTCGGCATCGTTGCACTGAAGAGCATGGTCTGGCGCTTACCCGGTGCTCCTCTCAGAACGTCCTCAATCTGTGGCCGGAAGCCCATGTCGAGCATACGGTCCGCCTCGTCCAACACCAGGTACCGCATGTTGCTCAGGTCCACGCGTCTCGACTGCATGTGGTCAATGAAGCGCCCGGGCGTGGCGACGATGATTTCGTATCCTTCCTCGAGCGCTTTGATCTGCGGTGGGTAGGGTACGCCTCCGAAGATGGCCTCGGTCCGAATGTTCGTGCCCTTGGACAGCGAGATGGAATCGTCACACACCTGCTGTGCGAGTTCACGCGTCGGACACAGGGCGAGAACCTGGAGCCCACCACCCGCGGTCACCCTCTCGAGCGCGGGGATCATGAAAGCTCCGGTCTTGCCGGTTCCGGTCTGGGCAATGCCCACGACGTCCGTACCAGCCAGGCCCGCGGGGATCGCTTGGGCTTGAATTGGCGTGGGGAGACTCCATCCGAGGGCTTCGATCGCTGCGAGGCGATCATCGGACAGGTTCAACTGGTTGAAATGAGTGACTTCCACTCAGGCATCTCGATGCACGGGAGTGCGCTTAAGAGAGAAGTAAACCGTGCGCACCAACGGATCGTGAAAAAGTAACCGGCTTTCTTGCCAAGGGTGAGGGTGAGCGGCAAGTTGGCCGCCTCTACTGGGGCAGACGGCCTCAGATCGATCAACATTCTGACCCAGAGTCCGATGGCCGCGACCTCACCCGCGCCCGCTCTTACGTCTGTTCTTTTTGTCTGCCTCGGCAACATCTGCCGCTCCCCTCTCGCCGAGGGCGTCTTCCGCCATCTCGTGGAAGAAGCAGGCCTGTCCGATCAGTTCGAGATCGACAGCGCGGGTACCGGATCCTGGCATGTCGGCGAGCGTCCCGACGCCCGATCGATCCTCGTGGCGGAACAGCATGGGGTCGGCCTCGACTCGCGCGGTCGCCAGGTTCGGTCCGCGGATTTCGCAGACTTCGACTACATCATCGCGATGGATCGAGACAATCTCCACACCTTGGAACGCATGCGTGATGGAGAGGGCTCCCATGCCCTGATCCAGCTTCTACGTTCCTACGAAGACAAGCCTGACAGCGACGAAGTACCCGACCCCTACTACGGCGGCGCGAGTGGCTTCGAGAATGTCTACAAGATGGTAAGGCGTTCATGCAAAGGCCTTCTGCACCGCCTCCGAGCTGAGTGAACCTCCCGAAAGAGCTCTCGGCATCTGTCGAAGACGCCCTCGGTATTTCTATCATCGGGGCCACACCGGTCAGCGGGGGGTCCATCAACGACACGGCCCGCGTCGACAGCTCTGACGGGCGATCTTACTTCCTGAAATCGAACCGAAGCGCCGGTCCTGGGATGTTCGAAGCAGAAGTCGACGGCCTGTCCGCACTAGCGAACGTGTCCGGAGTACGCGTGCCGCAGCCGTTGGCCCACGGGGTCGATGACAAAGACACTGCGTGGCTCCTTATGGAATACATCATTCCAGGAGCCGCGACCCCATCCTACCAAGAGAGCCTCGGCCAAGGCCTCGCCGCGGTGCACCGACAGGCGGCATCCAAAGACTTCGGATGGAACCGGGACAATTGGATCGGGTCTCTGCCCCAATCCAACGCAGCAACAGCAACGTGGCCGGACTTTTGGCGAGATCAGCGAATCGCTCCGCAATTAGACCTCGCTCGCCAGCAAGGGCTGTTGACCGAGACGACCATGGATCAGGTCCTCGAGGTCATTCCAGCGGCCCTCAGGGACATCACCGAGGCAGGGCTCGTACACGGCGACCTGTGGAGCGGCAACACCTACGCTGCACAAGACGGCACTCCAGTGTTGATCGATCCAGCGGTGTACCGTGGGCACGGAGAGGTCGACCTGGCCATGAGCGAACTCTTTGGAGGCTTCGGTCAGGGCTTCTACGACGCGTACGACAGCGTCACCCCCATCTCGGACGAATACGAGGTCTTTAGGCGTGACCTGTACCAGCTCTACTTCCTGCTCGTCCACGTGAACCTGTTCGGCGCCTCCTACGTCCCGGCGTCGCTGGCAGCGACGAGGCGAGTGGTGGCAGGGCTCGCGTAACCCGACCGAAGGATTCTAGACCGGCGCGCCAACCATCGCAGCAATCCGACCCAGAGCATCTTCTAGGACTTCGTCGGCCGCCGCATAGCTCATCCTCACCCAGCGGTCATCACCGAAGGCAGCGCCAGGTACCAACGCCACTCCCTGCTCTTCGAGCAGACGGCCGCACCACGCGGTCGCGTCCTGGATCTCGTCGTCGAAGAGAGAATCCACACGGAAGTACAGATAGAACGCTCCCTCCGGGCGAATGAAAGGCAGATCGGGCATGAACTCGGTCATGCGGGCAGTCACGAGATCCCGACGGCGCCTGAACGCCTCACCCATGGACCGCATGGACTCCGAGGCCGCTTCGACATTCGAGAATGCCTCGATCGCGGCAACCTGTGACGGCGTCGTCGTGTTCGAGGTGATCTGGCTCTGCAAGGCAGTGAACTTCTTCGCCACATCGTTGGAGCAATACGAGAAGCCGACTCTCCATCCGGTCATCGCATAACTCTTGGAAGCACCGTCTACGAGCACGAAATCACCCACGGACGATTCCGGCAAATTCAGGAAACCCGGTGCAGCCTCATGCGCGGGGTCGTGATAGATGTTGCGATAGATCTCGTCGCTGACGACCCAAATTTTCTTGTCGCGAGCCCACTGCGCGATCGCGTCGAGCTCGTCGAGAGTGTAGACCGCTCCGGTCGGGTTGCACGGAGTGTTCAAAACCAACCCGCGCGTACGGTCCGTCACCACTCGGTCGAGATCCGCGGTGGTGATCTTGAAGTCGTTGTCTTCCTCGCCGAAGACCGTAATCGGCTCGGCACGCGAGATGGACACCAGCGCGGGATACGTCGTCCAGTACGGGGCCGCGATGAGCACTTCGTCTCCCGGACCAAACAGAGTGAAGAACGCGTTGAACAGCGCCTGCTTCACACCAGCGGTGACCACGACCCCGTTCGCATCGATGGCCCGCCCCGCGCGCGCCTCCAAATGCGCCGCGATCGCACTCTTCAGTTCCGGAAGCCCCGCAGGTGGCGTATACCGCGTCCGGCCGTCTCGGATACCCTGTACGGCGGCATCAGCAATGAAGATGGGCGTGTCGAAGTCCGGCTCACCGGCACTCAGATTCACGACATCACGGCCTTCGCCGGCCAGCTTTTTCGCCAGCGTGCTGACGGCAATGGTGGCCGATGGCTTGAGCGTCTCGATGTTTGAGCTGTACTGCATGTCTGCCTCACTGAGTATCTGCGGGTTCAGAGTATAGCCAGGGAAGCGGGTCGGAAGCAGGGCAATGCCCTGGTCGATTGGTAACACCGGAGACACCTTTGCGGCCATGATCGCCACCTTACCCAAATACTACTTCGATGCCGTCGACCCCGTGTCCTTCCTCATGGACCGCGAGATACGGGCCGTGGAGGACGAGTCCGGCCTTCGCGTGACACGCGTGCCCTTCGAGCTACGCCCCGCCCCGGCAGAGCTCACGGACCCGACAGACCCATTTTGGGCGTCTCGTTGGTCAGAAGCGCAGTCACTCACGGCGGAGTCTCTCCTCGTGCCGCATTTGGTTCCCCGGTCACGGAAGGCGCACGAACTCTTCTTGCACGCGGAAACAAGCGGACTGGGGCGTGACGCGCTTGAGGAGATCTTCAACGCTTTCTTCGTGAAGGGACTCGACATCGGAAGGGTCGACGTTCTCGTGGGAATCGGCCGAAGCTTGGGCCTGGACCACACGGAGACGAAGGCAGTCTTGGACGTGGACCGGTTCGAGGCCGAGGCCGGGCACCTGACAGAAACGGCTGATGCCGCCGGAGTCAGCATCGTCCCGTGCTTGGTAACACCCGACACGCGCCTCGAGGGCTTCCACAACCAGGCTGCCATCGGCACCTTACTAGCCGGCCGGTAACGGCCTTTTACAGTGCGACCTGAACCCAGAACGGGCACCATGGCAGGATATCAGCGGAAGACGGCATTGGCGCCGACTGAAGTGCTGGCCGAAGCGGAGGAGTTTCTCCCCGACATGCTCGGCCTCACGCAGTCGAAGAGCACGGGCCACAGCGCGACTTACAACGGAGCGGAGGGCACTGTCACGGTGACCGCACACCGGCACGGCCCGTATACGGACGTTGTTGCGACGACGGACCGGCTGCGTACCTCTCGCATGGACTACGAAGTTCAGCGCCTCCTGAACCAGATGCCGTACGAGCCAGGTGACCGCGGTGGTCCCGGGTCCGGCGAGCCGAGCTAAACGGCCTAATAAAAAGTGAACTCTTTTGAAGAGCTCGGGCTCAGACCTGAGCTAGCCGAGGCGCTTGCCTCGGAAGGGATCGAAATTCCAACGCCGCTGCAGGAAGCAGCCGTGCCCGTGCTTCGACGCGGAAACAACCTCCTACTCGCGGCAGGCCCCGGCAGTGGGGTTACCATCACATGGAGCGCGGCACTGCTCGATCGGATCGAGGTGGGCGAAGCCCTACCGCAGGCCATCGTGTTGGCGCCTTCGGCTGAGAGAGCAGACCATCTGGCTGGAACGGTGGGACGCCTGGCAGCATCGACCGGTCATTCGGTCGCCGCCCTCGGCTCTCATTGGGTGCTTCCGGAGAAAGCGACACTCCTGTTCGGGACACCTGCTGATGTTTTGGCCGCCACAAAGGACGGCTCGATCAAGCTCGACGCGGTCAAGGCTC
This sequence comes from Longimicrobiales bacterium, assembly GCA_029245345.1. Taxonomy (NCBI): domain Bacteria; kingdom Pseudomonadati; phylum Gemmatimonadota; class Longimicrobiia; order Longimicrobiales; species Longimicrobiales bacterium. Next base: position 470,595 of record JAQWPM010000012.1, read on the forward strand.
TGATCATCGAACAAATGACGCAGATGGAGGCGTTCGGAGGAGTCGATGAAGTAGAGCGTGTCCTCGAGTACCTCCCGAAAGAGTGCCAGCGGGTCGTGACCGCGTTGCCGGTGACAGAAGGCGTCGCTGCCTTCGTGGACACCAACGTCAAACGTGCGATGACGCTCCCGGGTGAAGACACCTCTTCGAAGGATGGGCCTCAGCGCGGCACGCTTCGGTTCCGCATCGCACCCGAGCCCAGAGAAGCCGCCGTACTGGAGCTCGTCGATAGCCTCCTAGCGGACAACTTCCGACACGTCCTGGTATTCTGCCGCGGCGAGGACCGGGCAGCCGACGTCGGAGACTACCTCACGCTACACGGGTACGTGGCAGGGGCGCCCGGAGACCCCTCGGTGCCTGTATGGCTCGGTGTGGACGCGCTAGAGGCCAGAGAGGCCGTTCAGGGCGTCGAAGGCGTTGCCGTACTCAGCTGTGACGCACCGACCGATTCCGACACCATGGATCGCCGGCACGCGCTGTCCGAGACGAACCTTGTCGTAGTCCTCGCCCGTGAGATCCCGCACCTCCGCGCCACGGCGCGACAGACCGGCTACACGGTGATTCCGTCGCCGCCGGCAGAAGATGCCTCGCATAACGCTGTGGCGCAGATCCACTCGATGTTGCGCGAAGCGGTCCAAAGGGAAGACACCGCGCCTTACCTTTTGGCCTTGGAACCGCTGTTCACCGAATTCGCGCCAGCCGAGATCGCGGCGGCGGCGGTGGCGTTGTTGCGAAAAGGCACTGGCGCCGGCGCTGCCGCCGCCGCGGTACCTCCGGCACCTCGCGCCCCGGGTGCCCAGCCGGCTTGGGCCAAACTCTTTCTGGGCGTGGGCGAACGGGACGGCGTCACCACAGGAGACCTTTTGGGGGCGATTACCGGCGAAGCCAACGTGAACGGCGAGGCGGTCGGCCGAATCGATATCAAGGAGAGCCACACGCTCGTTGAGGTCCACGACGACATGGCTCAACAGGTCATCAAGTCATTGAACGGCACCACGATTTCAGGACGGGCCGTGAGAGCCGATTTCGATCGGCCCAAGAGAGGCGGCGGCGGATCGCGACAAGGCCCTCCGACCCGCTAGTGCCAGCGCTTTCCTAGGCAGCGCACAAGAAAAGAGGCCGCACCACCGAAGGGGTACGGCCTCTTTTTTTTCATTGTGTCTGTCAGCCGGTGCGGCGCCGGCTAGCCAGACGTACCAACGCTTTTTACTTGATCGCGTCTTTGAGACCCTTACCGGCGCGGAAGCCGGGGGTCTTCGTAGCTTGGATCTGGATTGCTTCACCCGTGCGAGGATTACGGCCCATGCGGGCCTTCCGGTGCTTGGACTCAAACGTACCAAAACCGGTGATCTGCACACGGCGATCACCCTTGAGTGCCGCGGAGATAATGCCGCCGGACGGGGCAAAAAGCGCGTCGACTGCACGCGATGCATCGGCCTTCGTCATGCCAGTCGCGTTGGCAAGTTCGTCCACGAGATCGGACTTGTTCATTAGGCTGCTCCTAGTAACAAGAATAGTGTTTAAATGTCGCGGCCGAAGCCGCCCTTCTTGCAGGCCTAGAGCGCTTGCTCCAGTTCGCTACCAGATCACCTGAAAAGCCGCATCATTCAAGTGTTCTTGGCCCTGCGGATCACAATTGAACCAACGGTAAGTGTGCCCGGAAGGCAGGTCAAGAGACAAATCATCAAAATGCCGCATAACTCCTAGCTTCCTGGCAGGTTGAGACGGCTATTTGCGTTTTCGACTCCACAATTCGGAAACGAGTTGCCCGAGTATCGACTTAAGAAACCATGATACGCTTTCTGCCCCGATTTCTCTGGGCTTTCCTAGCCCATAGGAGTCCTCGTCGTTGTGGGCACGGCGGGATACCTCCTGATCAATCGTTCGGCGAGCACGAAGCTGGAAGCCTACGTGAACTGACCGAACACGCCTGAACGAAAAAAGGAGCCACGGGAGATATGTCCCCGGGGCTCCTTCCTATTCCTGCTCAGTCGAGTCTACTCGACCACGATCTCATCAGCCTTCTGGCGCTTCTTGAACATCGAGTAGACGAAGAAACCAACCGCCGCGATGAGCGCAAACTTCATCGTCATCGCCAAGATCCCGATGAACATGCCGAACAGCGGGAACATGATCCCGAGCAAGAACTTCAAAAGCACGAGTCCGGTTACGCCGGCGAATGACACTGCTGCAAACGTCCGCATCTCAAAAACCTCCAAGCACTTCTTCAAGTTCATTCAGATTTGGGACCCTACGGGTGCCGCGAAGCGGGGGTTTCGCTCGGCGAGTCCCGAGGAGTGGCGGATAACTGAAAGAGCCCGCGGCCCCTGAGGGGTGCGGGCTCAGTCGCACGAAGCGACGAACTGCTATGTGGTTCCGCCTATTTGTACCGGTAGGTCACTCGGCCACGCGAGAGGTCATATGGAGACAGCTCGCACTTCACACGGTCGCCTTCCAGGACGCGGATATAGTTCTGACGCATCTTCCCCGATAGGTACGCGAGTACCTCATGGCCATTCTCGAGCAAGACCCGGAACGTTGCATTCGGGAGCACTTCGCTGACCGTGCCTTCAATTTCAATCGCATCTTTTCCCACCCGTAATCTTCGCCTGCTTTAAGGTGTTTAGCGGGCGTACCTTACACACGCCGCACTGGTAGTGCAACACGCCCTCGGGCTGGAACAGCCCTGGTCATTACCTCCGGAAGCGATAGCTCAGCTTGATGAAGAGCCCGTCCGCCTGAGGCTTGACCTCGCGGAACCGGAAATAGCCGGTGTCTTCCATCTGCCGGGTGTACCCCACGTAGAACACGGTCCCCGGGGACGGCTCATAGGACACGAGCCCTTCGATGTGGAAATCGTACCCTTCGAAGCCCCCGCGCTCCGTGCAGTCACCGCTCGTGCACGTGAACAACGGCATGCCCGATTCGGGGTCTCGGAGCCCGACCCTTTCCTGGCTCGAGTACTCGAAGATGCCACGTACGAAGAGTGCTCTGCTCAACTGGTACTGAGCCCGGATCCTCGGAATGATGGCCGACGAAGCTTCGACGCCATCCTTCCGAGTCAGCGTGGTTTGGCGGAGCCCAAGCTCCATGACCAGCGCGTGCACCGGATACAGGTTGAGCGTGACGGAAGTGGAGCGGGAATCCGCGAGTTCGACGGCGACCCCGAACGTGCGATCGAAGATCGGAGTCTCGGACAAGGTGTAGCGCACGTTTCCGCGGACACGCTCCCACTTGTTCACCCAGAGCGACACCATCGTCGACCCGAGGTTCTCGAACAAAGACTGGTCCGCCTGAAACGGTGAGAACGAACCGTTCGCCTGTTGCGCGAAGAGCCCGTTATAGGACTCCGGTGCGAACGAGAACATCGAGCGCTGATGAGTTCCCCAGAAGCTGATGTTGTCCTGAAGTGACAACCTCCAGCCGAGCTGAACCTCGCCCTCTTCCATCCCGTCGCCGTCCCAGAAGTCTTCGTGGTCCCAGTAGCCCTTCGCCTCGAACCATCCGCCGAACTGCTCTAGGAACGCTCCAGTCTCACCGAACCAGTTGTACTCGGTACGGGACTGGATTTGGGTATCGCCCACGCGGTTGAAGAAACCCGAGCCGGCGTTGAAGTCAGAATCCGTGTCCTCGATCTGGGCACTGAATTTCATGGTACGGCCGGCCCGCTCCGCCTGGGCGTAGAACATCCGGCCAGTCTCACGCCCTGCGAGGTCCGGAGTGTCCGTGAAGCTGGTCGCGCCCACCGCAGTGAACGTGTACCGCCCTGCCACCTGGAAGCGCGCATCGGCTCCAGCGACTCGGTTGTATTCGTTGGAGTTCACGGATCGGTCCGTATACACCGCACCGATCGTAGACGACGCGCCCACGTCTTTACGGACGCGAAGCAGGTTCACGAGTGTCTTCGGAGCGTCCCTGTCGAACGACTCATCCACAGCGCCCAGGTACCCGATGCTCAGGCCGGCGACCTTTCCGCTGAGTTTGGCACCCGCAACGGGGTTGGCCACGGAGCGGGTGTAGATCAGCTGCTTCGCCATCCCGAAGATCTCGGTGCCTTCCAAGAAGAAGGGACGCTTCTCTGGGAAGAAGAGGGCGAAGCGTTCGTTGACCGAGATCTGTCCAGCGTCTGCTTCGACCTGACTGAAGTCCGGGTTGTACGTGGCGTCCAGGGTGAGATCCGACGTCACGCCATATGTGGCGTTGAGCCCGAAGTCACTCTGAGAGTCGTCGTGACCGAAGACCCCGAGATCGTCCAGAGTGCCGAGACGTTTCCCGGTCACGACCGGATTGATCTCCATGAACATGCCCATGTCCAGATTCCGGAGCCCGTTCAGCTTGCCGTTCTGAGCCAGGCGGCTCGCAACATTCGCTGTGAGGGGCGCCCACGAACTCTTGTATCCGTTGCGCTGGATGTTGCGTTCGATCTGGAGGCCCCAAGACTGCTCAGCGAGCTCGGGGAAACGCAGGCTCTTGAACGGTATTCGGATCTCAGCCTGATAGCCCCACTCGGTGAGATTGCCTTCCGACTCCCACAAAAAGTCGGGGTTGACGTCGATCGGGTCTCCGTGGTTCCCTCTCCGCCCGGCGCTCCCACCACCCTCGTTCCAAATCCCGTCGTGCTGCACACCGAGAGGATTCACCGTGAACACATAGGCTCGACGAGAGTCGTTGAACGTGTCGAGGATTACGCGGATGTAGTCGTCGGAGCGAGTGTAGGAATCACGCTCGGCGAGCGTCGCCCGGATGCTGTTGGGATCCTCGTCGTAGGCTTTGATTCCGAAGTAGATGGCGTCGGTATCAACGATGACCTGGACCTCAGTCCGCTGCGATGCGGCCGCACCTTCTACTGGGTCGAACTGTGTGAACGACGTGAGCAGTGCACTCGACTCCCACGCGGAGTCGTCCAGACGACCGTCGATGTCGATTCCCGCTCGCTCGACGGAGGGGGTCTCGATTTCGGTCTTAGCGTCGACGCCATTGTATGTGACGGTGTCGACGGCAGGTCCCTTCGGACCCAGAACAGCTATAGAAAGCGCCAGTTCTAACAGCATTGGTGGCGTGTATCCCTCAAATTGTAGAGCAGTCGTGTAATATAGTGACCCTTAGAGGACACACCCACGCCGGGTCTTGCTGATATGACGACTCCAGAACGCTTTACATCGGACCAGGCCCGGGCGCTCGCACGCGACGCCCGCGTAGGCCTATTGCCGAACTGCCCGGAGTGTCATGTGCCGATGGACCAGCAAGACGTACCACCACGGACGGATGTAGCGTATGTCCGTGACCGAATCCTCCTTGTGTGCCCCGAGTGCCATCGGAATCACGTTCTGGATCGGGTGCAGAAACGATGAGCGCCTCTGACTGGGCATTCGCCTTCGCGGGATCCAGCATGCTCCTGGTGTCCAAGGCGGACGGCCTCAGGGTACCGACCCGAGGTGAGGTCGCAGGCCTCATCGGCGAGCCGGCTTGGGGGGTGGCAGAAGCGGCCGCGGGCGTCCCGCGCGTGGATGGCCGCCCTTGCTGGGCGCTGGACCTTGCAGACGATTTCGAACCGGAGCAGGGCTTCCAACTCGTCGGGCTCCGAGCGGCCCATGCGCTCGTACCCGAGAAGCTCTTTCGGGCCGCCGGCACTGCACGGCAGAAGATCGACTGGCTGCGCACCCATCGCTTCTGTTCTCGCTGCGGCACCCCTGCCACGCGCCACCACCAACACGAGGCGATGGCATGCCCCGCATGCGGGCAGCTGCACTTCCCCCGTCTAGCACCGGCCGTGATCGTGCTCGTGCAGCGCGGAAACGAAGTGCTCCTGGGCAGGTCCCCTCACTTTACTGAAGGCGTCTACTCGACCCTGGCCGGTTTCGTCGAGCCCGGCGAGACGCTCGAAGAAGCCGTTCACCGCGAAGTGGAAGAAGAGGTCGGGGTCAAACTGACGAACGTGAGGTATTTCGGGAGTCAGCCGCACCCCTTCCCGCATTCGCTCATGGTGGGGTTCATCGCGGACTGGGTGGAGGGCGAGATCCACATCGCAGAGGAAGAAATCGAAGACGCGAGATGGTTCACGCCAGATGATCTCCCAGACCTGCCGCATCCCATGTCCATCGCGCGAGCACTGGTCGAGGACTTCGTTCAGAGGGCCTCCGGTTAGCCGTGCTATTGCCGTAGTGGCGTACACACCCCGAGGTTGGGGTGCCCCCAACACACACATCGAGTAACGATGCGAAAGACCGCGCTTCTGATCGCTCTATTCAGCCTGATCTCGGCCTCCGCCGCATTAGCACAGACCCAGGGCGCGCTCCCGCGGATCGCGGAACTGCCCGCGTCCACCAGGGCCATGGCCCTGGGCAACGCCTACATGATGAATGCGAATCATGCGGACGCGCTGTTCTACCACCCTTCGTTGTTGGGCAACGCCTCCGGCTTCGGGCTCGACATCCAACGTTGGGGGACCAAGAGCACCTCGACGACGGCCTCCGCGGCAATGCAGTGGTTCGGCATCGGCATCGGCATCGGATTGCAGTCGCTGCAGTTCGGAGGCGCTTCGGCCCTTCCGACGGAAGTGGCTCCGGGCGGGCAGGATCACCTCTTCACATTGGGTGCAACCCCAGTGTCTGAGCGGATCGCCACCATCGGGATCGCTCGGGACATCAAGGGCATCGACGTGGGTATCGCCACCAAGTTCGTAGAGGAGCGGATCGGCTCCTCACGTGATGCCACAGTGCTCCTCGATGTGGGCGTATCCACCTCCGTTGGACCGTTCACTGCGGGACTCACCTACCGGAACTTGGGGGAGGATTTGTCGTTCGGCGGCACTGCGGCAGCACGGCCGGATGGACTCACGTTGGGAGTCGGAGCCTATGGGCAACAACTCGGCATCTTCGACCTGGGCTTCACCGGCGCAGTGACCTACGTGGGCGAAGAAATGATCCCGGCGGGTGGCATCGAGGTCGGGTACTGGCCGATTCGGGGACGGACCTTCGTGGCCCGAGTCGGAGCGCGTCGCGTCGTAGAGGGTGACGCGAGTCCGGCGAGCTTCGGCTTCGCCTTTTGGGGCGATGACATCACCCTGGAGTGGGCCTTCCAGCCCGTCGGTGTCAGCGGAGCATCGGGGACACACCGGTTCGGGGTTCGCTGGCGGTAGCACGCGGGCAACGCACGCCTGCGCCTACACGTACGGGTACAGGTTCAGCTTCCCCGGATCACACAGACCCGCCGGGTTGAAGGGCTCGATATCGACGCGCACGCGCTCAGCAAAGTTGGCGGCGGCCTCAGGCTCCGCCGGCCCGTCACTCGTCAAATTCAAAACGTCCAAGTACGCCGAATGGACGCGTGACCGGAACTCGTCGTCGTGCGTGAACAGGAACCCATCTGAGGGCTCGGCCTCGCCCTTCTCCCGCCGAACCTCACTACAGATCGCGCCTGCGAAGTAGTACATGCTGAACGCGGATAGCACAGAAAAGGAGTTGAAGGCGGAGTAACTTCCATGGATGAGAGCGTCGAGGAAGTCGATCTCTCGCTGGAGCGCCTCGTCGTACCGTGAGAGGGCACTCGCGATCTTCTCCGTATTCGGCCAGGACTCGAACATTCGAGCGATCCGTTCCACACCGAAGAGCGTGTGGGCATTCCCAGGACTGAGGAACGGGTCGATGAAGTAGGCAGCTCCCGGAAGGAGCACCCAGTCCGGCCCCGCAGCGGGTCGAAGGCGCCGCTGAAGCAGCCCGGTCCGCGCCAGGGGCCGAAGCGATCGAGCTTCCGCCATCTGGACTGAAACGGACGGATACCGCCCGAGCAGCCGGCTCCATTCCTCTTCGGCTGGCAGGCCGGTCTCGTCCGAGGTGAGCAGAGCCCCCACGCTCGTCACTCCATGATCGAAGCGGAGCATCCACATCCAGCCCTCCGGCAAGACGTGGTGGAGCGCCGCGTCGTCCGAGGGAAACGGATGGGGCCCGGTATTCCCACCCACTGATTCGTAGACGTCCGCCCAGGGCTTCACTCCCTCGAAGTGAGCGAAGAGCGCCCGGGAGCTGGTAGCAAGCGTAGCCCGATCGTCCTTCAGACCAAGCGCTCCGGGAATGGGACTCCCACCGCCCGACCCATCGATGACGAAGTCCGCCCGGAGCGTCCGAACCGAACCGTCACTGGCCCTGACACCCAGGCGCCACCCCTGATCACGCCGGGCCTCGACCACCTCAGTTGCTTCGAGTACTTCGACGCCACGGGACCTCGCTCGCTCCGCGAAAAAGCCGTCGACGTCTGAGCGGAGCCATTGAGTGTCCGCCTCGGCCTCTGACGGACTCGCGGCCACGAGCAATTCGTTGGACCGGTCATCACAGGGCGCGAAGGGCTTCCCTGCTCGGTGCGCAAAGAAGCTGAACCCACGTTTTGGGCCTACTCCGACTTCGGGGTGCTCCTCCTTCCACGTGCCGTATCGCGTGAGGGGATGCAGTTCATCGAGCCCATACCGATTCGCGAGATCCCGGAGCACCCAATTCGCGAGCGGGGTCGACGATTCCCCGATGGCAAACCGAGGATGGGTCTCTCTCTCGATGACAACGACGTCCCGGCCCTGATCCGCCAGGCACATCGCGACTAGGGTGCCTCCGAAGCCACCGCCGATCACCACTACATCACAGATGTCAGTCATCGCTCACGTGCCGCACGCGCACACTATGCGTCCCAGGACCTGCTGGGTGTGGTTTAGCGTCCGCAGGCGATCGACCCGAGCTGCCAGACAGTCTGGACACGCTGCGATTCGGTCGACGTCCCACAGGTCCGCGAACACCCTGCCCTTACCGAGCCCCACGCAGTGGTCCGCAACCTCTTCGAGCGAAGCGAGCGAGGGCTGCGCGAATTCGCCCGAGGCGGCCAGGGCATCCAGCGCTCCATTCCCCGCTCGGGTCGGTATCACCGAGCAGCATTCGACCCCCACTGAAAACGCCCACTCGACGGACCGACACGCCCACTCGACCCCCTCTTCCTCCGTCATGAAGGGCGCACGCACGAGGACGAACGCGCGCACGTTGATATCAACGGTGAGCAACTTCGCCGTGGCTGATTCGAAGTCATCCGCGGTCATCCGCTTGTTGAGACGAGGAAGCACATCCGGGTGAATCGTCTCGAGGCCCATCGCCACATCGACGTTCGTGCCGGCGGTGTCCCTCCATCCCGCCACGCGGTCGTCTACAAGATTGGGGTGATTCTCGAGCACTACGGTCTCGAAGCCGCCAACACGGGCCGCAACGGCCGCGCGATCTTCCGGCGTGATCGCCCTATCGTCGAAGAAGTTGCCAGCGTTGTAGAGCTTCACGTGCCTGATGTCAGGCATCATCGCGAGCGCTGTTTCGACCTGAGCGTCGACGGCGCCCAAAGGGACCGATTCATCCGTCGTGTACTGCCACAAGTCGCACATGAGGCACGTGAACGGGCACTCACGGTTGGTGATGAACACGGTGCCGGTCGGGTCGACGGACCCACCACGACTGAGTTCGTCCTCTACCTCGAAGGCATAGGGCTTCCACGCATCGAGATCAGGCTTCGGACTTCTGAGCGAACGAATCCAGCTGTTCGTCTCCGCGCTCGACATGTCCGGCGGCATCGAAGTCGGCTCAGCCATCGCGCTGGGGTCCGGCCCGACTAGTCGTAGAGCGCTGCGAACGCCCGCCGGTATTCCAGCGGATCACTCGGGAAGGCCGACCCGAACGTGTCCTCGCCAACCGCACCGTGCTGGAATCGGCACTTCTCGAAGACCGGCATGTCGAGTCCGGTAACGGCCTTGATTCCTGCAGCGACGAAGCGGCCTTTCAGCTCGTAGAGTTTCTCGTGATCCCAATCAGTCCATTCGATGAACGGGATCGACTCAGCCACACGGATCACCTGTGGCTGTGTGAACGGGCTGAAGCCATTGAAGCCCTCCGTGGCGGCCGGTGCGTAGGTACGCGAGTAGCTACGACTCAGTCCTCCGCTGTACGTCTGGGAGTGCTTGATGCTGTGCACGCCCCACCCTTCTTGGTACAGCATGGAGTTGTTGAGCACGGAGCGAATCGTCAGCTCTGGGTTCTCCTCGATGGGATAGTCCTTGAGGTTCTCGTCACCTCCGTCGCCGTCCAGCAGGTGCTTCCAGTCTGGGTAGCGCTCACGGATGCCGCGCACGAGTGCGAGACCCATGGTCCCGGCCTCAATGTCGAGGGGTTTGTAGTCCTCCACGACCTTGATGGTCTCCCGCCAATCGAGGTCCTGGCTCCCCACCTCGATCGCCTCGTGGAAGACAGCCATATCGAGCTGTTCGAGGAACGAGCGCGCACGCTCGACATCGGCTCCCCCGCCATCGACGGAGAGTGTGAATGCCTTCAAGCGCTGAGGGGCCTCACCGCGCTCTAAGAGGGCCTGACGAGCCAACAAGAAGATCGCCCCGGAATCGATACCACCTGAGAAGCACACACCGAGCGGGCCTTCCGCAGCCTGATGGTCGAGCCACTTCTTCACTTCTTCATAGGCGGCCCGGATGTACCGCTCGCCCAAGGTCTCGAGGTCGTCGGTCGCTGTGCCCTTAGGCGGATCGAAGAAACGCTCGAACGTCGGGATCGGATCGGGGCACCCGAGCAGTTGGATCTCAGTCACGTAGTGAGCCGGCACCATACGCGTGTAGTACGGGTGGAATTGATTCGCCATGTCATTGTCGGCAAGCCAGGCGTGAATCGTGTCCACACGGTCTGCGACGACGAGGCACGGGCCGTCCACAAGCTTTGCGATGAAGTGCCTGAGGGGCCGATCCATGGACCGAGCGAGCCGGACCTTGATGCCATCGACAGTGACGAGCGCGAAGGAGCCGTCGATGGTCTCTACGGCTTCTGCAGGACCGGTGCGGACGAGCTCACGAGCTTGATCGACCGTCAGGTTGAAGATGACGTTCTTGTCAGGGTCAGTGAGGTCGACGACGCGGTTCAGTGGGACATTTCTAGCGTGCATAACAGTTCAGTTTCGGTGTGCGTTCCAGGTTGTATCTGCTACCCGCCGAGCACCTCGACGAGCCGTGCTTCAGTGCGGTCGAGCAGGTCGTAACACTCCGAGCTGGTCCATTCAAAAACAGAACAGAAGCGGACGACCCAGGCGAAGCGTCGGTAGAATCCAAGCGCACTCAGCACGGCGGTATCGTCACTGTCGACGAGTTGACCCGACTCCAGGACCACACCTCCGACAAAAAATGGAGGGAGATCGGCGCGCTCGACGATGAACGGGGCCAAGTAGTTTCGTGTGACCTCGGCATATCCATCTTCGATGCTCTTGAAATTTGCGACCTCACTGGGCCAGCGAGCGATGAGTTGCCGCAGTTCGGCGTCAGGGAAGGCTCTGCAACGCTTTCCCGAAGCTCCGTCATCGTGCGGCCCGAGCGGCCACGCGCGGTTCGTTAACGCTCAACCCGGGCGCTCCAGAAGGCGGGATCCAGCTCCGCGAACGCGATCTGGTCGATGACGACTTCACCGGCAGTGGCCTTGTCGAACACGAATCGCACGGCGGTAAGCTGCCTCACATCTAAGTCCGCGTTCGCATCCATGAAGTCTGTGAGCGGGATCGCGAATGACTGGAGAATGAGATCCCAGTTGTCAGCAAAGCGTTGGGCTTCTAGATCACCCCGCCGCATGACATAAGTCTCGAGCGGGCGGCGAATGGCACCGTACTCACTGAGGGTGACCTTGGCCGTCCGACCGGCCGCGTCCTCTAGCTCGACACTGAGGTCGACAGGCGGCTTCTCATCATCCTCTTCGCCCCCGCGACTTCCGCCGCCGCGTGACCCGCGGTCATCGTCGGAGGGTTCCGTCGTGGCCAGAGTCGGATCCTTCCTCGGGCCGGGCATACCGTTGGTTGGCCCGAGCTGGAAGTTGATCGAGTGTCGGCGGCCGAGCGCCCAGCGCGCGGCCACGCGGTTTCCCAGCTCAAGGACGTACGTAGCAGGAGGCCCCATTCGGGTCGTGTCAGGCCCCGAGATTCGGTTGTTCCATCCGAGCCGGACAGCCTGGTTGTCCTGCGATGCCGATGTGCCGCTGCGGTTGCTCGAGCGAAGCTTGAGATTTTCCTCGGCCCACGTCGCGAGCGAATCACCCCGAAGAACGATCCCGGCTTCCGTGCCAGTCGTGACATCGATGTCTTCTTCGAAGGTCGCCAGAACTCGATCCGCGTTGGTCTCCATGCGTGTGATGTACATGGTGTTTGGGAGCCACTGACCGATGACCCGATGATCTCTGAAGATCGGGAGGTATTCGCGATTGTCCCGCGTGACGACCTCGAGGAAGGCAGACACGTAGATCTCTGCGAAGCGCCGCTGGTCTTCCTGTGGGATCAACCCCCGGAGGTCGAGCGAGCGTCCGCTGCGCGGCCCGCCATCATGTGAGCCCCAGACGGTATTCCACTGACCGTGATTGGCCCGATACACGTACACGGCCGACTTGAAGTGGAAGTCGTCGGTCTGGTTGAACTTCAGCCGATCGTAGATGCGAAGCCCGTGAAAGCTCGTCACATCACCGTCGTGGGAGCCGTGGAAAGTGAGGTAGCTCATGTCCTCGACCACGACGGGGCGCCCGGTGGGCAGATACTGTCCGTCCACCGGCGCGATCGACACGATGCCCTTGATGTCGTACCCAAAGTCGAAACCCAGGGACGCGTCGTCGGGGTAGTGCTTGAGATTGTTGAAGGCAGCGGCGTTCGCGACGGCCTCACCTCCTCGCGAGTGGCCCATGAGCACGATGTTGCTCATGTCGACCTTGCCCTCAAACGGATTTCCGTCTTCGTCGTTGAACCCATCGAAGAGCTGGACGTGCTTGAGCAAGAACCACCCGCGCGCGTCATTTTCGCCGCGGATGCCCCCGTTGATGAAGTTCTCGTCGATACTCGCCAGGATGTATCCACGACTCGCGAGTAGTTCACCGAAATAATCGTACCCAGGGTCCGAGAAGTCCTTCTCATTGTGGTTTCCGTGCACGACCAGAACGAGAGGGAAAGGCCCATCTCCGTCAGGGTACCAAACCCGCGCGTTAAGCGGCATGTCCTTGGGAGTGAAGCCCCAATAGTCATTCCGCTCGTCAGCCGACGGGCCAAGACTGACCATTTTGGATGCATCGACGGTCTCCGTCGTAACCGCAACCGAGTCCCTGTACTCAGGCCTGTTCTTGTCCGTCCCGCTCCCGTAGTAGAGCGTCAGGACGTCGTACGACCCGGGCTGACCGGGATCGGCTGCCTCAAGCACTTGGTGTTGGAGTACAACGGGCGCGTCGTTCGGCGTGAGCTTGAGCGCTGGTGCGCACGCGGCAGCGAGCAGCGTGAGCGTGGTGGAGGCGAACCGCCCCCTGAAACGGCTGGTCTTATCCATGTGGCCCACACTAGGTCACCCGCGCATGTCCTGGCAATCACCCCCGGCTCTTGGTAACGTTTGGCCCCCAATTTCTACGGAGAATCTATGGCCAATCCGACCGTCACATTTGAGACAACTCAGGGCACGTTCACGGCAGAAATGTTCGAAGACGTCGCACCTGCCACTGCCGGCAACTTCCTCAAGCTCGCGCGCGAGGGGTACTACGACGGCCTGATCTTCCACCGTGTGATCGAGGGATTCATGATCCAGGGTGGATGTCCCGACGGCACCGGAACCGGCGGCCCCGGCTATCAGATCGACGACGAGTTCGCACCGGGCTTGGCCCACACGAACTTAGGCACCTTCTCGATGGCGAATGCGGGCCCGAACACAGGCGGCTCGCAGTTCTTCGTCACGCTGGCCGCGACTCCTTGGCTGGACGGGAAGCACGCGATCTTCGGGAAGGTCACGCAGGGCCTCGATGTCGTTGAGGCGATCGGGAAGACGCAGACCCGTCCCGGCGACCGTCCGACCGAAGACATCGTGATGACGAAGCTGACGGTCTCTGAGTAGACTCGACCGACTTCAGTAGGGCGAACGGCGTCCGGGCTTCACGGCTCGGGCGCCGTTTCTTAGTCCAGCGGAGCCAACTCCGCGAAAGACATGCCGTCTTTGTCCACGGTGACCTTCACCGACGACGAACGGCAGCACACCGAGCAGTCCTCGACGTACTCCTGGAATCCGCCCCCTGCCGGGTCGACAAAGATCTCCATGGACTCTCCACAGTGCGGGCAGTAACAATCGACGGCTCCGCCAACCTCGAATTCCTCAACCTCGTCGGGGTCGATATCGTCTTTCTTTTCTGCCGGCGCGCCACCGCCGAACAGGGCGGACAAGAGATCGTCTGAACTCATGTTCCATCATCCTTGGGGATCGCTCTCCCCACTATGAGGGTGACGTTGTCGGTTCCGCCACCTTCTCGTGCATCCTGCAGCAGGTCCTCACAGACCTGACGAGACGATGTCATGTTCGTGAGCCGCTCACGAATGAGTTCGTCAGACACGTGTTTGGTGAGTCCGTCACTGCACAGCAGGTGGACGATATCCCAATCATTGTCGAGCGCCGTGACCACGGGCTTCGACTCCGATCCTCCGAGGGAGTTCGACAACGCGCGTGCCCACCGCGTCCGGGCCGCCTGCTCGGGCTGTAGGGCCCCCGCGTCGACCACTTCTTTCGCGGACGAGGAACTGGTCCTGATTCACGGATCGCTTAAGCCCGCGGTGAGTCAGCCCGTAGGCGTCGATTTGCTCGTCTGTCGGCGCCCCGACACCATCGGGGACTATTTCGTCGGTGACGTTATCCAATCGGCCTCCGCAACTGGCCGATTTCGTACCCCTGCGGCGGTTCCGCACCCAAGAGGTGCCGAACGAAGTAGTCCCACCGACGACGCATCATATAGGGCTCGTTGCCAAACCCATGCCCGCGGTTCGGCAGCAGGAGCAAGTCGAAGTCTTTGTTCGCTTCAATGAGAGCATTCACAACCAACATCGTGTTCGAGGGCGGCACGTTGGTGTCCAACGTCCCATGCGCGATGAGCAACTTCCCCTCCAGGTTCTCTGCTAAGAGTTGGTTCGCCTGATTGTCGTAGTTGGTGGTGCCGTCCGGATTCACCTCCAGAAGGCCCTGCCACTTCTCGCCCCAATCATCCTCGTAGTTTCGGTTGTCGTGGTTCCCGGCCTGAGAAACGGCGACGTCGTAGAATCCTGGATAACGCATGATCGCATCGGCGGCACCGAATCCTCCCCCGGAGTGACCGAAGATCCCTACCGTCTCGGCATCGATCCACTCGTGACGTTCCGCGAGCTGCGTGATGCCACCCATCTGATCTGGGAGTCCGTTGTCTCCCATGTTGCCGTAATAGGCCTCATGAAAGGTCTTTGAGCGGTTCGGCGTGCCCATGGCGTCGAGTTCGATGACCACGAAGCCGAGCTCGGCGATCGCCTGGAGATCCCGATGCGACGAGCGGAAACTCCGACTGCCGACACTGCCGCTCTGCGGGCCGGGGTATTGGTAGTTTACGACCGGATACTTCTGATTGGGATCGAAGTTGCTCGGTCGGAACAACAATCCGTGGAGGTCGGTGTCACCGTCGCGAGCCTTCACGCTGAACGGCATGGGGGGCTGCCATCCGGACGCCTGAAGAGCGGACATATCCGCCTCTTCGAGCACCATCACTTGGCCTCCGTCGCGATCCCTCAGGACCGTGACCGGTGGGATGACCGGAGTGGAATAGGTCTCGACCAGGAAATCGCCATCAGCCGAAAACGAAGCGGTATGGTTCGCACTGTCCGGCGTGAGGAGGGTCACGTCCCCGTCGTCGAGTCCAATGCGGTAGTAATAGAAGAAGTACGGATCACCTGACTCGCGCTCGTTGCCTTGCACGGTGATCTCTCGGCGTTCCTCGTCCACGGCGAGAATAGAGAGCACGTTCCAATCGCCCGAGGTGACCTGGCTCTTCACCGCACCGGTATTCGTGTCGTACAGGTAGAGATGGCTCCAGTCGGCCCGCTGACTGGACCAGACGATCTCCTCAGAGTCCGACAGGTAGCGCCAGCCGTTGGACTCGAAGAAGGTCGTTTCGACCTCCTCGAAGAGATCACGGACCGCACCGGTGGCCGGGTCAGCGATGCGAAGCTGAGCGCTCTTGTGGTCGCGCGAGCTTGAGACGAAGGCGAGTGACTCGCTGTCCGAAGCCCATTCCACGTCACCAAAGGCACCGCCACATGCGACGTGGTCGCTGCAGGTGGAGCGATGCTGATCGGGCGGCATCTGGAGCCGCACGAGTTGATCGCCAACAGAGCGGTCCAGGTCGACCACGACGCGGCTGATCCGGAAGATGACCGAATCCTCAGGCATCGGATAACGCCACGTATCGACCTCTGCGTGGCCTACGCCGGTGCTCGTAAGCGTCATGAAGCCCACACCACGCGAGTCGTGTTGGAACGTCGCGATCCTTCGCGAGTCCGGAGACCACTTCACGATCGGACCGGGGCCCCGTGTCCAGCCCGCGTTGTTCGTGCCGTATCCAAAGTCTTCAATGCCGTCGAAGGTCAGTTGTGACTCATCACCACTGTCGAAGTCTCGCAGCCACAAATTGTGATCCTGGATGAACACCGAGTGTTCACCGTTGGGCGCGAACACCTCTGTGCGCGACCGACCGGGGGCGCGAGGGACATCCGTGCGACTGCATGCGTACGACGACCGATCGCAGATGAAGCGTGATGGAGCATCGACGTCGAGATCGACATCGAGCACGATGGCACCGCCTGCGAACATCATGCCCGAGACCGGGATCGAGCCCGCTAAGATCGTCTGGCCCACGGCGGTGCTGAGCCCGGCCGCCATGCGCTGATGATCGAAAGCGACCGTCCGACGAGCCTCCGCCGGCTCGACGAGAACAAACTCGCTGCCCTCGGACGTCTGGTTCTCATACCAGAAGCGACCGTCGTCCATCCAGTTCGGGCTTACGGCCCCGCCAAATACCAAAGGAGACGTGTGCTGCTGCAGCTGACGTTCAGCCCTAGCGTAATCCTCTGCGGTGACTTGTCTCGGCGTATTCTGCGCGAGTGATGGCGTCGCCACGAGGGCGAAGAGCAACAAAACGGCGAAGGGCCGCATGACTTCCTCCGGAACGTACTAGTTTGACTGTCAGGTATCCCGCAAGATCGAACACGCCTGGGGGCCGACGCAACGAGATCGTGTGCCGTGAAATACAGCGGCGGCGGACCCCCTCTGGAGCCCGCCGCCGAGTCTACTACTCGTGGGTCGGAACGGCTATCCGCGCCGCCTCCCGGTGAACGGCTGCCCACCACCACGGCCGCCCTCGACAGTCCCCTCCATCGAGTCACCATCGAAGGTGCCTGAGTAGGCTCGTTCAATGCTGTTTCCACCAAATGAGAGCACGACAGTGAAGCTGAACGTGTTCCCGTCGACTTCACCCTTTCTGATCTCGAACTCCTGCGCACCGCCACCACCGCCACCACCCCCGCGACGACCGCCACCCATGGTCAGTCTCATCGAGCCCGTCAGGGCACCATCGGCCTGTACGATCGTCATGGTGGAGGTCTGCGGACCGCGTCGGCCTTCGGAAGTGATCTCCCAACTACCGGACATGTCCTGTGCGGCAACCGGCACCGCGACTAGCGAGGCCGCCGCAACGAGGGCGGCTGAAAATACGCGACGGTTCATAAACGAACTCCATGGATGGGTCTCAAACGGGGCGCCAGCGTGGCTGCGGAATAAGACCCTTCAGACGCATCGTTTGTTAAACGCAAATTCCGCAGGGCACAATGCGGTATCAACCTCTACCGCTCCTCGAGCGGGACAATCCCGAGTTCTTCACGTTGCTCCCGCCAAAGCTCCAGCATTGATGTGAAGCGCTCCGGTTCGACTTCAGACAGGTCGTTCGTCTCTCCAGGATCGACCCCTAGGTCAAACAACTGAAAGCCCGACTCAGCGAACGGACGGTCCAGGGTCACGAGCTTCCACTTGCCTTGGCGCACATAAGCCCGGCCCTCGTGATAAAGTGTTGTCACGTAATCGTCGGCGTGGACCGCGTCCACGGATCCGCCCAAGTGGGCGACCATCGATTCACCGAGCATCGGCCAAACCGATCCGTCGGTCGGGTAGGACGCTTGGGCCAGTTCCAAAACGGTTGGAGCGATGTCCATCACATTGAGGTAGGAGCGGTCTATGACACCCGCCCCCGAGACTCCGGCCCCCGAGATGATCATCGGTGCCGCGAGGCCTCCTTCCCGCGAGAAGGTCTTGTGCCGGCTGAAGGGCGCGGATCCGGCCTCAGCCCAGGGGACTCCGTACGACACGAAAGACCCCGGGTGGCCCATGTTCTCGTATGAGTTGTCGTAGTTGGCCTGCAGAAATTCTGAGAAGCGCCGATCGACGTAGAAATCCTCTGCCGCGGCACCATTGTCGGACATGAACACGATGGTCGTGTTCTCGTAGAGGCCGCTTTCCTTGAGATGCACCACCAGACGCCCCACGTGGTCATCCAGGTTCGTAAGCATCGAGGCGTACAGCTCCATCTCTCGCGCCTCGCTGCGTTGTTCGGCCGGGGTCAACTGAGCCCATGGAGTCACTGCCTCGTTGCGCGGCGGGAGAGCAGACCACGGGGGGATGATGTCCGCGGCCTTCAGGGACGCGAATCGCTCCTCCCGGAGCCGGTCGTAGCCCTGGTCATACTGGCCGGCGTACATGTCCAAATACTCGTCGGGAACCTGCAGCGGCCAGTGCGGAGAAGTGTACGACGCGAAGGCGAAGAAGGGACGTCCGTCGTCCCGATCCGCATCGATGAAATCGATGATCTGATCGGTATACAGTTCGGTGGAGTACGCACCTTCAGGCCAACTGACCTCGACGCCGTCGGCACGATAAACGGATGTGCCTTGGCCGAAACCCAACGGCCCGAAGTGGCTCGCGGCACCCGGCACGAGGGTGAAGGAGCGCTCGAAGCCTGCCGCGGCCGGACCGTGTTCCAGAGCATTTCCCAGATGCCATTTGCCGACCATATAAGTGTGATAGCCAGCCTCCTGTAGCAGCCGAGGCAGAGGAATGATCCGATCAGAGAGGTGGCCTTCATAACCAGGGGTGTCGAACGAAGCGGCCTGTTGGCCCATCCCCGCGACGTGGTTGTTGTTTCCGGTGAGAAGCATCGACCGCGTCGGTCCGCAAGAAGGGCCCGCGCGGAACCCGGTAAAGAGCACCCCTTCTTGGGCAAGCGCATCGATGTTGGGTGTGCTGATGTCACCGCCGAACGCACCGAGGTCCGCGTAACCAAGGTCGTCCGCGACGATCAGCAGGACGTTAGGGCGCGGCTGAGGCGCCGACCCGTCCGCGCACGATGCGAGCACGAGCAGGCAGCCCGTCAGCACAAACTTCATTCCTCTCATTCCCACCGAACTCCCAGTCGAATGGATATGGCGGCTCCGCGATTCTGCCGCGGGCACCAACCTAGGCGCCCCGTGCATCACAACGCGAACTGCGGCGCCTGACTGGCCACGACAATCCAGGGGACGAGCATTCCGCTCAAAAAGGCTTCATTGGCCTCAACTCTGGAGGGCGACGTGTCCGAGCAACTCAATGAGGATGCACGATTGGGAAGACACCAAGTGCCCCCGACCTTGGCAGGAAGGATGTCCCCTTCTCTAGTCTCCGCCTGAACCTCGGAGCAGCAGGGTATTCCCGTGCGCCTCTCGCGAACGTCCTTGGTCCTCACCGCCGGTCTACTCATGGCTGCGGCGGCGCCCCATGCCGCCCAAGTGCATGGAAGCGAGGCACAGACTCTTGAGCAGGTGATTTCGGGAACCACCATCTCGATCGAATACGCTCGCCCCTCTGTCCCTGGGCGTGAGCCCGTTTTCGGTGGACTGGTGCCCTGGACGGCAGTGTGGACTCCATGCACAAACGCTGCGACGCAACTCGAAGTATCGGCAGACTTCAAGTTGGGGGAGGCCGAGATCCCCGCCGGAGCGTACTCGTTGTGGCTTCAGCCGCACGAGAATGACAGCTGGCCGCTGATGCTGTATGCGGACACCTCACTGTCCCACGTGCCTCACCGGACTATGGATCAGGCGTTCATGGCGGCAGATCCTGACATGACGCCCGAGGAACGCTCCTCGATGAATGCGTACTGGACCGTCCAACGCACACCACACCCCGTCGAGATCATCGACAACAACGAGACCGGCCAGATGACGGTCAGCGACCTGTTGCTCGACAACGTGCTCGGAGATGGGGAGTGGAGAAAGATCCTTCCCCCAAGGCTGAGGGCATCTTCACCGACGGCACCACGATGAACGGAGCGGTCATGCTCGCGGGTGGCGCTTTCCGGGAAAGCATCACGGATGCGTCCGGCAATGCTATTTTATTCGACGTTCGCGACGACAAAACAGACGACTTAGAAGCCGTCGGAAGTCGCATCCCTAACGACGAGGGTCGTTGATCATGAAGAAACTCGCTCTTGCTCTGCTCCTCGTTGTCATTGCCTGCGGCCCCATCGACGGTCCCTCACCAGAGATGGCCGAATGGTCGGCCCGAGCGGACCGCGTCACCATCGTGCGGGACGATTGGGGCATCGCCCACAGCTACGGCGAGACGGACGCGGACGCCGTATTTGGCATGGTCTACGCCCAGGCGGAAGACGACTTCCCCCGCATCGAAGTCAACTTCTTGAACAGCCAGGGCCGCTTGGCTGAAGCAGAAGGAGAGTCTCAGATCTGGCGTGACCTCCGCATGAAATTGTTCATCGACCCCAAGGTGCTTCAGGACGAATATGCGTCCGCAGAGCCCTGGCTCCGGGAGTTGATGGACGCATGGGCTGCAGCGCTCAACTACTACCTGCTGACCCATCCGGGTGTTGAGCCGATGGTACTGGATCGCTTCGAGCCCTGGATGGCCCTGAGCTTCAGCGAAGGAAGCATCGGTGGGGACATGGAGCGCCCCTCGCTCAAGATGCTCGAGGACTTTTATGGAGACGGTGGTCCGGCTCAGGAAGCCGCGATATCGGCGCCAAAGCACGACCCTGGCCTCGATCGTTTGGCTTCAATCGATCCGGCGAGCTACTCCGGCCTAAGCCTCCTCCCTGGCCTGGACCCGACCGTGGAGCCCACCGGATCAAACGGCTTCGCTATCTCTCCGTCGAACACGGAGGATGGAGACGCGCTGCTGCTCATCAATCCACACACGTCGTTCTACTTCCGAGCCGAACATCACATGGTCAGCGAAGAGGGCCTGAACGCGTACGGAGCATCCACCTGGGGTCAGTTCTTCGTCTATCAGGGCTTCAATGAGACCGCAGGGTGGATGCACACGTCCACTGGGGCGGATGCGGTCGATGAGTACTACTACGATGTAGAGGTCCGTGAGGACGGCGTCTGGTATCCGTACGATGGCGAGATGCGCCAGATGGAGGAGCGCGAGATCACCCTTCCTTACACAAACGGATCGGGCGGCTCTGGCGAGCGCACCGTCACCGCTTACTCCAGCCACCACGGCCCGATCGTGCGCGGCGATGCGAATCGGTGGGTCGCTGTCCAACTCATGAACAACCCGGTCGACGCATTGACCCAGTCGTACATGCGCACCAAAGCCGCGAACTATGACGAGTACTTGGAGACCATGCGCCTCCACACGAATTCGTCGAACAACACGGTCTTCGCGGACGCCGAAGGCAACATCGCGTACTTCCAGGCCAACTACGTTCCGATTCGTGACGAGAGCCTCGATTGGAGTGAGCCCGTCAGCGGCATGACGGCCGCAACCGAGTACCAGGGCATTCACACGGTCGAGGAATCGCCACTGATCGTGAATCCATCTACAGGATGGCTGCAGAACACGAACAACCATCCGTGGTCAGTGATCGGCTCCACCAGCCCGCGAAAGAGCGACTACCCTAGGTATATGGATGCATACGGAGAGAACTTCCGCGGCGAGCACGCGTTGCGTGTCCTTCCGGGCCGGACCGACTTCAACCTGCAGCGGCTGATCGACGCCGCTTATGACAGCTACCTCCCCGGCTTCGAAGACATCGTCCCGGCACTGGTGGCCGCTTGGGACGGGACCGCGAATTCGAACCCGCTCAAGGCTCGTCTCGCTGAGCCTGTTGCTGCGCTGAGGGGATGGGACCTGCGCTTCGGGGCGGAATCGATCCCGACATCCGTCGCCATCGCGTATGGAGATACGCTTCTCTCACAGATAGCAGATGCAGCGGACCAGGCAGGGGTCGACGTCTACGACTATATGGCCGCGGGGGCCTCAGCTACAGTGAAGCTAGGCGCGCTCGCCGACGCCGTGACGCGTCTTGAAGAGGACTTCGGGAGCTGGGCCACGCCCTGGGGTGAGATCAACCGATTCCAGCGCCTGACCGGAGACATCGTTCAGCCGTTCGACGACGAGGGTGCGAGCGTACCGGTAGGCTTTACGTCTGCGCGCTGGGGATCGCTCGCCGCGTACGGCCAGCGGACCTTTAATGGCACCAAGCGCATTTACGGCACACGTGGGAACAGCTTCGTGGCCGTAGTAGCGTTCGGAGACTCGGTGAGAGCCCGCGCGGTCAGTGCAGGCGGGCAGTCCGGTGATCCCTCTTCGCCGCACTTCGCCGACCAGATCGAGCGGTACGCGACGGGTGATCTTCGTACGGTGCGGTTCTACCGGCCCGATGTGGACGCAGTGGCAGAGGAAACCTACCGGCCAGGAGGGCGGTAGGGGGTCCGCCCTCTAACGCACGACCATTTCTGGCACTGAAGCCAGAATCACCATTCGCCGGGCAGCCCTACAATCATCGACCGAGTCGATGACATGGCACCCGTAGTCGTGGTGGTCGCCTAACGAGTCGAATCCGATTTCGTGCGGTCCTTCCCGGGATTGTCGTCGTAACACTGCTCCACAGCCTCGAGGTCGTGATCCAGCGCTGCCGCGACCGCAAAGAGTTTGTCCTTGGGCTTCCGCTCATCAAGCCAGTCGCGAGGTGATGGAAGTGTCCCTAGAGGGCTTCGTGGGGCGTGACGGTGGTCGGGAGCGACTAGCGACCAAAATGGGCATCGTTGGGCGCTCCGGGACTCGCACGGCTGAACGTTGTGCCGATCGCCCGGAGGAAGATTCGGAGGACGGCGCGTGCTCCCTGGCAACGTGAGGGCAGGCGCGCAGCGAGTCTATCGTCGGAACCCGTATCGAACCTATCTACAGCCTTGTCCCTCGACTGCTCGTCGTGTCGAGACAAAGAAGCTACGATACCGGGCCAGTCACGGAAGCTGAGGTGCACATGAAGAAGGTACTCTACATCCTAGCCGAGCTCGACGACAACGACGTCAAGTGGATGTCGGAGAACGGCTCACGTAAAGCCTACGCCTCCGGTGAGGTGTTGATAAGACAGGGCAGCGACGTCGAGTCGCTCTTCCTAGCCCTAGACGGGCGCTTCTCTGTGGTGGTCAACAGCGTCGAGGTCGCGCGGATCGGAGCTGGAGAGGTTTTGGGTGAGATCTCCTTCGTGGATAATCACTCAGCCACGGCGACCGTCACCGCCGTCGAGGAGTCCCATGTGCTTGAGATCCCTCGTGACGTCATTCGGGCCAAGCTCAAGACGGATAAGGAATTCGCCTCGAGGTTCTACCTGGCGTTGGCCACGTTTCTGGCGGACCGCCTCCGCGGCACCCTTCGCTTGGTCCAAGGTCAATCGGCTGACTCGGACGAAACGTCCGCGGACGACGAGCTCGAGCTCGATCGATTGGACGCTCTCTCGCGTGCCGGCGACCGATTCCATCGCGTCTTGCGTCAACTCGGAACGAACTGAGTCCTACAGGGCGGGGACGGCGCTTATGGTGCCCGAATCTCGCCCCTCGCGAGACGCAGCCTGGTAGTCGCCCGAGCGAGGTCGTAGCGGGAGCGCACGGATTCGAGTTCGGCTTGGACGGCGTTCTCCTCCGTCTCCAAAAGTCGGAACGAGTCGCCCAGCCCCAGGTCGAGGCGTTGCCGCTCAGCGACAAGCTGCGCTGCAGCCAGCCTCGCGGCCTCGTCACCGGCCGCGAGGCGCTCGATCCCAGAGCGTACGGCGCGCGTGGCCTCTCGCACGTCCTGGAGCACTAGGTTTTCCGAGAGGCTGAGGTCGATTTGGCGAAGGCCGACGGTCCATGTTGCCACTCTCTCGAAACCGCGGTCGGATCTGTTGCCCAGGGGCACCGCAAAACGGAGTCCCAGGCTCCATGCCGCATTGTTGCTGAGTCCCCCGAAGAGACTACTGGCGCTCGCTCCGCCTCCTGCTGCTGCCCAGCTTCCGTCCAAGAACAACCCCGGACGCAGTCCGCTGGTGCTCTCCCTGAGAGATTCGGACGCCGCGGCAAGGGACTCACGGGCAGCCGCGACATCGCCGCGCCGGGTCAAGGCCTCCGCTGCGGCATTGGGTCGCTCCACATCGATCGGGTCACCCCCGAGCAGCGTCGTCGTCGTCTTCACGGGCAAGGTGTCCCCTCGGAGCTGCTGAGCCGCTCCCGCTC
Organism: Longimicrobiales bacterium; assembly: GCA_029245345.1. Classification (NCBI taxonomy): domain Bacteria; kingdom Pseudomonadati; phylum Gemmatimonadota; class Longimicrobiia; order Longimicrobiales; species Longimicrobiales bacterium. Next base: position 495,036 of record JAQWPM010000012.1, read on the forward strand.
CGTATGCCGCGAAGACCAGTCGGTCCGATGCATCTAGTCTTCGGCGCTTCGCGTCGATCAGGCTCGCACGGCGGAGTGCCACACCGCTCTGGGCGGTGAGGACGTCGACAGCGGCGACCAGCCCTCTCTCTGCAAGCTGCTGATTCCGGAACAGAAGCGCTTGGGCGAGCTCGTACGATCCCTGTCGCACAGCCTCGAGCGCCTCGGTCTCCGCGAGCGACCAGTACAAGGTCTCGATTTGTGCGATGACCAGCTCGGTTGCCCTCGCCAGTGCGTGCTCGGCGGCCCTGCGCTGCCTCTGAGCCGCTCGGTATCGGGCGTCGTTGACGTTGAAGCCGTCCAAGATCGGCTGGGAAAGTGTCACCGTTAGATCCGAGTCGTACACGGATGACGGGTCATTGATGAGGCCGAGGTTGCGGCCCCCTCTAACGTCCACCCCGAGTTCTGTGCCCCAGGGCAGGACTGCGCCGAGGCCGGCACTCATCGCTCGCGCAGACGCAACTCCGGGCGTCGCGCTCCGCGCAAGCGAGCTGCCGAGCCGAAACGAGGGATCAAAGAGTCCCCCCTGAATGTCGACACTCGCCTCGGCGATTCGTCGGTTGAAGATCTCTCCTTCGAGATCGAGGCTCCGTTCCAACGCGGTTCCAACGAGCATCTGGAGCCCTGTGGGACGCCCGGGCAATGCCGCGACCAGTTCGACGAGGGTCCGGCTTTCGACTTGAGCAAGCGTACCCTGGGGATCCTGGGCGGAGAGCCCGGAGGGCAGCGAGAAGGCCAGCGTAGCGAGTGAGGCGAATCGGCGGATCCTCGTCACATCATATCTCCTGCCGTGCGACAAGTTCCGCGAAGAGGCCGTCTCGTGCCACGAGCTCGTCGTATGATCCGGCTTCGGTGATCCGGCCGGCGTCGAATACATAGATACGATCCGCCTCGCGGATGGTGCTGAGTCGATGAGCGATCACGATGCGAGTGGCGTGTAGTCCCTCGATGCTCTTGCTGACGATGGCTTGGGTGCGGTTGTCCAGGGCGCTTGTCGCTTCGTCGAAGTAGAGAATGCGCGGCCGCGTGACCAACGCACGTGCGATTAGTAGGCGCTGCCGCTGACCTCCAGAGAACGTCGCCCCTCCCTCGGAGACGACGGTGTGCATACCCATGGGCATCGCCTTCAAGTCGTCCTCCATGCCGGCCATACGGGCTGCGTCCCACGCGTCGTCGATGGTGAGGGTCGCCGAGCCTACGATGTTCGAGAAAATGTCCCCAGATGTGAGTGAACTGCTTTGCAGCACAACACCAACCTGCCGCCGGACTGCCGTTACGTCGACCGAGGCTAGGTCGTGACCGTCGAACAAGACTGAGCTGCTCTCCGCCCTCTCAAACCCTAGGAGGATTCTCAGCGCCGTCGACTTCCCAGCGCCCGAGGGGCCTACGAGCGCAATGAATTCTCCCGGAGCGGCCTCGAAAGACACATCGTCTAGGATCAAGGGACCGTCTTCCGAATAGCGGAAGCTCAGGTGACTGACCTCGATCCGCCCAGCCAGCTCTCCTGGGTCGGACTTGGAGAAGTCGACCTCGGGTTCCGTGTCCAGAATCGGCTTGGCTCGTTCCCATAGTGGGATCAGGCCCAAAAGGCCGATCGCCGTCTGCGACAGCTGCATTCCGGAGCTGATGAATGCTCCGAACGCCGCATTGAAGGCGATAAATTGGCCCGTGGTGATCCCACCGGCCGGGTCCGCCGCAATGACTGTGTAGGCCCAGAAGATGACGAGCGTCGATGCGATAGAGAGAACCGAGTTGAACACGACGACGTTGTTCGCGAAGAACCCAACGCGGAACGCTACCGCTTGCTGACGGCGATAAGCCTTCGCCCACCGCGAGAAGGCGCGCGCTTCGGTCCCCGAGACACGCAGCTTTGCTATTCCGTTCAACAGTTCGAGCACCAGCCCCGAGAGCTTTCCCTGTGCTTCCTGCTGCTCGCGGGAGAAGTTCAGCATGAAGTACCCGGTCGCCGCAGAGAAGGCGATGTTGACGGCTAGGATGACCGTGGCCAGCAGCGCGAGAGTGACGTTGTAGTAGAACAGCAGGACGTAGGACGCGGCCGAAACGAAGCTGCCTAGGATAGCCGAAAGCGTCGACCCGCTCAGCGCCTCGCCGATCGCGTTGATACTCGAGGCCCGCATCCCCAAGTCACCGGCGGAGAACCGTCCGTAGAACGGGAGCGGGAGCCGGATCAATCGGTCCAAGACGGCCATTTGAAGCGCCGCTCCGACCCGCGTGTGCAGGCGGAGAACCGAGATTCCCCGGGTGAGCTCAAACGCTGCGCCGGACACCGTCGCGACCGCCAGGGCCACGAACACGTTGATGAGGCCGAGCCGGTCTGCTCCTGGGATCACGCTATCGAACAGGTAGCCCGTGAGAAGAGGTAGCAGCAGGCCGAGCATCGCTCCGGCGACACCGAGGGCGATGATCGTCTTAGCATCGTTGAGCACCCCGAAGGTGACGAAACTCCAGAGGTCCTTCAGGGTGACCTTGCTCGTGAGGAGACCGCGGTAGAGCTGAAGGCCGAAGGGCCCGAGGGTTGCCGCTGTGGCTTCGTCGACCGGTACTCGGGTCCCATCGCGCGGATCGACCAGCTCGTAGGCGCCTACCCTCGTAGGCAATAGCGCGACCGGAATAAGTCGTGTGTCGTCGCTGCCGTCCTCCCAGGATGTCTCGACCTCAGTGACCCTGGACTCCCTCTGGCCGTTTGATGACGTCGCAGGCGCCTGAGCGGCATCGAGGTCAGAGTTGGGCTGGTGCTCTTTGGACTCCTTTACGAAGCCCAAAAGGGGCCCCTGGTCCCGCGTCCACCATCCCGGGGTCAGAACGACCTGCCGATGGCCCACCGAGGACGAGCGAACGATGGCCCGGACCGCACTCATCGGACTGCCGCCTGCCTCCCAGGAGCCCGCCCGTCTGAGCTCGATGCCGAGCGCATCCCCGACCAGGCGACACGCGGCCAACACGTGATCCCCTCCGCTGTCCTCCACCGGGGCCTCGCCGTCCGTCAGGATGTTGGCCAAGTCGGTCAGCGCCGTGGTGTTCGCTAGTTGATCCGCCTCCAGGCGAGCCTGGAGCTGCGCGCGCGCTTCCGCTCCGTCTCGTAGCAGAATCACCTGCGCCCACTCGAGTGCGACACGATTGAACGACTGGAGGCCGTGCCAGATGTCGCCGTTTTCCATGACGTCGGCGGCCTCGAAGACTGAGACTGTGACGTCTTCTTTGGCATGGGCCCAAGCGCCCGCTCCCAGCGGGAAAGGGCCGTCTTCGACCCGAATAGGAAGGGTGCGGTACGCGTCGAATAGCAGCGAGCCTCCTGCCACGCTTGTCCACACGACGCCTCGCTTGGCCGCCAGGTCAGCGCCCTTCGACAACTCGTAGCTCAGCCCCGGCTCCAGCAGGACGTCCAAGCGTGGGGTGCCACGGCGTGCGACCGCCTCAGCGAAGTTCAGGACATAGTGGTCCACAAGCTCGCAGGCGTCCGAGGGGTGCTGGTCCGCGAGCTTCTTGAAGTCGTCGATGGTCGATCGTAAGACGGCCGCACCAACTCCTCCAATGGCGAGTAGCCCTACCTCGTCCGCCCACTCAGGCTCCATTCCGAACAACACGTCACCCGATGATGCGCTGAACAGGTAGTCGCGGGGCCCTCCTGCCTCACCATCGTGGACCGGCACCGCGAAGACGTCCACTTTCCCCTTCAGCACCGTCCAGACCAGGCCAGGCTCCTCGAGCAAGACCGGCGAATTGCCCCCAGCTTCGTGGATCTCACCGGTCGCGCGGAGCGCCTGGATGAACGCGCTCACCCCAGCCATTTTGGATTCGGGCATCATCCGGCCTCCGAGCTCAGAAGCTGGGTGTACCATCCGTCGCCGTCCGCAACGAGTGCCTCATGCGTCCCGCGCTGCACCACCCTTCCGCCGTCGAGCACGATGATTTCGTCGCAATCACGGATCGTGCTCAACCGGTGTGCCACGATGATACACGTGCAGCCTCGGCGGCGGATGTTCTCGTCGATCTGTTTCTCGGTAACGGCGTCCAGCGCACTGGTCGCCTCGTCAAGGACCAGTATGCGCGGATTCCCGCAAAGCGCGCGCGCAATGTCGAGGCGTTGGCGCTGACCACCGCTGAAGTTGGATCCCTCCTCCTTGAGCTTGCTGTCGTACCCTCCTGGGCGTTCCACGATGGCGTCGTGGATCATGGCATCTTTGGCGGCTTGAATGACGTGCAAGTCAGGGACGGTTTCGTCCCACATCAGGAGATTTTCTCGGATCGACCCTTCGAACAGCGTGAGGTCCTGGTCGACGAACGCCAGAGAAGAGGTGAACACTGCCCGAGGCACATCGCTCAACGGGGTTCCGTCGAGGAGGATCTCTCCAGACCATGGCTCGTAAAGTCGAGCTACGAGCTTACTTATCGTCGACTTTCCGCATCCCGAAGCCCCTACGAGTGCGACCCTCGCCCCAGGCTCCAGGGTTAGGCTGAAGTCGCTGATCAGTGGATCTGCTAGACGTGAGTATCCGAATGTGAGGTTCTTGAGTTCGACGCGGCCGGTGAGTTTCTCTGCTGCGTGGTCGGTTTCAGAGGCTTCGAGTCCCGTCGACACCTGGGGGTCCGCCGGATAACGGAGAACGTCATCGAGGCGGGTCATGTCACCGACCATCTCTTGAAGTTTCGCCCCGAGCCCAAGGAGATTGGTCACAGGCCCGACGAAGCTCTGCTGGAGGCTCTGGAATGCGACGAGCATCCCCATTGTGAGATCCCCCTGCATGATCCGGTAACCGCCGAAGCCGAGGACAGCCGCGTTTCCGATTCCCGTCAGCAGCGATGGGGCGAGCTGGAGCACCTGCGTCTTGATGCTCAGGTCCTGAGAGGCGTTCTCCAGCTTGGCCTGATAGCCGGCGAGTTTCGAAAACAGATCGGCTTCGCGACTGGTCGCCTTAAGTGTCTCGATATTCCGAAGACTGCCCATGAGGGCACCCTCATACTTCCCGTGTTCTTGGAGAAGTCGACGATTGCCGTCGATCCGCTGTGCGGACACCAGTTTCATCGCGAGCAAGTTGAAGCTCACGATGAAAATGGCCAAAAGCGTGAGTGCCCAGTCGTACATGAACATGAGCGCGCCGAAGAACACGATCATGACAAGGTCGATGGCGGTGGACGCGAGCTTCCCCGACAGGAGTGCAGCCACTCCGTCGTTGAGTTGCACGCGGTGGCTGACCTCGCCGGCATACCGTTGGCTGTAGAACTCGATGGGGAGCCTCAGCACGTGCCAAAAGAAACGGCCCGAGTGCGCCACCGAGAGCTTGGTCTTGAGCCTGAGCAGATAGTAGGACTGGAGCCACGTGAGTACGCCGCGAAGAACTGCGGTCAACGCCATGCCGGTGAGGAGTGGCACAACCCAGGAATCCAGTCGTTGGATCAGGATTTGGTCGACGAACACCCTCGAAAACGTCGGCACAATCAAGCCTGGAAAGACCAGCGCTAGTCCCGCGAGAATCGCGTATAGGACTGCCGTCTCGGACCCAGCGAGCCGACCCTTGAGCGCCTGGATCAGGCTAGGCTCCGAACCCTCTTCCACGAAGTCGGGGCCTCTCTCGAAGGTCAAGACCACACCGGTAAAACCCTCGTCCAACTCCGCACGTGTCACTGTTCGCGGCCCGGTCGCCGGGTCGTTCAGGAAGACGCGGTCTTCGTCGAATCCCTCTAGGACGAGGAAGTGGTTGAAGTTCCAGAAGAGGACAGCCGGGAGCGTGGTGTTCTCTTCGAGCCCCGCGATCTCACTTCGGTACCCCTTGACCTCGAGCCCGTAGCTCCGTGCAGCACGTATGATGTTCTTCGCGGTGACTCCGTCACGCGACACGCCACATGCCGTTCGCAGTTCCTCTAGGGAGACGACCCGCCCGTAGTATCCCAGCACCGAGCCGAGAGCCGCTGCACCACACTCCACCGCCTCCATTTGGAGGAGGGTCCGCGTCTTGTTTGGGCGTCGCCCCAGGAAAGCCCGGACCTGATCGCGGAGGCTCACACCGCCAGTCCGAGGGCGTTGCGAAAGATTGGTAGCACTAGGCTGATCGGCCTACGTCGAGCCACCACGATGTCGATCATCACCGAAGTGCCGCTCTCGACGATGATTGGCGGTCCGCGGCGGGAAGACCAGCGGAAGCCACTGACGGTAGATTCGTCACGCTCCAGAGCCACCTCGACAACGAATGGCGCGCCCAGCGCTGAGAGCTGCTGCACGAGCATGTCGTTGTTGAGGGTACGGCGCATGCCGGCTGGGGTTGCCGGCTGAGCGGAGACGAAAGTCACGCCACCCACCATGAAGCCGTACTCCTCTCGACGTACCGTTGAGGGTGAGACGTGGGCCTCCATTCCGGGCTGAATCTTCTTGCCTTCGGTGGGAATGAAGATCACCGCGTGGAGCGGCGCATCTGCCATCTCCAGGCTCACGATCGCCTGCCCAGCAGTGGCGAGTTGCCCGACGTCGGTCCGGAACTCCCTCACGTATCCACGATAGGGGCTCGAGACCGTGGAAGTCCGCTCCAACTCCAAGTCCAGCGACTGCAACGCGCGCTCCGCCTCCCGGATGCGCTCGTCCATCTGATCCATCGTCTCTACAGATCGGTTCTCGAGCAGCAGCCGGCGGAGGTCGTTGTTTTGGAGCGCCAGGTTGAGCCCATTGAGTTCCCCCCGAGACGCCTCCAAGAGTTGGAGCGTGTTCTGTACCGAACCCTCGGTGATCAAGCCTAGTTCTCGCGCTTCCCGCTCAGCCTCGACACGACCCTCGAGCCAAGCGATTCGCTCCTGCGCGACCACGACCTGCCGCTCCATATCGAGGGTTTCACGATCGAGCGTCTCGCCTTCGAGATCAGTGTTGGCGGTCGTGAATCTCTCTCGAGTGACTCGCTCCTCCTGAAGCAGGCTTAGCCGCTCACGCGCTTGGTTTACTTGTTGCCTCAGCTGAGGTTGCCCGATCCGGGCGATCAAGTCACCCACGTCGACGAGGTCCCCTTCCGCGACTGCGAGTTGCTCTACCACACCGCTCCCCAGCACTTCGACCTCACGTATCCCGCCGGAACTCATGATGATGCCCGAACCCGACACGGTGGTGGGGATCGAGCCGAAGATCGACCAGAGGATCGTCACGCCCACCGCCATCCAGACACCGGCTAGCGCGAACCATCCGGAGGGGAGTGTGACCTGCATGAGCCGGTCGAGTTGCTCGGGGCTAGAAAGCCGGTCGAGTGCCGCCTGGCGAAAGATGGACGGACGGGTCATGGCCCTGCCTCCAGAGGATCTGCCCAAAGGAACCGGACACCGTTGCTCATGGTGTTACAGCTGCGATCAAGGGGGCAGGGGAAACGGCCAAGATGATATAGAGCGCGGACGTCTCGTGAGCAAACCGGTTCTCCCGGTACAGCCCCCATGACGGCCTTGACGCTCTACCCCTGCCCCAAGGTCAGGGGAAGCTGGAGCTGACTACGACCTCAAATTCCACCGTTGCCATCAGCGAACTGAGCGTCGACATCGTCTTCCACTTCGAGGTGATCAAAGTGTCCCTAGAGGGCTTCGTGGGGCGTGACTTCTCTCGCGAGCTGGAGCTCTGGGCCAACGTTGGCCTCGAAGAGAGCGAAGACGAAGACGGAAACCACCTCGTGCTCCAGCACCTGCGCATGAAGCCGATTGATCTTACCCACCGGACCGGCGCGGTCTTCTCTGGTGCCTTCCCGTTCGCTGAGGTCGACTTCCAGCAAGCGGCCAATGGGGACGTCACCGGGCTCATTACTGGGAACGGGCGTACAAAAGGGGTCTTGTTCGAGCGACATTGAGATAGCCGCATCGACTGCTTGGTCGCATCTTGGCGCCTATGACTGACGGACATACAGAACGCCTCGACTCGGCCCTAGACGGCAAGTACCGCATCGAACGAAAGCTCGGTGAGGGCAGTATGGCATCCGTATACCTCGCCGAGGACGTCAAACACAATCGGAAAGTCGCGCTCAAGACCCTGAAGCCCGAGCTGGCTGCGGTCATCGGGCCCGAGCGGTTCCGGACCGAAATCACGACTACCGCAAATCCGCACATCTTGGCCTCATGAGTGACCCCAACGCACCCGTCTGCGTGATCGGAGCCGGTCCCGGCGGCCTCTTGGCCGCCGTAGCCCTCAAGAAACGCGGAATCCCCTTCGAGATCTTGGACGCCGGCCGACAGGTCGGTGGCATTTGGGATATCGATCGAGACGAGACACCGATGTACGAGTCGGCACATTTCATTTCGTCGAAGACGTTGTCCGCGTTCCCAGATTTCCCCATGCCGGAGTCGTTCCCGGACTATCCACGGTACGACAAGATCTTCGAGTACATCCAGTCGTATGCGCGGCACCACGACTTGGAGAAAAACGTCACGTTCGGAGCGCGCGTCGAATCGGCCACTCGGCACGAACAGGGTGGCTGGACGGTGACGCTCGGTTCCAGTGAAGAGCGCTCGTACCGGGCCTTGTGCGTTGCAGCAGGCAACAATTGGATCCCGCGCCTTCCTGAACTCGCCGGATCGTTCGAAGGGGAGGACTACCACTCCTTCAACTACCGCTCCCCCGCGGAATTCGAAGGCAAACGGGTGCTCATTGTCGGGGCCGGCAACTCAGGCGCGGACATCGCGTGTGACGCCGCGAGAAACGCGGACAAGGCATTTCTCAGCCTGCGCCGGGGCTACTACTTCGTGCCGAAGTTCATCTTCGGACAGCCAGCTGACGTCTTTGCACACAACGGCCCGCAATTACCGAGCTGGCTCGAAGAGCGCGTCTTCGGATTTTTGATGAACACGTTTCTCGTCGGAGACCTCACGAAATACGGCCTGCCGAAGCCCGACCACGGCATCCTCAGGTCGCACCCGATCCTCAATACACAGATCCTGCATCACCTCGGACATGGTGACATCGAGGCGAGGGGTGACGTGACAGCGCTCGATGGCCGGACGGTGCGGTTCGCCGACGGCTCGACAGAGGGCATCGACCTCATCGTTTGGGCGACCGGCTACGAGCGCCGTTTCCCCTTTCTCTCCGAGGACGACGTCGACGAGCGGGACGGGATCATCGACCTCTACCTCCGTGCGTTCCACCGGAGGCACCCCGACCTCTTCTTCATGGGGTCGTTCGAGACAGATGGAGGGGCGTACGGGCTGTACGGACAACAGGCCGAGATGATCGCCGCCTACCTAGACCCTGCCCTATCCGATCAAGCCCGCAGCGCCTTCGACGCACTGCGCGCGACGGACCGTCCGCACCTCCGCGGCAGCCGCCAGTACCTCGACTCGCCAAGACACGCGTACTACGTGAAAGGCGATGTGTACGAGAAGGCGCTGGACAAGGCTGCTCGAGCCCTGAGGGCCTAGTCGCCGACGAGCCGGAATGGACAGAGCAAACAAAAACCGGGTGGGCCGACCGAAGTCGACCCGCCCGGAGTCATTGTAGCCTGTGAATCCGGCTCGTTGCCCCCACCAGGCACAACAGGCATCGCCTTGAGGAACTCGATTAATCGTTTGTAAAAGGTAGGGCCAAGCCCGTTCACGATTTATGGTCGGTGCTACGGTGCGAGGTGGACGCCTGGTGTCGGAGGGGTCTGGGTCGCCGCCGTCTTAGCGGCCACCGTAACGCTTAGAACGCGAACATCTTCGTGAACTTCACCGTCAGACTACGCCCCGGGATGATCCCCTCGCCCGTTTCGAAGCGCTGCTCATTCCATACGACGAACAGATCGCTCAATGGCGAGTGGATCAGGTTGAAACGCACGTTGGAGTTGAGTCGATTCGTCGCCGGGTCGAACTGAACGAGCGCATCAATGAACATGTCTTTGTTGAACGAGTAGTTCGTGCGCGACGTCCAGAACGTCTTCGTAAACTCGGCGATGGGCTGCTTCAGATCGATATCCGTATGGCTGACGCTCATCGTCGTCCGGAATTGGTAGGACGGGCGGAACGTGAATCCGCCAGAGAAGGCCTTTTGCTGACCGGTCCACAGACCGCCTTGCGTCAATCGATAGTTGAACGAGAGCACGCGACTCGAGTTCGTGCTACCGGAGAGAACCCAGGACTCCCAATCGTGCCGCCCAACGGGAATCGCGTCGACACGAGAGTCGATCGTGAAGGGTGCGTCGATACGCTCCGTCGACTTGTCCATCGCGAGCTGGATGTTGCCGCCCGTTTCCAGGAAGAACGTCACACCGCTGTGTAGACGCTTCGCGCGGATCCGGCCGTCGAGGTCATCGTACAGATTCCACGTGATGTGCGGATGGATCTCTCGCACGCCGAAGCGCCTGAACGATTCAGGCCTGGGCCTAATACCCCAGTCGGCGAACCACTTCCGGACACCAGTCCGCTTGAAGAACCCCAGATCGTTGGTGAAGCCCTCACCAAGCTCCATCGCCCCAAACTTGAGGTGATGAAAATTGCCCTCGCGGTTGATCGAAGTGCGCCACGCGTACTGGCCGTCATCGAACGCGGGTGACTCGGAGCCGACCACATAAGTGCTCCAATCGATCTCTCCGGGGAACCGGATGTACGCGTCTCCCCCGAAGACACGGTTGTAGCTGGACTCATCGCCCACGGCGTCGCGCAGAAGCACGATCCCGCCGATGTCAGAGCCCCGAAGAACATTTTTTCGCACGCGCACCACCGCATAGTCATTGCCGGGTGCTCCTCCGAATTCGTCGGTGCGCATCCAAAGGGCGCCGATGACGAGGCCTGCGGCCTGACCCGTGACCCTAGTCCCCGCCCGGATAGGCACGGCTCGGCCGTCGTCGCTGATCCCGATGCTTCGGCTGTGGAAGAGCAGAAGATCTTCGTCGGGGGTCGGCGTGAGTCTGATACGCAGATTACGCGCGGCATCGCCTACATAGAACAGACCTGAGTTCTCTAGGAAGAACTCCCTCTTTTCCTGAAAGAACTGAGAGAACTGTGTCAGGTTCACCCGTTGCTGGTCCGCCTCGACCTGAGCGAAGTCAGGGTTCGCGGTAACGTCGAGCGTGAGGCCTTCGGTGAGTCGGTACTTCACATCGATGCCGACTTCGTTCTGGCGTTCGAAGTCTGTGCCGCCCGTCTCGCGCACCGTGCCTCCGAGCACGAACGGCTTCACCCGCAGGTCCCGGCCGGGTGACGTGGACGGGAGACCTTCCAAGTCGCCGGCGAGGGAGAGACGGTTGAACGTGTAGGCACGCGGGATGGGCGCCCAATAGGAAGCTTCGTTGTTGCGGCGAAGCGTGCGCCCGAAGTTGATGCCCCATGCGTCGCTACCCGGCTCGAAGCGGAGGGCCCGGAAGGGGATCTCCATCTCGAGCGTCCAACCGTCCTGGACCTTCTGAGTCTCGACGCGCCAGATCGCATCCCAAGAGGCGTTGATCTCGCGCCCCTCGTTGGCCACCTGGCGATCACCCCGCGCGCCTTCCGCGTTCGTCAGGAAGACGTACCCGTTTCGCCGGTCGCGGAAGGTGTCGAGGATGACCTGGAAGACATCCTGCGTCGACTCGCCAAAGTCCTTCCGGATGTCGTTGACGATGGGCTCCTGCGAGTCGTGCAGATACGCGGCGATGTACAGGTTGGCGCCGTCGTAGGCGACCCAGACCTCCGTCTCTTCCGTCGCGGGATCACCCTCTCGCGGCTCGGCTTGGATGAAGCCGCCCAGGGCCTGGCCCCGCCATACCGACTCGGTCAGCCAGCCGTCGACCTCGATGGGTTCGGTCACCTCGACTGCACGAACCCGAGGCCGCTCGGCGTCGGTGATCACGTTGGGAAGGACGGACTGGGCCTGCACCGTGATGGGGACAGCGGCAAAGGTGGAAAGCGCTACCACAGAGAAAGCGAGAAGCGCGGAATGCCTACGCAAAGCGAATACCCTCAAAGGGAAGTGAGCGTGGTAGTGTAGGCGGGAGGAGGGAGGAGGGAGGCAGGCCGAATGTAGAGGGAACGCCGAAATGCGAAAGCAGTGAGATCCCCGCGGGGTCCTAGTTCCCCTCGCCCATCCGTTTACGCAATTCCGTGAACCAACTCACCACCACCTCCACGGGGCCTATGCCAACGACTTCGGCCAACGGCGCCGGCGCGTACATCTCGTCTCACGAGGTTCGAACCCGTTCGGTAGTAGATAGAGGATCCACCCGGCGCCCATCTAGGAGCACCCCCTCCATCGCTCGAAATCCGGATCATCTCACATGGCAACAGGAGTTATACCCGCGCATACTATGGGTATGAAAACAGCAATCTCCATCCCGGACGACGTCTTCGAGTCGGCAGATGCACTCGCCTTGGACCTGGGCGTTTCGCGCAGCGAGTTCTACTCCACAGCGGTCGCCGAATACCTGGTGAAGGACAGAGGCCAGGACATCACCGCTAAGCGGACACGTTCAATCGGAGTCGATTGAAGACGACCCTAGGCATCGCTCTTACCTCGAACCCTCGACTCGTCGCGGTGCCGGGCAACGTCCTGCTTCCCACCAGCAAGACCGGCCTACCGCCGGATTCCGTCGCGAACGTGACGCAGCTCGTGACGCTCGATGAGAGCTACTTGGCGGAGCGGGCAGGCCGCATTCCGCGGAAGCTCATGGTACGAGTCGACGCTGGACTGAAGTTGGTGCTGGACCTGTAGAGCGAAGGCTCTCTGCCTAGAGCGGAGGCTCCGGCGGCTTCACGCTCCCCTTAGGCTCATCCCCACCACGCACGAACTGCTCAATCTGACCAATCAGCGTGTCCTCCCCTGCCAGCGATGAAGTCGAGCGTCACGGCAACGATGGAAGCCCAAAACGAGAAGAAATCCTTGCCTCCATCCAGGACCAGTTTGAGCTGGAAGATCGCGAAGTCACGAAGCGTGACGTCACGAGAGGCGACGGTAAGGGGCTTTTGGGGGGCATATCTATCTGGGAGCAGGTTTGCGCGTCTTGGGATACCCACTTACGTCAGTAGCGATAAGGAGATTCACCTAACAAAACTCAGCGAGAACCCGCCTACACGTGTCGATAGATGGCAGCAGGAACCTTCCCTTCCAAGGGACCGTACGAAAGAAACCCGCCGCCGGACCTTCCAGGAAATAAGCTGCATATGAGGCTTCCCACCCAAGCCAGCTCCGCGCTGGCCGTTGTAGCGGTGTCGCTATTGAGCGGCGCCTGCACATACGAGGGAGAGGAACGCACAGCAGAGATCACCCTGGGGTCATCCTATATGGCCCAACAGGCGCCGCAGCAATCACCCACGGCCGCTCGGCCCAACGGCGCCTACGACGGTCGCCAGCCGCGAATGGTCGAGGGTGAGCTCCCAGGCAAATACCCGTTCTACTGGACCCGGGCGATCTACTCCGGCTACCGAGGCGGGCGCGGCTGGAGGCAGTCCTGGGCCACGGACTATCCCAAGGGTGATCAGCAATTCCTCGTCGTGCTGAAACGACTGGTCCGTTTGAATGCCTATGACTGGGACAACGCGGTCCGCCTGGACGACCCGCAGCTGCGTCGTTTCCCGGTGCTCTATGCGGTCGAGGTGGGCGGCATGGATATGACGAACGCCGAAGTCGAAGGCCTTCGCGGGTACCTCGACGCAGGGGGTTTCCTGATCGTCGATGATTTCTGGGGCTCTCGCGAGTGGGACATCTTCGAGTACAACATCCGTAGGGTTTATCCCGATCGGCCGATCATCGATATCGGGATCGAACATCCGTTGTACTCGGCGTACTACCAGATCGACGAGGTCATGCAGGTTCCAGCCCGGGGTCGTGGCATCCGCGGCCGTCCCACGGAAGAGTGCTACGGCTGTCGCGCCGCGGTCCGGGGCATGATGGACGATGACGGCCGTCTGAGCGTGATCATCAACTTCAACACAGACCTCGGAGACGCCTGGGAGTGGGCAGAGGACCCGTACTATCCACTCAAGTATTCGACGTACGCCTATGAGATAGGTGCGAACATGATCGTCTACGCCATGAGCCACTGAGGAGCCGAACGAATGAGACCTGAGATCGGCGCCCGAGGAGTCCAGGCATGAGCAGGATTTTCGAGTTCCTGTTCAAGTACCGCCCGCTCGTCTTCGAGCAGGGAGAATTCGCTTTTGGTGCCCCGGGCTCTGTTCGCTTCTGGCTTATGGTCGGGGCAGTCGTAGGCGCAGGTGCTGTTGCGAGCTATACGCTCGCGCGCGGGAAGAGCAGCGTCATGGATCGCGGCATCATGGCCACCCTCCGCGTGATGCTCCTCGCCGTGCTCGTCTTCGCGCTCCTGCAGCCGGCCCTGATCCTGTCCACGATCGTGCCGCAACAGAACTTCTTGGGCGTGCTGATTGACGACTCGCGCAGCATGGGCCTGGAAGACGCCAACGGCGCCACACGAGCCGATTTCGTGACGCAAGCGTTCACGCCAGGTGAGAGCGAGCTTCTCGACGAGCTCTCCGAGCGATTCGTTCTTCGCTTCTTCCGATTCTCTGACGTCGCAGGTCGAATCGACGGCCCTGGAGAACTGACGTACGACGGCACCCACACCGACCTGGCCGGCGCGCTAGATGCCGCCCGCCAAGAGTTGGCCGGAGTACCACTGTCGGGCCTCGTGATGGTGTCGGACGGAGCGGACAACGAAAACGAACCACTCACTGAAGCGCTCGTTCCGCTGCAGGCTGCAGGAGTGCCGGTGTTCACCGTCGGGCTGGGCGAGGACGCCATCACCCCCGACATCGAGCTGGGCAGGGTCGAAATGCCTCGCGCGGTCCTCGAAGGATCGTCCCTCCTCGTGGACGTGGTCATCACACAGAGAGGCTTCGGGCGGACCAGCGTACCGATCATCGTGGAAGACGAACTACGCATTCTCGCTGAGGAAACGGTCGACCTCGGAGCAGACGGCGAACCCGTAGTCGCGCGCATCAGCTTCGAACTCGATCGTGCGGGGCCCCGAAAGGTCCGCTTCAGGATCCCGACTCAACCCGGTGAGCGCGTCGAAGAGAACAACGCTCGTGACGTTCAGATCGAAGTGCGCGGCGAACGGGAGAAGATCCTCTATTTCGAGGGTGAACCCCGCTTCGAGCTCAAGTTCATCCGAAGAGCCGTAGACGACGACGAGAATGTTCAGGTTGTCACACTACAGCGCACTGCCGAAGCCAAATTCCTAAGGCTGGACGTGGACGACGGGACCGAACTCGAGTTCGGATTCCCAGCGACTCGCGAGGAATTGTACCGCTACCGCGCGCTGATCTTGGGGAGCGTGGAGGCGTCCTTCTTCTCGCACGATCAACTCCAGATGATCGCAGACTTCGTCTCCGAACGGGGCGGCGGCCTGCTCATGCTTGGCGGCGGCTCAGCCTTCGCGGAAGGTGGATGGCAAGGGACCCCCGTCGAGGAGGTCATGCCCATCATCATGCAGGAGTCCACGGGCGGACCGGAGAACTTCTTCGCAGAAGTGAAGGTCACACCTACACTGGCAGGACTGGCGCACACCGCGGTCCAGCTCAATGAAGAAGGTCCAGGCGTAGCAGCGCGGTGGGATTCACTTCCTCCCGTGACCACCGTGAACCCGATCTCCGAGCTCCGCCCCGGAGCGACATCCCTGCTCCTCGGCTCGAGTGATGCGTTGCCCGTCGATCAGATCGTTATGGCCTTCCAGCGCTACGGTCGCGGAAAATCCATCGCTCTGACCATTCAGGACTCTTGGCTTTGGCAGATGCACGCTGACGTCCGGTTGGAAGACCAGAGTCACGAATCGTTCTGGCAGCAGGTCACACGCTGGCTGGTGGACGGAGTGCCGGAGGCCGTGAGCGTGGTCACGGATCAAGAGCAGGTCGAGCCAGGTGAAAGTGTCCGGCTCACCGCATCGGTGGGCGACTCCACCTTCATCGAGGTCAACGACGCTTCCGTGACCGCCAAGATTACGAGTCCTTCTGGGTCGGTAGAAGAGGTTCCGGTCGGCTGGACCGTGGACCGTGACGGGCAGTACGAAGTCCAGTTCCGCCCAGTCGAGGATGGCGAGTACGAAGTGGAAGTCACGGCGATGCGCGGTGAGGAGGTCCTCGGCACCGACGTCACGTACCTCCACACGGCTCCCAGTAACGAAGAGTTCTTCGGGGCGCGCCGCCACGAGCAGACGCTCCAGCGCATCGCGGACGACACCGGGGGGCAGTACTACACCCCTGACAACATCGAGAATCTCCCTGAAGACATCACAGTCACGGGTGCCGGGGTCACGTTGGTCGAAGAGATGGATCTGTGGGACATGCCAATCCTCTTCTTCCTCATGCTCAGCCTCATGGGTGCAGAATGGGCGTTCCGGCGCATGCGGGGACTGGTATGATCTCCCGTCGCGCACTCCGCATCTGTGTCGCGATCCTCGCAGTGGCCTCAACCTTCTCGACACCTCGCGAGGCTGATGCTCAAGGTCGAACCCACGCCGTGATCGTTGTGGGACTGGGCGGAACCCAGGAATACCGGACGCGTTTTCACACTCAAGCGTTGGCGCTCAAGGCTGCGCTCACTGTTCGACACGGAATACCCGCTGAAAACGTGACCTACCTGGGCGAGAAGCCCGCGGAAGCTCCCGACGTCATAGCAGCCAAGTCGACACGCGCGAACGTGCTCCAGACACTCGGCGAGATCTCGCAGCGAGCGCAGCCGATGGACCGCCTTCTCGTGATTCTGATCGGCCACGGAACGTCGGCCCGGAACGAGGCTCAATTCAATCTCTCAGGCCCCGACCTCACTCCAACGGACTTCCAGACCGGGCTGATCGCGTTCCCGACGCAGACGCTGGCGCTCGTGCACACAGGGAGCGCCAGCGGCGGGTTCGTCGCACCGCTCTCTGGTCCGAACCGAATCATCATCACGGCCACGAAAACCGAGCGAGAACGGAACGCCACAGAATTTCCGCAGTTCTTCGTGGAAGCCATGACGACGGACGAGGCGGACCTGGACAAGGACGAGCGCACCTCTCTGCTCGAGGCCTTCCTCTACGCACGCGCCGAAACGGAACGGTACTACCTAGAGGGAAACGAACTCCTCCCCGAGCACGCCGTCCTCGACGACAATGGGGACGGCGAAGGCACGCATGAAGCGGGGCTCTCAGGCCCGGACGGCCCGTTGGCTGCGACGTTCCAGTTGGGCGGAGTCTCAGGCACAGCAAGTCAGGTGCCCGACGATCCCGCACTCGCGCAGCTCTACGAAGAGCGCACCGAGATCCAAGAACGCATGGACGAGTTACGCGAGGTACGTGACGCGATGGACGAAGAGATGTACCTCGGGCAGCTCGAGGAACTGCTCGTAGAGTTGGCGCTCAAGAACCGCGAGATCCGAGCACTGGAAGGAGGGGGCGCTTGAAGACGGCGCGACTCCTACCTGTGCTCGCACTGCTATGCGCGGTTCCCGTCTCGGGCCAAGACACTCAGCCGGCTAACTCGTCCGGCAGTGATGCCCGCACGGCCATGCGCAGCGGAGACTACGAAGGTGCTGAGGACACGTTCCGGCAGCTCCTGCGCGAGGACGCAACACTCTGGCAGGCTCGAGCAGATTTCGTGGAGCTCCTCACGTGGACAGGGAGGTACGAACTCGCGGAAGAACTCGCTCGTGCCGCACCGGACGCGCTGCCCATGGCCAACAGCCTAGGGGCAGTACTCGTCCTACGCGGAGACTTGGACGGAGCAGAGGCGGCCTTCCGTCACGCAGTCGACGACGGAGCGCCAGACGCGCTCACCGCAGAGGTGAATCTGGCTGAGCTTCTCTTCGGCCGTGGCCAGATCAATGACGCCATGCAGCGCTTCGACCGCTTCATCGACATCTACAACAACGCGGACGGGCGTCTGCGTGCGACTGATCTCGTCGCAGTGGGTCGGGCCGTTCACTACTTGGGCCGAAATGAGTCCGCCATGTTCGGCGATGCCCTGCGCGCCTTCGACGAAGCCACGAGCCTGGACGCGAGCTGGTCGGAGCCGAGTGTCCGGGCTGGCGACCTCTTCCTGGAGAAGTACTCGAGCCCCGAGGCCAAAACCGAGTACGAAAAGGCACTCGCACGAAATCCGCGTCATCCAGGTGCTCTCCTGGGCATGGCGAAGGCACTTTCGTTCGACAACGCGCCAGGTGCCGGCAGCGTCCTCACCCAAATCCTCGAGATCAATCCGAATCACGTCGAGGCACGCTCGATCATCGCCGCCCAACACCTGACTCGGGAAGGTATCGCAGAGGCGAAGGAAGAGGCCGAGACCGCACTGGCTGTGAACCCGCAGTCGCTCATCGCGCTCACCACACTCGCCGCGTCCCAGTTGGTGGCGGGAGAGTTGGCGGCGTTCCAGGCCACGCGCAGCCGAGCGCTCGATATCAACCCGCGCTACGCCGCCTTGGATACCGAGCTTGCCGAAATCTCCGTGCAAACCCGCCGGTACGCCCAAGCCGTAGAGCGTGCCCAAGCCGCTGTCGCCCTAGACGATGCCGCATGGGAAGCCTGGGGCCTGCTCGGAATGAACCAGCTCAGGGTAGGAGATATAGAAGAAGGCCACGCCAACATCGAAAAGGCATTCGCGGGCGATCCTTTCAACCCTTGGTTCAAAAACACCCTGGATCTGCTCGACACCTTCGAGCGCTTTGAAGTGCACCCGACCGAACACTTCGAACTCTTCTTACACGGGACTGAAGCTGACCTGCTGGCCACCTACCTCGCCCCGATCGCTGAAGAGGCCTACGACTCCCTAGCGAAGCGCTACGGAGTGGAGCCGCCACTCCCTGTGAGAGCCGAGTTCTTCCCGAGTCACGCAGATTTTTCAGTGCGCACTTTGGGCGAGGCTGGGCTTGGCGCCCTGGGCGTCAGCTTTGGCTCGGTGCTCGTAATGGATTCACCGGCTGCACGCGCCGTCGGCGACTACAACTGGGCCTCAGTCTTTTGGCACGAACTGTCCCACACGTTCCACCTGGGCATGACGGACAACCGTGTGCCTCGTTGGTTCTCAGAAGGGCTTGCCGTCCATGAGCAACGGCAGGCGCGCAGCGGCTGGGGACATCAGCCCAACATCCCGTTTCTGCAGGCGCTGCGGGACGGCGAGCTGAAAAAGGTCTCTGAATTGAATGACGGCTTCATGCGGCCGGACTTTCCGCAGCAGGTCATCTTCTCTTACTACCAAGCGTCCTTGGTCTTTCAGGTCCTCGAAGAGCAGTACGGTTTCCAAGCCATCCGGGACATGCTTGAGGGCTACAAGAACGGCGCCACCACCCCAGATCTGTTCCAATCGGTCCTCGGCTGCTCGATCGAAGACTTCGACAACGAATTCGAGGATTACCTACAGGAGCGGTTCCGCAGCCCGCTCCAGGGCCTCGTCGAACTCGGAGAGACTCCCGATCAGTCCGCCGGCGTCGAAGCCTTACAGACCTTCGTTCGAACCCACCCGGGCGACCTACTCGGACGGATCCGCTTAGGGGTAACGCTGGTCACTGAAGAACGGTGGGACGAAGCCGAGTCTCACTTGGACGAGGCGCTCCGCATCTTCCCTGACTATTCAGGTCCGGACAGTCCGCTCTGGTGGCTCGCCCAGGTGTATCGCTCGCGTGGAGACATTGAAGGCGCAGCGGCTTCACTCGACCGACTCAATTCCCTCTCCGAGTCGAACTACAACGCTCTGGTCCTGCAAGCGGATCTGCTCGAACAGCTCGGGCGGCCTGAGGCAGCGGCCGCAGCGCTCGACAAAGCCGTGCTCGTGTGGCCGTATGAAGTCGAAGTGCACGAACGACTGGCCAATCTCCACGACAACGTCGGTGACTACACCGGCGCGGTCAGAGAGCGCGCGGCCGTGGTCGCGCTGAATCCGACGGATATGGCCGAAGCGTACTACCTGCTCGCCCTGGCGCATCAGCGTGCATCCGACACGCCATCTGCCCGCCGAGCGGTTCTCCAGGCGCTCGATATCGCACCCAACTACGACGCAGCGCTCGAACTCCTCCTACTGCTGCGCTCGGGCAATGGGGCTACATCATGATTGTAAGAAGCCTCGCTGCTCTGCTCGTCGTGGGATCGGCCGCGACGTACTACGTGTCGGCTCGTCCGGGCCCTGAACTGGCGGACCTTCCAACCGCGGCTTCGCCTGCCCCGCAGTCGTATCAGGACATCAACGCACCGTACGACGCCAAGTACCACTTCGTACGCATACGCTACGACGTGGGCAACAGCGGCCTCGCGGGCTTTGGGCGACGGAGAAGAGGCGGCCGCGAACCCGCATGGGCGCACGACTACCCCCGGGCCGAAAGGAATTTTTTGCAGATCCTCAACGAGACCACGTTCGTCGATTCCCAGACCGAGGGTTCGAACGTCATCACGCTGGATGACCCTGAGTTCTTCAAGTATCCCATCGCTTATATCGTCGAGGTCGGATCATGGAATCCGACTGACGAGGAAATCACCAACCTGGGGGCCTACCTCAACAAGGGTGGATTCCTGATCGTCGACGACACCCGTAACGAGCGCGGCTACGAACTCCAGAACTTCGCGTTCCACATGGATCGCGCACTCCCTGGGCTCCTCCTCGTGTCTCTCGATCACGATCACGAAATCTTCGATTCCTTTTTTAGAATCGATCCGCTCAAGGTCATTCCGCCCTACGGGCCCAGAAACGTCCAGTACTACGCAATCTTCGAGGACAACGACCCCACGAAGCGCATGATGGTGTTGTTGAACCTCAACAACGACATCGCTGAGTACTGGGAATACAGCGGTCAGGGCTACGCCCCGATCGACTTGGAAAACGAAGCGTACAAGCTAGGTGTCAACTATATCGTGTACGCCCTCACACACTGATCCACAAAAGCGCCTAGGCGCCAATACTGATACGGAGAGGACCTTTGACTGACGACGCGATCGGAACCGTCGAACTCGACAATGCCGACGACGTAGCACTCGCGGACAAGATGAAGCATGGCCGCAAGCAGATAATCAGCGAGCTTCGCAAGCTGATCGTCGGGCAGGAACAGGTCATCGAGGAGGTCCTCCTCACACTCTTCGTAGGCGGCAACTCGTTGCTCATGGGTGTGCCGGGCCTCGCGAAGACGCTTCTCATCCACACCATCGCCCAGGTCGTGGATCTGAACTTCTCTCGTATTCAGTTCACCCCGGACCTGATGCCGTCGGACATCACTGGAACGGACATCATTCAGGAAGACTCCGAGACGGGTCGTCGTGAGATGGTGTTTGCCCCCGGCCCGGTGTTCTCCAACATCGTGCTCGCGGATGAAATCAACCGGACTCCGCCAAAGACCCAGGCAGCGCTGCTCGAGGCTATGCAGGAGCACCGGGTCACAGTCCAGGGCCACACGTACACGCTCAAGGAGCCGTTCTACGTCTTTGCGACGCAGAACCCCATCGAACTCGAAGGAACGTATCCGCTCCCTGAGGCACAACTCGATCGCTTCATGTTCGAGATCGTCATAGAGCACCTTTCGGAAGAAGAAGAGATGGAGGTCGTTCGCAGCACGACGGGCATCTTGAAGCCGGAGTTCAGCCACGCGGTTACCGGGCCAGACCTTCTCGCCTTCCAAGAACTCGTTCGCCGCGTTCCGGTTTCGGAGTCCGTGCTCCGTTACGCCGTGAACCTGGTTCGGGCCAGCCGTCCCAGCGCGAACGGAGACTCACCAGACTTCGTGAAAAAGTGGATCGCCTACGGCGCGTCCGTCCGAGCCGCTCAGTACTTGGTGCTCGGCTCGAAAGCGAAGGCGCTCACTCAAGGCCGTTACCACGTGTCGTTCGACGACATCAAGTCACTGGCACACCCGGTCCTGAGGCACCGTATTCTCACGAACTTCCACGCGGAGTCCGAGGGTCGCACAACAGGCGAGATCATCGACCGGTTGCTCGAGCACGTCCCTGTCCCCACTTCAGGGATGTAGGCGACCCCTTTGCCCGCACACACGAAAGCTCCGGCCGCCTCAGGCGGCGCGCAGTTCCTCGATCCGGCTGTACTCGCTCGGATCAACAACTTGGAACTGCTCGCGCGCACAGTAGTCGACGGATTCCTCACGGGCCTGCACCGCTCCCCACACCTCGGGTTCAGCACGGACTTTGCGGAGCACCGACCGTACATGCCGGGGGACGACATCCGGCGTATCGACTGGAGACTCTTCGCTCGCTCCGATCGGCATTACATCAAGCTGTTCGAGGCCCAAACGAACGCGAACTTCGCCGTGCTGCTCGACGTGTCGAGTTCTATGAAGTACGGGAGCCATTCGGTCACGAAGCTCGACTACTCTCGCTATCTCGCGGCATGCCTGTCGTTCTTTTCAAACCGACAGCGCGACCGAGTGGGGTTGGTCACATTCGACGAGGACATCGTCGACTACGTGCCACCGTCGATGAAACATTTCGACACGATTCTTCACTCGCTAGACCGGGCACAGCCGGCGCGCAAAGGCTCACTTAATGCGCCCTTCTTGAAGGTCGCCGAGTTGTTACGGCGGAAGGGCATCTTGGTCGTCATTTCGGACTTATATGAAGAGCCGGATGACATTCTGGAGGCGATCGGTCCTCTGCGTGCCCGCGGCCACGACGTGATCGTGTTCCACGTCTTGGATCCCGCCGAGCTGACCTTTCCGTTCGAGGATCCATCAGCGTTCCAAGACATAGAGACCGGCGCGCAGATACCCGTCGTTCCAGCACGCCTGAAGGAAGACTACCTGCGACTGATGGGTGCCCACCTGACTACAGTCGAGAAACGCTTCACCGACAACCGCATCGACTATCAGTTGCTCGACACTTCCCAGCCGTTGGACATCGCGTTGTTCAAATACCTGCTGGCCCGCGAACGGTTGAGTAAGAAACGATGAGTCTCGGTCTTCTTGTTCCTCTCTTCCTGCTCGGTTTGGCCGGGGTCGTGGTCCCGATCGTGGTGCACCTCACGCGTCGGCAGCGCCGAAACGTGGTCGAGTTCCCATCACTCATGTTCCTGGAGAAGATCCCGTTCCAGGAGCAGAGACGGCGACGCATTCAGCACTGGTTCCTGCTGTCGATGCGCGCGCTCGCCCTCGCTCTGGTTGCATTTGCGTTCACCCGACCGTTCTTCGAACAGGGCTCGCTTGCAATCGGAGGTGCGAACGGACCACGCGAGGTCGTGGTCCTGCTCGACCAGTCCTACAGCATGCAGGTCGGCGACCAATTCGAGCGAGCGCTTGAAGAAGCCAGTCAGGTCTTCGACGACCTCGGGCCGCTGGATCGGGCTTCGCTGGTCACCTTCGGTCAGGGCGCCCGAGTCATCGCTCGGTCGACCTCGGATCGGCAACGTCTGCAAGGCGCATTGGACACCGTCCAAGTCGGAGCCTCGGTCACTCGTTACGGTCCGGCTTTGAAGGTCGCCCAGACGATCATCGAAGAATCGGAGCTCCCCAGTGGCGAAGTGATCCTGCTCACCGATTTTCAACGCACAGGGTGGACCGGTGACGAGGGCGTGAACCTGCCACCGGGCTCCGTGGTCACTACAGTGCCCCTCGGCCCAGTGCCGGTCCTCGACAACATCGAGGTCACCGACATCGCATTGGGCAAGGAGGCAATCCAAGGTCGGGAGCGTGTCACACCCACGGCGCGCCTGGCTCGCCGTGGTGGGGACACTCCAAGAGAGGTTAGGGTCGCGCTGGAGCTCGACGGGCAGGAGATCCAAACCAGAGCCGTCACGATTCAACCGAACGGGGCCGCAACGGTGACGTTCCAGCCGTTCACGCTCTCAGGCCCACACACTCGCGGCTCAGTAAGCGTGCCGACGGACAGACTGCCGGCCGATGATGCACGCCATTTCGTCGTCTCGCCGGGTACGGCGATGTCGATGCTCGTAATCGAAGGCGGGTCGACAAGCGCCGACGCGAGCCTCTATCTCCGCCGAGCCTTGGAGATCTCTGAGGACGGGCGATTCGATATCCGCTTCCGGCGAGCGAACGGTGTGCGGCCGCAGGATCTGGACGGTATCGACGGCGTCATCCTAAATGACGCGAGCATCGACGGGGGCTCGGCGGAACGACTCCGCACCTTCGTCGAGAACGGTGGTGGTGTCCTTCTCGCTCTAGGACAGTCAGGAGGATGGCCAGCATCCGCGGCGGACCTCCTTCCAGGCGTGATCCAAAATGCAGAGGACCGTCAGCAGGGACGCGGCGGCCGGCTCGGTTTCTTGGAGTACGGCCATCCGATTTTCGAAGCCTTCTCGGGCCCCCGCAGTGGCGACTTCACGGGTGCGCGTTTCTTCCGGGCTCGTGGCTTCACGCCGAGTGACTCCGCTACCGTGCTCGCGCGCTTCGACGACGGTTCGATCGCACTCGCGGAGCTCAAGCACGGGCAGGGAACGATTCTCGTTTGGACGTCGACGCTGGATTCGTTCTGGAACGATCTCGCGCTTCAGCCCGTCTACCTGCCCTTCGTGCACCGGCTGTCCGAGTACATCACCGGACGCTCAGAGGCCCTCCCCTGGTTCAACGTGGGCCAAGTCGTGGACCTCGCGGACCCGGACGCACTCGAGGCCGCTGGCTTGGTCTCGGCAGAGGCCGCGGGATTCGTGAACGGAGTGGAGCAAGTGGCCCTGACACCGTCAGGCTCGTCCATCGCGCTTCCGGCCGAACTCGGTCCGCGCTACTTGTCACTGGATGAGGCGGGATTCTACACCGTGCGCCCGCCGGGATCTGACCCGGACCGGCCGTTCGTGATTGCAGTAAATGTCGAATTGGAAGAGTCGGGCCTCGCCCGACTGGACCCCGAAGAACTTGTGGCGCAGATCACCTCCCCGAGCGTCGGGCCCCAGGCGGGTCCAGAGTTCGCGGACGGCACAGATCTCCGCCGCGAGGACCAGGAACGCAGACAATCATGGTGGCGCTGGCTCCTTATTGCGGCATTCGCACTCTTCGTTACGGAAACACTCATCTCCAATTGGGTGTCTCGGAAAGGGAGTGTGGGGCTCGCGGCGGGTTAGAAGGCGGAGGGTGGGTGTGTAGTGACGGGGCAACAAGCTCCGTACTTTGGGTAGACGGATGAAGGAGAGGGACATGCAGAATTCAGACAGACGAATGGCACAGAGCAGGATCTTGGATGTTGTTCGCAGCGTCCGCTGGCGCTGGCGCGCCCGGATATTTCTGAGCGGCCTCACGTGGGTGGGAGCCATCACTGGTGCGGTACTCTTCCTCTCTGCAGTCGGGCTGGAGCAGATGCGCTTCTCAGCGGGTGCCGTGGTTTGGCTCCGATCGCTGACCTGGGGAACCTTCGCACTTACATCATTCTGGTTCGTTCTCCGTCCACTGCTCCGCAGCCCCAGCGACCAACAAGTCGCCCTCTATTTGGAAGAGCACGAACCATCTCTCGAGCACGCTGTAGTGACAGCCCTCGAGGCAGGAGACAGCGCGTCTCCTACCCTCGGACATGAACTCGTAGCGAGCGCGCTCGAACGCGCGAAGAAGGTCCACTACGGTCGTCGCGTCGAGCAGTCTGCCTTATACCGCTTCGGCGGCGCTCTCACGGCAGTCGCCGTAACGGCGGTCCTGTTGACGCTGGCGGGGCCCTCGCACCTCAAGAACGGCCTCTCGGCACTCTTGCTGCCCATGACCGACGCCGCCGCGGTGAACCCATATGCCGTGGCCGTGTTTCCTGGCGACACGACGATCGCGCGCGGCACCGATCAGGTTGTCACAGCCGCCCTCAGTGGATTCGAAGCAGGTGATGTCTCGATCTTCACGCGCACCGGACCGGATCAGAGCTTCCAGCGCTTGAGTATGCTCTCGGATGACGCGGGAGGATTCGAAGCGTTGTTGCTGGGTGTGGACGACCGGACCGAGTACTTCGTGGAATCCACCGGCATTCGATCGCCCACGTATACAATCGACGTGGCGGACCTTCCGTACGTCGACCAGTTGGACCTGACCTACTACTTCCCGAGCTACACCGGCCTACCGCCTCGGACTCGAGAAGACGGCGGTGACGTTGCAGCGCTTCCTGGGACCGTAGTCGAGCTGAAGATCCACCCCACAATGATCACGTCGGGTGGTCAGCTTCTTTTGGACGGGGACCCTGCCGAGGAACTCACAACGGCGGAAGATGGCTCACTCGTCGCCCGCTTCACGGTTTCCGAGCAAGGCTTCTACTCGATCAAACTCGCACGTGACAACGGCGAACTCGTGCCGGCGTCTCCCGGGTACACCATCGACGTCCTCACCGACAACCAGCCGTCGATTCAGTTCACGACTCCAGGCCGGGACGTCCCCGCCTCCCCAATCGAGGAGGTCTATCTCGAAGTCCGAGCAACGGACGACTATGGGATCGGAGATGTGCGACTGGTCTATTCCGTGAATGGTGGAGCCGAGGACACAACAAGCGTCTTCAGAAACAGCGGAACCCCGCTTCCCGAAGTCTCGACCGGGTACACCCTCTTCTTGGAAGAGTGGGAGCTCGAGCCCGGCGACCTGATCTCGTACTACGCGGTCGTTCGCGACAACCGCGGCAGTGCGAAGTCCA
Organism: Longimicrobiales bacterium; assembly: GCA_029245345.1. NCBI lineage: Bacteria > Pseudomonadati > Gemmatimonadota > Longimicrobiia > Longimicrobiales > Longimicrobiales bacterium. Next base: position 521,513 of record JAQWPM010000012.1, read on the forward strand.
TCGAGAGCGACATGTTCTTCCTGAATGTGCGCCCCTTCGACATCGCATTCCGCCAGGGTGAAGAACAAGGCGGCGGTGGCGGTGGCGGCGGTGGCGGCGAACCTGAAGCCGCGCTCTCCGAGCTTCAGCGCCAAATCATCTCCGCCACCTTCAATCTGATCCGCCAGAGAGACAGCTACGGCGAAAATGAGTTCAGCGAGAACGTGGTCTCGGTGTCGCTCGCGCAGGGTCGGCTGATGGAGCAAGTGGGGACACTGCTGGAGCGCATGCAGAACAGGGGCCTGACCGAAACCGATCCGGGCTTCCGAGATGTCTCCGCGATCCTACCCTTGGCCGTCGAAGCCATGACGCTGGCGCAGACCGATCTCGACACCGAGGAGCTCCGTGAGGCGCTGCCGGACGAGCAAACCGCACTGCGCTACCTACAGCAGGCGGAAGAGACGTACGAGCGCTACGTGCAACAGCAGCAACAGGGCGGCGGTGGCGGTGGTGGCGGAAGCCAGGCCGCGGCCGAAGACCTCGCTGATCTGTTCGAACTGGAACTCGACAAGCTCAAGAACCAGTACGAAACCGTTCGCCGAGGAGAACAGCAGCAGTCGGATGATCAGGTCGACGCACTCATGGAAGAGCTCCAGGAACTCGCGCGCCGACAGGAACAAGAAGCTGAACGCCAACGCAGGCGGGCTCAGCAGGGCCAGCAGGGCGGCTCCGCTTCTGCTGCAGAGTCTCAGCGTGATCTCGCCGACCAGACTGAAGAGGCAGCGCGGCAACTGCAGCGACTGGCCCGAGAAAACAACGACCCGCAGCTGGAGGAAACAGCTCGTCAACTGGACCAAGCGGCCGAGTCGATGCGTCAGGCCGCGTCGCAGGGTGGTGCGTCTGGTACAAGCGAAGCGAACTCGGCTCTTCGTCGCTTGGAGGACGCGAGGCGAGAGCTGGAGGACGCCCGTTCCGAACGCGCCCGCCGTGACGCAGAAGACGCGATCCAACGCGTCGACGAGCTACAGCAGCAGCAGCGGGAGGTGCAGCGCCGCGTCCGGGAACTGCCGACGAGCGGCGAGGAGCGCACTGCGACGATCAACCAACTGCGCGAGCGAAAAGACCAGATGACCCAAGCGGTCCAGGAACTCGAACGCGAGCTGGATCAGTCCGCCGCAGGGAGCCGAGCCGACAACCCCGAAGCGGCGCGAGCGCTTCAGGACGCGGCAGAGCAGATCCGAGAATCGAAGCTCAAGGAGAAATTGCAATACTCCCGCGGTACCATCGAACAGTGGGACCCGCAGTCAGCCGTGACCCTCGAGTTGAACATCGAAGCCGACCTTCAGGCACTCCGAGACCGCCTCGAACAGGCTGCGAGCATTTCCAGCCAGAACGAAACCAACCCCCTTGAAGAGGCCCTCGACGCGGCCCGCGAGCTGGTTCGCGGCATGGAGTCGATGGATCGGAGGCTTCAAGAGACTCAGCAGAGCCAACAGGGCCAGGAAGGCCAACAAGGACAAGGCGGCGAAGGCCAACAAGGACAGGGCGGCGAAGGCCAAGGACAGGAAGGTGGACAGCAGCAGGGCGGTCAGGGCGGAGGCAGAGCGATGAATCCAGCCGGCGGCCAGAATCGTGGTGGGGGCGCAGTTCGTTCGAACCCTCGGCCGCTCACGGATGAGGAGATTCGCCAGTTCCGCAACGAAGCCGGGCAGAGATCGGACCAGGCCCGCGACCTGCAAAACCAGCTCAGCCAAGCCGGGTATAGCGCGGAGGATCTCCAAGCCGTCGTTGCTGCGATGAACCGGCTGGAACGAGAGGGCACATACTCGGACCCCGCGCAGCTCCGGATGCTGCAACAGGAGATCCTAGACATGCTGAAACGGCTCGAGTTCGGCCTCCGCCGTGATGTGGAGGGCGATGCGGATCGAGGTGCGACGCTTTCCGGGTCAGACGAAGTGCCCGACGGATACCGGAAGCTCGTGGAGGAGTACTACCGCGCGCTTGCTCGGGGACGTTCGGGCGGCGGCGGCAACAACTAGGGAACGCATACGGCGTCCAGATCAGGGATGTAACAAAGCCCGGGGGGTCCAACTCCTCGGGCTTATCCTTCTCCCTGCTCGATCACCTCGCGGGCCTTCAACAGAAGACCGTCCACAGTAAAGGGCTTGGGCATGAAGTTGACCTCCGAGAACCGCAAACCCTGGAGGATCACCTCGTCCTCCGTGTACGCAGACATGTACAGGATGGGGATCTCGGGGTAACGCCCCTCGAAAATTTCTCCGAGCTCCCGCCCGCTCATTTCCGGCATCATAAGATCGGACAGCAGGAGCGATACCTGTCCCTGAGCGGCCTCAGCGAGTTCCAGAGCCTCGTGGCCTCCGCTCGCGGAGAGCACCGAATACCCGCCGCGCGAGAGCACTTTCGCCGCAACACTCAGAACGGCCTCATCGTCATCGACGACCAACACCGTTTGGGTCTCCCGGTCTGCACTACTAGTCAGATCAACCATATCAGCCGTTACGGCAAGGGCCGTGGGATCGTTCAGAGGGTCGCCAGCCTCAACGAGCGCTGGCAAGGAATTTCTCAATAGGGGCAAGAAAATAAAATTCGATACTAAAGCCATAGAGCGCAACCGATCCACTTGATACGTCCTGACGACGATATGTGTCATGGACATCATCAGCGACCCGGAACAGGCGGCGACCATCATGAGTCCCCCTGCGCCTAAAAGTCCTGAAGTCGCTGCATTCTGCCGGATCAGCTACGACGATCGCCGAAGATCTCGGCATCACCCGGCAGAAGGCCAACGGCCACATCCGCACGCTCGAAAAACACGGACGGGTCGAGCATGTGGAGGACAGGAAGAGAAGCAACTTCTAAGAACATGACCGAGCATTCTGACGAAGGCACTCGTTTCATCGCGATCGACCACGAGGTCCCGCCCCGCCCCCGACAAAGTCTACCGAGTCCTGACCGATCCCACCGAAGTGGAGCGCCGGTTCCCGCTGGCAGCGACAATCGACCCAGGTGGGGGGCAATCTGGCTGTCATGGGGGTCGGACTCCGGACGCACCGTTCGAGCTTCGCCTCGATCAAACCACTCAGGGAGCCGTCGTCTCGGCTCGACCCGGACACTACTTCACCGGTACCCTGCCCTCCTTGGACGACAGCCTTCTCTTCATTGAGTTGGAGGGGAAGCACGTCGGACTCTGGCTCAGCACATAAGGTAAATCGGACGATGGAGTCGCCGCACACTCCAGGGTGAACTGAACGCTCGGGTCGAGGCATCCCTGGGGGCGGCATGAGACCGGAGAGAACGGGCTCACCCACTAGGAGCCTCAGGGTTAGATTCTCGGCCCCCGGGGAAACATCCCTAGTGCCCACATCTGAACGATTTTTCGACCATGTCCGGACCGCAATTCATATACCACATGCACCGCCTCTCGAAGATCGTCCCACCGAAGCGGGAGATCCTCAAGAACATCAACTTGTCCTTCTACCCCGGCGCAAAGATCGGCGTCGTGGGGCCGAACGGATCAGGTAAGAGCTCACTCCTGCGCATCATGGCCGGACTGGACACCGATTTCCTGGGCGAAGCGTGGGCTGCGAAGGGCACGAGGATCGGCTACCTCTCCCAAGAGCCCGAACTCGACGCGAGTCTCGATGTGCGTGGCAACGTGGACTTGGCCGTGGCGGAGACGCGGAACCTCCTCAAGCGCTTCGAGGAGGTGAACCTGAAGTTCGGCGAAGACATGACCGACGATGAGATGACAGCTCTCATCGACGAACAGGCCAAACTGCAGGACCGGATCGATGCTGCAGGGGCTTGGGAGCTGGATCGGCATGTCGAGATCGCCATGGACGCGCTTCGGCTGCCGCCGGGCGATGCAGACGTCACGACCCTCTCTGGAGGTGAGATCAGGCGCGTGGCTCTCTGCCGAGTTCTTCTCGAGCAGCCTGACATGCTTCTGCTGGACGAGCCCACAAACCATCTGGACGCCGAGTCGGTGGCGTGGCTCGAGCACCATCTCGCTGCATTCTCCGGCACCATCGTCGCCATCACCCACGATCGGTACTTCTTGGACAACGTGGCGCAGTGGATTCTGGAACTCGACCGTGGACAAGGCATTCCGTGGGAAGGCAACTACACGTCGTGGCTGGAGCAGAAACAGGAGCGCCTCCGAATCGAAGAGAAGCAGGAGTCGGCTCGTCAGAGGACGCTGGGCCGGGAGTTGGACTGGATTCGGATGTCGCCGAAAGCCCGCCATGCAAAGGGCAAGGCGCGTGTCAGCGCATATGAGGATTTGCTGAGTGCCGACGAACGCGAGCAGGTGAAGACTGCGGAAATTCTGATCCCGAAAGGGCCTCGGCTGGGGAAGACGGTGATCACCGCAGATGCCGTGACAAAGGCATTCGGCGACACACTGCTCGTCGACAAGCTCTCGTTCGATGTGCCGGCTGGAGCCATCGTCGGAATCATCGGAGCGAACGGTGCGGGTAAGACCACACTATTCCGAATGATCGTGGGCCAGGAACAGCCGGATGCCGGGGCGATGGAGCTGGGCCAGACCGTTGAGCTGGCCTATGTCGACCAGTCGAGAGATGCTCTAGACCCAGACAAGACCGTCTTCGAAGAAGTCAGTCAGGGCGCAGACATTCTCTACTTCGGCCGAGCTGAGGTGAATTCTCGAGCCTATCTGTCCTGGTTCAACTTCCGAGGCGCCGACCAACAGAAGAAGGTCGGTGTGCTGTCCGGTGGTGAACGGAATCGCCTGCACTTGGCGAAGCTGCTCAAAGAAGGTGGCAACGTGATGCTTCTCGATGAGCCGACAAACGATCTAGACGTCGACACCCTGATGGCGCTCGAAAACGCCATTCTGGACTTCGCAGGCTGTGTCCTCGTGATCTCTCACGATCGTTGGTTCCTGGATCGTGTCGCGACGCACATCCTCGCATTCGAAGGCGATTCCAAGGTGACCTGGTTCGAGGGGAACCACTCGGAGTACGAAGACGACCGGAGGGCTCGCCTAGGTGCCGACGCGATCCAACCGCACCGCATAAAGTACCGGAAGTTGGTACGCGACTAAAACACATAAGTGCTCATTCGAAGAGCGTGGGCAGGCCACTTTTCGCCTGCGGCGCATATTCGGGTGTCCAGGGCCTCAACTCACCGAGGCCTTCAGGCCGTAGGACGGTCAATCCAAAGGAGCGAATGACAGCACGGGGGTCTCCCGGGCTTATTATGGCTCCGTCGCGCTTGTGTCCCCTGTCCAACGAGTCTGAGTGCCAATAGTAGACCTGGACCCCACGTCCGAAGAGGGCCCGGACGAAATCGTTGAGATCATCAGCACTCCCGAGGCCCGTGAGCGGCTCCTCGCGGAGGCGTTGGCGCATGCCGAGGTCCAGGATGCGCATTACAAGCAGCTGCTATGGGATCGGCATCGGGTTGCTGGCTTCCCTGGGGCTTGGCTATTTCGTGGAGCCGATGTTGTTCCAAGTGTCTCCTCGTGAACCATCGATCTACGTGTGCGTTGCGATTGCCCTTCTCGCGATCGCCGGCTTGGCAGAGACATTGCCGGCATGGTGGGCGACCCGTGTCGACCCGACTGAGGCGTTGCGCACGGACTGAGCTGAACGGCGAACAAGTCGGCGCTGCGCTCCGCACGGAGGGCCTCAGGTGAGGCGACTTCGGTTATCGTATCGCTTGCCTGGCCTGACCTGCGCTCCTCACGTTAGCACTATATGATCCGTATCCAGAACCGTCCCGATCTCGACGCCGCCGAAGCGCTCGCTGCTGTGAACGAGCACTACGGACTGGGTGGTACGCTCTCACCGCTTCCCGGCGAGCGGGACTGCAACTTTTTGCTGACGGACTCGGACGGGTCACGTTACGTAGTAAAGGTCAGTTCGCCCGAAGAGCCGCAGCCGATTCTCGAGTTCGAAACCGACATGATCGCGCTGCTGAGTCGGGAAACAGACGGCCTCGTCCCGGGTGTCGTGCCAGCTTCGAACGGCAAACTGATGGTCCAGCACACGGATGCTAAGGGGACAGTCCATCGCATCCGCGTCGTGGAGTTCCTGACGGGAGATCTGCTCGCTGAGGTGCGTCCCCGCTCGCTCGATTTGCTCGAAGACCTCGGAGGTCGCGTTGCTGACCTCGACAGCGCGCTGGGCGCAGTACCGGACCACCCGCCTCACCGAGTCGACTTCGACTGGGCCCTAGGGAACGCAGGCGAGGTGATGCAGAAAGGGCTCGACCTGCTGGAAGGTGAACAGCAGCTGCTCATTGAACGAGCGTTCGCTCTCTTCAAGGCCAAAGAGCTTGATTTCTTTGGCCTGGGCTCGCAGGTCATCCACGGCGACGTGAACGACCACAACGTTCTCGTTTCCGAGGCTGGCCACGGCACCCGCCGCGTCACTGGGATCATTGATCTCGGCGACGCACATTCCGCGCCTAGGGTCTTTGATCTCGCAATCACGATCGCCTACGCCATTCTCGGGACGGACGACCCGCTTGCCGCGGCTGCAGCCATCACCAGAGGCTTCAACGCACAGCACCAGCTGCTCGAACAAGAGCTGGACGTCACCATGGCCCTAGTTCGGGCACGGCTAGGGCAGAGCGTGTGCATAGCGGCCTGGCGGCGCAAATCGGGTGAGTCCGACGATTATCACTTAGTCTCCGAACAACCCGCTTGGGACATGCTGCGGGCCCTCGATGCCGTGTCGGATGTGGTCGCCACAGGCGTGCTCCGCGAGGCCTGTGGCCTGGCGGCGAGCAAGCGTAGCCCTGGCCTCGTCACATGGCTGAAGACGCAGTCGTTCCATCAGGTGATGGACCTCCCTGAAGACCAGAGCGAGATCGGCGTCCTCGACCTCAGTGTGGCGAGTTACGACCTCAACGGACGGGATACGGACGACACCGCAGACTTCACAGACCGTGTCTTCCGAGGCATGCGAGCGAAGGGAATCACGCTAGGCATCGGCCGCTTTCTCGAGCCTAGGGCGTTCTACCTCACACCGGCCTTTGCTGGACGAGAGGGCGATCCCCGAGAACGGCGAACGATTCACCTAGGTATCGACCTGTTCAGTGAGCCAGGCGCGGTGGTTCATGCCCCACTTGGGGGCCGAGTGAAGAGCGTCCGCGACAATTCGGATCGGCTCGACTACGGCCCCACTGTCATCTTGGAGCACGACAGCCCGGACGGTCCATTCTGGACGCTGTACGGCCACCTTCAGCGCACTTCGGTCGGCAACCTCGCGGCCGGCGACCCAGTCGAGGCCGGGCAGACCATTGCGCGCATCGGCCCCTATCCTGAAAACGGAGGGTGGCCGCCCCACCTGCACTTCCAGATCATGACCGACCTGTTGGGATTCGACGGTGAGTTCCCCGGTGTCGCCCTTCCGCGCGAGATGGACGTCTGGGCGTCGATATCGCCCGATCCTAATCTGATTCTGCGGCTGCCTGGCGAAACGACCTTCCACCCACCGGTCGGAGTAGACGCTCGACGGCACGAGGTGCTCGGGGCCAGCCTTAGCCTTTCCTACGACGACCCGATCCACATCGTTCGCGGGCGCGGTACGTACCTCTACGACGTCATGGGCCGCGAGTACCTCGATTGTGTGAACAACATCGCGCATGTCGGGCACGAACATGCTGGAGTCGTTCGGGCGGGTCAGGCGCAGATGGCGGTCCTGAACACGAACACACGCTACCTCCACGAACACGTAGTCGAGTATGCGACGCGACTGTCGGCGACGCTGCCGGATCCGTTGTCCGTCTGCTTCTTCGTGAACTCGGGAAGCGAGGCGAACGAACTCGCGCTGCGCATGGCGAGAGCGCATACCGGATCGACTGGTGTGGTGAGCATCGAGGGTGGCTATCACGGGAATACCCAAGCGCTGGTCGATGTGAGTCACTACAAGCACTCGAGTCCGGGAGGGAAGGGTGCACCGGATTGGGTCGTGACCGCTCCCCTGCCGGATGATTTTCGAGGGCTGTACCGCAAGGACGACCCGGCGCGGGCGACTCGGTTCGCAGGCCACGTCGAAGCAGCCTTCTCCACACTGGTTGAACGCGGGGCCGGAGCCTCCGCCTTTCTTGCCGAAGCGATTCTCTCCTGCGGTGGCCAAGTCGAGCCGCCCGAAGGTTATTTTGCAGCCGCGTATGCCCACGCCCGCACCGCGGGAGCCTTGTGTATTGCGGACGAGGTCCAGATCGGGTTCGGAAGGATGGGGTCCCACATGTGGGGCTTCGAATCCCACGGTGTCGTTCCGGATATCGTCACACTCGGAAAACCCATGGGGAACGGGCACCCGCTCGGGGCTGTCGTGACGACTCCCGAGATCGCGTCGTCATTCGATAACGGGATGGAGTACTTCAGCAGCTTCGGCGGAAACCCCGTGTCGTGCGCCATCGGTCTGGGCGTACTCGATGCGCTCAAGAACGACGGGCTTCAAGCCAACGCGGCCGAAGTCGGACAAAGCCTCAAGGCAGGTCTCGGAGCCTTGGCGGCCTCGCACCCCGTCGTTGGCGATGTCCGTGGCCGAGGGCTCTTCCTCGGCATCGAATTCGTGCACAGGAGAGAGGTGCTCGAGCCGGCTCCACGGGTGGCTGCATACGTGGTGGCGCAGATGAAGCTCCGGGGAATTCTCCTCAGCACGGACGGCCGCGACCACAACGTCATCAAGATCAAACCCCCGATGACGTTCTCAAGAGCCGACGCGGAGCGCGTGTGCGCAGAGATGGATACCGTCTTAACGCACGACGTCGTCTCGACGTTTGGCGACCTCACCTAAGTAGTACCGGCTTCGCGCAGGAACCCACAAACAGAAGGCGGCGCCACCGTTTCCGGTGACGCCGCCTTCGATTGCGCAGGGAAGGTTAGAGGGAACGCCTACCGGTCCGTAATGGACCGCATCAAGCGCTCGAGAAGCGCCTTGTGCACCTCCAACTCCTGTACCAACTCAACGAGCCTCTCCTCCATGTCCGCTGCAGGCTTCTGATCCGCCCGCTGCGTGTTGCCGTACAGGTAGGAGAGCTGGTCCGCCAGCATCGGCGTCGGGTAGCTCGTGATCGTCCGATCCGTAACCAAAGCGGATTCGATTTCCTGGAGTTGGGTCTCGATATCACTCCCGTCCGCGGCACGCTCGATGGCGCCGTTCACGGTCTGGATCGTCGTACCCGCATCCTCGATCGCGGCAATGACCTCGAGGCCCAGATCGAACTGTGCCTGTAGGTCCGCCATGGTCACGCCGTCAGCCTCGACGCGCGGATCCATGAGGAGTTCGAAGTCACGCGTCGTGGTCTGACCGTCCACCGTCAGGCGAGCTTGGTACGTACCCGGAACGACCATCGGCCCACCGCGCTGTGAACCGTTCGGACCCGGGACCGTCATGTCCCAGGTAAAGCGATGGACACCCTGGGTCGCCGCGAGCGTGGGACCACCCGTGGCCCTCTGGAAGGGACCGCGCATCTCCTGCGCCTGTTGGGTGCGGACACCGGCTCCGCCGGACTGATAGGTCCTCAGGACTTCACCGGCGCTGTTCGCGATCTCCAACTGCACGGAAGACGCCTCGGCCGGCAGGCCGTAGTCGATGACCGGGCCATTGGCTGCATACTGAGGCTGATCGGGCGTCCCACCACCGAATCCACCCCGACCGCCGCCGCGCACACGGTGCGCATCTGCCGGCTGGAACAGGAAGGGCCCGTCTGAGGCCATCGCCTGGTCGACCTGACGGAGTGGCGACAGGTCATCCATGATCCAGAACGCCCGCCCCATCGTCGACATGACGAGGTCGCCCTGATGCAGCTTGATATCCGTAATCGGCGTCACCGGCAAGTTGAACTGGAAGCGTTCCCAGTTCATGCCGTCGTTCAGCGAGACGAACATGCCGAACTCGGTACCCGCGTACAGTAGGCCCTCACGAACCGGGTCTTCGCGAATCACGCGCGTCGCGAAGTCGGCCGGAATGCCGTTGTCGCCTGGCGTAAGCAGCGTCCAACTCTCACCGAAGTCTTCGGTCTTGTAGATGTACGGCGTCAGGTCGCCAAGGAGCGTCCTGTAGGCAGCGAAGTACGCCTTGCCCGCAGCGTGCGGGGAAGGATCGATCGTCTGAATGCGTCCCTCAGGCTCCATGTCAGACGGCGTAACGTCTTTCCAGGTCCGCCCGCCATCGCGCGTGACTTGCACGAGGCCGTCGTTGGAACCGGCCCAGATGACACCCGCCTGCACTGGCGACTCTTCGATCGCGTAAAGGACCGAGTAGTGCTCCTCACCCGTGATGTCCCGCGTGATGGGGCTACCGGAGATCATCTGGCGCTCCGGCCGGAACGCCGTGAGGTCCGGGCTGATCTGCTCCCAAGTCACACCCTCGTCGGTCGTCTTGTGGACGAACTGCGAACCGTGGTAGACCGTGCTCGAATTGTGCGGAGACACCTCGATGGGCACCACGCGCTGGAAGCGGTAGTTCAGCTCAGCGGGGTTTACGCCATACAGGTTCTGGAAGCCGACGTAGTACTGCTTTTCCTGCCCCGTAGTGTGGCTGTAGCGGCCGAAGCGGCCCTTGCAGTTCGAATAAACGATGTCGGGGTCACCCGGCTTCGGAACGGCAGGGCCGGTCTCGCAGCCTCCAATCGCCTTCCAGTTCCCTTGATGGCCGCCGGCCGAACCGTCTTCGGGCGGCCCACTCGGAACCATGATCGTCGAGTTGTCCTGCTGGCCCGCGTAGAGCCAGTAGGGGAAACGATCATCCACGTCGACTGCATAGAGTTCCGCCGTCGGCTGGTTGGACTGAGTCGACCACGTCGTACCGCCGTCGAGTGTCACGTTGGCGCCACCATCGTTGGACTGAACCCAGATGTCGGGGTTGTCCGGGTTGATCCAGACGTCGTGGTTGTCGCCGTGTGGCGTACTCTTCCGCTGGTTCGTCCGCCCACCATCGAAGGACTCGTACATACCCTCGTTGTTGATAATGACGTGATCCACATCCGTCGGGTCGACGTCCACGTTCGTGTAGTAGAAAGGGCGGTTCATGATGCCGCGCTGGTTGCTCACCATCTCCCACGTCTCACCGAAGTCGTTGGAGCGGTACAGCCCCTCATTCGGGTCCGTCGTCTCGACGAGCGCGTACACCGTGTTCGGCGCAGCAGCCGTCACCGCGAGATCGATCTTCCCGATCAGTCCCGTCGGTAGGCCCTCTTTGACCATGCGCCACGTGTCACCACCATCGGTGGACTTCCAGATCCCATCCTCTTCGTCCGAGTGCTCCATACCGGAGATGATCGTCCACGGCTGGCGTGTGACCCGCCACATCGCCGCATAGATCTCGTTCGGGTTGGCAGGGTTCAACTCGAGGTCCACGGCACCCGTGGAGTCTGATGCGAAGAGCACCTGCTCCCAGTTCTGCCCCCCATCACGCGTGCGGTAGACGCCCCGGTCCGGGTTGTTCGCCCACGGGTTCCCAAGCGCCGCCGCGTAGGCGATGTCCGGGTTCGTCGGGTGGATCTCGATCGCAGCGATCTGGCCCATGTCCTCGAGCCCGATCTTGTCCCAAGTCTGGCCTGCGTCATTCGAGCGGTACGCGCCCTTCCCGATGATCACGTTGGAACGGATTCCGTCCGAACCCGTGCCGACGTAGACGACGTTTGAGTTCGAGGGCGCCACGCGGATCGATCCGATCGACCCCGTTTCGAGGACGCCATCCATGATCGGACGCCACGTGTTGCCATAGTCCTCGGTCTTCCAGACTCCACCACCGGTCGCGCCCATATAGAACGTGAAGGGATGGTCCCGGTGCCCGGCGACCGCCGTGGCCCGACCACCGCGGGAAGGCCCGACATTCCTGTAGCTGAGTCCAGCGAAAGTGCTCTCGATCGTCGGACCATCGGCGGCCATCTGAGCGGCAGCGCCGTCCGCAAAAGCGGGCAATGCGAGCGCGGCGAGAAGGAGCGGAATCGAAAGCAGTCGAGCCCGACTGTGCGGGCGGATGTTTTGCGGGGTCATGCGAGGGTTCTCCACCATCTGGGGGGACGGTCAGAATGCCGCCCTGTCGAACGAGGGTCAACAACAAGGACACCCGAGTGCGCCCGTGCGCTGTTGCACGAGCGAGCGAGCTAGGGCCCGGCAACCCCCGCCGCCCAGGCGGCGAGCGCGGCGCTCAACGACATGACGACCTCTTCATCCGTGCGCCCAGAACGTTTGAGCACATGAAAACCGTGATCCGCACCATCTTCGATGTGAAGCGTCGGCGCCGGCACCACCTGCTGAAGCAAGGGTCCAAGCAGATTAAGATTCGCGAGTTTATCCCTAGTCCCCTGCATAAAGAGCATGGGGAGAGCCACGTCCGAGAGATGTGCCCCTCGCTCTGTGGAGTCTCGGCCTGAAGCGTGGAGCGGGAAACCAAAGAAGGCGAGTCCGGCGACCCGGTCTAGTGGCTCTATCGAAGCCGCCAGAGACGTCATCCGGCCGCCCATGGACTTTCCCCCGGCAAGAAGCGGAAGGTCAGGAGCGAGGACGGCAGCCTCGGCCACGGCCGAACGAACGGTGTTGAGTAGAATCGGCCGGGGATTGGGGGGCCTCCGTCCTGCTTCCATGTAGGGGAAGTTGTACCGGAACGTCGCGATCGCTTGATCCGCCAATAGCTTTGAAGCCGACTCCATGAAGACATGGCTCATGCCGGCTCCGGCACCGTGACCAAACACATATAGCGCCGTCGCGTCGTCCGGTCGGGTGAGGATCGCACTGACTTCGCCGGAAGACTCAGTAGCGATGAATCGATGCTCTGTGATACCACTCAAGCCAAGCTCCTGGTGACAGACTGACCCCGCACGCGAACGATGTCGCACCCACCCACTGCGAGCTAGTCTAAGCCATGCTCTCCGACCCAGCCCGCATCACACGCGACAGCTACATCGTAGCCGGTGTCCACGTCTTCTTGGCCCTGTTCTACTGGCTGGTCCTAGGTGTGTCCGTCGTCCACGACTTCGGTCCGGACACGTGGGGTTGGTTCTCTCAAAACTTACCCACCGATCTGCTGCTGGATCGAGCGTTGGAGAGTATTTGGTTCCTACACACACAGCCGCCACTCTGGAATACGCTCGGTGCGGTGCTGGTACAGACCTTCGGCTCGCTGCACATGGTGATGCTGCAGTGTCTGCACATCGGCCTGGGCGCAGGCATCTGCGTGATGGGGCTTGGGATCACGGCGCGTGCCACCGGCTCACGCCGGCTCGCGCTCACTGTGGGTCTGGTTCTAGCGCTCCACCCTGCGCTCTTCCTTCTCGAAGCCTACGCGCTCTACACGACCGCCTGTGCCTTCCTCATCATGCTCGCGGCACAACTCTTGGCGCGGTCCAAGGAGGACAACACGCGCTGGGCCATGGTCGCATTCATCTGCGTCATTTCTGTGCTGACCATGACCCGCAGTGTGTACCACGCACTACTCCCCCTGCTCTTCGGGATCACCTTTTGGGGTACGCTCAAGGGCGTCACGCGCCGGCAAGTGATCGTCCTGTCCTTAGCACTCCTGGCTCCGCTGGGATGGTATGGAAAGAACCAACTCCAGCACGGATTCTTCGGCACTAGCAGCTGGTACGGCATCGGTCTTTGGCGGGTGGCACTGTTCAACCAAGACCAAGACCTGCTAGACGAACTCTACGAAGGCGGCGAGCTGCACGACGTCGTGACCTTCCCTCCGTTCACACCTCCCTCCGCGTATCGACGGATCGGCTTCGACAATGTCAGCAGCGTAGAGTCGTTGTCCCGGGACGACTTCCAGAACGTCAACCAACCCGCGATTTCCGAGGCGTATCGATCAAGCGCCATCGTGCTCATTCGTCACACGCCACGACAGTACTTCCGCAATATCTTCACCGCGTACGGAAACTTCTCAGACCCTACGTCACGATTCAGCCACCTCGCAGCGAACCGCGATCGCATAAGGTGGCACGCCTCTTTAGAACAATGGCTTTTGTTGCGTCCGCTTGCGGCAAGAATCGAGGCGAAGCTAGGACGTGGGTATTTCGGGTCGATCTACTTCCTGCTCTTCCCTGCATTCCTGCTGCTCTATGCGTGGCAATTCATCGGACGCACGAAAGGGATTCGGCAGGCAAGCGAAACGATCCTTGATGATCGGGTGTTGTTCTTCATCACGGCGATCGTCGGATACACGATCATCGTCACGTCAGCCATGGAGTTAGGCGAAAACGTTCGCTTCAAGTTCATGATCGAACCGGCGTTCCTCACATCAGTCGCGATCATGGCGCATCGCCTGTGGCGGAAAGACCCGGCCCGCGTTGCCCCCGAAGCCATACCCGAATAGGGTCGGAGCATCGAGACGACGGACACCCCTGCGGCCGGGGCCGGCCCGACCGTTCTAAATAAAGCGGCTCGTAGAGGCCGTCGAAGACGCTCTCAGATAACAAAACGCCCGCTCGGCCCCAAGACCGAACGGACGTTTCCCTTCTGTCACGAATCGGGTCGGGCTAGTTCCCTACCCCGATGCGCAGGCCAAGGTTGATGATCGGCCAGTACTTCAGATACGTACCGGCGTCGTTCTTCAGGTTCTGCGCCTCAATGTCCAACTGATCGTTCAACTGGACGAGCGCAGCACCCGTGAGCGTGGACGTTGCATTCAACTGCACATCAGGCTCACCCAGCATGGCGACGCCAAGATCCAAAAAGAGTCCAATGCCGGCCGAAGTGTGCTTTCCGAAGCCGATGAGCGCATACGGAGCGGTCTTCTTCGACACGAGTGCTCCGGTCACTTGCGCGACCTCAGTGGCGGTGTAGGTCACGCCACCAATGTCGATCGAGGCCGTACCGGTCAACGTCCCCGCGATGGTCGGATCATCGGGCTTGTAGAGCATTCCGCCACCAATGCGGAAACTGCTGCCCAAGTAGAGGTCGAGTCCGACGTTGTACCAGCTCTCAGGCAGCGTGAGGGTCGCCTCAACCCCTTCCCCGACGTCCCAGAAGCTCGTTGGGTCGACCTCGAAGGGCATTAGGCCGACACCGCCACGAACTACCAGCGACGAACCAAAGGCCAAGGCGCCTTCTGCACCGATTCCCAGAGTTCCGGCACGTCCCGCGACGCCAAAGCCCTGCGCGGCCACCACGCCCGGAAGAGCGATGAAGGCAGCAACAGCAAGGGTGAGAATACTCTTTCTCATCAGGTTCTCCATGGATGGAAAAGGAGGTATGAGCGGGGTCGCAATACGGCCCGCGCGGTTCCTCTTATCAAGATAGGCATTCACGCCCTGAACGAAACAACAAGAGCACTCGGTGGCGGCCTAAAAGACCCGGAACGCGATGAATGCCCCCGCGTAGGCGAGCCCGAGCATGTAGACGAATTGTAAGATGGGCCATTTCCATCCGTTCGTCTCTCTGCGCATGACCGCAATCGTCGACACGCATTGAAGCGCAAACGTGAAGAACACCAACAGGGCGATCGCCCCCGGCATATCCAAATGCTCTTGGAGCGCGGCTTGCAGCTCGAACGAAGCTTCATCGGCGTTCTCCACACTGTAGATCATGCCCATCGTTCCGACGATCACTTCCCGTGCGGCTAGGGAAGAGACGAGTCCAACGCCGATCCGCCAGTCGAAGCCCAGTGGCGCAATCGCTGGCTCGATCAGCTTTCCGGACCAAGCGAGCGCGCTGGACTCGAAGTCCGGGGGCCCGCCATCCGTGCGTGGGAACTGAGTGAGCACCCACAGCACCACCGTCACGACCATGATCACGCGTCCGGCCCTCTGCAGGAAGATGTTGGAGCGATCCCATAGCCGAACCCCCAGTGACCGGAGCGTCGGCACTCGATACGGAGGAAGCTCCATCACAAAAGAGGCGCGCGGGGCCCGCAACAACGTTCTACGAAGAAGAAACGCGGTCCCGATCGCAGCAACGATCCCGAGTGCATAGAGGGACAAGAGCGCGACAGCACGAGAGCCCAAGAAGGGCAGAACGGGCTCCGCAGGGATGAACGCCGCGATCAAGAGCGCGTATACGGGGAGCCGGGCCGAGCACGTCATGAACGGAGTCACAAAGATCGTCGTGATTCGATCCCTTTCGTCTTCTACCGCTCGTGCAGCCAGAATCGCTGGCACAGCACAGGCGTAGCCGGAAAGGAGCGGCAAAAAGGCCCGGCCCTGAAGGCCCACGCGATACATCAGCCGATCGGCGATCACAGCTGCACGCGCCAGATATCCCGAATCCTCGAGGATGCCCAAGAATAGGAAGAGCACGAGGATCTGAGGCAGGAATACCACGACCGCACCTACACCGGCCCATACACCATCGATCAAGAGGGAGCGAAACCACGTGTCGGGGAGAATCCCTCCCACCCACTCGCCTGACGTGCTCACCAAGAACTCGACGAGGTCCATTCCCGGAACGGCCCACGTGAAGATGGCCTGGAACACCAAGGCGGCCATCAAGACAAACGCGGCCGGCCCCAAGAACCGGTGGAGGAAGATCGCGTCCAACCGAGCCGTCCACGCCGACGGGCCCGGAGGCACATAGTCCGAGGCTTTCAGGACGCGAGCGATCTGGGCCCTTCGGGCGATCATGGCGTCAACCGTTGGGAGTCTTCTCCCTGGTCGAGCGCCCGCTCCAATCAGAGGATGTCCTAGCTCGCCCGTCCGGATCTTTACCTTGCTCAGGTAGTCGGTAACGATGTCGACGCCTTCACCGGTCCGCCCATTGGTACGACAGACCTCGACACCCATCTCACTCGCCAAGGTGTCGACATCCAGCGCCCCACGACGGGCGTCGAACTCGTCCGCCATGTTGAAGACGAGTAGCGTCGGAAGTCCGAATTCAGAAACTGGCTCGAGGAGCATGAGGTCGTGCTCAAGACTCGTCGAGTCGACGATGACGACGATGGCGTCGAGAGGTCGCATGCCCTCCACCCGGCCCTGCAGAACGTCGACGGTGACCCTCTCGTCGAGCGTCCGAGCAGACAGCCCATGCACCCCTGGCAGATCCACCAAGTCGAGGCAACGTCCGTCCGCGAGTTCCACGACGCCGAAGTGCTTCTCAACCGTGACGCCCGGATAGTTCGCGACCTTCTGCCGCAAACCCGTAAGTTGGTTGAACAGCGTGGTCTTACCGCAGTTGGGCGGACCGATCACCGCCACGAGCGGGATGGCACTGAGCGGCGGTGGGGCTATCGGAGCATCCGCGAAACCGCGGGCATCTTTCACGTGCTTGTCACCGCTCTAGGACCTCGGGTCAGGCGCTCGACCCACTCACTGCACGAACCCTCAAGCAGCGAGCGGTCTCTTTACGGAGCGCGAAACAGGTACCGTCCGCAGAAACCACGGGATCACCGAAGGGCGAACGCCCGATGCGGCACAACAAACAGCCTGGCACGATCCCGCGATCGAGTAGGGGCCCAGCCTCTTCAGGAGTCAGGTCGATACTCACGAGTTCCACAGGGGTCGTGATCTCGACGTCCATGAGACTGACGTACTCGTCCGCAGAATGCAGGCTATCAGCTTGTTGTGGGGATTCTGGCATAGTCTTTCTGAACCGAATAGTGTTGAGAACGATTCTCAACCAGCGTCAGGGACAAGATCGGGCAGACGGGGCATTCGCGAAAGGCCCGGCCCGGGTCGGCAGCCACCGACCCGGGCAAGGACGCTCTTAGCCCGGCTGGTGCATGTGCACGTCACGTTGCGGGTACGGCAAGTTGCAACCCGCTGCCTCGAGGTTCTCCTTGAGGGCGCGCGTCAGGTCCCAGCGGGTAGCCCAGTAGTCCTCGGCGTTCACCCAGGGACGGACGACGAGATTCACGGACGAGTCGGCCAGTTCGGAAACAGCGACGACCGACTCAGGTTCATCGAGCACACGCGAATCGGCGGCTAGCACATCCATGCAGGTGCGTATCGCGACCCCGAGGTCGTCGTCGTAGCTGACCCCGATCACAAGGTCGATACGACGAGTCTCGCTAGCTGAGAAGTTTGTGATGGTCGAACCGAAGATCTGCCCATTCGGAACACTGATCTGAACATTGTCCCCCGTCGTGAGCATACAGGTGAAGATCCCCACCTCACGGACTGTTCCAGAGGTCCCACCCACCTGAACGAAGTCACCCACGTTGAAGGGTCGGAACGTCAGGAGCATCACCCCGGCCGCGAAGTTCGAAAACGTGCCCTGGAAAGCGAGGGCTACGGCCAGCCCTGCAGCACCGAGCACGGCAACGAACGAAGCGGTGCTTACACCGAGAACGCCAATCGCGGCGACGGTGACCAAGACGATGATCGAGACATGGATCATGCCCGCGATAAACGGGATGAGGATATCGTCGAGGTGGGAGGCCTGGAGTGCCTTCCGCGTGAAGCGCTTGGCCCACCCGGCGAATATCCAACCGAAGATCAGCGCAGCGAGGGCACCGAGAACTCGCGGCACCCAGGCCGCAGTGACTGAGGTGGCCAGGGTCATGAGAGTTTCGACATCGGGCATGGGAGAACGACTCCGCTATGGGATCCTGGAGAACAAGCCGCGGGAACGGCATCTCAAAACATACAGCACAGGATCACGAAGCAGCAGGTCTCCTGGAGCCCACATTCCTTACCCCGGCGGGCGGCGGCCAACCCCCGTTAGGCCAGGAGCCGCCACACCTGGGTTACCAGGAAACACACCGTGACACCCATCGCGACCGGCATGAGTGTGGCCACCGTGGTCCACTTCGCGCTCCGGGTCTCTTTGTAGATCGTGTAGATCGTGGTGGAGCATGGGTTATGGAGCAGACTGAACAGCATGACGTTCACAGCCGTCAGCAAAGTCCACCCACCGGCCCTCAATAATTCGCCCGTCGCGCCGACGCTGTCCAATTCGAACATGACTCCTGCACCCTCCCCACCGGCGATGCCTCCCGTGAGCACGGTGAGCATCAGGATCGTCGGGATCACGATCTCGTTGGCCGGGATCGCAACCACATAGGCGACCAAGATCACGCCATTCAATCCGAGGAGAAGTCCGAGAGGATCGAGCCACTCCACAGAATGTTGAGCCAGGCTCGCGCCATCGACACTGATGTTCGAGATCAGCCAGATCACCGCTCCGGCGGGGATCGCGAAGATCACGGCCCGCCACAGAACGATCAGCGTGCGGTCGATCATCGACGTGTAGAGGGTTTGCATGATCCGGGGCGGACGATACGGAGGAAGCTCGAGGCTGAAGCTGGTCGCCTCGCCCCTCAGCACTGTCCGCGATAGCAACCAAGATGACAAGAACATCATGACGATGCCGAACAGTGCTATGCCCACCACAGCCATGGCACTGACCACGCCACCGAGTTGAGGCGCCAAAGCACCAATGAAGATCGTGGCGATCAGGATCTGAGTCGGCCACCGCCCGTTACAGAGACTGAAGTTATTCGTGATGATCGCGATCAGTCGTTCGCGTGGAGAATCGATAACTCGGGTGGCGACCACGCCTGCCGCGTTGCAGCCGAAACCCATACACATCGTAAGGGCCTGCTTCCCGTGCGCCCCAGCGGTCCGAAACATCGAATCGAGATTAAACGCAACGCGCGGGAGATACCCGAAGTCCTCGAGCAATGTGAACAGCGGAAAAAAGATCGCCATGGGCGGAAGCATCACGCTAATTACCCATGCGGTCGCGAGATATACGCCGTCTAGCAGGAACCCGTCTAACCACCAAGGCAGAGCCAGAGCGGCTGCAATGCCCTTGAGCCAGGTATGTCCGTTGTCGATGAGCAGCGTCGCGAGCATCTGAGACGGGACGTTCGCTCCCTCGATCGTCAGCCAGAAGACGGCCGCTAAGATCAGGAGCATGAGTGGGAATCCGAAGACCCTGCTCGTCAGCCAGGCGTCGAGCTTCCGATCGAAAACGAAACCGGCCTTCTTGAGACCTCCCAACTGCACTCGTCCAGCCATTTCTTGAGCAGCCTCAAACGAACGCTGCGTCACGAGGTCGTGAAAGTCCGGAGGAAGGTCCCAGCGCAACCGAGTAGCTAACTCAAGAACCGCCTGTCGGCCGGCGTCTTCCGGAATCGGTATCTCAGCGACTTCTTGACCTGTGAGGTGCCCCAGCTCTCCCGAACGGACGGCTTCTTCGACCGCCTCGTCCGCGTTCAGAAGCCGAAGTGCGACCCATCGAGCGTTCGGCACGTTGCGGAAGTGCTCTTCAACTACGGGTGCCAGTGTGCCGATCGCCACCTCGACTTCGGGGGCGTGTGCCTCGACTGTTCGCCTTCCAGCACCCGCGCTCCGACTCGCAACCTCATGAGCCGCCTCCATCACCTCGTCGATCCCAACGCCCTCCCGAGCGATCCCCTGGACCACCGGGACGCCGAGTTCTTTCTCCAATTTCTTGGAGTCGACCGCGATCCCATGGCGGCGAGCTTCGTCGATCAAGTTGAGATAAACGACGACTTTGTCGGTGATCTCCAGAATTTGTAGGACGAGGTTGAGGTTTCGCTCGAGCCGCGTCGCATCGACGACGATGAGCGTGACATCGGGTCTGCCGAAGAGAACGAAATCACGTGCGACTTCTTCATCCACACTCCCGGCTTGGAGTGAATACGTCCCCGGGAGGTCGACCACTTTTACACGGTGGCTCTCATGAGCAAATACGCCTTCTGCCCGGACGACAGTCTTCCCAGGCCAATTGCCGGTGTGTTGCCGAAGTCCCGTCAGCTGATTGAAGACCGTGCTCTTGCCGACGTTGGGGTTCCCCGCCAACGCAATGAGATAGTCCCACTTCTCGGGACTCAACCCGAGCCGAACGAGGCTCTGCTCACGGTGTTCCGCACACGACCCACAGGGGTCTGCCGAGAAGCCCTTCATCAGGACGCGACCCCGGAAGTGTCTACCACTCGCTCAATAGTGACCCAGCTCGCTTGTGCGCTTCGTAAGGCGATAAGCGCGCCTCGAATCAGATAAGCGACCGGGTCTCCCGCGGCCGACGACATCTCGGCACTCACGATGGTTCCCGGTACGACCCCCAGGTCCAGGAGTCTCCGCCGCTGCGGCCCCCGGCAGGCTGACGACAGACCTAGAACGCTGCCCGCCTCGCCGGGCTTGAGGTCCGCCAGGGTTTCAAGCGCCTGGTCGGCACTGGACCCCTCGGGTAGGACATGAACGCTCACATTCCGAGCAAGCACCGTCGTAACCGCGAAATCCCGCCCGGCACCATGTACGAGTACTCCGCGATCATCACGGCCCACAACATCCAGCCTCACGCCAAGCGCGAGTCCTTCGTTGAGTAACGCGTCGTAGATCTCTCGCGGCTCGTCCTCCAAGTGCGCGATTTCGATGGTGCGACCCACGGGCGCGCCCGTCAGACTTAAGTCTACCAACTTCGGCATATGGCCGGTCGCCGTGGGAATCGGGTCTCCGTGCGGATCCCATCTAGGATGCCCGAGCCGGGAGGACAGCGTCTCGACTTGTTCGCTGGACAGGCTGTGCTCCATACGCTCCGCCTCATCGTGCCAATCCACCGCCGGAATCCCGGTCCGGTCCGCGAGGTAGCGCTCCCAAAGGCGGTGTGTCCGGACAAGCCGCACCGACGACTCTCGGCCAGCGTCAGAAAGTTGAGGCCCGTCCTGACCAGCCTGCACCATGCCGACGTCCGTGAGCTGCGTGAGGAGGTCTGCGGCCCTGGCCGTCGAAATCTCGAGGCGCCCCGCCAAGCTCTCGAGAGTGCTGACGCGCCCTGCCAGCTCGGACATGTACACATGCTTGAGCGCGTCTTCGAGCCTCACACGGTCCGTCAGTCGGGAATACTCGACAATGCGCGCCACCACGCCTCGACGTGGCCAGAACAGTACGATTCCTGCGACCATGAGGAGTGCAAATACAGCCAGCGCGAGTGCCGGATCGACCATGCGAAGGATTTCGAGAAGAGTGGGACAATATTTAGGCTTGCCTAAATCTAGTCGCACCTCGTCCAAAGTCAACCCGAGTTACCGGACCTTCCGTTGAGGTCACGAAACGACAAGATTCGGCGCATCTCGCATGCAGCGGCTGAACGGTCGCACACTACACCCTTCCCCCCGGGAGCCGACTTGGCGCACGACACGATCGCCGTCATCGACTTTGGTGGTCAGTACGCTCACCTCATCGCGACCAAGATTCGGCGCCGCGGCGTACGAGCTGAGATCAGACAGCCCGAAGACCCGGTCGAGGTGTTCCAGCACTATCAGGGCATCGTCATTTCGGGCAGCCCGAGCCTGGCTTCACACGGCGAAGATTCTGAGTACACCAAGGAAATCTACGACCTCGACGTCCCCATCTTGGGCTTCTGCTTCGGCCACCAGCAGATCGCACAGCACTACGGCGGGGAAGTGGAACACGGGGGGCGCGAGTGGGGAAAGGCCGAACTTCACTTGGACGCCCAACACCCACTCTTCAAGGGGTTGGACGACGTCGAGCAGGTGTTCATGAGCCATTACGACTCGGTGATTTCAGTGGGTCCGGACTTCGAGGAGATCGGTCACAGCATCACGGGTCTTGCGAGCGAACATCGCTACGCCGCCATCGGGTCGGACAAGCTACGGCGGTACGGTTTCCAGTTTCACCCCGAAGTGGACGACACCACCCATGGCGACGACATGATCGCCAACTTCGTGTTCGAGATTTGCAAATGTGAAGTGAGTTGGTCCATGGACGGATTCCTGGACGAAGAGATCGAACGCGTGCGAGCACACGTAGGTGACGGCTCGGTCTTCTTGCTCGCCTCGGGCGGGGTGGACTCCACGGTGGCCGCAGTGCTCCTCGGCCAGGCTCTTGGGCCAGAGAAACTCCACCTTCTGCATATCGACAACGGGCTGATGCGCCTCCACGAGAGCGCTGGCGTGCTCCGCATGTTCACCGAAATCGGCCTAGATCAGAACCTCCACTTCGTCGATGCGAGCGACACGTTCCTTGCAGCGCTCGCGGATGCCATCGAGCCCGAGGCCAAACGTCGTATCATCGGCGACAGCTTCGTGAAGGTCTTCCAGCACGAAGCCGAGCGCCTCGGCATCGAACACCACCTGCTGGGCCAGGGCACGATCTATCCCGATACGATTGAGACGGGCGGAACGAAGCGCGCGCAGACGATCAAGACGCATCACAACCGTGTCCCGATCATCGAGGAAATGATCCAAGCCGGGAAGGTCGTGGAACCACTGGCCGACTTGTACAAGGTCGAGGTACGCGAGCTGGGTGAGCGGATGGGAATCGAACATCAAGCACTCTGGCGGCATCCATTCCCAGGCCCGGGCCTTGGCGTCCGCCTTCTCTGCTCGGACGGGACCCAAGATACCGAGGGCTTCGAAGACCTCATTCCGCAGACCGAAGCCATCGCGGAATCATACGGGCTGCAGGCGTGCCTACTCCCCATCCGCTCCGTCGGAGTGAAGGCCGACGTGAGAGCCTACGAACACCCTGTCCTGCTCAGCGGAGACGTCCCATGGGACACGCTGATCGCAGCGGTATCGTCGCTCACCGCCAAGGTCCCCGGGATCAACCGATGCGTCTGGAACGTAGACGAGGGTCACCCAAACCAAGCCCGCGCGGTGGAGGGGAGAGTCACCCGAGCCCGTCTGGACATCCTTCGCGAGGCGGACGCAATCGTCATGGACGCGCTACGGGACCACGGTGTTTACAACGACGTGTGGCAGTGCCCAACGGTCCTGGCCCCGCTGGCCCTTGGCGACTCGGACGGAGAAACAATCATCTTGCGACCCGTCCACTCGGCTCGAGCCATGACCGCGACTCCAGTTCAGCTACCTACCGACCTGCTCCGAGAGGTGTGCGCGGCGATCCTAGATCTGGACGGAATCAGCGGGCTCGCACTGGACGTCACGTCCAAGCCACCGGGAACCATCGAGTGGGAGTAACCCGCTAAAAGATCCCGTTCGTCTGGAAGCGATACACATACT
Source organism: Longimicrobiales bacterium (assembly GCA_029245345.1). Classification (NCBI taxonomy): domain Bacteria; kingdom Pseudomonadati; phylum Gemmatimonadota; class Longimicrobiia; order Longimicrobiales; species Longimicrobiales bacterium. The sequence goes on from JAQWPM010000012.1 coordinate 545,383, forward strand.
GAAGGAAACCGCCCTGCCCGAGCAAAGCCGTCTCATCGTACTCGAGGCCGCCATCGATCAACACGGAGAGGCGCGCACCTTCCACCGTCTCGTAGTCGTTCTTGAGGATCGCAGTGAAGCGCGCCGCTGAATTGAGCTGAAACGTCTCGCTGTGATTTCCGGTGATCGGGATCGTGTCGATGTCCTGGAAGACGACCTCCCCACTCGAGATGACCTCGAACCGCGTCGACACGATCAACAAGAGAGGCTCCGCCGAGTCGGCCTCTACGATGACCGTCGCGGCCTGCGGGGCACCTTCCTCATCCGCACATGCTGCAACCGCAACCAAGAAAAGAAGCACCCACAAACGTCGAACCCACGCACGAATATTCACTCGATCTCACTCCGTTCGTTTCCAAGACCCTCGAACGGACACCTACGCGTTCGTTCAAGGCACGTTGCGACGAAGTAATCCCCCTGAAAGGCGCCGGCGTTCCCGGAGGTGTACAGCCACCAGGGTAGTACCCCATCTTCCCCACCTCCTACACCCTCATCGCGTCGGACAGAGTCGAAGCCTCAAACACCATGCTCTATCTGGTAGCCGCCCTTGCGGCGCCGATCCTCGGCCCTGTCATCTACGGTTGGCTCCACGACCGCCCCTCCGCTGTACGACTCGTAGACGGATTCGTGTACGTCGCCGTCCCCGTGCTCGTCGCATGGCAGGTACTTCCCCATGCTTGGGACACAAAGAGCTTTGTGCCTATCGTCATGTTGGGGCTGGGTATCCTCGTTCCGACGGTGTTCGAGCGAGCGTCCCGCGCGCTGGAGACCCACACCGACAACCTCGCCCTCGTGGTTGGTCTTTCTGGCCTGGTGCTTCACGCGCTCCTCGAAGGGGCCGCCTTCGGCCCTGGAGACGGCGACATCCCTGTGCCGTTCGCTCTCGCCACCATTCTCCATCGAATCCCGGTCGGATTGGTTATTTGGTGGCTAATTCGGCCACGTCACGGGGTGGGTCTTGCCGCGACCGGAGTCTTTGCGGTCGTGCTAGCAACCCTGGGCGGATATGTACTCGGGGCCGGGCTCTCGGGAACGGACCACGGAGCTGGGGTCACGCTGTACCAAGCATTTGTGAGCGGGTCCCTCATGCATGTGGTCTTCCACCAAGGGCGGCACGACCACACCCACGAGCACAGCCACTAGATCATCGAGTCCCACCGGGACCTAGCTCGCCCGGCTGGGAGGCGAGATCTACCGTGCCTTCCGACCAGATAGCTGCGCACCGCACCAGGCCGCAGGAGGCACGAAGATTCTCCGCGAAGACGGCGTTCAGAAAATCCGAAGCGGGATCTCAACCCCCGAGAAAGTCCCGAAGGCCAGCAAGAGTCCCTAGCTGTCGATCTTTACGAATACCTGACCACGTTTCCCGAGGAGACAGCAAATGAAGAAGTACGGGCTCGCGGCAGTCGCCGCCCTAATGCCTATGGGATGTGGCGACGGCGCGACGGACGGCCCGGAACAGGCCGCTTATACGACCCTAATGGGTGACGATACCCTGGCCGTCGAGTGGATCGAATTCGATGAAGGCACCGTGAAGGCATAGGCGCTCATTCGGGGAGCCAGAAAGACTTTCGGGGAATACGCATTGTCCATGTCTCAGGCCGGAGAACTCACCGGGTATACCGGGAAGGCCTACGCCTGCGGTGACAACACGGGCGAACTGATCCGGTCCGATGAGCTCGTGCTCGGCGAAGACGGAGCGAACAGGGTCACGATGAGCCGCGGGCAGGAGCAATCCAACGCCTTCGACGCAGCACCCGGTTCGGTACCGTTCGTGGACATGCTCCACTAGCCCTCCGAAACAGCACTCTGGTGGCAAGCCTCCCAAGGCGGTTTTGAGGACGCGGTCTCCACCTTCACGGGCCGCGGATCAAGCTTCGGTTTGATCGCAAACACGGACGGCAGTTGGGGCCTCCTGCACCCGAGTCGGGGCCTATCCACGATGTCGGTCGATGCCGAGGGCCTCATTCTCTCCTTGGACGGCACGGGCTCGACCCGGGCTTACGACCTGACCCGTGTCGAGTACCACGCCTTGGACAAAGCCACCGTGGCGTTGGCCTTCGGTGATCGTCCTCTGGGTGAACTTTCCGGGCGAGGCGAGGTCACGGACTTCGTTGCAGGCGTTCAGTTCAGCGGCGGCTACGGCACACCTGTGCGCCGAGGGCGAAACGTCTTCGGTGGGCCTCCTCGCATACGGCGTGTGGTGGCGCACCGGAGCGAACTCAGCCACTCAATTCGGCTTCGACCGCGACATCACTATCGACGGAGAGGTCATCCCCGTTGGCTTCTACACGCTCTCGTCGTTCCCCGAAGCGGACGGCGGAACCTTGATCATCAACCGTCGGACAGGCCAGGGTGGGCAGAGCTACGACGAGGCCGAAAACCAGGCAGGAATCACGATGCGGCGTGACTCGTTGGACGAGCACGTCGAGGTCTTCTAGATCCGCGTCATCCCCGATGACGCGAACGGCGGACGCATCGAGCTACGCTGGGAAGACGTCGTCTATTGGGTGCCCTTCACCGCAGGCTGATCGACTGCATAATTCGCGAACAAAAGCCGCGCTCACTCAGCTACGAGGGCCGTTCACCAACGCGTTCTTGATGTTCTCGACAATCAGGTCGACCTCTTGGGACGAAACCAAGAAGTGCGGCGTAAAACGGAGTGAGTTCTCACCGCCGTGGATTACGCCGATGCCGTGCAGACGGATGAACTCCTCCGAACTCCCGGCGCCATACGCCTTGTAGGCGGGGTCCAATTCGCAGGAGAAGAGTAGTCCGGTCCCCTGCACACCGGTGATCGGCCCGTCCAACTCTGCTGCCAACGCCCTGAGCTTCTCGACAAACTCGTGACCACGCTCGACGATGTTGGTGCGGATCTCGTCGGTCACCATGCCCAGAACCGCGGCGCCAACGTCCATCGCCCGGGGATTCGCAGTCATCGTGTTTCCGTAGATGCCCGTTCGATAGAGACCTGAAGCACGCTCCGTCATGGCAAGCACCGAGAGCGGATACTGTCCGGCATTAAGGGCTTTGGAATACGTCTCCATGTCGGGTACATCGAGCTCTTCGAAACCCGGGTAGTCGACAACCGACAGGTCTCCGGTGGCACGCAGCCCCGCCTGAATCGAGTCGACCAGCAGGAGGGCATCGTTGGCCATCGTGAGCGCACGGGCCGTCGCGTAGAAGTCCGGCGTAATGCGGATCCCCGGATTACCCTCACCCATCACGGGCTCCATGAAGACCGCCTCAATGAAGACACCGTCTTCCTCCGCCTTCGTAAAGGCCGCTCGCATCGCGTCCGAGTCGTTCACCGGCACGGTGATGAGATCGTCCCGATCGCGGTACGTCGCGAGGTGTGTCTCGTACGCTCCCCGGCACGAGTCGGAAAACAGCGCGGGGCGCCCTGTCCGTCCATGGAAGCCACCCTCGAGGGCAATCTTTTTGACTCGCTTGCCTGAGTGCTTGCCACCCTCGTCCGTGAGGAGCTTCGCGTTCACGTCCGAAATGCGGGACGCCACGGAGACCGACTCGGACCCGGAGTTCATGGCTAGGAAGTCACTGAACGGACAGTCGCCATCACGCGAATGGCCAATCTCTTTCCTGAGCGCCCTCGCTAGCCTCAACTGAGACGCATTGGCGGTCATGACGTTGGCCATCACCTGTGGCTTACTCATCGCGCCGACGACCGCATCGGGGAGGTGCCCGAAGCCAAGCATCCCGTATCCACCGTTGTCGTGCACGACCGCGCCCTTGGTCGTAATCACCCATGGGCCACGAGCCGCAAGCGACACATACGGATTCACCGTGTCGTCCGCGTAAAAGTTCACGAAGCTGCCCTGAATTTCTCCAATCTGCTCTGACTCGGACTTCCCTATGAGTTCTGGAAATTCCTGCTTCAACAGCTCGAATTCCTGAGTCGCTGCGTTTACCGCATCGACCAGGGTCGCGTCGTCCTGGCAGAACGTGCAGACGGTATCGTCGGAGAGTCCGGCGGTGCGCCGCTCGCCACCGGCTGAGCGGATCGCTTTCAATTGTTCGAGAACGCTGGCCAAAGCAGCCTCACAGTTGTTCAGAACGAGGGAATGGTTGGCGAAAGATAATTAGGCTCTTCCTACACCGCAGGTTTCGTATCGCTCATGTTCAGCGCGCGACCGATTTCATCCAACAAGGACGCATCCGACTCTTCCTCAAATCGAGCGGAAAGTGCCTCGATAGCAGCCGGCGAACCCACCCTGCCGAGCGCCCACGCGGCATGTGAACGCACGAGCGTGGACTCGTCCCTCAGCCCTACTCGGAGGACAGGGACGACGTCCTCCGCTCCCCAGTTCCCCAGTGCCACACAAACATTCCGCAGAAGGCCAGCGCGCTTGGCCCGTTTGATGGGAGACTTTCGAAAAAGCTCCCTAAAGCTCTCTTCATCGGCACCGAGAAGTCGCTCCGCCAACTCGATCAACTCCGGACCGTCGAGTCCGTCGCGGGCCGAATACGCGGGCTCCCCCGTTGGCTCCGCGAAACGATCGTTCCAGGGACACACTTCCTGGCAGATATCACACCCGTAGACACGGTTCCCCATGAGTGGACGAAGCTCCATAGGAATCGCACCCCGTAACTCAATGGTGAGGTATGAGATGCACCGGGTCGCATCCATCACCGGCGCGCCGGACCCGTCGCGGCCCATCAAAGCACCGGTCGGACATGCGTCGAGACAGGCGCTGCACGTACCGCACCGATCTTCCTCGAACGGCTCGTCCGCCGGAAGGTCGACATCTAGGAGCAAAGTGCCCACGAAGAAGTACGAGCCACGTGTGGGGTTGATCAGCATCGTGTTCCGACCGAACCAGCCAATCCCAGCGCGACGAGCGAGGTCACGCTCGAGAATCGGGCCAGTATCCACATACGCTCGTCCCCGTGCACCAGGCGATTGACCTTCCACCCACCGCGCCAAAGTGAGGAGTTTCTTCTTGACGACATCGTGGTAGTCATCTCCCCGAGCGTATCGCGCAATCACTCCTCGGGACGGGTCTCCAGGCACACCATCTGGGTCCGGAACGAAGTACTCATGAGCCACGACGACGACACTCCGCACAGTCTCAAGCGTCGTCTTTAGGTCTGCCCTACGGGACAGAGAGTCTTCCCTGGAGAGATACGCCATCTCTCCGTGGCGGCCCTCTTCGATCCAGCCGCGATAGAAGGCCATGTGGTCCGTGGCATCTGCTGTCGTAATCCCACAGAGCGAGAACCCCAGTTCACGCGCCTGGGCCTTGAGGCCAGTCGCGAGACGCGATGTGGGTTCGGAGTTTCGACCTGAGTCCGCCTCCGTCACGGAATCTCCGCAATATCTCGCAAGGTATACTTTCGGCCCTTCCATTCGACGTTGCGACCACGAACCCAGGACCGCAGGAAGATGAACGAGCCTACTGCAGCACCTAACGGATACAGAAGGCCGTATGCCGGCGGCCCCTTCATAATAGCCGTGAAGAGGCTGAACACGACCACGCTCAACAGGTAGGCGGCCCCTGCCCATTGAAGCAAAAGCGGCCCACCAAATCCGAAGGCCGCCGCCACTAGCAGCACAGGCGGAGCAATCCACAGACCGATTCCCGCCAGGAGCGATAGCGGCAAGATGATCGGGCGGATTGCGTGAGGCACGCTCTGGAGTCCCCCCATTACAATGTTCTTGGACCACCCTTCGATGAGATCGGGAAGCGATCGGTACATGCGGGTCGCGAAGTCCTGCTTCGCACTTCTTGCACGGACCTTGAATCCGGCACGCTTCACAGTTTGTGCAAGCGCCATGTCTTCCACGACCTCGCCTCGCACCGCTTCGTGACCACCAATCGCATGGTAGGAAGCACGCGGCATCATGATGAACTGCCCGTTCGCTATCGCATCTCGCCAATCGTCGTTCTGGACCAACGCCTCCACTCGAGGGAAGCGAAGCATCATGGTCAGAAAGATTTGCGGTTGGACCAGACGCTCCCAAAACGACTCCATCAACTGGCGCCCGAGGACTGTGAGAAGATCCGCGCCATCTTCTTGGAGACCGGCTACCGCGCGCCTGAGGAGCAAGCTCCCATGTGTGGTATCCGCATCGGTGAAGAGCAGAATCTCTCCGGCCGCAGCGCCCACGCCCTGCCAACAAGCCCACGGCTTTCCAAGCCACCCATCCGGGAGTTCGGCTCCGTCCATGACAAGAATACGACTGGCCTGACCCACAGCCACCGAACGCGCGATGGCCGCCGTGTCGTCTTCGCTTCGGTCATCGACCACGATGATCTCGAAGTCGGGATAGTCCGTCCTTGTCAGCGAAGCGATGCAGTTCGCGATGTTCGAGCGCTCATTCCGAGCGGGTATGATCACCGAGATACTCGGCGCACTCTCGCCGTCCAACGCTCCGGCCTCCGGCAGCTCGCTCGGGACGCGGACTACGAAGATCAGAAAGACGAGGACGCCGATCCAAGGAAGCGTTAGGAGTAGGATGGTCATATGAGCTTGGCTGAGCGTCCGGAGAACCTGCGCCATGTCCAGCATACAGCGAAAGGCCAACTGGCGGAGCCGGACCGACCGGACCTATCGTCCCGCCGCCGAGCGACAACGATCCAAAGGAGTCCTAGATGAGCGAGCCGCACACGAAACCCTTCGACTTGGAGTCTGTGCGAGCCGAGTACCCGATCCTTTCCCGGAAGACGTATATGAACTCCTGTTCACTGGGCGCACTCTCCCGCCGGTCCGAAGGGTACCTCGATGAGTTCCAGGAACGCTGGCACGACATGGGCGCCTCGGCTTGGTACGGCCATTGGTTAGGACGCATCGAGGATCTTCGCGGACGCGTGGCTGAGTTCTGGGGTTCATCGACTGAGGAGACCGCCCTTCTCCCATCCGTGTCCGCCGCCCTATCCGTGGTTACCCAGAGCGTGCCCGACGGGGAACGGAACCGGGTTATCTGCACAGAACTCGACTTCCCAACCCTCGCATACCAGTGGGCGGTGAAGCCCGAGATCGAACTGGTCGTGCTCAAGAGTCCGGACGGAATCCGAATCGACCCCGAGCAGTTCGCTGAAGCAGTTGATGAGCGGACGCTCTTCCTTGCCACCAGTCACGTCTTTTTCACCACCGGATACGAACAAGACCTGCAGGCCCTTGGGAAGATCGCCCGCGATGCCGGGGCCTACTCGCTCATCGACGGATATCAGGGTGTGGGCCAAGTGTCGCTCGATCTGTCCGAGACCGGAGTGGACTTCTATACCGGAGGACCCCTGAAGTGGCTGTGTGGAGGCCCTGGACTCGCCTACCTGTACGTGCGCGACGAACTGGCCAGAACCCTCGAGCCGCGAATCACATCGTGGTTTGCGGCGGAGAAACAGTTCGACTTCGACCTCGAAAATTTCGAGTTCCGCCCAGACGCTCGACGATTTGAACTCGGCACGCCGGCCCTTCCTACGGTCCACACGGCTCTCGGCGGACAAGAAGTCATCGACGAGGTCGGGTTCTCCACCGTACTTGAACGCAACACAATGCTGACCGACCACCTCATCGGGAGTGCGAGCGAAGCCGGATTCTCGCTCCGCCTTCCAGAGCCAGATCGGCGCACATCAATCGTCATGGTGCGCCACGAGGATCCCCCAGGGGCAGTAAAACACTTGGCGGAGCACGGCGTGATCGTCGACTATCGACCGGGCTTTGTTCGAATCAGTCCGCACTACTACAACACGAAAGAAGAGGTAGACCGATGCGTGGCCACACTCGCAAGCTACTCCGTCTGACCACAGCGGTCGCCGTCGCGGCCGCCCTCGGAGCGTCGGCTCCGCAAACCGCTCGCGCGCAGTCTGCCGAAGATGCGGTAAAGCAGACGCTCGTCGACATGTGGGACGCGATCGAACAGGGAGACGTCGCTCGATACGCGACGTACGTCCATGACGACTTCACCTCGTTCGGCGAAACCGACACCTACCTCAACGAAGGGAAAGACTACGAGCTACGGAGCGTCGCGAGTTGGATCGAACGGAGCATGAACATCCACACCGAGATGCACCAGGCGGAAGTCACAGTCGTAGGGGACGTAGCTTGGATTACGTACTACTGGACCGACTCCAGCATCTCGATCGAGACCCGCGAGCGCAGCACCTCGCGGGGGAAGTCGACACGGGTATTCGTGCGAGAGGGTGACCGATGGCTTTGTATTCACGGACACTACACGCTGGCCGACTAGCTACTTGGGCTGAGCCGGCGCCCAACGGTCCGAGTCTCGCTCTTCATACTTGGTCAGCACCTGCTCGAAAGCCTCCTCGAGGTCGATCCCCTGCTCATTCGCGATCGCAATCAGCACGAAGAGGATGTCTGCTAGCTCGATGGCGAGATTCTGATCCGGCTCCTCGGCCTTCTTCGTCTTGTGGCCGAAGCGATGGTTCATCTCACGTGCGAGCTCGCCGACCTCTTCTATCAGGCGGGCCAGATTGGTGAGCGGCGGCCAATAGCCCTCTTCGAAGCGTCCGATCCACGCATCGACCCGGGCCTGAGCCTCTTTGATGTCCATGGCCATTAGGGTACCAGCACGATCTTGCCGAAGACCTGGCCGGCCTCGAGCTCTGCGTGCGCCTCGCGTGCCTTGTCCAGCGGCATCGTCGAGTGAATCACCGGTTCTAGTGAACCATCGAACACAAGACGCATGACTCTTCTGAACTCTGCGGGCGATCCCATCGTGCTCCCCATGATGTGGAGTTGTTTCCAGAAGATCGCCCGAATTTCCGTCACCCCACGAGAGCCGGTCGTGGCGCCCGAAGTCACCAATCGACCGCCAACCGCCAACGCCCTGAGGCACTGAGGCCACACGGCCTCACCCACCGTGTCGAAGACCACGTCCACGCCGCGTTTCGCGGTGTCCCTCCAGATCTCTCGAGAGAAGTCGACCTTGTGGCGGTCATACACCCTGTGAGCGCCCAGCTGCTCGGCGCGTCTCACCATCTCCGCACCACCGGTCAGCGCATACACCTTGGCCCCCGCCTTCACCGCGATCTGGATGGCAGCGGTACCGACCCCGCCGGAGCCGCCGGTGATCAAGACGGACTCCCCCGCACGGATCTGGGCTTGGGTCATGAGTGCCCGCCAGGCTGTGACGAACACTAATCCCGCAGCAGCGGCCACTTCGGACGATACCTGATCAGGCACCTCCAGGAGATTGGCAGCAGGCACCACCGAATACTCGGCGAAACCGCCCTGTGTGTGTTCACCAATGATCTGAAACGGCGGATCTTCGAAGGAAGGCCCCCTGCCTTGACCGTTGTACCACTCGTAGCCGATCGACGGGTCGACCACTACTCGGGTGCCGAGCGGCACCGCATCAGCCCCCTGCCCGACCGCATCCACGGTACCGGCGATATCAGACCCGCCGATGTGCGGCATCGGTGTTTCAATCGGCAAGCCCCGGCGGACCCAAAGGTCCAGATGGTTCATCGCGGACGCCTCCACCTTGATCCGCACCTCACCAGGCCCGGGTACGGGTATGGCGACCTGCTTGATCTCGACGACATCGGGACCGCCATTTTCAGCGAAGATCGCAGCGCGCATCTTTCGGGGCATCAAGGCTCCAATCGGTTTCGAGGTTCGTCAGTCTAGAGCCCGGCGCACCCCGTCACAACCAAGCCGCTCAGTAGCCGCAGAGATCGTGATATTCTAGCTTCGAGCCTGGTCGACAGATCTTTTTTGACGGCCTCTTTTGACCAGCAAAGGCCCCATGTCCGACGACCACGCCCAGTCAGGCGACGACCAAGAACATGCCCCCGATCAAACACTCGGCGGCTACTTTTCGGTGCACAACCGGCCGCCGGCCTACGAGGGATCGGACGGGCATCCGTACACGGTGTCCGTCGAGGTTGAACAGACGAGCAACCTGCGTAGGCCGTATAGCGGATACCTCGTCTTCCCCCGGTGGGCGCAAACCGGAGTAGGGATCGTGGGACACGTCGAGACCGACACGCTCCACGAGGGGGCGAATTCGGAGGACGTGAAGGATCAGCTCGGCGAGCTGACGTTATACGAGGTTCAGGCGCTCCTCGAAGAAGCACTCGTCGCACAGCGCGAACTCGCAGACAACAACTGACTACAATCGACTGGATCGCATGCTCAGAAAGAGCCTGATCTACCTCAGCCAGTCCGGCGCCGCCAAAACGGTGGTGACGAGGACTCCGCTGCGCGGTATGGCACAACGCTTCGTCCCCGGCGAGACAGTGGACGACCTCGTACGCGGCATCAAAGAGGCCGAAGCATCGGGCCTCATGGCCACGGGCAACTTCCTTGGCGAGTCGGTCCACGACGAGGAAAACGCGCGGCTAGCTGCCGACGTCTACTTCCAAGTCCTCGACCGGATCGCGGACGAAGGACTCAAGGCGAATGTCTCGCTCAAGTTCACCCAACTCGGACAAGAAATCTCCGAGTCATTTCTGGCTGACAACCTGGGCCGCGTTTTGGATCGCGCGAAGAGCGACGGCCTGTTCATTCGATTCGATATGGAATCGTCAGGCTTCATACAGCAGACCCTCGACGCTTTTGAGAATCTCTGGTCGGACGGATGGCGCGAGATCGGGGTGGTGCTTCAGTCGTACATGAAGCGGAGCGCGGGTGACGTAGCGCGCATGAACGAACTCGGAGCCCGTGTCCGGCTTTGCAAGGGTGCCTACGCCGAACTGGCATCGGTGGCCTATCAGGAGAGAGATCGAGTCGATGGAAACTTCGTCGCCCTCATGAAGATGCTGCTCGCCGATGGCAACTATCCGGCCATCGCCACACACGACGATCCAATGATCGAAGCCACTGTGGACTTTCATCAAAAGGAAGGCATCGACAAGAGCACGTTCGAGTTCCAGATGCTCCACGGCGTGCGGCGCGACCTACAGAAGCAGCTCGTCAGAGATGGCTACAACGTGCGCGTCTATGTGCCGTTTGGGTCGCACTGGTACCCCTACCTGATGCGCAGGCTGGCGGAACGTCCGGCGAACATGCTCTTCATGGCAGGAAGTGTTGTACGGGAATCACCGCTCGGCTTCATGTGGCCAAAACGTGGTTGACGCCCCGGAGCCCTTCCTCCGCATTACCGAGATCTTCCACTCGGTCCAAGGTGAGTCGACCTGGGCCGGATTGCCTTGCACGTTCGTCCGGATCACGGGGTGCCCGCTCCGTTGTACCTGGTGCGACACTGCATACGCCTTTCACGGCGGGACCCGGATGACCTTCCCGGAAATCCTGGACAAGGTCCGAAGCCACTCGGCGAAGGTGGTGGAAGTAACCGGAGGCGAACCGCTCTCGCACAAAGCCGCGTTTCCCCTGATCGAGCTGCTTCTGGACGACGGCTACACCGTCCTCGTCGAGACATCGGGCGCCTTCGACGTCGCCCCTGTCGATGACCGAGCACACATCATTATGGACCTGAAGTGCCCGGGGTCCGGCGAGGTCGGGAAGAACATGTGGAGCAACCTGGATCACCTCAGCGGCAAAGACGAAATCAAGTTCGTCGTAAAGGACCGCGAGGATTACGAGTGGACCCGGGACACCATCCGAGACCGAGGCCTCGACACCCGCCTCGATGAAGGCACGCTTCGAGCGCTTCTGGTCTCTCCCGTTTGGGGTGATATCGACCTAGAGGCACTCACCGGATGGATTCTTGAAGACGGACTCCCGGTGCGTTTCCAAATACAACTGCACAAGCTCATCTGGGGGCCAGACACTATAGGGGTGTGAAGGCGAGCATGCCTGAACGCACTCCGGGTCATTGATCTAAGCTTAAACACTCCCCACTTCCAGAAATCTTCACGTTGCCCTCAAACGACGATTCCCGATTCTGGGTGTTGAGCGAAGCACTCGCGTCCTACGCCAGTGATGCGCAAGATCCGCCCATTCAGGAAGGCGACCGGCTACAGGCCGCAGTTTCGTTGGTATTAAGAGCCAGGCCAAATCTCGAGGTTCTTCTCATCAAGCGCGCCAAGTCCGAGCGTGACCCGTGGTCCGGGCACATGGCCCTACCTGGCGGCCGCCGCGACTACGATGACATGGACATCGTCGACACCGCGATGAGGGAGGCCATGGAGGAAGTCGGCCTCGATCTCAAACTCCTCGGCAGGACGCTGGGCCGACTCGACGATGTAGCACCATCGTCTCCTCACCTACCGACCCTGACGATCACTCCCTTCGTCTTCGGCATCGGCGCCCTGGCCACAGCCCACGTCGCCAGCTACGAGGTCGCAGAGGTGTTCTGGGTCCCCATAGACGAACTCCGAGACCCCGTAGCACTCTCCACGGTCGAAATCCTACTCCCGAGCGGCCCCCGAGACTTCCCCTGCTACCGGATCGCCGGAGAGGTCGTCTGGGGTCTCACCTTCCGGATAATCACCCAGTTCTTAGAGATCTATCCCCATCTCGAACTGGAAAAAACAGCAGCCGCCACCCGCTCCACAATCAAGGGCGGCAACCCACCCGACCATCAGAGCCCCCCCGCCGCCGAGAAGGAACCACGCGCCTAACCCCCGCGATGCGCCAGCGAGCCCGATAGCGATGCGAAGCGAGCACCCCCCGCGATGCGCCAGCGAGCCCGGTAGCGATGCGAAGCGAGCACCCCCCGTGACCCCCCAAGAAACGACCGCGGAATCCAACGCTACCCGTCCGGATACAGCGCGTCGAAGGCCTCCGCGCTAGGCTCGAGGCCTTGGCCTCGGAGCGAAGCGGACAACGAACTAAGCCCCCCGCCCCAAGTCACCAGACCCCCGGACAACCGAAAGCCCCCGCGCAGCGCCCTAGCGCGGAGGCCTTCGACCTGCTGTATCCGGAGAACCCCGCCTGCTAGTTAATCCAGTCTGCGATAAAGATGTTCGTATCCGAATTTCCGCCGTTATTCCTGTTCGAAGCCAACACCAACTGCGTCCCGTCAGGCGAGAACACCGGGAACCCATCAAACTCCGCCGAATGCGTGATCTGCTCGAGCCCGGTCCCGTCCAGGTTGATCATGAAGATGTCGAACTCACGGCCGCTCTCGTCCTGGTGGTTCGAGCTGAATAGGATCCTGTCGCCGTCCGGGTGCCAGTAGGGAGCAAAGTTTGCTCCGCCGACATTCGTGACCTGACGTTGGTTGGATCCGTCGGCGTCCATCACGAAGATCTCGAGCTCTCCGGGGCGAAGCAGCCCCTCAGCCAACAAGCCTTGGTAGTCCGCGAGTTCCTCCCCTTCAGGGTAACTCGCCCGCCAAATGATCTGAGAGCCATCTGGCGAGAAAAAGGCGCCGCCGTCATAGCCCGGACGATCCGTGAGTCGGCGCACATCAGACCCGTCCAAGTTCATCGAATACAGCTCGAGGTCACCGTCACGCATGCTCGTGAAAACCACCTTGTCCCCGGCCGGCGACACGGTCGCCTCTGCGTCATATCCGTCGGTATCCGTCAGCTGACGAAGGTCGGAGCCGTCAACATTCGCGATGAAGACGTCGTAGGACGGATAGATCGGCCAGACGTACCCCATCGTGAAATCCGGTTCGACCGGGCAGGATGCGTCATGATGGTGCGTGGATGAGTAGACGATCTGCTCGCCCGACGGATAGAAGTACGAGCAGGTGGTACGTCCTTCGCCCGTGCTGACCATCTCCGACTCACCACTGGCCATTTCCATGATGAAGATCTGGTCGCACTCCAGATCGTCCTTCTTGGCCTGATAGATCAGAGCAGATCCGTCGAACGCCCAATAGGCCTCGGCGTTTTGACCACCGTGGGTGAGCTGTCGAAGATTACTGAAGTGGGTCTCGCCGGCCACAATCAGATTGGGAGCCGCCGCGGCGGATTCGGTCGCCGCCTCCGGTGCCTCTTCGCCAGCACAGGCGGAAGCAATGAGGGCGAAGATCGCTATGAAGAGAGATCGATGGTTCACGAAGCGCATCCTTCTGTAAAAAGCTATGAAATCGTTTATCCGTTCAGCCGCATGGGGCCTTCCGTTCCTTACTCATGGCCGGCTCCGCTTCGGGTCAAAGCAACTGCCCGAGCAGAGTCGGCCCCAATAATCTGACCCCTCAGCCGATGTGGCACATCCGGGTTCTTGCGGATGCCGTCTCGAGGGACGTGAGGTCGGATCGAGAGGCGCTCGGTGCGCCGCTGACGATATCGCCCCCGAGTTCACACAACTCACTGTGGGTATCCTGAGGCGACTACCCGAAGAGGGCTTACTTACCCGCGTCCCGCCAGAGGCTCCCAGGAGATAAGGTTAGCCGAGAAGGTCCAGCTGACCCTCGTTCTCTTCTTCGCCGACATCGTCGCGCGCGGGAGCCCCACCCCGTCCGGACGCCCGTGTAACCTCGACGACCCGGTCACCCTCGGGGATCGCTACCATGCTCTTTCCTTGGGTCCGGCGCCCCTGCACAGGTACCGAGTCGGCAGCCGCACGGGTGACCTGCCCGCCGGCTGTAATGATCATGACCTCGTCGGCCTCCATGACCTCCAAGGCGCAAACGATGGGTGACACATCACCCGACGTTGGCGTGAACAGGTTGCCCATGCCGCCCCGGTTCTGGAGTGGAAAGTCGTCGATCGGCGTGCGCTTGCCCAAACCGTCCTCGCTGACCGTGAGCACCGTCGAGTCTCGCCGGATCAAAAGCATGCCGATCACCTCGTCGTCCTTCAACGACATGCCCTTAACGCCCGCTGCCGTCCGACCAACGATGCTGATCTGCTCCTCGGGGAATCGAATGGCCCGCCCCGAACGCGACAACAACATGAGTTCCGCCGTGCCGTCCGACATCGCAACATCCAAGATCACGTCACCACCCTTCACGCCAGCAGCCTTGATACCATTCGCGCGGGCATTTGAGAACTCGGATAATGATGTCCGCTTCATGGTCCCGAGCTTGCTCAGAAATACGAGGAAACGTCCCTCCACCGAGAGATTGTCGACTGGAATCATCGATACGATCTTGTCGCTTCGGTCCGCACCGTCAAGCAGTGAATACACAGACTTTCCGCGAGATGCACGCGCACTCTCCGGCACGTCCGCCACACGGAGAAAGTGGCAGTGTCCGCCTTCTGTGAACGTCAGAATCCAGCCTTGGGTGCGCGCCACGAATAAGCGTTCGAGGTAGTCGTCTTCGTACCGCTCCATACCCGCGAGGGCCTTCCCAGAACCGACTCGGCGTCGATACAGGTGCATGGGAATCCGGCTGACGTACCCCTGCGCCGATAGCGTGACCACAACGTCTTCGTCCGCGAGCTGAGCCTCCACGGCGGCGGGCGCGTCCGCCTGGGCGTCCTCGTCGTCCAAGAGAACTGTGCGACGAGCGTCCCCATACTTCTCGACGACTTCAGCGAGCTCGTCCAGCATGACCTGGAGCTGAATCTCCTCGGACTCGAGGATCTTCCTCAATTCGCTGATGACCGCCGCGAGCTCCGCGAGGCGGGCTTCGAGTTGCGACCGCTCCAATGCGGTGAGCTTCGCCAGGCGCATGTTCAGAATGGCGTCGGCCTGGATTTCGCTGAGGCCAAAACGGTCCCGTAAGCGCTCTCGTGCCTGGCTCCGGTCCTTGGAGCCACGGATGATCTTGATCACCTCGTCGATGTGTTTCAGGGCGGCGAGGAGGCCTTCCAGGACGTGCTTCTCCGCCTCAGCCTTCTCCAGTTCGAACCGGCAACGCCTCTGGATGACTTCAACCCGATGGTCCCGGAAACACTCAAGCATACGCTTGAGGTCGAACTCCTTCGGCTGACCGTCATCGAGCGCCAACAAGTGCGCCCCGAATGTGGTCTGAAGGCTGGTCCGCTTGTACAACATGTTGAGCACCGTTCCAGCGTGCGCACCGCGCTTCAGTTCGATCACCAGACGGATCCCGTCACGATCCGTCTCGTCCCGAATGTCCGACACGTCTTCCGCACGCCCCGCCTTCGCCAGCTTTGCGATCTGTTCAATAATCTTGGTCTTGGAGACCGCGTACGGAAGTTCTGTGACGACCAGTTGTTCCCGTCCACCTCGCCTCGACTCTTTCATCGCGCGCGCCCGCATAATCACGCGGCCTCGCGACTCCCGGTACATCTTGTCGATGCCCTCACGCCCGACCACGAACCCACCCGTGGGGAAATCCGGACCCGGGATGTGCCGCATCAGATCGTCGACTGTGCAGTCCGGATCCACCACGAGCTGACGTACGCCAGCCGCAATCTCACGGAGGTTGTGGGGAGGCACATTCGTGCTCATTCCCACAGCAATCCCCGACGAGCCGTTTACGAGCAGGTTCGGGAAACGCGCCGGTAGAACGATCGGCTCTTCGAGTTGATTGTCGAAGTTCGGCTGGAAGTTGACCGTCTCTTTTCCGATATCGTCGAGCAGCTCGACTGCGATCGCTTCGAGGCGAGCTTCCGTATACCGATACGCAGCGGCGGAATCCCCATCGATCGAGCCGAAGTTGCCCTGTCCATCGATGAGCGGCATACGTAGCGAGAAGTCCTGCACCATGCGTACGAGCGTGTCGTACACGGCAGAGTCGCCGTGCGGGTGGTACTTACCCAGCACGTTTCCGACCACGGTTGCACTCTTCTTATACGGCTTGTCTGGATTAAGTCCCAGCTCGTACATCGCGTAGAGAATCCGGCGGTGCACCGGCTTGAGGCCGTCTCGAACATCGGGGAGCGCTCGCTGAACGATCACGCTCATCGAGTAGTCGAGGAACGACTCGCGCATCTCCTCTTCGAGGAGTCTTGGAAGGATGCGTTCCCGCTTAGAGGCCGTGGCCATTCCGTCTCCGGACGGGTTCAGAAGAGAGT
Source organism: Longimicrobiales bacterium (assembly GCA_029245345.1). Lineage (NCBI taxonomy): Bacteria > Pseudomonadati > Gemmatimonadota > Longimicrobiia > Longimicrobiales > Longimicrobiales bacterium. Next base: position 562,194 of record JAQWPM010000012.1, read on the forward strand.
GTTACAGGGCATTGGGAACGCCGGAATTGGCACAGGGGCAGCTCCGCGGTCCCAAGGTTCTCACCTTCTCGTAAGGCTGGCAACCCAGCCCCTTGCGGCAGGCCGGGGAGAAGGGATCATTCAGGATCTCCGACCCTACCACGTTCCGACCGAGCGACTAATCGTCCGCTTCTGCCAACGCCTCCAGGAGCTTCCCTTTAAGATCCGGCGGGGCGCCTTGTCCCGCGGCCCCACGCTGAACGGCGTCTCGGAAGGCTCCTTCCAAGCGTAGGTGGGGATAGCACCCCTGGCAGACGTCGAAGTGCGCCTGGACTCGTGTATGGGGGACCTCACCCAACTCATCCATCGATGAACTCATGCACCAACGCGAGGGCTTCCTCGCAGGAAATCATCCCGCCACCATGGCTTCGACTCCGGGTCCCGCTCCACCAAACATGGTTTTCAGTTTCTCTGTCACCGACATGGCACTACGCGTCCGATTAGGTCTCTTGAACGAGGTCTTCGCCCAGATCCGGCGCACCGGACAGTCTGAGCGCAAAGCGATATACCGCATCGAGATGCGGCAACGCTTCTGATTCAAAGCCGGTGCTCAGCTGTGCGTTTTCTTTGGTCACAGATTCCAACGATCAAGAATCTCTTCGAATTCTTCGGCCATCGTAGGATGGCCGTGTCGGTTCGCTGCTTCGATTCCATGGCGATAGGCCTCACGGGCCTCATCGTCCTTCTGGGAGTCCTTCAGAATCGCCCCGAGGCGTCCCCATGCGTTGCCTTCATCGTCAGAAGCATCGAGATACGCTCGGAGTTCCCGAACCCCGGATTCGGTATCACCCGAGTTGAGGTATTCGAGCGCCAAGCCAAAACGGATGCGCGAGTCATTGGGGTTCCGTTCGAGCATTCGCTCGAGCGAAGCTATTCGGTCATTGGACACAACGGATCCTGTTTGGAGAGGCTGCGCAGATTAATCTGGGAAACGGAACTCTCTGGCGCTGCCATGCGTGGGGAGTTCGCCGGTTACCAGCTCGATCATAGCGGACATCTCGCTGGCCATCTCATCGATCCGATGAGACACGATCAGGGCATGGGCGAAATCGAAGTAGGCACCGACCGCTCCCTCGTCCGCAGCATGCGTTGCGACAACCACAGCCTCCATCTCGACCCTAAGGCACTCCACGATCGCGTGGATGGCCATCTGGACGCCTCGGAGCTCCTGGAGCGTCGACACAGACAGGTCGCCCACTAGCACCTGAATAAGGGCTTCCACGCGTTCCTTCTTCTCTGACGGAGCGAGCACAGCAGCACTAGACGGACCATCCTCGATGAGGAAGACGTCCGCGCCAGCCTTGAGCGCTCTCAGCTCTTCGAATGAGAAGTAAAGAATCACAATGGTCTCCGGGGCGTGGGCTACACCGTTGGGCATACCCTACTTTCTGTCTACTTATCGGCACCCGCTCTTGTTTCTGCAAGCGCCATCGCTGTCCAGCTTTTCCGCGTCAGGCCTCGGCTGTGGTCTCCGGACCATAGACGGTCAGTGGCAACGACACGTGATGCTCGCCGTCTACCCACACGTCGAAGGCATACGGCCCGGGCTTCGGAAAGACCAACCCGTCGAGGTTCAGGACGTGTGGCACACGGATCATGCCGGGGACACCACCAGGTCCTGGCCCCAGCTGCATCTCTCCATCTACACGCACCAACTCAGCTCCATCCGGCGCCTTCAATGAAATCCCGATGTCGTGCCGGCCGATCTCATTCAGAGTTGCCGAGAAGCGTAGGATCAGCACCATGCGAGGGTGGCGAGCTGGAAAAGACCCCGTCCCGATGCGGTCGAAGATTCCGAGGATATTGAGCTTCCCCGAGCCATCAATCGTGGCGGCGTCAGCCAGAAGAGCGAGATCGACATCCATGAAGTGTCAGCGTTCGAGTGTGAGTGAGGGTCCGGGCACTTCTACACCGGTTTCCTTCGGAGGTAACAAGAGCCGCTCGGCGAGCACGATACCGGCCAGCATATCGATAAGCGTGTGAGCGATGATGGGCGGAATCAGGCTCCCCGAAGCCAGGAAACCCCACGCTAGAAATCCGCCCATCACGGCTGTCCGAAGAACCCCCAGCGTCCCCTGGTAAACATGCAGCAACCCGAAGATCATGGAGGTTACCGCTACCGACCCGAGGCTCCCGAGTACGGGAATGAGCAGCGGGATCGCGTAACCACGATATGCGACCTCCTCGCCTACGCCGGCGGCGATCGAGAGAAGGAAGAAGACGCCCTTCTCTTCCCTGGTACGGGGCAGGAGCTCCCGGATCACGCGTGTCTCGTGCAACCCGAGACGGAGCGCAACGATCCGGAAAGAGCCGACCGTGACGAGCCCTACGACCGTCAGAATCACGCTCCACAGCAGGATCGAAGCACCCGAAGTCCACACGAACCCGATCGCGGATAGTCCATCTGCCCGGGTGCCCACGAGCCAACTGAGCGTGCCCAATATCCAGAGTGTCGCGATCGAACTCCAATACGCAGGCAAACGATCAATGTGCGCATCGGCCATGAGTGGAGCCTGCCCGACGGCCAAGGCCGGCAGCACCACGAACAGCACAGCGGAAAGGACCGCGTCGGTCTGTTCAAGTCCGCCCCAAGATGTCAGTCCGTATAGAACGACCCAAAACAGGATTGTCCCTGCCCAAAGCACCGCGGATGTAAAACGAGACAGCGGCGGGCGTCCGTTCACTCCGGCATCAACTCCACGCCGAACCGCTCGATCGTCTCGAGCGTCTCGCGCACGTCCTTCCATGTGGTGGTGTGGTTGAGAATACAGAGCCGCAGAGAGTAGAGGCCGCGCAAACGAGTCGAAGACATCATTGCGATCTGTTCATCGATGATCCGTTCCTGGACATCGACGTTCAGTCCTTCCATCCGTTTGTCCGAAGTATCGAGACCGCGAGGATTCACTCGGAAGCACACCACACCCAAGGAAGCGGGATTGGCGATCTGTAGCACGTCACTCGATCGGATATATTCCTCGGCGCGCGCAGCCAATTCGATGCCCTGTCCAATCGAGCGGCGAAATGCGGCCATCCCAAAGGTTTGGATCGACATCCACACCTTGAGTGCCCGAAACGACCGACTGAGTTGAAGACCGCGGTCCCCAAAATTGGGATGATCCACGCCCCACTGCGTGTCTTGTAGGTACTCCGGATGAACTGAAAACGACTCTTCCAGCTTGCGCACGTCCTTCACCATCAGGCACCCCGCCTCAAACGGCTGGAAGAGCCACTTGTGCGCATCCATCGCGATCGAATCTGCACGTTCCAGACCCTTGAGCAGCACCTTCCCTTTCTCCGTGAGGATGGCGAAGCCTCCATAAGCCGCGTCAACGTGGAACCAAATCCCCTCCGCCTCACAGTAGTCGGCCATCGCGCCGAGAGGGTCGACGGCACCGGTATTCGTCGTCCCGGCATTCGCACAAATCGCGATCGGGGTGAAGCCCGCTGCGCGGTCCTCCGCCACGCAGCGCTTCAGTTCCTCCATATCTATGCGGAACAAGTCGTCGGCCTTCACCTTTCGCACATTTTCTGGCCGTACGCCCACAATCGTCGCAGCTCGACTGAGCGCCGTGTGACTCTGGTCGCTCATGTAGACCGTCGCACGTTCCGGGTGACCCGCAGTGTCCCGGGCCGCGACGAAGGCGTCCAGGCTGGCTGCAGATCCTCCGCTCGTGAAGAGACCGCCGGCGGTCTCAGGATATCCGAGCCAATCTCGGAACCAATCGATAACCACCACTTCGAGCTGACTGGGTCCGCTCGCGCCCAACCAAGTGCCCTGAAACACGTTGTGCCCTGCAGCCATGAAGTCTGCCAAAACTCCCGGCCAAGTGGGGCACGACGGCACAAAGGCGAAGAAGCGCGGGTGGTCGACCCGACCCGCAACAGGAAGAATTTCGCGAGCAGCCCGCTCGAGCACTTCCTCCGGGGGGCGACCCTCTTCCGGGGGATCTTCACGCATCAGTGGCTCGAGCTCCGAGCGAGAACCTCCGACCCACGCTGCCTCTCCGGGCAAATTGTGGATCCGCTCCACGACGAGTTCAGCGGCGCGCTGGGCGAGTTCGAGCATTTTCTCGGGTGTCATTTGGAGTTCGCTACGATCTCCGTCTTCCGCCGGCAACGTCATGCCGATAATCTTCCTCTCATGTCAGCTGAAACCGCTACCGGTCAGGGCCTCGTATTTCGCGTTCTCGACGCGATGGACGCCCCACACTCCGGCCGAATCTTACGCCTCCGACTTCAGTCGGGGGAAGCACCGTCCATCAAGTCCCTGAAGGACGCCGAGATGACAGCTTCGGGTCCTGAAGGACAGACCTGCCGCATAAAGGTCATTGAATTTGCGCTGTTCGGCGGCAAGCCGAGTGATGACCGCCTCGCCAGAACGGGTCGCGTCGACCTGCACATCGACGAAATCGGTGACGGTGGCCCCATCGGACTACGCTGGGAAGTCCGCCCCGTCTGACAGGCTTCGCAATCTAGCTGAAGCCAAATCGTCTCGGCGAAGACCTACCTCAGTTGGATCTTAGTCCCGGCGGCTCACGACTGAACGTGTCGAGGAACCAGCTCCGGTATTCGTCCACCCTACTGGGGTTGGCGCGAGCCCATTCGGTACGCGCACGGGCAAACTCCGCCGGCCGCGCGGTGAAGATGAAGGCATCGAGATAGCCCGCCTCGTTCGCGTACATGAGTTCGTCGAGCGGGCCATACGGCTGAGTGTCGAACACGGTGCGCCCCAACACCCAGGCGTCGGCGGACCGCAGAAGAATGGCGCGTTCCAGGTCGTACTCCACCGCGGCTGGAGCCTCTGGCAGCCACTCTTCTTGGCGCCCCATGTCCACCATCAGGTGCAAGTGTGCATAGATCTCGTGGACGAGGCGTGAGTCCACAGACCGGACATCGACCGGCGTACGTACCGTGTCGCCCTCGATCTCAAGCCGTTCCCAAAGGTAAACCTCACTCGTCGAGGGCTGAGTCTCAACTAGAAAGGAAGGGTCTTGAACAATGTTGTCTTGCTCGTCGATAACCCACTCGTTGACGACCTTCATCCGCTCGTGGTCGACACGCAGCCGGGCACCCGAGTGAATGATGATCGGGCGTGGCTGAGGTAACTCCGGCACGGCGACGGCGCAGGCAGCCAGAACTACCAGTCCCACCAACAGGGCGGCCCTGGTAAGCGAACATACAGCGCTACCGCTGACTTCTCTCGCATGTCGGATCATCTACCTACTCTTCGCACGAATCGAAAACCTTGACACTCTTGAGTCGCAGATCGGAATTGGGGGTACTTCTCGTACGACGCAAGAGGTTGAAGGCAAGTCGAGCACAATTATGGACGAAACTTACGGATTCCACGGCCCCCAAACGATGACTCCAGGCGAGTTGGGTGACAGTCTCGCTACGCTCGTTTGGGAGAGCTTCTCTGATTTCCTTTCCCGGGAAGACGTCGAAACGCCGCTCCCGGATGTGGACACTCTATCTGACGTCGAAGACGCCGCATATGACACAGCGGCCGAAGAAGTGTTGATCTTTTTCATGTGGGCGCATACGAGGGGAGCGCAGCTTGCCTTTCTCGGGCGGGCTCCGGACCAGCGAATTCGGGCCGGACTCGATGCCCTCCACAAGGCGATTTTTGAGGACATGGTGCAGCACGGAACGCCGGCAGTCCAGCTACCTCTGTTCGAGCAGCGCGTGAGCGCCCGGTACGCCGAGTACCACCAGGCCGCTGCAGAGTCCGACGGCCAACTTGGCAACGCGGTGTCGCGGCATTTGGAGGGAGTCGACCCGGACGAGATGAACGACGCCCTTTCGGACGCGATCCGCGAGCGTGCGGTCGCCGTCGCAAACCCGTTGAAGGACTTTCTCGAAGATGTGGAGCTGGTCGAGGCGTAACCCGTCGTCCCGCGGTCAGGAGCGACTCAACCCCGCCACTTCATAATCTCGAAAGGTGAGCCGCAAGGTCGGCACCAGTAGGCACTCACAGATGCGTGAGAACCGCAGGCGTTCATGATCTCCGTGTCATGGCCATCACAAAACGGACACTCTGGGTCGCGCGGCATGTTGTCCGGCATTTCATGGTCACGTGCACTCGAGCCGGACGTCGCACGATCTGCGCCCGTCTTGGGATCGGTGCTGCGGAACGGGGGCTCGATAGACACTACTCGACCAACAGCGCCCGATTACGGTCGCCACGAGCACGCTCGATCGAATCCTGGTCGGGACAGCCCGACCCACGGCCCCTCGAGTCGTCCCAATCAGCAGATGGTTCCGCTGCGTCGATATCGACACCCCCAGCGGCGAGTGTATCCCTCACAGCAGCTTTGAAATCGGCAACGAGGTCCACCGCCGTGGTCGTGACCCCGGCGTCCGCCAGGATCTTCCCTGCGCTGTCCTCGGTACCGAGCCAAGCCAAAGCGACCGGCAGATGCGCCTCAGTGGCCGCTCGTAGAAGCGCCCTTGCTTCGTCGGAAGCCTCCGCGAGCCGGCCGTACCAGGCCTTGCCGAGACTGACGTGGAATTCCTCCTCAGAGAGCATCTTCGGCACGCGGTTCGCTGCGGGTTCGAACGTGCCCGTCGCGAATCCCCGAAGGGCCGCAGACAAGGCTCCGTCTGCGATGACCATCGCAGAGACCAAGGTGGCCCAATCTTCGGCAGGGGCGTCCAAGATGCCGAGATTGCCATATTCCTCGGCTGCTCGGTCATGCTCCGCCACAACCGGATCGTCTCCCAATTGCTTGAGCATCGCGTAGAAGAGCCGGGCGTGACCCCATTCGTCCTGAGTCATGGACGACGTGGCGATACCCGTTTCTAGAGAGGGCGCGCCGAGGATCCAATCCGAGTAACGAATCCCCATCAGACGCTTGGAGTCTGCCAGTCGCAGAATCAGGCGCCTGAGGGCCCCCTTCTGCTCCTCATTCAGGGCCCCCACGTCGACAAAATCGCTCATGTGACCCCTCCTTGGGAAAAAATCCCATCGGTCCTGTTCACCGGAATCACATCCGTTCGTCGCACGACACACATCTCAAACCAGTTCTCTTCCGAGTACGTGGCCCACGCATAGACCTTGGCAGTCTCGTCGTCGAGGGCGTCGATGTAACCGATGTGTGACAGTTGGTCCCCGCGGTTCTTCCGGGCGAAGACGTCGTAGACAATCTCCAACATGATCTCTCTTCTCTGAATCGGCCCGAGCGCCTTAGGCGCCGACCCCGTAGCTCTTGAGTTTACGACGCCCTTCTTCCGTAATCATTTGATTGGTCCACGACGGACTCCAGACTTCTTCAATCTCCACCGTATCGATCCACGCCTCGATCTCGAGTCGGTCCATGATGTCTTCACGAATGAACTCCATGCAGGGGCATGCCGTCGCGGTGAACGTGATCGTAATACGCGCGACTCCAGCTTCGAGATCGACCCCATAGATCAGGCCTAGCTCTACGAGGCTGATCGGAATCTCGGGATCCAGCACCTCGTTCAGTGCGTCCCAAGTAGCTGCCAGCGGATCCGCAGGTGCTTCGGTGAGTGGCCCAGTCCATACGTCACGCCCACCACTCTTGTGTGAGGTGACCGCGAAAGGCAGACCCGCGTCTAACCGGGGACTGATGGGGAGTACTACCGTCACGCGACAGATTTCCCATTCAGCAACCGCTTCACGTCACCGCGTGAACGCTGCACTGATTCGACATAAATCTCGTTCATTGGTCCACGTCCCTTCCACCGTTTGAAGACGGTGTCCCAACTGATCTCGCCTTCCTCGAACATCCACCGCTTTTCTTCCTCGTTGTACTGACACGGGAACGGATAGTCGAGCACGTATTCACCCTTTTCCTCGTCCCAATGAGCAGGCGCGTCGAGACCGAGTTGCTCGCACAGGGGAACGGTGGAAGCCATCCACACCTGCCGAAGCTGATCGTTGGTCAGGCCCTTGAGCTTGTAGTCGAGCTGACCCGAATGCCGCTTCATGTCGTCAGGAAGCCCGAACCACTCGATGGTCATTGGGAACATCCAATCGACACAGCGCTGTACCATCTCCTTCGCCTCGCCGCCCGCCTTCGAAAGACGTCTCATCCACACTTCGCCGTGGCGCAGGTGGAACGTCTCCTCCATCCCGATTTTCACCAGGGCTCTCTTGAGCGGCCCGTAGGAGGTGTTCTCATGAACGTCTGTCAGGAGCGTGATACCCGCACGGTCGAAGAAACCGGTCGCGACAACGAGTTCTGCCCAATTGTCCAACGGCTGATCGAAGCCATAAGGGTGCTTGAATTCGTGAGGCTGCCGCCCGTAGACCAAGTGTTCTTTGGACTCCCCGATGTCCTCGAGCAAGCGGTACGCGATGTTCGCGTGCGCTAGTTCGTCTTGGATGATCGCATGGGCGCTGACCTGAGTGTTGGTAGACGGCGCATACCGTGCCGCCATCCAATACGCCGGGGCGCTCATGAGCTCAGTGTCGGCCTGGACGGTGAGTTGAACTCGGAGTGCCTTGCGGTACCCCTCGGTCATTTCGTCCACAGACTCGACGATGTAACCGTCCTGGACCTTCGCGATCAGTTCTTCTTCGGTGAACTGCGACATACTGCCCCTAGCTTTATGACACTTCCATTCCGGTCAACGACGGAGTGTGATAAGTCTATGAGACTGGGCTGCGCCGGCAAGACGCCGCCAACACGAGTTACCAATCCCAACCGCTCACTTCAGAGCCCGAGCGACGCCCGGATGAGTGGATTGATACGGTCCGGGGTCCAAACAGGTTCGAACGTGAGCTCGACCTCTGCCTCATCGACACCCTCCACCGCTTGGATCGTTGTCTTTACATCCTCAACGATCTGTCCAGCGACGGGACAAAACGGCGACGTCAAAGAGATGGTCGCCTTCACGTTCGCGTCTGTGATGTCGATGTCGTAGATGAGCCCGAGCACGACGAGATCCAAACCCAACTCCGGATCCATCACCTGCTTGAGAGCAGTACGGATGTCCTTTTCCGTAACTGACATGGCGCTTTCCTGGTTAGTCGTAGAAGAGCGCCCGCCCGAGCGGCGCCCTAGTGCTTTCGAACGAAAAGAACTGAAGTCTCGGTACGGTTGTCGCCTTGCGCCTTACGAATCGCCTTGTGGAGAGATGACACCATCTCACCGGAGGGTTTTCCATGAAGTTGCGCCAACAGATCAGCAGCCCCTAGAAAAAGCCCTTGAGATCCATGCGACAGCACGAACGCCGTGTCACCGCCGTTCAAAGCGAAGCTCTGCACGTTGTATTTGAAGCCGCCCATCATTCCGAGCGGAGGCCCTTGGGCACCGAATTGCTCGAAAGTGCCGTCGCGCCGGATGATGCCGCCTGGCACCTTCCCCGCACTGCCCCACTCAAGCCCTTCTTCGCCCACCGCCAGAACCCCCATCTGGACGAATTGGTCCAGGCCATCGATGCTCGCCTTCGAAAGAGCCTCGTTTGCGTGACGGAGTAAGTCGGCCACGGACGTGGACGTGGACGCCACGGCCCGAATCACGGCCCTTGCCGTACCTAGATGATACGCCGCTGGGAATCCGTCCTGAGCAACGTCAATGCTGATCACTGCCTTTCGACCATCCGGCAAGTCGACCCAATCCCAAACCGAACCACCTCGGCCTTGATCTTCGGTCGTCGTGCCGGCGGCGATGTCGTGGCCCGCGAGCTTGGGCGCCGTTCTCGGCAACAAGCCTGCCTGCATAACCCGGCTGATCGCATGAGCGTCCGTGCGGGCGCTCGACGTTTTTTCCTGGGCCTTTTCCTTACTCGCGAAGCGAATGCCTAGCGCGCGCAAGGCCTTGGAAAGCACCTGCATCATGCGGAGCGGCAAAGAGTCCCCGCCCAAGAGGGCCTGGAAGGCATCGCGCGATACCGTTACTAACTGCGTGGTCTCAGAGGCTTTGGCGGTGGCCGAACGCGGCGCGTCATTGAGCAGGGCCATTTCGCCAAAACCCTCGCCCTTTCGGCGGACAGCGAGCCTCTCTTGTGATCCATCGGCGCGGGTCTTCGAAATTTCAATGGCGCCCTGGAACACGATATAAAACGCCTCTCCTGGCGCGCCTTCTTCAAAAAGCGACTCGCCTGCTCCGATGGTCTCACCGCCCACGATCGCAGCGATTCCACGTAGGTCATCGTCGGGGAGGCCTCTGAAGAGATCGACCTGTTGAACTAGATCCAGGACCTCTTCGGTCGACCATCCGTGAGCGTTTTCAGACACGACTCGCCTTTGGGGGCTATTGGAAGGCAATTTCGTTGGTTCGTTGCTTGAAGGCGGTCCAATATAGGAGATGGAGAAGAGCGGTGGAAAGGGCACGGGAAGGCCGCGCATCACAGCTTCTCGCGGGCGACGCGCCTGAGTGGGCAGATTGGGATCAGTGGTCGCAGTTGGACCTTCCCCTGCATCGTCTTCCTCCAAGTCTTCAGCCCCGCCGCTGGCCTGAAGCTGTCCCGAACACTGCGCCGTGCCGCACCATCGGTCCGAGCGCCGGAGTAAGTGATCATGTGGTACTTCGACACCCGTGCCGCTCGGATCTTCGTGCCCGTGGCCCTGGCAATGGTGGTTGTCGTTACGAGTTGCATGGACGGCCCTGCGGCACCGGACGAATTGGCGAACCCTACGTTTGGGCCGGCGTTGGCGTTCGTACCGATGTTCAGCCTGGTGGGCCCCAGGCGGGTACGCTCGTGCGGAGCCAAGAGCAGCAAGCCGCCTTGGGGGAGGCATTCGACCTGGCAAACCGCTTCCGGTTCGTCGTGCTTCGACGAACGAGACCGTGATCGTCAGGATCGTGGCCTGCCCGAAAGCCTGCCGGCGTTGAACCGCGCAAGGCTGATCTGCTTCGGCCGGCTCTCTCTTCCGCAAGAATCCTCGCTATCTGCAACGAACATCGTGTAAATTGAAAATGCGGCGCGGGTTTGCCCGCGTATCCGAAACACAGGGAGACAAGGACCTTTGACCCTCCAACCCGAGGCGGCGCCTTCGGCTGAGCTAGCCGAAGGCTCAGACGACGCAGTCATCGCACGGTGCTGGGGCACCCGTGGCTCGATCCCGAGCCCGGGGCCAGACACCGCCCGATACGGCGGCAACACGACTTCGTTCGAGGTCAGGTCCGGGGATACCCGCCTGATTTTCGACGCCGGGTCGGGGCTTCGTCTATTGGGATTGGAGTTGGTCAAAGACCCAGGGACGCTGTATCACATATTCCTGACGCACTTCCACTGGGATCATATCCAGGGCTTCCCGTTCTTCTTGCCGCTGTATCACCCGGAGATAGAGCTCAAGATCACGGGCCCCAAGCAGAACAACATCGATGTGCGAAGCCTCTTCGCAGGCCAGATGGGACCGATCTATTTCCCGGTCCCCTTCAGGGTGGTCGCTGCGACGATGTCCTTCGCGCATTTGAATGAAGGTGAACTCCAGGTCGGCAGTGCCACGCTCAAGACCATGCGAGTCAAGCACCCCTCGTATGTAATCGGGTACCGGATCGAAGTGGGCAGCAAAGTCATCTGCTTCATCCCTGACAACGAAATCGAAGGCGACATATATGAAGTGGACGACGGCTGGTACGATCGGCTCGTTGAGTTTGTCCGGGACGCGGATCTATTGATCCATGACTCGATGTATACAGATGAGGAGTACCCGACTCGGAAAGGGTGGGGTCACTCGACCTTCAGCCAGTCGTTGAAGCTGGCCGAGGACGGAGGAGTCAAGAAACTCCTCTTTTTTCATCACGATCCCACGCGCTCGGATGACGAGCTCGACGAGATCGTGACCCGCGTCCGCGAAGATGCTCTCGCAAGGGGGAGTGCCGTTGAGATGGAAGCGGCCGCGGAAGGAATCGATATCAAGCTGGAGAAATAGACGTGAGAGGTTTTGCTTCTTTGCTCGTGATGGTGATGATCGTTCCGCTCATGGCTTTTGGCCCTGACGACCGGACTGCCTCCACACGATGGGCTTTTGTGGTCGGCATTTCTGACTACATCAACTTCCCCGACGCCGAAGGCGGCGACCTGCCTGGCGCAGAGCACGACGCGCGCAGCATTCGCGATATGTTGCTCATGAAATACAACGTGCCGGAAGAGAACATTCTCATGCTTCTCAACCAGGAGGCCACCAGAGCCGCCATGGAAGAGGGCATCACGGGATGGCTCGTCGACAACGCACGGCCCGGCGATCAGATCACGATCTTCTTCGCCGGACACGGCTCTCAGATGTGGGATGAAAGTGGCGACGAGGACGACGGGCTGGACGAGACGTTGGCACCCGCGGACGTCGATCCTTCAAGCACGGAGTTCGACATCAGCGACGACGTGTTCAACGACTGGCTCACCATGCTGCCGTCGGACAATGTGATCGTGTTCCTAGACAACTGTAATTCGGGGACTGGTACCCGTGCCGTGACCCCGTTCAGTCGAGGCCGACTCTTGGGTCGCGACATCAACACCATCGACAAGCCGTCCACGGTGTCACGCCGTGCATTGCCGGGCCAAGATGACGAAACTGGCTTCGACGCGGACGGCGCGCGTGTCCTCGAACTGGCCGCAGCCGAGCCGTTCCAGCAGGCTGTAGACGCGTTCTTTCCCGCCGGCGACGGCCAGGAGCCGTTCCACGGCGGGGCGTTCACGACTCACATGGTGCGTGAACTGTGGCGGGCAGATTCGGACGACACATACGAAGACGCATTCCAGAACGCGTACGAAGCACTAAAACGCGCACGCTTCCAGCAAGACCCGCAAATCTCTCAGGACGTCGCCCTGAAGAACTTCCCGATCTTCTTCGTGGAAGACGGCGACGACGGTATCGTCGAAGGAATGATTCCCATCACGAGCACCAGTGGCTCGACAGCCGAACTGGCGGGCGGAATGGTTCTCGGCTTCACTCCGGGGTCAGTACTGGAGACTGAAGATGGGGCCAAGCTTGTCGTAGCGACGATCGGCCAGCGCACCACGACAGTAAACGTGGTGGAAGGCTCTGCGAGCGAGGGAGATCTCGCTCGGCTCGTCGGCTTCCGCTACTCGGATACGCCCCTCCTGGTGAACATCGGTAGCGCAGACTCCGACGCGATCTCTTCGCTGCGGCAAGCTCTCAATGGCGCAGCCGATGTCCGCCTGATCGAAGAGGAGGACGCATTCAGCCACCTCATCCTAAGACGCCTCGGAAACGAGACACGCGTTGTGGGAGCCGACGGATTCGTTCGACACGGGGGCCTTCCGGTCGGTTCCGACGCCGGCGCCCCTGTCGCAGACGCACTTTTACGGGAAGCGGCGGCAAGACGCCTCGCCGACATGGAAAACCCCGGTCAGCAGTACGGAGTGGAGCTCGCGATGACCGAAGGCCGGACATCGTTCGGGCTTGGCGAGACCGTGAGGTTCACCATCAAGTCAGAACGAGCCGGATATGTCACACTGGTCGACCTCGGTACAGACGGAACGGTCGCGATGCTGCTGCCGAATGGCGACCAGCCGTCCATGCGCATCGAAGCGGGTGGAACGCTGGACTACCCGAGCGCTGACAGCGGAGTAGACCTCCAATTTCTCGAGCCGGTCGGGCGTGGCATGGTCCGCGCCTTCGTGACCGACGAGCCGCTCGACATCACGATCGGTTCCGGTGAGACGTACGCATTTGGCGGCTCCGACTTCGCGCAGGTCGTGACGGCTGCGGTGCAGAAGGCAGCCGGCATGAGCGATGGCGCGGTACGCCTCGACTCGTGGGCTACGGCTTCCATCGTGTACGAGATCACGAACTAGGTAATGGCCGAACTAGGCCGATCCAAGATCGGCGACCAGGGCCAGGAACGGCTGTGAAATACCGTCGATTCCTGGCCCTGGCCCTCATCGTCGTTGTGTCCGCAGGCTTGGCGACGCTGTCGGAAACCTTCGGCGGCCTAACTGGCGTGGAGCAGCTAGAGAATCGGCTTCTCGACGCACGCCAACGGACGACTGAGGAGTCCTTCCAATCTGGGGTGGGTGAACGGGCGTCGGACAGCGACGTCGTCATGGTGTTGTTCGACGACTACACGGTCATGGACGAATTCGATGGCTGGGCATGGTACTCGCCGGCCTCGCGCGCCCACATCGCCGAGGTCATCGACGCCCTCGCGGGGGCGGGTGCACGCACCATCGGACTCGATGTCTTTCTAGACAAGCTCTACCACCCACGGCTGAAAGCGATTGAAGATGGTGACGGCCTGCTGCAAGCTGCAATCGAGCGTGCGGGCAACGTCGTACTCGTCACCCCAATCCAGGTCACGGACTCTGGGCCAGTATCGTTCCCCCCACACCCCTACTTCGCCGACGTAGCCGCGGATATCGGGACGGCTGAATTCCCGACCGCGTTCGAGACGTTCCGCTCCGGCACTCTCGCCGCTCGGTCTGCAGGCACGCTGGAGCCGTCGTTCGCGCTCGCGATGTACGGCCACTACAAGGGCTTCGACGTCGACTCACTCTTGCTGGAAACGCGCAAGTTGGGACGGGTCCCGATTCCCGGGATGCCGGACAACGTAGGGAGGGTTCCGGGAGATTGGTTTGAAGAAAATGCTGCCTCAGAAAGCAACGTAATCCCCTTCATGATCCGTTATGTCGGGCCGCCATCGAGCTCAGTAGAGGGTGGTCCGCCGGGCACGTTCCAAACGTTCGGATCGTTCTTCGTGCCACTCACCGCAGCCTTCCTGCCGGAGGCGTTCGAGGACAAAGTCGTCCTGATCGGGACCGGTTGGCACGATGAAGACAAGTTCCGGACGCCGTTTTACGGTTTCGAATACTCCCCTCTGCCAGATACGACAGCGACCGTAGCCCAGGGATCAGCGGCAGTCACCGCAACTGAACAATACAGCTGGATGTACGGTGTTGAGATCCATGCCAATTCAGTGCAAAACATGTTGGACGGGGAGTACGTGACGCCGCTCAGTGACACGAAGGAAATCTTCCTTCTTTTGTTCGCTGCCCTGCTCACCGGTGGCATCACATTCTGGCTGGGGCCCGGGTGGGGCGGCGCAACGACGATCTGCGCAGTCCTAGGTCTGATGATCTACGCGTTCTGGGCTTGGACCGGGAGCGCATATGGACCCGGAGTCACCTACTTCTCTCTTGGAGAGCGATTCACCTGGGTCCCGATCGTTCTCCCTGCTCTGTCGGCCATCTTCTCCTATGTCAACTCGTCCGCTTACGTGGCGGTTATTGAGGGGAAAGAGAGGCGCTTCATTCAGGGCGCATTCGGTAAATACGTTTCGCCAGACGTCGTCGCGGACCTGGCAAACAACCCAGGGCAGCTTCAACTCGGCGGTCAAAAACGAGACCTGTCGATTCTGTTTTCAGATCTCGCCGGATTCACGACGCTCTCCGAACGGATGGACCCCGCCGACCTCCTGGCACATCTCAACGAGTATCTCACTGAGATGACCCAAGTCGTCATGGACGAAGAAGGCACGCTCGACAAATACATCGGTGACGCCATCATGGCGTTCTGGAACGCCCCGCGTGATGTGCCGGACCATGCAAACAAAGCGCTTCGGACGATGATCCTGTCTCAGCGAAAAATGGGCGAACTCAATCGACGCTGGGCTGCGAACGACCCCGACCACGAAGATCTGGTTGTCAGAATCGGTGTGAACACCGGTGAGGTCGTCGTTGGCAACGTGGGCGGTGAGAACCGATTCGATTATTCCGCAATCGGGGATGCAGTGAACCTGGCTGCCCGGCTGGAGCCCGCGAACAAGTCGTATGACACATTGAATATGTGCTCACAATTCACGCTGGATGCCGCTGACACCAACGCTTTTCGCATTCGCGAGCTCGACCTGATCGCGGTGAAGGGCAAGAAAAAGCCGGTTCAGGTGTATGAAGTGCTGGAGTTGACCGGAGTGGCCCTCCCAGACGCGAAAGAGAAAGCAGTTGCGGCGTACGACCTTGGGATGACAGCGTACAAGAAGCACGATTGGACCTCGGCCCGAGACCAGTTCCTAGCCGGACTCGCGGCATGCCCTGACGATGGTCCGTGTCGGGTGTACGCGGAGAGGTGTGCTGCACACCTTGAAGATCCGCCGCCGCCCGATTGGGATTTCGTGGTGCGACGGACGACAAAGTAGAAGATTAGATAGATAGGGGACCAGCCCTCGGCTGACCCGTTAAAAGAAGTGGAGAGGAAAATGCGGAAGTTCCTACACATGCTCGTCGGTATCTCCCTCGTGGCCGCTGCACCTTTGGCTGCTCAAGACTCTCCGGCGGCGTTGATCATTCGCGTCCAAGGGGATGTTCAGATACGTCAGGGAGGCGCAGCTCCTGGACCGGCGACAGCCGGTGCTCGGCTGTCGGTTGGCGACGAAGTTCTTCCCGGCACCGGCGCTCGTGCGACGCTCATCGTGCCATCAGGCGCCACTCAACAGATCACGGAAGCGACCACCGTCAGGGCTCCTCAGGGAGGCACGACGGGTGACCTGTTCCAGCGCGCCATGGCTACGCTCGCTCAGGCCGCTTCCACGGACGCGACCGCTGGAGGGCGTCAGGGCATGATCCGGCCGATTCCTGGACAAACCGCGCTCGTCCTTCCGCGAAACGGACTGACCATCAACTCAGACCGGCCGACTTTTGTGTGGACCGCCAGTGAGGGCCAGATCTACGAACTGATGCTCAGGAAGGTCGACGGCGGACGCCCTGAGATTTTTGAAATTGGCACAGACACGACCTGGACATATCCCGACGATCTCGAACCGCTCGAGTTCGGCGCAACGTATTCATGGACGATTTTTGTAGGGGGAAGAAGGGGTGGCCGACCGCTGCCCCAGCAGGAATTCCGTGTCATCGACATCGTCGCATTCGCCGAACTGACCTCGTTTATGGACGAGATCCAACTCCTGGGTCTCGACCCGATGGACGACGGGCTCTTCCTGACAGTGGTCGCACTCCGTGACCTAGAACTGTTCTACGACGCCGATCAGGCCATGAATGACCTCGAGGGCCAAGGTGGCATGAGTGGCGACCTCTACATGCTGCGTGGTGAGATCCTCAACACGTTGGGCCGCGAGGCCGATGCACGTGTTGCGTTCGACAAGGCTGACGCAATAATGCGATGAGTGACAACAACGGGAACGACATATCGCTTCAGCAGGAGCTGGAACGAACCCGAGAGGAGTTGACTCAGGCGCGGTCCGCACTCCGCGAGTTGAACAAGATCGGGATGGCACTCATGAGCGAGCGCGATCCCGATCGGCTCTTGGGGCTGATTCTGACCCAGGCTCGCACTCTGACCGGGTCAGACGCTGGCAGCCTCTACCTCGTCGAGGAAGACGCCTATGGAAAGGACGTACTCCACTTCCTCCGGAGCCAGAACGACACACTACCGGAGTTGTCGACGCCCAATTTCACGCTTCCACTCGACGACCGCAGTATCGCCGGCTATGCGGCCCTAACAGCCGAGCCCCTCCTGATCGACGACGTGTATGAGATCCCCGCCCACACGCCGTACGGCTTCAACAAGGGATTCGACGAGGCGAATGGATACCGTGCCAAGTCGATGCTCACCGTCCCGATGGTCGATCACAAAGACCGTACGGTAGGTGTGCTCCAACTCATCAATCGCAAGACCGAGCCGAGCGCGGAGATCCGTACGGACGAGGACGCGGACAAGTGGGTCCTGCCCTACTCCGAGCGAGAAGTGAACATCGTGTCGTCGCTAGCAGGGCAGGCAGCCGTCTCGATCGAAAACGGCCAGCTATACCAGGACATCGAAAACCTCCTGGAAGGCTTCATCAAGGCGAGTGTCACCGCGATCGACCGAAGAGACCCCGCGACATCCGGGCACTCCGTTCGAGTCACGGAGCTCACATGCGATACCGCCGAAGTCATCAATCAACAGACGGAGGGGCCGTTCGCCGACGCCAGCTTCACTGCCGAGGAGATGAAACAGCTGCGTTATGCCGGACTGTTGCACGACTTCGGTAAAATCGGGGTGCGAGAGGCGACCCTCGTGAAGGAGATGAAGTTGCCTCCCCAGATGGAAGCACGCGTCGAGAGTCGCTTCGGCCTCATCAAGAAGACTCTGGAAGCCGACGCAGCGAACGCGAAGGCCTTGACGCTGCAGGCCGCCACGGGCCCAACGAGTGCCGGGGACGAGCTACCCGAGATCGAGGCGAAGCTGCAGGAAGATCTCGAGACACTCCGCCAGTACCGCGAGGCCGTCGAGCAAGCCAACATCCCACGGGTTCTCGACGAAGACGCAGCGGGAATCCTCAAGGACATCGCGAAGCGCAAATTCGTTGATCCGGATGGAAACGAGCAGACGTATATCACCGCGGACGAGCTCCACTTCCTCTCTATCAAACGTGGCACGCTCGATGAAGCGGAGAGGAAAGAAATCGAGTCCCACGTGGTGCACTCGTACGACTTCCTACTCAACATCCCGTGGACGGACGAACTGTCACGAATCGCTGAGATCGTTCGCGGCCACCATGAGAAATTGAACGGAAAGGGATACCCCGACGGCGTAACCAAAGAGGCCCTGTCGCTCGAAACCCGCATCATGACCGTGTGCGATATTTTCGACGCCCTGACCGCGTCCGATAGGCCTTACAAGAAAGCAATGCCCGTCGAGAAGGCACTCCAGATTCTCCGATGGGAAGCCGAGGAGGGCGGCTTGGAGTCAAACATCGTCGAGCTCTTCGCAGAACATCAGATCTACAAGAAGGTCCTCGAAAAGGACTGGCGCGAGTTCTAGACCCGCTACTACCGGCGGATGTACTTCCTCAGCATGCGCGGCCCGACTTCGGCTCCATACACGTTCCCCATGGCATCGACGGCGACGCCCTCCGCCCCGCTCGTACCGGAGTTATCTTGGTCCGGCTCGGGATCGGGGATGAAGGCCGTCACCCACCCGGTCTTCGCGTCGCCAATATAGATGCCGCGCTTCCATCCCGGATTCCGCCGCATGTTGGACTCGGAGTCTGCAGCGTAGAGCACGTCGTCCTTGATGAAGATGCCGCTCAATCTGCTGAACTGCGTCCAGGTCGCGAGGTGCGCGCCTTCCTGGTCGAAGATCTGGATCCGGTTGTTGTAGCGATCCGCAACGAACAACCTGCCGTCTGAATCCATAGCAAGGCCGTGCGGTTCGTCGAACTCACCGGTGCCTCCCCCCGTTGTGCCCCACTCCAGGAGGAAGTTGCCCTCCGCATCGAACTTCATGATGCGATTGTTGGCCTCGCCGCGACCTCGATGCCCGTCCGCCACGAAGATGCTCCCGTCCGACGCGACATAGACATCGTTCGGTCTGGTGAAACGCTGCCGGTCCGTCCCGGCCACGCCGTCCTCACCAAGTGTCATGAGCAACTCACCTTCCGCGCTGAACTTGAGCACGACGTGCCCGCGCCCTTCCGGCGTCTCACCGAAGCCCACGGCGTCCGCAATCCAAACGTTGCCCTCGGTGTCGACGTGCATCCCGTGGGGCCACACTACCTGACCCGCCCCGAAGCTGGCTAGAAGGTTGCCGTCGAGGTCATAGCGGAGAATCGGATCGACGTCCGAGTCCTCGCACGAATTCGCGCCGCACCGGTCGGCCACCCAGATGGACATTCCATCGGGAGCCGGATAGACGGCGCTCGTCGAGCCCCATGTACGCCCATCAGGGAGTTCAGCCCAAACTCCCTCGACAGTTTCATAGGGGTTTGGAGCCGTCATTTGGGCTGTCAGGCCCTCAGCTGCGGGGACTGCAAGCATCAGTGAGGCGACAGCCGCACCAAGACGAAGCGAACGGGTCATGCCAATACCTCCAACGGAGTGTTCAACGTGCATGATCAAGGGCAATAGAGTGGGGACGCAGCCGTATCCGCGCCAGGAATCAGGGGGTGCCTACCCGACGCCGGTCGACCCAAGCGTAGCCGAGTCGCATGATCCAGGCCGCCCCAAACACGATCAGTCCGAGCATCATCCAACGGAGTGCTGCCGCAGCAAACACAGCGTCTAGGGCTGGCGCGCGGAAGGTGAAGCGTAAGAGCCCGCTCCCCCTCTCGAGCATCCAGTGCCACCCGGTGTGAGCAAGGACTGCTGACAGCACCATGATCCCCGCAACCTCCGGGAGGACTTTGCGGAAGAGAAGCCCAAGCAAGGGTACTGTAACCGCCAAGACAAAAAGCTGACCGAGTTCGACCCCCACGTTGAAGGAGAGCAACGACGTGATCAGATGTGTCCCCGCGAATTGCAGTGATTCAGACAGCGCGAAAGAAAATCCGAAGCCGTGCACGAGCCCGAAGCCGAACGCGATCATCCATCGCCTGGCGAGCTTGGCCCCAAGGATGTTCTCGAACGCCATGAAGACGATCGACAGAGCGATTAGCGTCTCGATTAGCGGCGGAAACCAGAGAGCGTCGGGGGCCAATCCAAGCGCCGAAGCGATGAGCGTTATGGAGTGGGCCACAGTGAACGCTGTGACGATCGGCACGAGGCTCCAGAAGCTCCTGAATGGCACCACCAGACAGAAGAGGAACAGGAGGTGGTCAATGCCATCCAGGATGTGGCTGAAGCCCAGAGAGACGAACCGCAACGCCGCCTGATGCCACCGTGGATCGAGCCGGACGACCCCGGGATCTCCGGAGTACTGGAACGCCCTCTCGGCCCCTCCCGGGGGCAAGAATCGGAGCACCGTCACGGTCCGAAGTCCCAAGTGTGCCATTCGGGCATCGATCGAAAAGTCGGATGACTCGGAGGCAATGGGTACTTCGAAGAGCACGTCCAGCATGGCTTGGCCAGGAGGCAGCTCTACGTCGTTCGTGAGCCTGGGCGCAGCCATATGCTCCAATGCAACATCGTAGCTGGAGAAAGAACGATCACTCGGCGCCGATATACGGGCAGCAACGAACTCGACCTCTTGCAGGGCAATGCCATTTTCTTGGAAGCCGACGTACTCCCCGATCCACTGCATCGCCGCATCTCGAATCAACTGATCTACCTGGTCAATTTGCAGGTACCCTGGGCCCTCCACGGGGAACTCATAGTCCCGCATCGCAGCCAAGGGAGCTCGCACCAGGAAGCGGAGCATGGAGCCCTCAGGCTTCACGAACGCTTGGACTGTGACATCCGCGGGGATCTCGTGGGCTTCCGGCCACGAGGGCACCAAGAGCACGAGCGCAACGACGATCGCCGCGATGCGCCGCGATCGCGTGGTATCAGGAATACTCATGCGAACATGGTGAGTGTCGAAGGGATCTTCGGCTAGCCCCACGTGTCGGCGTCCTCACCCCGATTGCAGGAAGTCGGCACGGTGCGTAGCCTATCCACGCACTCATACAATCTGTCCTGCTGTTCGCTCATTGGAGAAGGATGATGCAGAAGCGCAATCTGCTACTCGGCCTCGTCTTGGTTACCGTCATTGTGGGTCTCGGATTCGCATCGAGCGCCCTCGACGACTACGCCGACGTCGCCTCCGCGGACCGAGTCGATGCCCCGATGTTCGAGGTCGATCCGTTCTGGCCGAAACCGCTGCCCAACCATTGGATTCTTGGGTCCGTGGTCGGTGTCGGGATCGACTCCCAGGACAACGTCTACATCATCCACCGGCAGGCGCCTCTCAATGAACGGACTGAGATCGGCGCTGCAACGGACCCGCCAACCGGCGAGTGCTGCCTGCCAGCTCCCTACGTGCTGGTCTTCGATCCAGTCGGAAACCTCATCGATTCCTGGGGCGGGGCGGGTGAGGGATATACGTGGCCCGCATCGAACCACGGGATCAGCATCGACCCGATGGACAACGTGTGGATCGGTGGAAACGGGGCAGGGGACGGACACATCCTCAAGTTCACGAAGGATGGGCGTTTCCTCGCCGAGTACGGGATCCCAGGAACGGACCTCGATAGCAACTCGATGGAGCACTTCGGTCGACCCGCCAAGATCGCGTTCGACGCCGAGGCCAGCGAGATCTACGTCGCCGATGGCTACCGCAACAAGCGCGTCGCGGTGCTGGATATGGAGACCGGTGCTATCAAGCGTATGTGGGGGGCGTACGGCAATGTGCCGAGCGACGAAGACATGGGCCGCTACGACCCGAACGCTCCACTCATCACTCAGTTCCGCAGCCCCGTACACTGCGCCGAGCCGACGAACGATGGCTTGGTCTATGTCTGCGACCGCCCGAACGACCGACTCCAGGTCTTCAGGAAGGACGGCACCTACGTGACGGAACGGCAGATCGCACCACTTACGCTTGGCGACGGATCCACCTGGGACATCGCGTTCTCGCGGGACGCCGCTCAGAAGTACATGTATCTGGCCGACGGCAAGAACATGAAGGTCTACATCATGGATCGTGAGTCGCTTGAGGTTCTCACGAGCTTCGGCGATGGCGGCCGGCAACCCGGACTCTTCTTCGCGGTCCATTCAATCGCGACGGACTCGGAGGGCAACATCTACACGACCGAGACCTACGAAGGGAAGCGCGTCCAGAAATTCCTGTACCAGGGTATCGGTGCGGTGACGGCGGAGAATCAAGGCGCGCCTTGGCCCGGCCGCTGATCGACTGAGGCCGCACGGCCATTCTGACTGAAAAGCGGCCCCACCCTCAACCGGGTGGGGCCGCTTCTATTCCAGCTCAGTGGGTCGTTACCGAATCGTCAGTCCGAAGCCCATTTCGAGATCCTCATGGCGGGCGTCACGCTGAAGCACGCCTTCCGCGGGGACGAGGTCGTATGTCCCGGCATTGTAGTTCACAATAACGGCCGGGGTGGCCACGCTTCCATACACTCGCGTCAATACCGATAGCGAGTCCGTACCCGAGACGTTTCCCGAGGCTGAGATGCCCGGTGCACGAGTCCGTGTTTTCCGGACTCGTGCAGTGAGCACACGCGTCGCGTCACTGACCGAATCCAGCTCCGACCGTCAAGAAGAAAGGGATCGGGGCGAAATTCTCAACGACAAGGTTCGCGAGCGAGTCCACCACGTTCACATTACCCTGACCCTTCGCGGCACGAGGAACACTCAGGAGCGACGCGACGACGAACAACCAGACAGTGCGACCGACCAAGAAGGCTACACCGAGGGACGTGTTGGGATTGGTGAGAGGAGCCACGTGTTGTTATCCAAGCCACAAGGGAGCTCACCCGTGTAGCTTCGGCTCCATGACCTTCAGACTTGAGGCTCGTTAGCCCCTGATTCTCTGTCGGATGCCCGTCTTACGGGCCTCAGCGTCATCCAGGGCCGACTGGAGCGCCGGCGTCACTGGCGACACGCCCACGGCGGCGGCGATGAACTCGTCGTAGGCTCTTATGGCCGCAGCTCCCGCTCCGACTCTGGCCGCAACGGCTTCGGTCCGATCGAAATCACCCTCATTGCACATTCCCTCATAGTAGAACTTGAGGGCATTGATCATTGGGCGATCACCCGGAGGCATCCTGTTCACCTCTCGACTCAGGATGGCCAACGTGCCTCTTCCCTCGTCGGCACGACCAACAGCACACTGGGCCTCGGCGCCACGTAGGTACGCGTGATGCCCTGGCTCCGGGAACGTCATTGCTTCCTCCAACGCCTCGAGAGCGCCGCCCATTTCACCGCGGTTCAAAGGAAAGAAAGAGGCCCCACTGCTCGTAGCAGTGGGGCCTCTTTCTTATTGCATTCAGGTCTGAGCGTCTGATCAGCGACCTAGGACCCAATACAGCGCGACGGTGATGATCACCACACCAATCCCGAGGATCAGGCCCATGGGGGGTCCCGCGGCCTGGACTGCCACTGGCGCAGCGGCTGCCGGCGTCGCCGCCTCGGCTTCGGGAGCCGGTGACTCGGGAGCGATCGGAGCCGCCGGAGCTGCTCCTGCCTCATCGGCACCGTCATCTGCAGACGGCGGCACAAACTCGATAGGCATCGTACCCATCTGACGTTCGCGGGTCACCTCACCCCATTCCGCGATGGCCACAGAGATGTTGTCGTCGCTGCCGTCCTCGAAGGCCGTCGCGACCATGCTCTGAGCCGCACCCCGCGGACCACCTGACAATCCGAACAAGGATCGAATGCGATCGTTGTTCATCACCTTGTAGAGGCCGTCCGAACAAAGGAAGAGGGCCGTACCATCCTCCACCGGGAACGGGCCGAAGGTGTCGACCTGCACCTCTTCATCGATTCCGATCGAACGCGTGAGTGCGTCCTTGAACTTCGAAGTGAGCGCCTCTTCTTCGGACTGTCCCCGCTTCATCGCTTCCGCAACGAACGAATGGTCCTCGCTGAGTTGCTGAATACCGTCGCCGGTCATCAAATAACAACGACTGTCGCCCACGTTGGCGACGTGGAACTCACCCCCGTTGACGAGGGCCGCGACGAGCGTTGTTCCCATGCCCTGTTTGCCGGGCTCACGAGATTTCGTGTGCACGGCAGAGTTGGCGAAGGTGAACGCGCTGGAGAGTGACTGCCCGGCTTCGATCGCATCGACAAGTGTTTCCATGGCAAGCGCGCTGGCAACATCACCAGCCGCATGGCCACCCATGCCGTCTGCTACGGCGACGAGCGTACGCCCGTCGTCCAGCGACTTGGCAAAAACGTTGTCTTCCTGATACGGCCTTTGGCCGGCGATCGACTCCGTGGCGAGCCGGGGCTGATTCGCCAACTTGCTAACCTCGAAAAAGGTTTCTGGATTATGGCAGAAATAGAGGTCAGCGAGCCGCAGAGCAAGCAGAACGCGGGAGCTAAGTCTCAGGCTTTACGGTTGCGCAGACTGGATATCGCGACATTATCCGGGCACCGAAAGACAATAGATTGGCGAGGCATGAACGACGGCGTGGAAGTGGATGTGTGGGGCCGCCGGCAATCTTGCCTCAAACCAAAAGGAAGACACTACGAATGCGCTGGAATAAAACCCTCCCCACCCTCACGGGTGTTGTCCTACTCGCCGCAGCGTGCGCCGGAGAAGCGACAGACGAAATGTCGATGGAAGAAGAAATGGCAGCCGCTCCGGCTATCGAAGTCGCCGCTGGGGAGTGTTATCTCCAAGGCGCAACGTTCGAGGAAGCCACGACCGCCCGCCCGAGTCCACTCAATGAGACGGAATTCGCATACCAGGGTGGCTCAGCCAAGCTCTGCTACGGGGCCCCTTCCGCTAACGAGCGAGAAGTGATGGGGACGCTGGTTCCCTATGGGGACCTATGGCGTGCCGGAGCCAACGAGCCGACGGCTCTTCACCTTACGGGTCCTGCCTCCGTCGGCGGTGTCTCTCTCGAGGCCGGGAGCTATGCGATCTACGCGGCGCCGGGCGCCGACGAATGGGAGTTCTTCATCAACTCGAACTTCGAGCGCTGGGGCATCCCCATCAGTGACGAGGTCCGTGCGACTGAACTCGGCTCCTTCACCGCGGCGACGATCGCGATTGACGAAAGGGTCGAGACGCTCCGCTATAGCTTTGACGGCGACGCGGACAACACAATGGGCGACATCGTGCTCGAGTGGGAGAACACGCAGGTGAGATTTCACGTACATCCCGCGGGCTGACCACGCCGCTCAGTTCATGACACAAAGCCCTCGAGGTGCCTTCGCACTTCGGGGGTTTTGTTCATGTGGGGCCCGGAAGCGCGAGCGGCAGTGTGAAACTAAACGTCGAGCCGGACGTTGACCCGACCGACCATGAAGACAAAAACCACCGCACACCCCTTAGCACCCGCAATCCAAATTGGTTCGGTCGAGCACGCAGGCGCTTAGCCTCCGGGAACCGCTCCACTGAACGCCGCTTGATGGAGGCTAGTTACTGAGACGCCTCAGGGCGACGCGCCTGAATTGGATGGGATGACTCTCGCTCTGCAACGCGATGAACCCGGAGGTGAGAGCACGACCATCTTCCTTCTCGGAGGGGTCGAATCCATCCACAACTCCGCCCCCAATCACCGGAACACCGTAGGCCAAGACCGTGTCCCCATCGATCACATGAACGATGGAGGAACCACCACGGACAATCAAATCAGCCGTGACCCATTGTTCTCCATGAAAGGTCGGAGCCTGCGCCGTGATGCAATGGGCCTCCACCAACTCTCCGGCAATTTCCACATGGGTGCCGGGAGTGCACAGGTTGGATGTCGGGCGGTCTTCCACCCCATTGCCGCCCAAGAATTGAGCTTCGAGTGAGATCGGAAAATCCTGATCGCGAAGCATGGATCCGGGGCTTTGGGCGTGGAACATCACGCCGCTGTTTCTCAGTGCCCATCCCGGCCCACCCTGCACCTGTTCGCCGACGAAACGGTACTCGACCCGGAGTTCGTAGTCCGAAAACGGCTCTTCGAAGAAGAGGTGCCCAAAACGGCCATCGAAGCTGCCATACTGTTCGTAGCCGACGGTCAGAAGTCCATCCTCGACCCGGAAGGTGCCCCATGGATCGTCCCCGGTCTCGGCGCCTGCGATCTTCACGATCCACCGGTCCAGGGTGGCGCCGTCAAAGAGTTCAACCCATGCGGGCTCCGGCGCTCCAGTGTCCTCAGACGCTGCCGAACATCCGGACAATAACAGAGCCAGAATGACAGAAAAGAGGCGACGTGACATCAGAGCTCCGTGTCTCGAGGAGGGTGCGAACAGGGCACAGTAGAGCACACCTCGGCGGGCCGCCATCCATTCTTAGCACAGATGACCTGACCATTGTCATGGTATGTGGACTCCGAATACACTTCGGATATTCACATACCGCCTCTACGAGAAGACCTGTGGAATCACGTCGCACAACACTCCTAGCTTTCGCCACGCTCATCCTGGGAGTCGCAGCTCATACCTCGCCTGTCTCGGCACAGTACACGACTACCGCCGACACGACGCTGAGGGTTCGGGCTCACAGCATTGAATACGTCGGCGTGCTCCAAATCGTCGGTGAAGTGGGTGGACGAGAGCAGTATCGCGTCGGTCCCGACACGATCGGGTTGTCGATCGACGTACGTGAAGCGGGGGACGCTTTCGAAGCTGAGTACGGACTCGATCTGGGCGAAGGCGAGCCCGCAGTCGGGTCCGTGACCCTCTCGGAGCTCGGGATCGATAAGAACGATTGGCGACCCGCCCTCGAAGGCCTCACACTGATTTCCTTCTTCCCCCTACCCGAAGCGGAAGTCAGAGAAAGAGACGAGTGGGCGGAGTTGGTCACCTACCGGATTGCGGAGATCGATCTCGACTTCGCAGAAGCCACTCTGTTCAAGGTCCAATCAATCGAGGACAACTTGATCACCGTCACGTTCTCAACAGAAGGTGGCGGCAGCACGACGATCGACCGACCCATGCTCGGGCCAGATGCCAGGATGGAAATCACTCGGGAGAGCGCACGGGAAGGATCCTTCGTGTTCGACTTCGACTTGGGGTACGTCGTGCATTCTGAGCGCATCGAAAAGACCACGACGCTCTCGATGATCCATGTCGGAGGGAGCAGCCAGCCCGGATCGACCGAAATTCAGACGCTGACCTTGGAACTTTCGACGGCTGGCAACCACTAGCCAGTCCTCTCAGGTATCAACGCGGATGTGCCAATCATCGGGGCGGCGCACACTATGCCTCAGCCGGTACGTCCCACCGGATTGCTGGCCGCCGTCGAGCAGCTGATGGTCGTCCACTAGGAACACTGAGAAGGACCCCCTCAGAGACCCCGCGCATTCCTTTGATGCCCGGCAACTCCTGGCCCGAGAAGTGCGGGTGAATGCAGAACTGCCCCGCCCAATAGGGCGGGGCAGTTCTTCATATTCTACGGCCGGACGAAGGGGCTCGTCAGCCGCCAGGGCCGTCCGGCTGGCTACCACCGGTAACGATGGCCAACGGTATGTCCCCGAACCCACTTCGTTGTGGATTCTGCTGACCGTTGGTCGCCTGTCGAACGTTGTTCGAAACGTGATCGAAGACCTCGGTGAATGTCACGATGCCATCATTGTCGGCATCTGCAGCACCCTTCAACCCTTCAAGAAGGAAGTGGGTGAACACACCGTTTCCACCCCACCGTTCGTCCTCTTGAGCGAACTCGTTCGTGTCCGCTGCCGTCATCATCAAGCGGCGGGACGGGGTGAAGAGCTGCGCAAATCCACCCGAGATGGCGTTGCTGCCACCCCCTCCAACCGCATCACCGTCCGCCGTACCGGCCGAATGACACGCATCGGCGATCACGATTACCCGCTCTGATGAGATCTGACGGCGTAGCGCGGTCTTAACATCCCACATCGGGAATCCGGTGGACGCCAACGCGTTCAGGTCCGAGTCCGCAGGCAACAGGTACAGATTGTCCGGGCGGCCCGGATCCGGCGCACCATGTCCCGCGAAGTAGATGACGACCAAGTCGTCCCAGTCCGCTTGCTGCAAGAACACGAAGAGCGCCTCGCGCATCGCAGCCCCGGTTGCCTGTTCGTTTTCGAGGTAGAGTACCTCGTCGAACGGACCCGCAGCATCACTCTGCAAGAAATCGCGGATCGCCCGAGCATCCATGGGCGCACCTTCCAGGTCTGGAATCTCCTCGGACTGGTATTCACCGACACCGACGACCACCGCCCAACGTTTGTCGATGCGCGGTGCAGCTACGGCCTGAGTCGTGGAGCCGTCAGTACCACTCGCGACGATCAGAACACTGTCCTGACTGACAGGGAGCGTGAACTCACGACGGAAGATTTGAGCTTCAGCCGGATCCACACGGATCCGGGCCGCTTCTTCGGCATCGAGTGGTTCCAGCAGCGCAGGCGCGCCGTTCACCTCTACCCCGCTCGTGTTTCCGACCACGACGCCCCGGAGCTCAACCGTGTTCGTCACTCCAGAGAGGCTGTTGCCACCCTTTGCAACAACACCGATACCTCGGGTCGCCGCGCCACTAGCGGGCTTCACGTCAGCTCGAATCACGGCAACACCTGGTGCTTCACCGCCACCGCCATTAGTGCTGGCGGCCTGCGAAGCGGTCGCATGCTCGACCGAACCGGGCTCGGGAAGATTCCAGTACGCTGCTTCCATCCAAGTACGCGCTGACCAATCGTTCATCACGCCGCCGATGAACTGAGTGATGACATCCTGCGTCACCTGGCGGACGACCTTCGCCTTCGCAGCCTGGTCCGTCGCTTCAAGAGCGCGACCACTCGCCACAGCCTCCGACACGACGTCGCCGTGGTCCAAGCGAAGCGCCCGCACCGAAACCTCCGCGGTCGCGGTGATCAGAGTTCCGTCCACCGGGTCGGGGCGCGTCGCGTAGTCCGCGACCCCGAGAATCAAAAGTTGTGCTCCCCAGTCACGACCGAGCTGCGTCGCCGCACCATCGTTCCCGTTCATTGCCGCGGTCACCAGATTCTGTGCCGCTTCGTCGATGGCCAGAGCCGGATCAATAACCGGGAATCCGGCCTCCCGCAGGAAGCTCGTCATCTCCCGCGACGAAACCTTCCCCCGGCCGTCCTCCTGAATGAAAACCATAGCCCGGGGCAACTCACCCTCAAACGAGATGGCTTGGGCCGCGACGTCCACGGGTTGAGCCAAGAAGGCCAGCGCCAACGCCAACGTCGGCAGAATCACCACAACTTTCAGAGTATTGATACGCATTATTCACCGCCTCCCAGTCGAACCAAGGCACGCTCGGCATCGATGTATCCCGGGTAAAGCTCAAGCGCAGCATTGTACTGCTCCACTGCTTGGGCCGTCTCACCCTTGTCCTCATAGTCCACCGCCCGACTGAACGCGATGATCGCCGGGACCGGGATCCTGGCAACTCCAGGTCTATTGGACGGTGCAACGAGTTCGAGCTCGCTACTGAATTCATCGGCGATACTCACGAGGACTGAGAGCAGCTCGCTCGTCTGATCCATCTTCTTGAGTACAGATATGATCTCTGACGTTTCGACATCGACTGCCCGGATATCGATTCGCAGGTTGTTCGCAATGCTTGCGACCTGCCCATAGAACATGTACTGGGCTCCCAGCAGCTTGCCGATCTCAACAGCGCTGCTCTCGTCAACCCGGCCGGACAGCGCCAGTCGCTGCTCCTGCAGGAGGTCATTGAGCGCCTGGCGTTCCACAACCACGATCCCTTCACGGCCACTGAACTCTGTCACGAGCATGGCGGACACCGCCTTGCCTAGGTTCACGGAACTGCCGCCGTCGCCGAGCATGAAGCCGTTGAAATCCATCACGGCGATGGTCGGGATTGCCGGATCCTGGGCAGACGCATCCTGAACGCTTAGCGCCGCAATCGCGATCACGGCAACAAGAACGGTCTTGTAGGTGCGCACTTAAACCTCCTCAAAAGGGGCTGAACCCCCATAAAGACTGCATATCTTAAGCTGCAACGGGCGGGTCAAAAAGAGAAATCCTTTGCCCACCCAAACTCTATTTCGTAATTTAACCCAGGCCTCATCGGAGATGCGAGAAGATGTTTTTTTCGCACTCTCCGTGATTTCATCTTTAGTGGTTTCTCCTAGGAGCCTTTTATGCGGTACGCTCCCTCAGTCGGCTGTCGTTCTCTGGTCGCGCTGTCCCTATCCCTGGCGTTCGGCGCGTGCGCGTATTCGATCCCCGAGGTAAGCCCTGCGGACATTCCTAGCATCCGTCAGCAGCTCTCCGCAAACCCTCTCGACACGGACCTCCAAGTCCAGTTGGGAATGGCGCTCTTCAAAACGAACGACTTTGAAGGCTCGCGAATGACCCTGCAGGCTGCTGTGGACTCCGGAAACCAATCCGGCCCCGGGCTACTCTACCTAGGCATGGTACATGAGGAGCTGCACAATTGGTCCGCGGCTAGTGACGCGTACAACCAGTACCTCAACGTAGGACGGTCCGAGGAATTGAAGAACGAACTGCGCAACCGTCTCCAGTTCGTCGCGCAGAACATGCTGCAGGAGCGGTCGCAGACCGCCTTGGCGAACGAGTCGCAGCTTCTCACGACGGCGCCGACGCCTCGGTCGGTGGCGGTCATGCCGTTCGCGTTCAACTCCACGGACGCCAACCTCGAGCCGCTGATCTATGCCCTAGCGGACATGATGACAACGGACTTCGCCGTTTCCAACGCGCTCATCGTATTGGAGCGTGCCCAGATCCAATCGCTCCTGGACGAGATCGGGATGAACGAGGCAGGCTATTCCGAGCCAGGCACCGGCGCACGCGCTGGCCGCCTACTTCAGGCTGAGCACGTCGTACAAGGAGTCCTCACTCCGGCGGGCGACCAAATCGCCGTCTCGCAGGACGTGCTGAACGTGGCAAGCGCATCTTCGGCCGGTCAGGTCAACGAGGCAGCGGCGCTGGAAAACATCTTCGATATGGAGAAGCAACTCGTCTTCCGCACCATCCAGGAAGTGCTCGGAGTGACGCTCACCCCCGGTGAGCAGCAGCAAATTCTTGACAACCGCACGGACAACCTGCTGGCGTTCCTCGCCTACGGGCGCGGACTTCGTGAGAAGGACAACGGGAACTATGCGGCCGCACAGGCTGAGTTCGAGCAGGCGCAGCAACTCGACCCTAGCTTCAGCGCTGCGGCAACCGAGGCTCAGGAATCGCAGGTGATGGACGAAGCTGCCGCCACAACGACAGCCCAGATCGCAACGACCGCGTCGTCGACCGGTGAGACAGGTTCTGGCGGATCAGTAGCTCCGCCACCAACAACGACCACGACGGGTGCGACCACCGGCGGAGGGACGACAACTGCCACGTCGCAGACGCTGAGTGAGGCTTCCAACGCGGTCAATCCAACCCGGACCTCAGGGACCCTCGACCTCGGCTCAACTACGAGTAGTGACAACACAGCGGCGACCACGACCGGTGAGGACCGCAGCGATGCAGCTCAAGAGTCTCAAGGCCAAGAAAGCGTGACGACAGTTGCACAGGCTCAGATTCGCATCGTCATCCTGAGACCGGGCAGAGGTGGCCAATGATCGCCCGGACACTGAAGGCCGGTATCGCAGCGGCCTTCGTAGCCGCGGTCTTAGCGGTCCCAGCTTCGGCGCAAAACAGCACGATGGGCGTCGGGTCCAATTTTATGGGCTACACGTTCGATGCTGGCTTGGGCGCGGACGCGGTTCAACTTTTTATGGTCCCGGTCGCCGTGCGGTTCCCGATCACCGACGCGATTTCGGTGGACCTCTCGACCGCTTGGGCTCAGGGCGAGATCGAGCGCGACAACACCCGCTTTACGATGTCCGGGGTGACCGACACCCACCTGAAGCTCTCTTATTCAGTGACGCCTTGGGCACTGCTTAGCTTCGGCGCAGGCATCCCCACCGGCAATTCTACCCACACTGGAGAGGAAGCCATCGTTGCGTCCGTGCTCGCCACGGACCTATTGGGTTTCCGCGAAACCACGTGGGGAAGCGGTTCCGGGTTCACGTCGGCCCTGGCCACTGCCGCCCGAGTCGGCGGATGGGGAGTCGGGTTCGCCGGAGCCTATTCGGTGCGCGGAGAGTTCGAACCGAGTACAGACCTCGATTTGTCATACCGGCCGGGCAATGAGACCCGAATCCGGGTGGGCCTCGATCGGAACATCGGTACGAATACGCTCACGCTTGGTGCGACATTCCGGCAGTACGAATCGGACCAGGCGGACGGGATCAACCTCTTCCAGGCAGGCAATCGACTCCGCTTCGACGCAACGTATGCGTTCCGCGCAGGTTCTGGAGTATGGACAGTGTATGCTGCAGACGTGATTCGTGAGACTGGCGACCTGACCCTTTCCATCGTGGACAACATTGGAGCGATCGTCGGGGACACCGCGATCGCAACGCCGAAGCAGAACATGCTCGTCGTTGGCGTGATGGGTTCGATCCAGGTCGGCGGTGGCTTCGCATTCCGTCCTCACATCGACCTCAGACTGCAAGACCGTACGGAACCCGACGGCACGGACCCCGGCTCAGGTTGGATGCTGGCCGCAGGTGGAGATCTCCCCATGCGTCTTTTCGGTGGCTACGATTTCTTCCCCAAGCTACGCATTCTCTACGGCTCTATCATCGACGCCACCGGGGCCGGAGTGGACGTCATGGGGGCTGAGTTCTCAGGTACCGTCCGATGGATATTCTGACGGGGGAGTAACCTCCCCCGCCTCGCATCTCCGAGCTCTCGCGGACTTTCGGGGATAGCCGCTAGTATGGGCGTCCGGCTTCAAAGCCGGATGCCCATTTTCTTTGGTGGCACGTCTGCCCGGCCAGGCCATGAATCTGAACATCAAACGCATCGCCGTGAACACCGGCGGGGGGGATGCTCCCGGCCTCAACGCCGTCATCCGCGCAGTTGTTAGGGCGGCGGAGCAGATGGACTGGGAGGTCCTCGGGATCAAGGACAGCTACGACGGGCTGTTCGAGGAAGACGGGGTCGTCACCTTGAACCGCCGGTCCGTCCGGGGGATCACGCACCTCGGAGGCACGATCCTCGGCACGACGAACCGGGGGAACCCACTGAAGTGGCCCATCCGCGCCGACGGCGGCGCCGTTACGTACATGGACCGGTCGCAAGAGGTGGTCGATGCCCTGGAGCGACTCGAGGTCGACGCTCTGATCTCAATTGGCGGCGACGGCTCGCTCGAGATCGCACACGCACTCTCTCAGAAGGGCCTCAAGGTCGTCGGGGTCCCGAAGACGATCGACAATGACCTCGAGGCCACGAGTGTGACCTTCGGCTTCCATACCGCAGTCGACACGGCCACAGACGCGATTGGAAAGCTCCACTCCACCGCGGAATCACATCAGCGAGTCATGGTCGTCGAGGTGATGGGCCGGAACGCCGGTTGGATCGCGCTGTCGTCAGGCGTCGCGGGAACTGCGGATGTCATCCTGATCCCGGAGATCCCCTACGACATGGATATCGTCTGCGAGAAAATTCAGGATCGCTACGCCAGCGGGCGAGAATTCGCGATTGTGGTCGTCGCGGAAGGGGCCTTCCCCAAAGGCAGCAAGCCTCTGTTCAAACAGGAAGACGACGGCCAGAAACGACTGGGTGGAATGGCAGAGCAGGTAGCCCATGATATTCATGAGCGGACCGGCAGGGAGACGCGGCACCTCGTCCTAGGCCACCTCCAGCGCGGTGGCGGCCCCAACTCTTATGACCGCTTGCTGGCGCTCCGCTTTGGAGCTGCAGCGGTCAAGCTGGTGATGGACGGCTGTTTCGGGTGCATGGTCGCGCTCAATCCGCCCAAAGTGCTCGCCGTTCCGCTGGAACAGGCGATAGCGAGAATAAAGACTGTCCCCTTGGACAGCGACATCATCGAAACTGCGCGGGCCGTTGGCACTTGCATGGGAGATTGAAGAGAAAATGAAGAGAGTCACAAACGGTCTATTGGCCGCGCTCGTCGCAGTTTGCACTCCTGCCCTCGTCAGCGCGCAAAGTGTGGCGGACCACGTACCTGAGGTCGTCCGGAGCGAACAGTTCGAGCTGTCCATTCGGAACATCATGCGCGCCGAGGAGAACGTCGGCGTTGCCCCGGGGCAGATCCGATGGACGGACGACTCCGAATGGATCTACTTCAGTTGGCGACCCGGAGGCATGGCCTGGGACGCGCCGCGCTCCAGCTACCGCGTCAGCGCGGACGGCGGCGAGCCCGAAATCGTCAATGGAGAGACCATGCGCGAGATGGCACCTCTGTTGGCCGGAGGGGATATCTCTGCCGATCAGCGATGGCGCATCTCGTCCGTCAGCGGAGATCTGTACTTGGTCGATCGACGGTCGATGAATGTCCGCCGCTTGACGCACACCGCGGACGGGGAGGGTCAACCAATTTTCTCGTCCGATGGCGAGTCGATCCTCTTCCAGCGTGGCGGGAATCTGTTCCGACTGGGGATTGAATCCGGGACCTTGGAGCAACTCACGCGAGTGGCCAACGGACCCGCACCTCGAGACGAAGAAGACGCCGAGGGCCAGCGGGGCTTCTTGGAAGACCAGCAGCTCGAATTGTTCGCGCATATCCGCAGGGATGCTGTGCGTCAGGCTCGTCAGGACTCGATCCGCGAAGCAGGGTCGATCGGTGAGCCAGAGCAGATCTATGTGGGGGCCGGAGAGCGCGCCCAAGGCATGACCCCAACCCGCACGGGCGAGTACGCCCTACTCCGAGCGGTGAAGCAGTCGCAAGGGTCGAAGCAGACGATCGTGCCCGACTGGGTCACCGATGACGGGTACACGCGGGACCTCACGGTTCGGACGAAGGTCGGGGACGCTCAGGGCGCCCAGCGGATCGGAGTTGTCACCCTCGCCACGGGCGAAGTCACTTGGATCGACCTCGCTCCAGAAGGCTACGAAGGTGAGGGGACGCCCCGGCCGAATAACGCGCAGTGGAACGACGCTGGGACGAAGGCATTTGTTTTCGCCGTTTCCGCAGACAACAAAGACCGGTGGCTTTGGTCTGTGGACGCCGCCACAGGCGAGCGCACGATGCTCGACCATCTACGTGACGATGCATGGGTCGCCGGCCCGTGCTTCGCGTTCTGTGTCGGCTTCGTGCCGGGGACGGACCGCATCTACTACGTGAGCGAAGGATCGGGCTACGCTCACCTCTACGCGGTGAACGCCGACGGTTCGGACAAGCAGGCACTCACGAGTGGAGAGTGGGAAGTACTCTCGGTGGGCATGCCGGAGGATCGGTCCCGCTTCTTCCTGCGCACGAACGAGGGGTCGCCGTTCAACGAGCACCTGTTCTGGATGGACTTCGACGGCTCGGATAGGGAGCAGGTCACGTCAGGAGACGGGCGGTTCGTTGGGACGCTCGCTCCGAACGGGGAGCGCATGGCGGTCGTGCACGACGTGGCTAATCATCCGCCCGAACTCTTCGTCGCAGACGCAGAATCGGGCTCCGAAATGGGACAGATCACCGAGTCGCCCACCGAAGAATGGAGTGGATTCCCGTGGGTCAAGCCGGAGATCCTGAGCTTCGAAGCGGAGGACGGTACGATGGTGCCGGCCAGGATCTATCGGCCGTCGGACATGGGCGCTGAGTCACACGGCGGCGCGGTCATCTTCGTTCATGGCGCTGGATACCTCCACAACGTCCATAACTACTGGTCGTCGTACTACCGCGAATACCAGTTCAATCAGCTGCTCGCCGCGAGTGGCTATACGGTGCTCGACATCGACTACCGGGGCTCTGCCGGATATGGCGCTGAATGGCGGACGGGGATCTATCGGTGGATGGGCGGGAAGGACATGTCCGACCAGGTCGACGGCGCTCGGTATCTCGCTGCGAGTGAAGGCGTCGATCCGGCTCGCATCGGGCTCTATGGTGGGTCCTACGGTGGATTCATCACGCTCATGGGCCTCTTCACCTCCGGAGACACCTTCAAGTCCGGAGCAGCGCTCCGGTCCGTGACCGACTGGGCCCACTACAACCATGGGTACACCAGCAGAATCCTGAATCAACCGCAGGACGACATTGAAGCCTATGAGCAGTCGTCTCCGATCTATTTCGCGGAGAACTTCGGAGCGGATCAGCACCTCGTGATGCTGCACGGCATGGTCGACACCAACGTGCACTTCTCGGACGTGGTCCGATTGTCTCAGAGGCTCATCGAGTTGGGCAAGGAGAACTGGGAGCTCGCGGTCTACCCCGTGGAGGGCCACGGATTCACTGAACCGACATCGTGGACCGACGAGTACCGCCGGATCTACGAGCTTTTCGAACGGACGCTGCGGGAGCCGGGATGCACAGCCGAGGGTGGCTTCTGCACCGTTCGAGGAGCCGGAAACTGACGCGACGACGCTAGGGTCGTGGGGGATAAAGAGAGGGCGCCGACAGTCTTTCCGGCGCCCTCTCTTTTTTTCGCCGGACCTCACTAGGCAGCCGAACGCTCAGCTCCAGCTGAGTCGGTCCTGAGGTCCTGAAGGCGCGGACAGCCGGGATGAGCCCTGAGGCGAAGGCTACGGCCATCCGCACGCCAATCATCGAAGCGGCAATCCCCGGATCCACTAAAGCTGGACTGGCACAGATCCGATCGCGTTGGCGGACGCTCCGTAACGCCCGTCCCGAACGCAAACACGCCACTCACCAAGAGAAAAGCCCGCTCGAATCTCATTCTCATCACCCACTCTTGTAGCGACGGTCCGCCCCGGAGCACCGCGCCATCTCAGCTCGAATTACGACCCATCCGCAGCATGCTTGCGCCATGCGTCGGCCTCCCGGAGCTTCCGTCGCACATCCCGCCGCTTCGGAACTGCCCATGACGCCTGACGACACCGAAACTCCCGCCGACACACGGGCCAGGTTGAAGAACACGCTTATCCGCGTGCTCACGGTCCAGCTTATCGCGCTCGCGATGCTCTGGCTCCTCCAGATGCGTTACCACGTCTAAGGGAGTCCGACCGTGCACTGGATCAATTGGCTCATCGTTGTCGTCTACCTCGCGTACGTCATTATCGATGGTCTCCGGAAGTCCAAAGGGACCGACACCCTCGAAGGGTACTTCCTAGCGAGTAAGAGCCTGCCTTGGTGGGTCGTTGGCCTGTCCGTGATGGCTACCCAGCTATCTGCGATCACGATGATCGGCACGCCCGGCCAAGGTGCGACAGATGGCCTCCGGTTCGTGCAGTTCTACTTCGGCCTTCCGATCGCGATGGTCATTCTCGGGGTCACCCTCGTACCGTTCCTTCATGGGTCGGGTGTCTACACAGCGTACGAGTACCTGGAGAGCCGGTTTGACACCAAGACCCGCTCCCTCACCGCGTTCCTCTTCCTGCTTTCCCGTGGGATGTCAGCCGGGACGATCATGGCTGCCCCAGGAGTGGTGCTGAGCGCGGTATTCGGGATCCCACTCGTGTGGAGCGTTCTGCTGATCGGTGTTCCAACCGTGATCTACACGATGATCGGGGGCGTCCAGGCGGTGGCCTGGGCAGACGTCAAACAGATGGTGCTCATCATGATCGCCTTGTTGGGCATCATGGTGGTTCTCGT